>NZ_JBVJDL010000003.1:327434-909287 GCF_055582305.1 Streptomyces sp. NPDC042102
ACTGTTTCCTCCCCCCCCCCCACCCCCCCCTCCCCCCCCCGCGCCCACCCCCCCGCCCCCCCCCCGCCCGCCCCCCCCCCCCCCCCCGGGGGGGGGGGCCCCCCCCCCGGGGGGCGGGGGGGGGGCCCACGCCCGTTTCCGCCTGGTACCGGAACCGGACGGCTCACTCGACCCGGGGCAGCAGCCGGGCCGGCCCGCTCTCCCGTTCCGTCCGCAGCTTCTCCTGGAGCAGCCTGCGCTCCTCGGTCAGCTGCTGCGGGCCCGCGTGCGGCGGTACGCCGGACACGCTCGCGCCGGGCGCGATGCGCGGCACGTACCGGGTGGGCGCCGTGAACAGGGTGTACGTGGTGGCGGCCGCGATGCACGCCGTCAGGGTGAGCGCGGCCCGGGTCCACAGCCGGCTGCGCCGCTCGCCGACCATCCGTACCACCACCGCCCGGCACGGCTCCAGCCGTACGGCGGGCCGCAGCGCGCACAGCTGTTCGTGCAGCACCGCCGACCGGCCCGCGGCCGGTACGGCGACCAGCTCGGGGACGCGGTGGGCGAGTTCGGCGTGCGCGCGCAGCAGCCGGGCGCCGGCGGCCGGGGTGCTGGCCTCGGTCTCGGCGGCCGTGTCGGGCAGGTCGAGCCCGACCCCGTCGTAGAGGAGCACGGTGCGGCGGTGCCGGGGCGGCAGCGCGAGCAGGGCGTCCATCAGGATCCGGTCGGCGGGGTCCGCCGGGGTCTTGTCGGGGTGCTTGCGGGGGCGGCGGAATACGTGCCAGGGGCTGAGCGCCCATTCGTACGCCGCCGCGCGCACCCATCCGACGGGGTCGGGATCGGTGGCGACCTCCGGCCACCGTTCCCAGGCCCGCCGGAAGGCCCGCTCGACGGACTGCCGGGCGAGCCTGCGGCGGCCGGTGAGCAGGTAGGTCTGGCGGACCAGGGCGGGGGCGGCGTAGGCGTAGAGGGCGTCGAAGGCCTGACCGGGCGTGAGGCGGACGACGGAGGCCCGGAATCCGCCCTCGGGAGGGACGGGATTGAGGCTGGGGCCCACCCGACGGGGACGCGCGGGCACCGCGTCGGGCGCGGGGTCGGGCGTGGGCTCGGATACGGCGTCGGGCGTGCCGGGGCGGGAGGGTCCGGAAGGGCTGGAGGGGCCGGTGGTGGCCTCCGGGTGGCCGTCCGCCCGGGGATCCGGCGCGGGGTTCGGGGCCGTGCCCGTGCCCGGGGCCGGGGCGGGGGCCGGATCCGGATCCGGATCTGGGAAGGGTTCGGGGCCGATCTCGTAGGCGTGGCGGCCGGCTGGGGAGAAGGCCGGGCCGGCGTCCACCGGGTGCCCGGCCGCGGGCCGGCCCGCCCCGCCGGCGGTGAAGGCGGCCCGCAGTCCATCGCCGCCGGCGCGCAGGGCGGTGGGGAGGTCGGCCGTGCCGTGGGTCAGGCCCGGCCAGACCCCGGCGGTGCCGCTGCCGCTGTCGCAACCCGAACTCGTACCCGAACTCGTGCCGGGACCCGTACCCGAAGTCGAACCCGCATCCGTACGGACACCCGTATCGGTACCGCTGTCCGCATCCGTACCCGTATTCGTGTCCGTGTCCGTGTCCGTGCCCAGGATCCTCGCGTAGGCCTGGCGCTTGCGGCCGCGCGGGCCCGTGCGGCCGGTCTCCCAGGAGCGGACCGTGGACGCGGACACGCCGAGCGCCGCCGCGACGTCGTCGAGGCTGAGGCCGACGGCTTCGCGCAGTCTGCGGCGCTCCTTGGGGGAGGGCAGGGGCAGTTCGGAGGGTGTGCCGGCGCTGGGTGTCATGCCGCTCTCCCCGTGACCCGGCAGCTCTGGGCGAAAAAGTACATAACCGTATATTGGGCGACACCACGGGTAATCGCCTGTTACGCGGCGTCAGCGCGTGTCGTTGGGACCATGGCGAGGTGACCCAAGTGACCGAACGCGGGACGTCGTTGCCGGCGCTCCCGCGGTCCGGCGGCCGCCGCCGTTCTCCGGCCGCCGCCGCGTGTGTGCTGAGCGGCGTCGTCGCCGCCGGGCTGGGACTCGGCTTCCTGGCCGTACTCGTCATGACCCTGTGGATCAGTTCGCCGTACCCCGACAGCGGGCCCGGCGGGGCGCTGCACCTCGCCGCCGGGCTGTGGCTGATGGCGCACGGCACTGAGCTGATCCGGTACGACACGCTGTCCGGCGCACCCGCGCCGGTGGGGGTGACGCCACTGCTCCTGCTGGCCCTGCCCGTGCTGCTGACGCGGCGTGCGGCGCGGCTGGCGATCGATGACGACGACGCGCTGCCGGCCGGGGCCGTGTTCTCGGCGGTGATGTGCGGCTACCTGGCGGTGGGGGCCGCCGCCACCGTGTACGCGGCCGGCGGGCCGATGCCGGCCGATCCGCTGAGCGCGGCCTGGCACGTGCCGCTGGTCACGGCTGCGGCCGCGGGCGGCGGGGTGTGGGCGGCGCGGGGGCGGCCGCGGGGGCCGCTGCCGGCGTGGGTGCCGGAGGGCGTACGCAGAGCCGTCGCGCGCCCCCGGTACGCGCTGGCGCTGGGGGCCGGGGGCGCGGGAGCGCTCGTCCTGGTGGGCGGGGGCGCGCTGTTGCTCGGGGCGTCGCTGGTCTGGCACGCGCAGGCGGCACAGGAATCGTTCATGCAGCTGACGGGGGTGTGGTCGGGGCGGTTCGCGGTGCTGCTGCTGGCGGTCGGGCTGATCCCGAACGCGGCGGTGTGGGGCGCGGCGTACGGGCTCGGGCCGGGGTTCGAGCTGGGCACCGGCGCGGTCGCGACCCCCCTGGGCTTCGAGGGTTCGCCCGCGCTGCCGCACTTCCCGCTGCTGGCGGCGCTGCCGCCGGCGGGGGCGGGGTCGATGCCGGCGTGGGCGGCGCTGGCGATGCCGGTGGTGGCCGGGCTGGTGGTGGGGTGGTTCGCGGTCCGGCGGGCGCGGGAGGTGTCGCTGGGCGAGACGGCGCTGACGGCGGCGCTGGGGGCGGTCGTGTGCGGACTGCTGCTCGCGGGGCTGGCGGGGGCGTCGGGCGGGGCGCTGGGCTCGGGGGAGCTGGCGCGGTTCGGGCCGGTGTGGTGGCAGGCGGGAGCGGCGGCGGTGGGCTGGACGCTGGTGCTGGCCGTACCGGTCGCGGTGGCGGTGCACCGGTGGCGGACGCGGCCGTCGTTCGCGCCCGAGCCGGCGGACGACGACTGGCACACGAACGCCGGGCGCGAGGCCCGCTGGGCGACCCTGCGGCGTACCTCGGGCACGCTGATCCCGGACCTCACCCCGCCGGCGGAGCCCGTACCCCCCGCCGGGGTGACCGGGCCGATGGCCCCGGAGGCCCCGCCGGGACCACGGTCCGGGGACCCCGCCACGGCCCCGGCCGCCGTCCCGCCCGAGCCCGGCCCGCGCCCCCGGGACCCTGCGCCGTCGCCGACCGCCGTCCCGCCCGAGCCCGGCACGCACCCCCGGGACCCTGCGGCTCCGCCGGCTGCGGGCGCGCCGGGGGCCGGGGCCGTGGTGGAGCCGGGTCTCGCCGGTCCGGGTGGGCCAGGGTCCGGGCCGTCGGGGTCGGGGGCCGTGGTGGAGCCGGGTCTCGCCGGTCCGGGTGGGCCGGGGTCCGGGCCGTCGCGGTCGGGGGCTCCGGCGCAGTCGGGGTCGTCGTTCGGGTCGGCTGCGCCTGGTCTGAGGCCTCGGAGTCCTGAGGTTGCGTCGGCTGACGGCTTGTCGGGGTCCAGGCCGTCGGGTCCGGGGGCCGTGGTGGAGCCGGGTTCCGCCGGAGTGGGCGGAGGGATGAGGCCGGGGCTGACCGGGCCCGGCGTGTCCGGCCCGCGGCGGCCCGGGGCGTCGGGGCCCGGGTCCCCGGAGCCTGTCGCTCCGTCAGCCCGCGAGGCGCCGGGGCCGCGGCCGTCGGACTCCGCGGTCGAGCGGGCCCTCGGCGGTCCGCGCCCGGCGGGTCCGGCATCGGCGCAGAGGCGTCCGTCCGGGACTGATAAGACCTCAGCCTCTCTGGCCTCGCGTCTCGGTGAGGCGCTGGCGTGGCTGCGGCCGTCGCGGGCCGCGAGGCCGGGGGCTGACCCGTCGGGGCCGTGTCCCCCGGCCCCTGTGGAGCCGCCGCGTCCACCTCGGGCCGTGGATCCGGTGGCGGCCGGCACGGCTGGCCGGCGGCCGTCGGAGCGGGATCCGGCGGCGCCGTCGCCGGGGCGGCCGGGTTCGCCCGCGTATGGGCGGTCGGGGGCGCGGGCGCCCGACGCCGATGGGTCGCGGCTCGGCGAGGCGCTGGCGTGGCTGCGGCCGTCGCGGCCCGGCGGCCCGGGGGGTGACCCGTCGGGGCCCTGTCCCTCGGCCCCTGTGGAGCCGCCGCGTCTGCCTCGGGCAGCGGATCCGGCGGCGCCGTCGCCGGGGCGGCCGGGTTCGCCCGAGTACGGGCGGTCGGGGGCGCAGGCGCCCGACGCCGATGGGTCGCGGCTCGGCGAGGCGCTGGCGTGGCTGCGGCCGTCGCGGCCCGGCGGGCCGGCGGAAGCGCCGCCCGAGCCGGGGCCCGGCCTCGGCGGTGCGCGGCTGTTGGGGCCGCGGCCCCCGGCAGCGGCACCCGAGCCCTCAGGGGTCCCGTCGCCGAAGGTGCCGGGCGGGCCCGTGCCGGATCCGCCCGGTGCGGGGCTGAACGGCGCCAGGGCATGGCAGCGGACGCCGAAGCCCCCGGCCGCGCCGGCAGCGGCCGGATCGGAGGAGAAGCTGTCGCCGCCGGTGACGGGGGCGCGGGTGCTGCCGCGTCGGCGGCGCCGGCCGTGACCGTGCCTGGTCCCCGCCCACCCGCCCCTCGTGGTCCGCGCTTCCGCGCGGGAGCGGTGCGAGGGGTGGCCGCATGGCGGGGCGGCCCGCCCCGCCATGCGGTCCCGGCCTGCGGCCCACGTTGTCACCTCCGGTGACGGAGCGTTGGGCCGTGGGGCCTGAAAGCCTGTGGGGCCTGGGCGCAGCGGAGCCGAGGGGCCGCTGTGCGGACCGGCTCGGCCAAGGCCGGGAGGGGACAAGGGGGCCGGGGCCGGACACCCCTCGTGGCAGGCTCCACGGGTCCCGGCGCAACGGCCGGGCCGACGCGCGCACCGACGTGCCCCGCTCCACCGGGAGGACCATGCGGACCGGGGGCGCGGCAGGCCAGCGGGCCATGTGGCGTGCGGGTGCGGGCGGAGCGGGGCCATCCGTGCCGTGGCGGGTCGCCGGACGGGACGGGGTTGGCCGGGGCCTGCGCGCGGCGTGCCCCTGACGTGCCGGGCGGGCCGCTTTCAGGCCGGGCCCGCATTCCCGGCGGCCGGGCTGGGCGCTCGGTCGGGGTGGTCACCGGCGGGCGGACGTGGTGTCAGGTGCCGTCGGCGCCGGGCCTGGTGGCCGTCAGGGTCTGTGGTCCTGTCGTCGGCCGGTGAGGCCTGCGGCGTCCTCCGCCGTGCATCGCACGGCGGAGGAGTTCCCGGGTTCGGCAACGCAGCGAGGCGCGGTCAGGCGTCGCGGGCCAGGCGGGACTTTTGACGACAGGGGGCAGGGGCGGGTGCCCTGGGCCCGGCACGCGGTGCCCCGGGTCGGGCGTGTGCCGGGCCGGGCGTGGGTCCGGGTGGGGGGCCGTCAGGTGGCGGGTGGGGTCAGCGCTTTACCTCGAGCCAGGTGCCCAGGACGTTGTTCGGGAGGAGGTCGTTGCACTGCAGGGCCGCCGTCTGGGTCAGCGCGTCGTCACGGCAGACGTAGAAGTCCTTGTAGACCAGCTGCACCGTGTACGAGCTCGCCGCCAGCAGGATCGCCAGGGAGGCCGTGACCAGGCCGCCGATGGCCGCCGTGCGCTGCGGGCGGGCCGCCTCGCCCAGGGCCGCGAGCCCGTCGGCCCGGGGCGGGGTCCCCGCGGGCGTCTCCTCCGAGGGGTCGCGCTTCGCGCGCAGCGCGCTGATCCCCCAGTACAGGGCCAGCGCACCCAGCAGCAGCCCCGCCGACGGGATCCCGAAGAGCCCGAAGAAGAAGCCCCACATGCCGGCCAGCAGCGCGTAGCGGGCCCGCCGCTGGAGCGGGTCCGTCGGGTCCCAGCGGGCCGGGCCGCCCCCGGAGGGACCTTGGCCCTGGTCGCCGCCGCCGCGGCGCTCGTGCTCGTTCGCGCCCTCGCGCGGCTGCCACGGCTGGTCGGGCCGCCCCTCGGGCGGCGCCGCGTAGGGGTTGTCGTCGGTGGAGGAGGGCTGACGGCGGTCCGGCATCGGGTGCGTTTCTTCCCCTGTGTCGTTGCTGTGACGGTGCGGTGAGGCGGGTGGTGAAGCGGGTGGTGAAGCGGGTGGTGAAGCGGGTGGTGAGGCGTGTGGTCCAGACGCTACAGCTCGGCCGTGCCCCCGTCCCTCGGGGGCCGTCCGGTGTGCCGGTATCGTTGCAGGCGGTCGGTGGCTTCGTATGGTTCCCCGTATATAGGGGACCCGGAGTTTCGTACGATCATGCAAGGACGAACCCGCCCAGAAAGGGCCTTTCATGGCTGCCTCCCGCCTGGTCGTGCTGGTTTCCGGTTCCGGCACCAACCTCCAGGCCCTGCTCGACGCCATCGCCGCCGATCCCGAGGGGTACGGCGCCCGCGTCGTGGCCGTGGGGGCGGACCGGTCCGGCATCGCCGGGCTGGAGCGGGCCGAGCGGGCCGGGATCCCCACCTTTGTCTGCCCGGTCAAGGCGTACGCCAGTCGCGAGGAGTGGGACGAGGCCCTGACCGCCGCCACCGCCGCCCACGATCCCGACCTGGTGGTCTCCGCCGGGTTCATGAAGATCGTGGGGAAGAGGTTCATCGACACGTTCGGGGGCCGCTTCATCAACACCCACCCCGCGCTGCTGCCGGCTTTCCCCGGCGCGCACGGCGTACGCGACGCGCTCGCGTACGGCGCGCGGGTCACCGGCTGCACCGTCCACTTCGTGGACGCCGGCGTGGACACCGGACCGATCATCGCCCAGGGTGTGGTCGAGGTCCGGGACGAGGACGACGAAGCCGCTCTCCATGAGCGCATCAAGGAAGTCGAGCGCAGGCTGCTCGTCGATGTCGTGGGGCGACTGGCCCGGCACGGCTACCGCATTGAGGGACGAAAGGTAACGATCCAGTGACCGCCGAAGGTACGACGAAGCGGCCGATCCGCCGGGCGCTCATCAGCGTCTACGACAAGACGGGCCTCGAGGAGCTCGCGCGCGGGCTGCACGACGCGGGCGTCACGCTCGTCTCGACCGGCTCCACCGCCTCGAAGATCGCCGCCGCCGGCGTCCCGGTCACCAAGGTCGAGGAGCTGACCGGCTTCCCCGAGTGCCTGGACGGCCGCGTCAAGACCCTGCACCCGCGCGTGCACGCCGGCATCCTCGCCGACCTGCGCCTGGAGAGCCACCGGGCGCAGCTGGCCGAGCTGGGCGTCGAGCCGTTCGACCTCGTCGTCGTCAACCTCTACCCGTTCCGCGAGACCGTCGCCTCCGGCGCGACGCCCGACGAGTGCGTCGAGCAGATCGACATCGGCGGGCCGTCCATGGTCCGTGCGGCGGCCAAGAACCACCCCTCCGTCGCGGTCGTGACGAGTCCCGCCCGCTACGCCGACGTGCTCGCCGCCGTCCAGGGCGGCGGTTTCGACCTGACGGCGCGCAAGCGCCTGGCCGCCGAGGCGTTCCAGCACACCGCCGCGTACGACGTCGCCGTCGCGTCCTGGTTCACGAACGCATACGCGCCCGAGGCCGAGGGGGAGGCGGCCGCCCTGCCCGAGTTCCTCGCCGGGGCCTGGGAGCGCAAGGCCTCCCTGCGCTACGGGGAGAACCCCCACCAGGGGGCCGCTCTCTACACCGACGGGCAGCCGGGCGGACTCGCCAACGCCGAGCAGCTGCACGGCAAGGAGATGTCCTTCAACAACTACGTGGACACCGAGGCCGCCCGCCGGGCCGCCTACGACCACGACGGGCCGTGCGTCGCCATCATCAAGCACGCCAACCCGTGCGGCATCGCCGTCGGCGCGGACATCGCCGAGGCGCACCGCAAGGCGCACGCCTGCGACCCGCTGTCGGCGTTCGGCGGTGTCATCGCCGTCAACCGCCCGGTGACGGTCGCGCTCGCCGAGCAGGTCGCCGAGATCTTCACCGAGGTCATCGCGGCCCCCGCGTACGAGGACGGCGCGCTGGAGGTCCTGGCCCGGAAGAAGAACATCCGCGTGCTGAAGGTGGACGGCGACCCGCACCAGCCCGGTGACCTCAAGCCGATCTCCGGCGGGGTGCTGCTCCAGGAGTCCGACGTCTTCCAGGCGGACGGCGACGACCCGGCCAACTGGACCCTGGCCACCGGTGACGCCCTCTCCGCGGCGGAGCTCGCCGACCTCGCCTTCGCGTGGAAGGCCTGCCGGGCGGTCAAGTCCAACGCCATCCTGCTCGCCAAGGACGGCGCCTCGGTCGGCGTCGGCATGGGCCAGGTCAACCGGGTCGACTCGGCGAAGCTCGCCGTCGAGCGGGCGGGCGCGGAGCGCGCGCAGGGCGCGTACGCCGCTTCCGACGCGTTCTTCCCGTTCCCGGACGGCCTGGAGATCCTGACGGCCGCGGGCATCAAGGCCGTGGTCCAGCCGGGTGGTTCGGTCCGCGACGAGCAGGTGGTCGAGGCCGCGCAGAAGGCGGGCGTGACGATGTACTTCACGGGGACGAGGCACTTCTTCCACTGACCCGCGCAACGCGAAGGCCGCGCCCCGCACCGGACGGTGCGGGGCGCGGCCTGTTGTCCGCTCCGGAAGGTTCCGCTCCGGAAGGTTCCGGTCCGGTCGGTCCGCTCCGGCTGCTTCGTCTGCCCCGGCTGGTGCGCGAGCGGTCGCGTCCGTGGGGCGCGGAGCGGGCCGTACTGATCCGCGGGGACCAGTACGGCCCGGTACGGACCGGTATGGGTCGGTCCTTACCTGTACGGACCTGTACGGACCCGTGCAGGTCCGTACGGATCAGTAGCGCGGGCGCTTGAACCAGGCGGTGGCGGCGCTGTTGACCATCGAGGCGAGGATGATGCCGCCGATGGCGAGGCCGACGATGGCGCCGACGATCGGGCCGCCACCGCCGCCCGTCGAGGAGTTGTTGACGGCGCCAAGGAAGTTGAACAGGCTCAGCGCGATGAACAGCGCGGCGTAGACGATCGTCGTGACGCGCACGCCGTTGCCGCCGTTGGAGAACTTCACGCCCAGGGTGATGGCCCACGCCGCGAAGGCGAACACGATGAACACCATGATGCCGCCGAGGCCGGCCAGCAGGTCCGCCTCGTCGCTCACGCTGGTGCCGGCGGCGGCGCCGCTGGCGGCCATCAGGATGATGCCCAAGATGACGCCGACGAGGATCTGCAGACCCGCGACGATGAAGAGGAGCACACGGGCGGTCTTGATCAGGCCGGGCATCTCCATCGGGGCGACGGGGTAGCCGGCGGGGGCCGGGTAGCCGGGCGCGCCCTGCTGGGGGTAGCCGTAACCGGCCTGCGGCGGGATGCCCTGCGGGGCCTGCTGCGGGTAGCCGTACTGGGGCTGGCCCTGCGGCTGCTGCCCGTACGGGTTGTTCGGGTCGCCGAAGCTCATGGTGGGGTGTTCCTCCGTCAACGTGCGGGGACGCGCGGCCCGCGCGGAGGAACATCTCGATCTGCGGTCCGCCCCCCGGCACTGCCCGCGGCACTCTTTTCGGTCATCGTGGTCGTCCTGGCCCGTCCTTGTCCAGTCAAGGGGTAGAAGGGCGGTCACTTGTTGTGCAAGTGCAACCAACCGCTGCCGTCGTCGCGTGGCTTGACTGGAACCGGGGGCACCCGATCCGGGAGGATGGGGTCATGACTGCCCAGATTCTCGATGGCAAGGCCACCGCCGCCGCGATCAAGTCCGATCTGACCGTCCGCGTGGCGGCGCTCAAGGCACGGGGTATCACCCCCGGCCTCGGCACCCTGCTGGTCGGTGACGATCCGGGCAGCCGCTGGTACGTGGGCGGCAAGCACAAGGACTGCGCCGAGGTCGGCATCGCCTCGATCCAGCGCGAACTGCCGGGGACGGCCACGCAGGAGGAGATCGAGGCGGTCGTACGGGAACTCAACGAGAACCCGGAGTGCACCGGCTACATCGTCCAACTTCCGCTCCCCAAGGGCATCGACACCAACCGGGTGCTGGAGCTGATGGATCCGGCCAAGGACGCGGACGGGCTGCACCCGATGTCGCTGGGCCGGCTGGTCCTGAACGAGCCCGGCCCGCTGCCGTGCACGCCGTACGGCATCGTCGAGCTGCTGCGCCACCACGGGGTGGAGATCAACGGCGCGCACGTCGTGGTGCTGGGCCGGGGTATCACGGTCGGCCGCTCGATCGGGCTGCTGCTGACCCGTAAGTCGGAGAACGCGACGGTGACGCTGTGCCACACCGGTACGCGTGACCTGCCGGGGCTGCTGCGGCGGGCGGACATCGTGGTCGCGGCGGCGGGCGTGCCGCACCTGGTCAAGGCCGACGACGTGAAGCCGGGGGCGGCGGTGCTGGACGTGGGCGTCAGCCGCGACGAGAACGGCAAGATCGTCGGCGATGTGCACCCGGGGGTCGCCGAGGTGGCGGGGTGGATCTCGCCGAACCCCGGTGGCGTGGGTCCGATGACGCGGGCACAGCTGCTGGTGAACGTCGTCGAGGCGGCGGAACGGACCGTGCCCGGTGCGAACTGACCGTGAAGCGCGTGGCTCCGCCGGCGCGGACCACCCGGACCGCCGCGCGTCCGCCGGTACGACGGCTGCCGCCGAACGGCTGACCGGTGTCGCTCAGGGCGGCCCGGACGCCCGCGGGGCCGGGGCCAGGGGCGGCGGCGCCGAGGCGGCCGACGGGGCGGGCGCGGGTGCGGCTGCGGCCGGTGCGGCCGGTGAGGCTGCGTCCGGTGGGTCGGGTGGGTCCGGTGCGCCCGAGGGTGCCCCCGGTGCCTCCGAGGGTGCCTCCGGGGCTCGGGGCGGCCGGAAGAAGGACGGCGGCGGCCCCACCGCGAGCAGCGCGGGCGGTCCGGGTGGCCGCGAGGCCGGGGCCGGGGATGACGTGGACGTGTCTGCGGCCGGTGCGGCCGGAGGCCGGGAAGGCGGCCCGGAGGCAGTCGGCGCCGGGCCCGAGGCGAGCGGCGCGGGCAGCGCGGAGGACCGCGACCCCTCCGTGGACGGTGGTGTGACCGGTTCCTCCGCGGACGATGGCGAAGGCGCGGCTGCGGACGGTGGCGAAGGGTCCTCCGCGGACGGTGGCGCGGCCGGGTCCTCCGCGGACGGTGGCGAAGAGGCGGCCGCAGACGGTGGCGAAGGGCCTGCCGCAGACGGTGGCGAAGGCCCGGCCGCGGACGGTGGCGTGGGTGTCGCCGGGGACGGGCGGCCGGTTCCCCGGGCGTCCCGGCGGTTTCCGTCCGTCACGCGGGACACCGCGCGGCCCGAGGGCGGAGGGCGGGCGGCGCCGTGGGACGCGCCCGCGCCCGCGCGTCAGTGGCCCATGCTCAGCGTGCTGGCCGCCACGGCCGCCGGACTGCTCACGACCGCGCTGGGTTTCGTACGCGTCGGTTGTCTGGTCATCGGGATCGCGCTGATCACCGCCGCCGTGATGCGGCGCGTCCTGCCGTCCGTCGGGATGCTCGCGGTGCGTTCGCGCTTCACCGACCTCGTCACCTATGGCGTGCTCGGCATCGCCATCACCCTGCTCGCCCTGGTCGCGGAGCCCGATCCGTGGCTGAAGCTCCCGTTCCTGGAGTCCACCCTGCGGTTCATCTTCCGCTGACCCGCCCAGCGCCGGGCGGCGGCACGCGGCAGGACCGGTACCGCCCGCCCCGCGCGGATCGGGGCCGTCCCGCGGGCGTCCCCGTACGGCGCACCGGTGGCGGGCGCGTACGGCACGCCGATCGAGGGGTTCCCGAACCGGCCGGGAACGTCGCCTCGCGCGACCCCCGCAGGGGCCACGGCCCAAGGTGACGGCCCTCGTTCGCCTTCGAACGGACGGCGCCGTGTGCGACGCACCACAGGGACCCGGGGATTGGGGCGGGTCCCCGTCGGATAGCCTGCGCACACGGGGCAGCGACGCCCCACCGCCAGCTGTCTAACGGAGAAGGCCATGACCCGCACTCCCGTGAATGTCACCGTCACCGGCGCCGCCGGCCAGATCGGCTACGCGCTGCTCTTCCGTATCGCGTCCGGCCACCTGCTCGGCGCGGACGTGCCGGTCAAGCTCCGTCTCCTGGAGATCCCCCAGGGCATGAAGGCCGCCGAGGGCACCGCCATGGAGCTCGACGACTGCGCCTTCCCGCTGCTCAAGGGCATCGACATCTTCGACGACCCGAACCAGGGCTTCGAGGGTGCCAACGTCGCGCTGCTCGTCGGCGCCCGCCCGCGCACCAAGGGCATGGAGCGCGGTGACCTGCTCTCCGCCAACGGCGGCATCTTCAAGCCGCAGGGCGCCGCGATCAACGCGCACGCCGCGGACGACATCAAGGTCCTGGTCGTGGGCAACCCGGCCAACACCAACGCGCTCATCGCGCAGGCCGCCGCCCCGGACGTACCGGCCGAGCGCTTCACCGCGATGACCCGCCTGGACCACAACCGCGCGATCTCGCAGCTGGCCGCCAAGACCGGTGCCGCCGTCTCCGACATCAAGCGCCTGACCATCTGGGGCAACCACTCGGCGACCCAGTACCCGGACATCTTCCACGCGGAGATCGCCGGCAAGAACGCCGCCGAGGTCGTGAACGACCAGGCCTGGCTCGCCGACGACTTCATCCCGACCGTTGCCAAGCGCGGCGCGGCGATCATCGAGGCCCGTGGTGCGTCCTCGGCCGCCTCCGCCGCCAACGCCGCCATCGACCACGTCCACACCTGGGTCAACGGCACCGCCGAGGGCGACTGGACCTCCATGGGCATCCCGTCGGACGGCTCCTACGGCGTCCCCGCGGGCCTCATCTCGTCCTTCCCGGTCGTCTGCAAGGACGGCAAGTACGAGATCGTCCAGGGCCTGGACATCAACGAGTTCTCCCGCGCGCGCATCGACGCGTCGGTCGCGGAGCTCTCGGAGGAGCGCGACGCGGTGCGCGAGCTCGGCCTGATCTGACCCGCCTGCGCAAGGCAGCCGTGCAGGGTAACCGCGCAGGGCAACCGGAACGCCCCGGCCGTCATCGGCCGGGGCGTTCCGGTGTTCCCGGCCAGGACTACGAGGTCTTGTACATGCCCGGGGTGTAGTGGCCCGGGACCATGCGGGTGGTGACGCCGAAGCGGTTCCAGACGTTGATGGTCGCGATGACCGAGATGAGCTGCGCGAGCTCCTTCTCCTCGAAGTGCTTCGCGGCCTTCTCGTAGACCTCGTCGGGGACGAAGCCGTCGGTCAGGACGGTGACGGCCTCGGTGAGTTCGATCGCGGCGAGCTCCTTCTCGGTGTAGAAGTGCCGCGACTCCTCCCAGGCGCCGAGCAGCACGATGCGCTCGACGCTCTCGCCCGCCGCGAGGGCGTCCTTGGTGTGCATGTCGAGACAGAACGCGCAGTGGTTGAGCTGTGAGGCACGGATCTTCACGAGCTCGACGAGCGTCGGGTCCAGGCCCTTGCGGGAGGCGATCTCCAGGGCGAGGACGGCCTTGTACACCTCCGGTGCGAGCTTGGCCAGCTGCATGCGGGGGGTGTGCTCGTGAGCGTGTTCCTGGTTCGTGGTCATGCACCCAGGCTAGAAGGAAACGTCCCGACGATATGGTCCATATCCATGACGCAATCGTGGGCCACTTTCGGGGCTGACCTGCATCTGGAACCGGTCGCGGGGCGTGGCCTGCGGGCCGGTCTCGCCGAGGCGCTGCGGGAGGCCGCGCGCAGCGGCCGGCTGGCGCCGGGGACCCGGCTGCCGAGCTCGCGCACGCTGGCGGCGGACCTGGGGATCGCGCGGAACACGGTCGCCGAGGCGTACGGCGAGCTGGTCGCCGAGGGGTGGCTGACGGCCCGCCAGGGTTCCGGTACGAGGGTCGCGGAACGGGCACGTCCGCGCAAGGGCGCCGGGGGTGCGGGGGGCGCCGGGGGCGCCAGGGGTGCCGGGCAGCAGGCCGTACGGCGGCCCGTGCGCCGGGGCCCCACGTACAGCCTGATGCCCGGCTCGCCCGACCTGGCCGGCTTCCCCCGGACGGCCTGGCTGTCGGCGGCCCGGCGGGCGCTGCTGGACGCGCCGAACGAGGCGTTCGGGTACGGCGACCCGCGGGGCCGTATCGAACTGCGGGAGGCGCTGGCCGGGTACCTGGCGCGGGCCCGTGGGGTGGCGGCGGACCCGGAGCGGATCGTGCTGACGTCCGGGTTCGCGCACGGGCTGATGCTGGTCGGGCGGATGCTGAGGGCGCGGCGGGTGCGGGAGCTGGCGGTGGAGGCGTACGCGGTCCACGTGCACCGCCGGCTGCTGGCGCAGGTGGGGCTGCGGACGGTGCCGGTCGGACTCGACGCGGCGGGCGCGCGGACGCAGGACCTGGCGGGGATGCCGGCGGGCGCGGTGCTGCTGACGCCGGCACACCAGTTCCCGACGGGCGTCGCGCTGACGCCGGAGCGGCGCGCGGCGGCGGTGGACTGGGCGCGGACGTCGGGGGGCGTGATCCTGGAGGACGACTACGACGGGGAGTTCCGCTACGACCGGCAGCCGGTGGGCGCGCTGCAGGGCCTGGACCCGGACCGGGTGCTGTACCTCGGTACGGCGAGCAAGTCCCTGGCGCCGGGGCTGCGGATGGGGTGGATGGTGGTGCCGCCGGGGCTGCTGGACGCGGTCATGGCGGCCAAGGGACGGGCGGACTGGACGTCGAGCGCCCTGGACCAGCTGACGCTGGCGGAGTTCCTGCGGTCGGGGGCGTACGACCGGCACGTGCGGAGCATGCGGCTGCGGTACCGGCGGCGCCGTGACCAGCTGGTCGCGGCCCTGGAGGGCCGGGTCCGCGTGTCGGGCATCGCCGCCGGGCTGCACGCGGTCCTCGACCTGCCGCCGGGTACGGAGCGGTCGGTGGTGCAGTCGGCGGCGTGGCACGACCTGGCGCTGGAGGGCCTGTCGCTGTTCCGCCACCCGGACGCCGAGCTGCCGGCGCGGGACGCGGTGGTGGTGGGGTACGCGACGCCGCCGGACAGCGCCTGGACCCCCACGCTGGCCGCCCTGACGGCCACCCTTCCGTAGCGCCCGCCCGGCGGACCAGACCCGGGCCAGCCCCCCCGGGTCCCCTGCGCCTCAATCGCCGGCGGGGCTGGTTGGGGTGCCCGGTGGGGTGGGTGCCGACGCGGGGCGCGGCCTGCCGTGCGGGGGCTCTGCCCCCACGCCCCCGCGCCTCAATCGCCGGCGGGGCTGGGATGGTGCCCGGCGGCGCTGGAAAGGTGCCCGGCGGGGCTGGTTGGGGTGCCCGGCGGCGCTGAGAAGGTGCCCGGTGGCGCTGAGGAGGTGCCCGGTGGGGCTGGAACGGGGCCGCGTGGGGTCGGGTGGCGGTGAATTCAGCCCGCGCGGCGTTTGAGCGCACCGGGCGCGCAGCGCGTGGGTGGGGGCTGGGGCGGAGCAGCGGCTCGACCCCGTCGGGGCGGCCCCCTGGGCGAGGGGGCCGGTGGGGGTCTGGTGCTACCCGTGGGGTTCCGCCCCCGGGGGTTCGCCGAAGCGGGCCAGGGCCAGGGCGGCGGCCACCGCCAGCGTGAAGCCGACGGCCGCCAGCCACGTCAGGCCCTGGTGGGGGCGGTCGCCCAGGAAGAGGATGCCGATCGCGGCCGGGCCGATCGTCTCGCCCAGGATCATGCCCGCCGTCGCCACCGTCACCGACCCCCGTTGCAGCGCCGACGTCAGCAGCAGGAACCCCGCCGCCCCGCCCAGCAGCAGCGCGTACGTCGCCGGATTGGTGGCCAGGTGGGACGGCGAGAGCGACCGGATCAGGCGGACCGAGACCTCGACCACGCCGAACCCCGTGCCCGCCGCCAGGCCCAGGGCCAGCGCGCGCGGCCCGTCCGGCAGGCGCCCCGCGGCCGCGCCGATCACCAGGATCCCGCCGGCCGCCGCCAGCATCGCCCACGCCAGCGCCGGGGAGCCCGGCCGCGAGCCCTCCTCGCCCGAGGACAGCCCCAGCAGCGCCAGGCCCAGGCACAGGACGCCCACCGCCCCCCACTCGGCCGCCGACAGCCGTACCCGCAGCAGGCGCGCCGCGACCACCGCCGTCACCGCGAGGCTGCCCGCCAGCGCCGCGCTCACCGCGTAGATCGGGATCGACCGCAGCGCCACGATCTGGAGCACGAACCCGACCCCGTCGAGCACCAGACCGAGCAGATATCGCCACTGCCGCGCCGCGCGCCACAGCAGTCCGGGGTCCACCCCGGACCCGGTTCCCGGCTCCGCCGCCCGTGTCGCCACCGCCTGCAGGACGGACGCCGTACCGAAACAGACCGCCGCACCGAGCGCGCAGATCATCCCAAGCAGCACAAAAGGACTCTAGGGGAAGGCCGGGGCGGGCGGCCGGATTCCATCCCTCCCCTCCGCGCCTCTAGTCTGTCCGGCAGCACGCCACAAGGGGGAGCCTCGGACATGGACAGCAGCCGCACCACCAACAAGCGCCGCATGCGCTCCGGCACGGTCGCACTCGGCGGCATGGGCCTGCTCGCGGCCAGCCTCGTCGCCTGCGGCAGCAGCAACGAGCCGGACCGGCGCTGCGCCGACCGCGTCACGCTCGACCAGTACTCCATGAAGGAGTGCAAGAAGGGCGGCCGCGGCTCGCACTACTACGGCGGCTACGTCAGCGCCGGCAAGGTCACCGGCGGCAGTTTCGACAAGGACGCCGTCAAGCGCGGCGGCATCGGCGGCGGCTCGTCCTCCTCCGGCGGCTGACGCGTCGGGGGCGGGGGGTTACGGGGCGGGACGGGCCAGGGCCCACGGGTCAGGGCCCCACGGGTCACTGGCCCACGCCAGGCGCCGGCGGCGGCATCCGCCGCGGCACGAGTACGGACGGATCGGCATCGGCATCATGCAGCGGCACACCATCGAACCGCGCCCCGACTGGCAGCGGACCGTCGAGGAGCAGGGGCTCATCTACCCCCTCACCCGTTATCCCGACGACTCCCTGCGCCCGTACTGGGACGAGAGCGCGTACTACTCCTTCACGCTGCCCGAGGTCGAGGCGCTGGAGGAGGTCGTGGAGGAGCTGCACGCGATGTGCCTGGCCGCGGCCGAGCACATCGTCGCCCAGGACCGGTTCGCCGACCTCGGGATCACCGACCCCCTCCTGAAGGAGGTCGTCGCCGAGTCCTGGCGGCGCCGCGCCGAGCAGCCCTCCCTCTACGCCCGCTTCGACCTGCGCTACGACGGCACCGGCCCGGCCAAGATGCTGGAGTACAACGCCGACACGCCCACCTCCCTCGTGGAGGCGGCCAGCCCGCAGTGGTTCTGGATGGAGGAGTGCTTCCCCGGCGCCGACCAGTGGAACTCCCTCCACGAGCGGCTCGTCGACGCCTGGCGCCGCCAGGCCGAGCTACTGCCGCCCGGCCCGGTGCACTTCGCGCACTCCGAGGCCGACGAGCTCGGCGAGGACCTGATGACGGTCGCCTATCTCCAGGAGACCGCCGAACAGGCCGGTCTGGAGACCGAGGCGCTGGCCGTCGAGAAGATCGGCTGGGACCGGCTGTCCGGCCGCTTCGTCGACGAGCGGCTCCGGTTCATCCGCAGCTGCTTCAAGCTCTACCCGTGGGAGTGGCTGGCCACGGACGAGTTCGGCCCCCAGGTCCTCGACACCATCGACCAGGGCGGCGGTACCGGCACCACCTGCTGGATCGAGCCCGCCTGGAAGATGCTGCTGTCCAACAAGGCGCTGCTGGCGATCCTCTGGGAGCTCTTCCCGGACCACCCGAACCTGCTGCCCGCCTACCTCGACGGGCCGCGCGAACTCGCCACCACCACCGGGTACGTCGCCAAGCCCCTGCTGGGCCGCGAGGGCGCCGGGGTGACCCTGCACGAGGCGGGCGGGGCGCCGTACGTGCGCGCCGACGGCGACGGGCCGGTCTGCTTCCAGGGCCTGGCCCCGCTGCCCGACTTCGACGGCAACCGGGTGGTGCTCGGCGCGTGGGTCGTCGAGGACGAGGCGGCGGGGCTCGGCATCCGCGAATCGGCGGGGCCGGTCACGGACGAGTACGCCCGCTTCCTGCCCCACGTCATCCTGTAAGAGGGACCTTCCGGGGCGGTCCGGTCGGGTTCGGTCCGGGCCGGTCCCCTTCCGGTCCGGCCCGGCCGCTCGCCCTGCCGTTGCCCCGCTACTCCGCCGCCAGGACCGCCCGGAGCTGCTCCAGGCCCCAGTCCAGGTCCTCCTTGCTGATCACCAGCGGCGGGGCGATGCGGATGGTGGAGCCGTGGGTGTCCTTCACCAGGACCCCGCGCTCCATCAGCTTCTCGGAGATCTCCCGGCCCGTGCCGTGCGACGGCTCGATGTCCACGCCGGCCCACAGCCCGCGCCCGCGTACGGCGGTCACCGCGCCCCCGCCCACCAGCAGCCCCAGCTCCTGGTGCAGGTGGTCGCCGAGTTCGGCGGCCCGGGCCTGGTACTCGCCGCCGCGCAGCATCGCGATGACCTCCAGGGCGACCGCGCAGGCCAGCGGGTTGCCGCCGAAGGTGGAGCCGTGCTCGCCGGGCCTGAACACACCGAGGATGTCGCGGTCGGCGACGACGGCGGAGACGGGCACCACACCGCCGCCCAGCGCCTTGCCGAGGATGTAGACGTCGGGGACCACGTCCTCGTGGTCGCACGCGAAGGTCCGGCCGGTGCGGCCGAGCCCGGACTGGATCTCGTCGGCCATGAACAGCACGTTCCGCGCGCGCGTCAGCTCGCGTACGCCGCCGAGGTATCCGGCGGGCGGCACCAGGACGCCGGCCTCGCCCTGGATCGGCTCCAGCAGCACGGCCACGGTGTTCGCGGTGACCGCGGCCTCCAGCGCCGTCAGGTCGCCGTACGGGACGATCTCGAACCCGGGGGTGTAGGGACCGTAGTGGTCGCGCGCCTCGTGGTCGGTGGAGAAGGAGACGATGGTCGTGGTGCGGCCGTGGAAGTTGTTCGCCGCCACGACGATCTTGGCCTGTCCGTCGGGGACGCCCTTGACCTCGTACCCCCACTTGCGGGCGGTCTTGACGGCCGTCTCGACCGCCTCTGCACCGGTGTTCATCGGCAGCACCATCTCCTTGCCGCACAGCGCGGCCAGCTCCGCGCAGAAGGCGGCGAAGCGGTCGTGGTGGAAGGCGCGGGAGGTCAGCGTGACGCGTTCCAGCTGCGCTCTGGCGGCGTCGATCAGACGGCGGTTGCCGTGGCCGAAGTTGAGGGCCGAGTAGCCGGCGAGCATGTCGAGGTAGCGCTTGCCCGCGACGTCCGTCATCCACGCGCCCTCCGCGGTGGCGACGACGATGGGCAGCGGGTGGTAGTTGTGCGCACTGTGGGCGTCCGCGGCACGCATGGCGTCCGCTGTGGTGTGCGTGGTGGTCGACACGGGATCTCCGTTTCGTCGGTCCTGGCCAGTGAGTGACGAGGGTGACGTCACTTCTATCGTCGCTCGGATACCGGACGCGGAAACCTTCCCTGCGACGCGGCCGCTAAGGTGTCCGGTACGCACGGCGACTGGCGTACGGGGAACCAACTCCGGGGGAGTCGTGCGCGCACGTCCGCACACAGGGCCGCTCGCCTGGGCCTCGCGGGGTACGAACCGACATCGACCCCGGAGGAGCCGCCATGACCGCGCCGCTTTCCCCCTCGTCCCTTTCCTCTTCGCCTTCGCGCCACCACGCCCTCGCCGCCACCGACCCGGCGCTCGCCGGGCTGGTCGCCGCCGAGGAGGCCCTGCAGGCGGAGACCCTGCGGCTGATCCCCAGCGAGAACTACGTCTCGGCGGCCGTGCTGGAGGCCTCCGGCACCGTCCTGCAGAACAAGTACAGCGAGGGCTACCCGGGCCGCCGCTACTACGAGGGCCAGCAGAACATCGACCAGGTCGAGGCCCTGGCCGTCGCCCGCGCGAAGGCCGTGTTCGGCGTCGACCACGCCAACGTCCAGCCCTACTCCGGCTCCCCGGCCAACCTCGCGGTCTACCTGGCCTTCGCACGGCCCGGCGACACGGTGATGGGCATGGCCCTGCCGATGGGCGGCCACCTCACGCACGGCTGGGGCGTCTCGGCGACCGGCTCGTGGTTCCGGGGCGTGCAGTACGGCGTCCGCGCCGACACCGGCCTGATCGACTACGACGCGGTGCGCGACCTCGCGCTGGCCGAGCGGCCGAAGCTGATCTTCTGCGGCGGTACGGCGCTGCCGCGCACGATCGACTTCGAGGCCTTCGCCGCGATCGCCGAGGAGGCCGGATCGGTCCTCGTCGCGGACGTCGCGCACATCGCGGGCCTGATCGCGGGCGGCGCGCACCCCTCGCCGGTGCCGCACGTGGACGTGGTCTCCACGACCACGCACAAGACGCTGCGGGGGCCGCGCGGCGCGATGCTGATGTGCCGCGAGGAGCACGCCAAGGCCATCGACAAGGCGGTCTTCCCGGGCCTGCAGGGCGGCCCGCACAACCAGACGACGGCCGGCATCGCGGTGGCGCTGCACGAGGCCGCGCAGCCGTCGTTCGCGGCGTACGCGCACGCGGTCGTCGCCAACGCCAGGGCGCTGGCCGAGGCGTTGCTGGAGCGCGGCTTCGACCTGGTGTCGGGCGGCACCGACAACCACCTGATCCTGATCGACCTGACGGGGAAGGACGTGCCGGGGAAGGTGGCGGCGAAGGCGCTGGACCGGGCGGGGATCGTGGTGAACTACAACACGGTGCCGTTCGACCCGCGCAAGCCCTTCGACCCCTCGGGGATCCGGATCGGCACGCCGTCGCTGACGTCGCGGGGGCTGGGCACCGGCGACATGCCGGTGGTGGCGGACTGGATCGCGCGGGCGGTGGCGGCCACGGGTGACGAGGACGCACTGGCCGTGATCCGCAAGGAGGTCGCGGCCCTGATGGCCGAGCACCCGGCCCCGGGCCTGCCGGCCTGACGTCCGCCTGACACGCCGGCGGGGATGGTGTGCGGGGCTCCGCCCCGAGCCTCCCCCGGACTCCGTCCGGGGGACCCCGCACACCGAACGCCGGCGGGGCCGGACGGAACCCGCCGCCGGTCGGTCGCTCGGCCGGGGTGGGATCCGGACGCCGGGCTACCCGGCGGTACGCCGGTGGGTGCCGGGGTCCGGGGCCAGGGGGCGGCGACAAGCCGACCGCTTCCGGCCAGCGCATGCCGAACTCACCCCGCCGTACCTGCGAGAATGGGCCCATGGCCTTCGACCGTCCGCGCGCGCTCTCCGGTATCCAGCCCACCTCGGGTTCGTTCCACCTCGGGAACTACCTCGGTGCCATCCGCCAGTACGTCGCCCTGCAGGAAACCCACGACGCCTTCTACATGGTCGTCGACCTGCACGCGATCACCATGCCCCAGGACCCCGCGGCCCTCCGCGAGAACACCCGGTACTCCGTGGCCCAGCTGCTGGCGGCCGGGCTCGACCCGGAGCGGTGCACGCTCT
The DNA here is from genome assembly GCF_055582305.1 of Streptomyces sp. NPDC042102. Lineage (NCBI taxonomy): Bacteria > Bacillati > Actinomycetota > Actinomycetes > Kitasatosporales > Streptomycetaceae > Streptomyces > Streptomyces sp. NPDC042102. The sequence continues at coordinate 348,901 of NZ_JBVJDL010000003.1, forward strand.
TCGTCCAGAGCCACGTCCCCGAGCACGCGCAGCTCGGCTGGGTCATGAACTGCATCACCGGTTTCGGTGAGGCCAGCCGGATGACCCAGTTCAAGGACAAGTCCGCCAAGGGCGGCGTCAACAACGCCACCGTCGGCCTCTTCACGTACCCGATCCTCCAGGTCGCCGACATCCTGCTCTACCAGGCGAACGCGGTCCCGGTCGGCGAGGACCAGCGCCAGCACATCGAGCTGACCCGCGACCTGGCCGAGCGCTTCAACCAGCGCTTCGGGCAGACCTTCACCATCCCGGCCGCGCACATCGTCAAGGAGGTCGCGAAGATCTACGACCTCCAGGACCCGATGGCCAAGATGTCGAAGTCGGCCGTCAGCCCCAAGGGCCTGGTCAACCTGCTCGACGAGCCCAAGGTCACCGAGAAGAAGATCAAGAGCGCGGTCACCGACACCGAGGCCGAGATCCGCTTCGACGCCGAGAAGAAGCCCGGTGTGAGCAACCTCCTCACGATCTACTCGACCCTGACCGGCGAGACGATCGCCGAGCTGGAGGAGAAGTACCAGGGCAAGGGGTACGGCGCGCTCAAGACGGACCTCGCCGGCGTCGTCGTCGACTTCGTCACACCCTTCCGCCGCCGTACCCAGGAGTACCTCGACGACCCGGAGACGCTGGACTCGGTGCTGGCCAAGGGCGCGGAGAAGGCCCGTGCCGTGGCCGCCGAGACCCTCGCGCAGACGTACGACCGGCTCGGATTCCTGCCCGCGAAGCACTGAGCGCGCGCCGGGCGGACACCGGCCGGGGCGGACGAGACATGCGCCACTGGCCGACAGGGGGGTGCTGGCCCCACACTGGGGGCTGCGGCACCGCCGCACAGCCGATCCACAGACCGAGGAGACATACGTGGGGACTGGGACCGTAACGCTCGGCGTTTCGATCGCGGTCCCGGAGCCGTACGGCAGCCAGCTCCAGCAGCTGCGCGCCGGCTTCGGGGACGACGCCGCGTACGGCATCCCCACGCATGTCACCCTGGTCCCGCCCACCGAGGCGGAGACCTGCCGGCTCCCGGCGATCCGGGCCCACCTGGACCGGGTCGCGGCCGGCTTCCGGTCGTTCCCGATGCGGCTGGCCGGCACCGGCACCTTCCGCCCGGTCTCGCCGGTGGTCTTCGTCAAGGTCGCCGAGGGCGGCGCGGGCTGCACCCGGCTGCAGGGCGAGGTCCGCGACCCCGCGGGGCCGCTCGGCCGCGAGCTGGCCTTCCCGTACCACCCGCACGTCACCGTCGCCCACGGGATCCCCGACGAGGCGATGGACGTCGCGTACGCCTCCCTGGCCGACTACGGGGCCGAGTGGATCTGTGACGGCTTCGCGCTCTACGAGCAGGGCTCGGACGGCGTCTGGCGCAAGCTGCGCGAGTACCCGTTCGGGAACGGCGGCGCGGCGGCCGTGCCCTCGCAGGCGTGCTCCCCGGTCGACGAGACCGCCGTACGCCGCTCCTGACGGAGCAGGCGCACGGCCAGGAAGCGGAGCCTGCGCAGGACCAGGTCACTCAATGTCACAGTGGACGACCGTAGCGTCCAAAGCGGGCAATACCGGCTATTTCCGGACACTGAATTACGGTGACCCCTATGGACTGGCTGACGAAACTCCCGGTGATCGGCCCGCTGGCGACCCGTTTCATGCGGACGCACGCCTGGCGTTCGTACCAGCGGCTCGACCGCGTGCACTGGACCCGGCTCGCGGCCGCCATCACCTTCATCAGCTTCCTCGCGCTCTTCCCGCTGATCACCGTCGCCGCGGCCATCGGCGCGGCGGCCCTGAGCCAGGAGCAGCTGGACCGGCTCCAGAAGGGCCTCGCCGAGCAGGTCCCGGGCATCTCCGACCAGCTCGACCTCAACGCGCTGGTGGCCAACGCCGCGACCGTCGGCCTGGTCGCCGGCGTCGTCCTGCTCTTCACCGGCGTCAGCTGGATCGGCTCGCTGCGCGACTGCCTGCGGGCGGTGTGGGACAAGGACGACGAGGACGAGGGCAACCCCGTCGTCCGCAAGGGCAAGGACGGCCTGGTGCTGCTGGGCCTGGGCGCCGCGGCCCTGGCCTCGGCGGTGGCCTCGATCACCGGCTCCAGCGCCGTCGGCCGGCTCGGCAGCTGGCTGGGCATCCCCCAGGAGGGGGCCGGCGGGGTCCTGCTGCGGGGCGGGGCCTTCGGCGTCGGCGTGCTCGCGGCCTTCCTGCTCCTGCTGTACGTCCTGAGCCTGCTGCCCGGCGTGCAGCCGCCGCGCCGGACCCTGGTGACGGCGGCGCTGATCGGCGCGGCCGGCTTCGAACTGCTGAAACTGCTGCTCAGCGGCTACATCCGGGAGGTCGCCGCCAAGAGCATGTACGGCGCCTTCGGCGTCCCCATCGCCCTGCTGCTGTGGATCAACTTCACGGCGAAGCTGCTGCTGTTCTGCGCGGCCTGGACGGCCACGCCCGCCCGCGAGGCCGACGAGGTCACTCCACCGGAGGCTCGGGACGACGGCCCCGGGAACCGCGCGGCCAGCGGCGGTTGACCACGAACGCGCCGCCCGCGACCGCCGCGAGCGCGCCGCCCGCGATCCCCAGCGCGGTACCGAAGCCCGAACCGGTGGCGGCCTGCGAGCCGGCCGCGGCCGGGTTGTTCTCGTGGGACTGGGCCGGGGAGCCGTGCGGACGGGTGTCCACGCTCTTGGGCGGCACCAGCTCGCCGACCGGCTTCACCTTCCCGGCCGCCGCGAAACCCCAGTCCAGCAGTGCCGCGGTCTCCTCGTAGACCGGGTTGAGGCCGCCCGCGCTCGGGTTCATGACCGTGACCAGGAGCTTCTTGTCGCCGCGCTGGGCGACGCCGGTGAAGGTGGACCCGGCCATCGTCGTGCTGCCGTTCTTCACCCCGGCGATGCCCTTGTACGCGGGCAGCCCGGCCGCGCCCGTCATCAGCCGGTTGGTGTTCTGGATCTCGAACGTCTCGCGCTCCTTGCCGGCCGCCTGGAGGCCGGGGAAGTTCGCGTTCGCCGTGCCGCAGTACTCCCGGAAGTCCTTCTTCTGCATGCCGGAGCGGGCGATGAGCGTCAGGTCGTAGGCGCTGGAGACCTGCCCCGGGGCGTCGTACCCGTCGGGGGAGACCACGTGCGTGTCGAGGGCCTGGAGCTCCTCCGCGTGCGCCTGCATGTCCTTGACGGTCTTCTCGACGCCGCCGTTCATGGCCGACAGCACGTGCACCGCGTCGTTGCCCGACCGCAGGAAGACCCCCAGCCACAGGTCGTGCACCGAGTACTCCATGTCCTCCTTGACGCCGACCAGGCTGCTGCCCGGGCCGACGCCCTCCAGGTCCTCGGCGGTGACCTTGTGGACCCGGTCCTTGGGCAGTCCGGGCAGTACCGTGTCCGCGAAGAGCATCTTGAGCGTGGAGGCCGGCGGCAGCCGCCAGTGCGCGTTCTGCGCGGCCAGGACTTCACCCGATTCAGCGTCGGCCACGATCCAGGAACGGCCCGTCAGGCCCGTCGGCAGGGCGGGCGCGCCGGGCAGCAGCTGGACCTGGGGACCGGGCTTGCCGAGCGCGGCACCGCCCACCGTGGACATCGACGAGGGCGGCTCCGCCGGGAGTTTGGCGGGCGCGCCCGGCTTGTCGTCGGCACGGGCGGGACCCACGAGCACGGCGGGGACCAGCAGCACGGCGGAAAGGACCGTCAGCGCGGTCTTCTTTGCAGACACGCAGGTGAACGTACATCCCTTTGTCATATTTATCGTGACGGTTCGGCCAACCCGCCGATACCACCGCCGGGACAGCCCACCCCGGAGCGTCCGCCCCGGGGACGCTGTCGATACTGATGGCATGAAACTCAGCCGTGCCGCCTCCTGGTTCCTGCTCGCGTTCGGAGCGTGGACCTGGTTCATCTGGGTGTCCTTCGTTCGGAACCTGTGGAGGGACGGCGGCGGGCTGGCCTTCGACGACGCCGGTGACCCGACCGCGTACTTCTGGGTGCACCTGGCGCTCGCCGTGACGTCCTTTCTCCTGGGGACGGCCGTCGGGGTGATCGGGTTGCGCGGCGTGCTCGCGCTGCGGCGCGCGTCACGCGAGCGCGGTACCAAGGATGGTGCGGCATGACGGTCGTCCTCGCCACGGGGGCCGTCCTGCTGGTCCTCGCCCTGCTGTACGCCGTCCACCGCTGGCTGTGGATCCGGCTGGTCCGGGACACCACGACGGCCGGTTCCCGGCCGCGCCGCGTGCTGACGGTCACCGCGTTCGTGCTGCCCCTCCTCGCGCTCGCCGCCCTGTCGGCGGGGCGGGCCGGGGCGCCGTTCTGGCTCCAGCAGCTCGTCTCCTGGCCGGGGTACCTGTGGCTGCCGGTCCTGCTGTACCTGACCCTGGCCATGCTCGTCGGCGAGGCCGTACGGGCCGTGTGGCTGCGCCGGGCGGCCCGGGCCGGGCGGGGCGCGTACGAGGCGCCGGTCGCCGAGCTCGCGGCCACCCCCGCCCCGCCGGCGGCCGAGGCACGGCCCTCCGGGGACGAGGCCCCCTCGGACCCCGGCGCGGCCGCCGCCGACCTCACCCGGCGGACCTTCGTCGCGCGGGCGGTCGCCGGGGCCGCGGTCGCCGCGGCCGCGGGAACGGTCGGCTACGGCACGTACGGCGTGCTGCGCGGCCCCCGGGTCAAGCGGGTGACCGTGCCCCTGGCCAAGCTGCCGCGCGCGGCACAGGGCTTCCGGATCGCCGTCGTCAGCGACGTCCACCTCAGCGCCGTCCTCGGACGGGCGCACACCGAGCGGATCGTGGAGACGGTCAACCGGACGCAGTCCGACCTGATCGCGATCGTCGGGGACCTCGTCGACGGCGACGTCGGCGACCTGCGCGGCGCGGCCGAGCCGCTCGCCCGGCTGCGGGCCCGGCACGGGACGTACTTCGTCACCGGCAACCATGAATACTTTTCCGGTGCCCAGCAGTGGCTCGACCACGTCCGTGAGCTGGGGCTGACCCCGCTGGAGAACGCCCGCCGCGAGATGCCGTACTTCGACCTCGCCGGCGTCAACGACATCGCGGGCGAGCGCGAGGGCCAGGGCCCCGACTTCGGCAGGGCGCTGGGCGACCGGGACCGCTCCCGCGCCGCCGTACTGCTCGCGCACCAGCCGGTCGTCATCCACGACGCCGTCCGCCACGGCGTCGACCTCCAGCTCTCCGGCCACACCCACGGCGGCCAGCTCTGGCCCGGCAACTACCTCGCCGAACTCGCCAACCCCACCGTGGCCGGACTCGAGCGCTACGGTGACACCCAGCTGTACGTGTCCCGCGGCGCCGGCGCCTGGGGCCCGCCCGTACGGGTCGGCGCGCCCTCCGACATCACGGTGGTCGAACTCGCCTCGTACCAGGCGTGAACGCCGTGCGGATCGCGCAAGGGGTCCGTGGGGATCGTGAAGAGCCCGTAATGAAACACCCTTCCGCCTCCCAATTTTCCGTGATTGGGTGACCGGTAATCGGATAGGTATGCGTCGGCAGTCGGACATGTGCAGTCCCCGACGGCCGTCGCGGGGTGGGGCAAGAGGAGAGTCACGGATGCGGTCTGTCCGGTCCAAGGTCATAGCGGCCGCACTGGTCCTCGGTGTCGTGGGGGTGGGGGCCTGGCAGCTGCTTCCGGCCACCGGGGGCGACGCCAAGGGCGCGATCGAGGTGGGGACGACCGACGTCGTCTCCTCCCTGGACCCGGCCGGCGCGTACGACGCCGGCTCCTGGGCCCTGTACAGCAACGTCTACCAGTCGCTGCTGACGCTCAAGACGGGCTCGGACACGCCGATTCCGGACGCGGCGAGCTCCTGCAAGTTCATCGGGCAGAAGCTCACCACGTACCAGTGCGAGCTGCGCCCGGACGTGAAGTTCTCCAGCGGCCGTGCCATCACCGCGGAGGACGTCAAGCACTCCTTCGACCGGATCAAGGCGATCAACTCCGAGCAGGGCCCGGCGCCGCTGTTCAACACCCTGGAATCGGTCAAGGCCGAGGGCCGGACGGTCACCTTCAACCTGTCGGCGCGCGACGCCACCTTCCCCTTCAAGATCGCCACGGGTGCCGCGTCGATCGTCGACAAGGACAAGTACCCGGCGAAGGCGCTGCGCACCGAGGAGAAGGTGGACGGCTCCGGCCCGTACGTCCTGGGCGCCTTCAAGGCGAGCACCTCCGCCGAGCTGAAGCCCAACGAGAACTACGTGGGCCAGGCCAAACCGGCGCACGCGCCGGTCACCGTGAAGTACTACGAGGGCTCCGCCGAGCTGCACAAGGCCTGGACGGACCGGCAGATCGACGTCGCCCACCGCGACATGCCGCCGGACGTCCTGGCCGGGCTCAACCCGAGCCTGAAGGACACCCGGTACCAGCAGAGCGGCGGCACCGAGACCCGCAGCATGGTCTTCAACGTGCGCCCCGGCTCCGCGATGGAGAAGGAGCCGGTACGGCGGGCCGTGGCGGCCGCGATCGACCGCAGCAAGGTCTCCAGCCAGGTCTACAAGAGCACGGTCACCCCGCTGTACTCGCTCGTCCCGGCGGGCATCGGCGGTCACACCACGCCGTTCTTCGACGCCTTCCCCGAGCCCAGCGGCACCAACGCCAAGAACATCCTCAAGGCGGGCTCGGTCAACGGTACGGTCGCCTTCACGCTCGGCTACAACGTGCGCGGCGCGAACGCGGCGGAGGCGCAGGAGATCAAGCGGCAGCTGGACGAGACCGGCCTGTTCAACGTCACGCTCAAGCCGGTCGAGAAGTGGGCCGACTTCCAGAAGGCGTACGCGGCCGGCGAGTTCGACGCCTACACCATCGGCTGGATCGCCGACTTCCCCGACGCGGACAACTTCACCGCCCCGCTCATCGGCCGCGACTCCAGCATGAACAACGCGTTCAGCGACAAGGCCATCGACGAGCTGATCACCCGTACCCAGTCCTTCTCCCACCGCGCCGAGGCGGCCAACGACTTCCGCGAGGTGCAGCGGCTGACGGCCGTGCACGTGCCGATGCTGCCGATCTGGCAGAAGAAGGACTACGTGATGTCGCGCGACGCGGTGTCCGGCGCCCAGTACCTCTCCGACGGCACCGGCGTGTGGCGCCTGTGGGAGCTCAACTGGCTGTAGCCGGACCGGCCCGCCGCGTGTCCCGGACCCGCTACTCCGCTGCGCCGGGGTGCGGGTCCGAGGCCTTCTTGCGGCCGACGGCCGCCTGCGCCATGCCGGGCAGGAAGTCCGCGAACAGCTCGTGGACCTCCCGTACGAGCGGGCGCAGCACGCGGAACCGGGCCAGGACGATGCCGCGCGTGGTGAGCTGCGCGCCGCGCTCGGCCAGCCGCCGGGTCTTCTCGCTGTTCTCGGAACGGTCGAAGACCCAGTACAGGACCAGGCCCATGTGCGAGAGCCACATCAGCTCGGGCAGGACGTCGGCCAGTTCGTCCGGGACCTTGGTCTTCGCCCCGGCGAGCACCTCGCGGTGGAGGTCGATGACCTGCCTGCGGGCGGGTTCGGACTCGGGGGAGAACGGGCTGAGCGGACTGGCGGGGTCCGCCGCGTTCTTGAAGAACTGGGCGGCGAACTCGTGGTACGGGGCCGCGACGTCGAGCCAGCTGGTCAGCACGCCCGCGAGCCGCTTCTGCAGGTCGGTCTCCCGGGCCAGGATGGGCCGTACCGCAGCCTGGTGGGCGGCGCCGATCCGGTCGTAGAAGCCCTGGACCAGGTGCTCCTTGGACTCGAAGTAGTAGTAGGCGTTGCCGACCGATACTCCCGCTTCCTTGGCGATGGCCCGCATGGTCGTCTTGTCGTAACCGCGTTCCTGGAACAGCCGGAGCGCGGTTTCGAGGATGAGCGTGCGGGTCTGCTCGCTCTTGGGAGCTTTCTGATCAGTCACGGTGTCCGAGCCTATCGGTGCTCAACGCGGGGCCGCGCACTGGTCTTCGCACGCCGGACCGGAGGCGTCCGCAGGCGCGCGGGTCAGGTCGCGCCACTTGGCGGCGGCGAGCATCGCGGTGCGGGCGAAGGGCCGGCCGGCCGGGGTGGCCAGCCAGTTCGCCCTGGCCCGGTGCTCGGCCAGGGCCCACAGGCAGACGATGAAGGCATCGGTACCGGTGAAGACCTGGCCGCGGTCGCCGATGACCGTGATCTCGCGCAGGGTGGCCGCATGGTCGAGGGCGGGAAACCGCCGACGGGCCTCGGCGGACCCGGCCGGGACCAGCGCCAGCGGTACGAGCCGGCGCTGGCCGAGGAGCCACTCGCGGATGTGCGCGCAGAGCGGGCACCGGGCGTCGTACAGGACGACGAGCCCGCGGACCGGGGCGGCCACGTCACCAGGTCCCGGCCGGTGCGGTCCGGCCCTGCGGTGCGACCGGCGGGATCTGCTGGCGCTCCATGATGCCCCGGCGGCGGATCTTGTTGAGCACCCAGACGTTGAGCAGGTGCATCACGCCGAGGACGAGCAGCACCACGCCGAGCTTGACCGAGAGCGCCTCGAAGAGCCCCCGGGCGTCGGCGACGGCGTCGGCGGCGCGCAGGTAGAGCGTGACGAAGCCGAGGTTGACGAGGTAGAAGCCGACGACGAGCAAGTGGTTGACGGCGTCGGCGAGCTTCTCGTTGCCCTGGAGGACGTCGGCGATGAAGATGCGGCCGTTGCGGCTGAGAGTCCGGGCGACCCAGATGGTCAGCCCGACGCTGATGAGCAGATAGATGACGTACGCGACCACGGTGAGGTCCATGCCCCCCGCCTCCTTGAACGTGTTCAAATGCTGGGCATGACTGACTCTAGACCTATTTTTGAACAGGTTCAAGCGAGTGCCTGGGGAGCAGTCCGCCGCTACCGCGCCGCGGTGAGCAGGGCCTCGACGTCCAGGGTCACCTTGGCCCCGATCGACTCGGGGAGGGCGACGACCTCGCCGGGGGCGTGGACGCGGTGGGTGGCGTAGTCGTCCTGGGCCGGGTCGGTGAGGACGTGCAGGCGGTCGTGCTTGCGGTCGATGATCACGTAGACGGGCACCTTGGCGTTGGCGTACGCCCGGACCTTGGTGCGCAGGTCGGCCTGGTAGTTGATGGAGGTGACCTCCAGGACCAGCCGGAAGACGACGGGGTCGAGGCAGTTGAACTCGACCTCGTGGTCCTCGCCGTCCGCATCGACGATCGCGAGGTCGGGAATGGCGTAGTCCTCGGGCCCGTCCGGGAGCCAGATCCCGACGCCCTGGAGCACTTCTGACGACTCGTCGTCCAGCCCAGCCGTGATGAAGGACACCATGAGGTCGGTCAGAACCTCCTGGTGGGGGCCGTCCCGCAAGGGTGACAGCAGGATCTGACCACCGATGACCTCGATGCGGCAGCCGGGGTTCCGTGCCATGAACCAGTCGGCCGCGTCGAGCAGAGTGCGCATGGTGTGCCTCCCCGGAGTCGTCACAGGGGTCAGCATCGCGTGGTCGGCCGGTTCCGCGGGGAGAGTTGGGCCGCGCTCACCTGTATGGGCGAGGGCCCCGCCCCCCGGTGCGGAACCGGGGTGCGGGGCCCTCGTACGAAGGGGAGGACCGGGAGGTCAGAAGCGGCGCGTGATCAGGGCGCGCTTGACTTCCTGGATCGCCTTGGTGACCTCGATGCCGCGCGGGCAGGCATCCGTGCAGTTGAACGTCGTGCGGCAGCGCCACACGCCGTCCTTGTCGTTGAGGATCTCCAGGCGCTGCTCGCCGGCCTCGTCACGCGAGTCGAAGATGAAGCGGTGCGCGTTGACGATCGCCGCCGGGCCGAAGTACTGGCCGTCGTTCCAGAACACCGGGCACGAGGAGGTGCACGCGGCGCACAGGATGCACTTGGTGGTGTCGTCGAAGCGCTCGCGGTCCTCGGCGGACTGCAGACGCTCGCGCGTCGGCTCGTTGCCCGTCGTGACCAGGAACGGCATGACGTCGCGGTACGCCTGGAAGAAGGGCTCCATGTCGACCACGAGGTCCTTCATCACCGTCAGGCCCTTGATGGCCTCGACGGTGATCGGCTTCTCCGGGTTGATGTCCTTGATCAGCGTCTTGCAGGCGAGCCTGTTCTTGCCGTTGATCCGCATCGCGTCGGAGCCGCAGATGCCGTGCGCGCACGAGCGGCGGAAGGTCAGCGTGCCGTCGAGGTCCCACTTGATCTTGTGGAGACCGTCGAGCACGCGCTCCTTCGGGTCGATCTCGATCTGGAAGTCCTGCCACTCCGCCTGGTCGGAGACCTCGGGGTTGAAGCGGCGGATCCGGAAGGTGACCGTGATGTACGGGGAGGCGGCGGACTCCGCCTCCACCTTGTCGAGGGTCGGGGTGGCCATCAGTACTTACGCTCCATCGGCTGGTAGCGGGTCTGGACGACGGGCTTGTAGTCGAGACGGACCGAGTCCGTGCCGTCGGCGCTGACCTCGCGGTACGCCATGGTGTGGCGCATGAAGTTGACGTCGTCGCGGTTCGGGTAGTCCTCGCGGTAGTGACCGCCGCGGGACTCCTTGCGGGCCAGGGCCGAGACGGCCATGACCTCGGCCAGGTCGAGCAGGTTGCCCAGCTCGATGGCCTCCAGCAGGTCCGTGTTGAAGCGCTTGCCCTTGTCCTGGACGGACACGTTCTTGTAGCGCTCGCGCAGCTCCGCGATCTTCTCGACGGCCGTCTTGATGGTCTGCTCCGTACGGAAGACCATCACGTTGGCGTCCATCGTCTCCTGGAGCTCCAGGCGCAGGTCCGCGACCCGCTCGTTGCCCGTGGACTCGCGCAGCCGCTCGACCTGGTCGACGACGAGCTGCGCCGGGTTCTCGGGCAGCTCCACGTAGTCGCTCTCGGCCGCATAGTTGGCCGCCGCGATACCCGAGCGCTTGCCGAAGACGTTGATGTCCAGCAGCGAGTTGGTGCCCAGGCGGTTGGCGCCGTGCACCGAGACGCACGCGACCTCGCCGGCCGCGTACAGGCCGGGGACGACGGTGGTGTTGTCGGACAGGACCTCACCCTCGACGTTGGTCGGGATGCCGCCCATGGCGTAGTGCGCGGTGGGCTGGATCGGGATCGGGTCCGTGTACGGCTCGATGCCGAGGTACGTACGGGCGAACTCGGTGATGTCCGGGAGCTTGGCGTCGAGCTGCTCCGGCGGCAGGTGCGTCAGGTCCAGGTACACGTGGTCACCGGCCGGACCGCAGCCGCGGCCCTCACGGATCTCGGTGTAGATGGAGCGCGAGACGACGTCACGGGACGCGAGGTCCTTCATGACCGGCGCGTACTTCTCCATGAAGCGCTCGCCGTCCTTGTTGCGGAGGATGCCGCCCTCACCGCGGGCGCCCTCCGTCAGCAGGATGCCCATGCGCCAGATGCCCGTCGGGTGGAACTGGAAGAACTCCATGTCCTCCAGCGGCAGACCGCGCCGGTAGCAGGCCGCCTGGCCGTCGCCGGTGAGGGTGTGCGCGTTGGAGGTCACCTTGAAGAACTTGCCGGTGCCGCCGGAGGCGTAGATGACGGCCTTCGCCTGGAAGACGTGGATCTCGCCGGTGGCCAGCTCGTACGCGACGACGCCGGCCGACTTCTTGACCCCGTCCTCCTCGACGATGAGCTGGTCCAGGACGTAGAACTCGTTGAAGAACTCCACGCCCTCCTTGACGCAGTTCTGGTACAGCGTCTGGAGGATCATGTGGCCGGTGCGGTCCGCGGCGTAGCAGGACCGGCGGACCGGGGCCTCGCCGTGGTTGCGGGAGTGACCGCCGAAGCGGCGCTGGTCGATGGTGCCGTTCGGGGTGCGGTTGAACGGCAGGCCCATCTTCTCCAGGTCGAGGACGGCGTCGATGGCCTCCTTCGCCAGGATCTCGGCGGCGTCCTGGTCGACCAGGTAGTCACCGCCCTTGACCGTGTCGAAGGTGTGCCACTCCCAGTTGTCCTCCTCCACGTTCGCCAGCGCGGCGGCCATGCCGCCCTGCGCGGCGCCCGTGTGGGAGCGGGTCGGGTACAGCTTCGTCAGCACGGCGGTACGGCTGCGCTTCGTCGCCTCGATGGCGGCGCGCATGCCGGCGCCGCCGGCGCCGACGATGACGGTGTCGTACTTGTGGATCTTCATCGTTTCTGCCTCAGCCCCGTGCCTAGCGGATGTTCGGGTCGAAGGTGAAGATCACCAGCGTGCCCAGAAGGATGGTGAACACCGTGGCGGTGTAGAGCAGGCCCTTCAGCCACAGCCGCGTGTTGGCGCGCTCCGCGTAGTCGTTGATGACGGTACGCAGACCGTTGGCGCCGTGCAGCATCGCCAGCCACAGCATCAGCAGGTCCCAGGCCTGCCAGAACGGGGACGCCCAGCGGCCGGCCACGAAGGCGAAGCCGATCTTGGAGACGCCGCCGTCCAGCACCAGCTGGATGAGGAGGTGGCCGATGACCAGCACGACGAGGACGATGCCCGAGAGGCGCATGAAGAGCCACGCGACCATCTCGAAGTTGCCGCGGGTCGAGCGGGGCGTCTTGCCGGTCCGCTTGCGCGGGGCCTCGATGTACGGCGCCGGGTTGTCGGCGTCGTAGAGGCCTGCGCCCTCCACGTCGCCGATCGCCGAGGCGGAAGAAGTGTCAGAAGACATGCGTGTCACTTCCCGAACAGTTCGAGGTAGGCGTGGCCGAGTACGGGGTACAGGGCCCCGATCATCAGGACGACCCAGATGCCCACGACGCTCCAGAGCATCTGCTTCTGATAGCGGGGGCCCTTGGACCAGAAGTCCACGGCGATGACACGGAGACCGTTGAGCGCGTGGAACAGGATGGCGGCGACGAGGCCGTACTCCAGCAGCGCGACGATCGGAGTCTTGTAGGTAGCCACGACATCGTCGTACGCCTCAGGGGAGACGCGGACGAGAGCGGTGTCGAGGACGTGTACGAACAGGAAGAAGAAGATGAGGACGCCGGTGACTCGATGAGCCACCCAGGACCACATTCCTTCCCGGCCGCGGTACAACGTTCCAGCCGGCACGGAAAACCCTCCGGAAGCGGGGCGGGGGCCAGCCGGCTTCGTTGTCGGTCGGGCCCGGCCGGGTACGGTCCACCGGCCCCGGACATCGTAGCGACGAGTTGTCGGTTCCTTCGCGCGGGGTCCATCGGTGTGATCAAACAGGCACGGACGGACTATCCCACAGGGGCGAATCAGACCAATTCGGGCGCGTCCGCCAGGATCGCGAGGTCCCTCAGACGCTCCCCGGCGAGCCGGCGCAGTTCGTCGGCCGCCACCGCCCGTTCCTCGTCGGGCGAGTTCGCCAGCCGTGACTGGATCCCGCTGAGCACCTCGTTGAGATGGTCGTGCGGAGGGTGCCCGTCCAGACAGACCACGAAGGCGTGCCCGAACAGCCGCTCGTACTCCGCGTGGGCCGCGCGCAGCGCCAGATGGGCGGCGTACGGAGCCCGTTCGTCCAGCTCCGCGGAGTACTCGGCGGCCAGGGCCTCGGCCAGATCCGGCTGCCGCAGGTCGTACGCCGCCTCGTCGGCGGCGGCCAGCAGCGCAGCCAGGTCCGGGTACGGGCGGTGCGCGGCCACCCGCTGGGCCCAGCGGAGGCTGCCGCAGCACTGGAGCAGCGCCTCCTCGGCGGCCGCGGTCGTCGCGGCGTTCAGCCACACCAGACCGGGGGTGGAGCCGCCGCGGACCTGTGCCGGAAGGTGGCTGGACAGCGGGGGGCTCCTCGGGGACGGTCACGGGGGATCCCCACCACGCTAGCGAGGTCGGGCCGGGCGTGTCGTACCCTCTCGCGGGATTTCACCCGGATGAGGCGTTTGAAGGCGCGTCGGGCCAGGCAGACGCCCGGGCGGAGCCGGGCGACACTGGGACGAGGAAGAGGAAGAAGACGACCGAGGCCGCCACCCCCCACAGGAGAGGCCCCGGTCGCCTTCGGATACGGACTCGTGCGACAAGCCCGTACCCCTGTCAGCGTCTGCGGTGCGTTTTGTGTCACACCCCGCTCCGCGCAGGACTGGTTGCTCGTTGTACATCTCATGGACGAGAGGTGCTTGAAAGCCGTAACGTGCTGATTTGCGCCACACGTACAGGACAGGTTGGGGACTTTGCTGGGGGACGACGCGGAGCTGACCGCCGCGGTGCTCGCGGCACAGGACGGCGACGAGGACGCGTTCCGTGCTGTGTACCGCGCCGTGCACCCGCGCCTGCTCGGGTACATACGGACACTCGTCGGTGACACGGACGCCGAGGACGTGGCCTCCGAGGCATGGCTGCAGATCGCCCGTGACCTCGATTCCTTCACCGGCGACGCCGACCGCTTCCGCGGCTGGGCGGCGCGCATCGCCCGCAACCGGGCCCTGGACCACATGCGCATGCGCGGCCGCCGCCCCGCCATCGGCGGCGACGAGACCGAGCTCACCGGGCGCGCCGCCGACTGCGACACCGCCGGCGAGGCGATGGAATCCCTGGCCACCGGCCGCACCATGGCGCTGATCGCCCGGCTTCCGCAGGACCAGGCGGAGGCCGTGGTGCTGCGCGTGGTGGTCGGCCTCGACGCCAAGAGCGCCGCCGAGACGCTGGGCAAGCGCCCCGGCGCGGTCCGCACCGCCGCGCACCGTGGCCTGAAAAAGCTGGCGGAACTGCTGAACGCCGAGTCCGGAAGCGAAGTCGGACATAATGCCGGGAACCCCGGCCGGGATCTGGACGCCGTTCCCGCGCAACGCGGTCCGGGCGGGGGACTCGTGGAACAAACCGGTGTGACGCATTCACGTTGGCGGACGCAGAAGGACATGTGATGGCCGACGAGGGCAACAGGTGGCTGGACGGAGCCGCGGCGGAGAAGCTGCTGCGGGGCGAGCCGGTCGGACCTGTAGCCGATCACCGCGCGCGGGCGGACGCCGCCCGGCTGCGCGGTGCTCTGCATGCCCTCACGCCGCCCACACCGCCCCCGGGCGGCCCCGAACTCCCCGGTGAGGCGGCCGCCGTGGCCGCGTTCCGCGCCGCGCACGGCGCCCCGGCCCGCCCGGCCGGCGCCCCCGCGGCGGACCCGCTCCCCGCGGACGAGCCCGTCGTCGAGCTCAGCCCCGTCCGCACCGCCGCCGCACCCCGGCGCGGTGGCACCGTACGGTTCGGACTCGCCGCCGCCTTCGCCACGGTGGCCATCGGCGGGGTCGCCGCGGCGGCCGCCGGCGCGGGCCTGTTCGACCGGACCCAGCACACGAACGCCGGGCCCGCGCCGGCCGTGTCGGTGAGCGCCGGCGTCACCGCCGACTCGGCCGGCGGGATGACCGCGGCGCCCCAGCCCACGCCCGGTACGCGGCGGGACCCGCTGCGCGAGGACCTGGCGACGGCGTCCTCCGGGCCCGTCCAGAGCCCCGTCCCGGACGGTCACGGCGCCTTCACGGACCCGCAGACGCCGGGCGCCGGCGGCGCCGGTGACGGCGGCAAGGGCGGCGGCGACGGCGAGTCCGGCATGGACGCGGGCGCCACCGCCGGCACCAAGGACCGCGAGACCCGCCACCGGGCGATGGACCTGTGCCAGGACTTCCGCGCCGGCCGCCTCAGCGACGACCGGCGCGAGCGGCTCACCCGGCTCGCGCGCGGCACCCAGCGCGTGGCGCGCTTCTGCGACGCCCTGCTCGACGGCGGCAAGGGCGGTGCCGAAGGCGGGACCGGCAGCAGCAGTGGCTCCGGCACCGGCGGCAGCGATGTCGCCGAGGCCCCGACCGCGCTGCCGTCCGCGTCGGCCGGCGGCGGTTCGCTGGACTTCCGCAACCGCCGCTGACCCTTGTGCTCACCCGCCTGTAACACTTTTCGACCCGGCGGCGCAGTACATATCGAGCCGACTGGTCATCGGCGGCGCATGAGCCGGGGTTCCCCCCGTACCCCTGGGCTCTGCGCAACCGGCGCGGGCGGGGCACGTTCCCCCGGCCCCGCCCGCGCCCTCAACCGTCCTGGATCACCAGGCCTGGATCACCGCTCCGGGAGCACAGCTCCGGGAACATCGCTCCCGGATCACCAGTAGACGACGACCTTGTCGCCGACCTGCGCCTGGTTGAAGACCGCCGCGAGCTTCCCCTTGTCACGGACGTTCACACAGCCGTGCGAGGCGCCGTTGTAGCCGCGCGCCGCGAAGTCGGCCGAATAGTGCACCGCCTGGCCGCCGCTGAAGAACATCGAGTACGGCATGGCCGTGTGGTAGAGCGTGGAGGTCCACTCCTTCTCCTTGCGGTCCACCTTGAAGACGCCCTCGCGGGTCGGGGTGTTCTCCGAGCCGAAGCGCACGTCCATGGTGGAGACGACCTTGCCGTCGATCATCCAGGCGAGGGTGCGGCTCTCCTTGCTGATGCACAGCACCCGGCCCTGCATGCAGCGCGGGTCGGGGGCGTCCGCCTCGATGGTGGTCGGCGGGCGCAGCTCGGCCTCGGAGGGCTTCTTGCTGGCGCCCTCGATCTTCTTCCAGGTCGCGTCGTCCACCGAACCGTGGGCGCTCAGACCGTGCTTGGACTGGAAGGCCTTGACCGCGCCGGTCGTCTTGGAGCCGTAGAAACCGGTGGGCGCGACGTTCATCAGGCCCAGCTGCCTCAGGCGCGCCTGCAGCTCGCGGACCTGGTCGTTCTCGTCGCCGTTGGCCATGATCGCCTTGACGGCCGGCGTGGCCGACGCGGACTTGGAGGCCGACGCGGACGGCGACGGCGAGGCCTCACCGGGCTTGGCGTCGGGCGAGGGCGAGGCCGGGGCGGAGGTCTCGGGGGTGCTTCCCGCCGCGGACGCGGAGGGGGCCGGCGGGGCGGCGTCGGCCGGTCCCGCCTTCTGCGGCCCGCAGGCGGTCGCGGCGAGCGCGACGGCGGTGGCCACCCCGAGGCTGCGGACGATGACTCTCTGGCGGCGCGTGTGGCGGTGCATGCTTTCCCCCCGAATTCCTACGTGGTCTATCTGAACGATGCCTGGCGGGCGTGGACAGTTGCGCGGAGTCCCGGGATGTTGCGCCATTGTGACCGGGGGCCCGCCGCGCGGGGACGGTTGTATCAGCACCGGGCCCGCCCGCTCCATGGAGGTCTTGGTCACAATGGCGCGATCCGAGAGCGGACTGCCGATCGAACCCGTCTACGGGCCCGAGGTTCTGACGGGCTGGGATCCCGTGGACCAACTGGGGCAGCCCGGTACCTACCCGTACACAAGGGGGATCTATCCCACGATGTACACGGGCCGGCCGTGGACCATGCGTCAGTACGCCGGCTTCGGCACCGCCGCCGAGTCCAACGCCCGGTACCGGCAGCTCATCGACGCCGGCACCACCGGACTGTCCGTCGCCTTCGACCTGCCCACGCAGATGGGCCACGACTCCGACGCGCCGCTCGCGCACGGCGAGGTCGGCAAGGTGGGCGTCGCCGTCGACTCGGTCGAGGACATGCGGGTGCTCTTCGACGGCATTCCGCTCGACCGGGTCTCCACCTCGATGACCATCAACGCTCCGGCCGCCCTGCTGCTCCTGCTCTACCAGCTCGTCGCCGAGGAGCAGGGCGTCGCGGCGGACCGGCTCACGGGCACCGTGCAGAACGACGTGCTGAAGGAGTACATCGCGCGCGGGACGTACATCTTCCCGCCCGCGCCCTCGCTGCGGCTGGTCGCCGACACCTTCCGCTACTGCCGCGCCGAGATCCCCCGCTGGAACACCATCTCCATCTCCGGCTACCACATGGCCGAGGCCGGGGCCTCGCCCGCGCAGGAGGTCGCCTTCACCCTCGCCGACGGCATCGAGTACGTCCGCACCGCGCTCGCCGCCGGCATGGAGGTGGACACGTTCGCCCCCCGGCTCTCCTTCTTCTTCGTCGCCCGCACCACCCTCCTGGAGGAGGTCGCCAAGTTCCGGGCCGCGCGCCGGATCTGGGCCCGCGTCATGCGCGAGGAGTTCGGCGCCCGCGACCCCAGGTCGCTCATGCTGCGCTTCCACACCCAGACCGCCGGGGTGCAGCTGACGGCCCAGCAGCCGGAGGTCAACCTGGTGCGGGTCGCGGTCCAGGCGCTCGCGGCGGTGCTCGGCGGTACCCAGTCGCTGCACACCAACTCCTTCGACGAGGCCATCGCCCTGCCGACCCACAAGTCGGCCCGGCTGGCCCTGCGCACGCAGCAGGTCCTCGCGTACGAGACGGACGTGCCCCACACCGTCGACCCCTTCGCCGGGTCCTACGCCGTGGAGCGGATGACCGACGAGCTGGAGGCGGAGGTCCTCGCCCTGATGGAGCGGGTGGCCGACCTCGGCGGCGCGGTCGCCGCCATCGAGGCGGGTTTCCAGAAGGGCGAGATCGAGCGCAACGCCTACCGCATCGCGCAGGAGACCGACAGCGGCGAGCGGGTGGTGGTCGGGGTCAACCGGTTCGCGCTGGCCGAGGAGGAGCCCTACGAGCCGCTGCGCGTCGACCCGGAGATCGAGGTCCGCCAGCGGGAGCGGCTGGCGCGGCTGCGCGCGGAGCGCGACCAGCGGGCGGTGGACGCGGCGCTGGCGGCGCTGCGGGAGGCCGCGGCCGGGACGGAGAACGTGCTGTACCCGATGAAGGAGGCGCTGCGGGCCCGGGCCACCGTGGGGGAGGTCTGCACCGCGCTGCGGGAGGTCTGGGGCACCTACGTACCGGCCGATTCCGTATGGTGAAACCCGGGTGTTGACAGGAGTGACCTTGTGCCACACTCCTGGACATGCTGGGTGTGACCGATCTTCCGACCTACCTCGCGGGCCTGGTGCTGATCATTCTGCTGCCGGGGCCGAACTCGCTGTACGTGCTCTCCGTCGCCGCCCGGCGCGGTGTGCGCACCGGGTACCGGGCCGCCGCCGGCGTCTGGACCGGCGACACCGTGCTGATGGTGCTGGCCGCGGCCGGGGCGGCCTCGCTGCTGCAGACCAGCCCGGTGGTGTTCGGGATCGTCAAGCTGCTCGGCGCCGGGTACCTGACCTGGCTGGCCGTCGCCATGCTGCGCGGCGCCTGGGCGCTGTGGCGCTCGCGCGGTGAGCGGGACGGGGAGCCGGCCGGGGCCGGGGACGGCGTCGCCGGTGACGCGGGCGAGGCGGAGCGGCCGTACCGGCGGGCGCTGCTGATCAGCCTGTTCAACCCGAAGGCCATCCTCTTTCTGGTGTCCTTCTTCGTGCAGTTCGTCGACCCCGCCTACGCCTATCCGGCGCTGTCCTTCCTGGTCCTGGGCACCCTGCTGCAGATCGGCAGCTTCCTCTACCTGACGCTGCTGATCTTCGGCGGGACCCGGCTGTCCGCGGCCTTCCGCAGCCGTCGGCGGCTGTCGGCCGGTGCGACCTCGGCCGCCGGGGTGCTCTTCCTCGGCTTCGCGGCCAAACTCGCCGTCAGCTGAGCCCGCCGCCGCGCCTGTCAGCCCAGGGCCCGCCGCAGCACCGGTGTCAGCGGGCGTTCCACCAGCCGGTGGACCGCCCGGGCCAGCCCCAGCATCAGCGCCACGGTGACCACGAGGACGACGGCCGGCGGCAGCGCCGGCCGCAGGGCGGCGATCACCGTCCAGCCCAGGTGCTCGTGCACCAGGTAGAACGGGTACGTCAGCGCCCCCGCCGCCGTCAGCCACCGGCTGCCGGCCGGGCCGATGCGGCCGAACGGGCCCAGCGCGACCAGCGCGACCGCGAGGAACCCCGCCGTCACCACGGCCACGATCACCAGCGCGCTGCGGTACGAGAAGAACCGCGGGTCCGGCGCGTGCCACAGCCCCGCCACCGCGTAGTGCTGCCCGAGCAGCCAGCCCGCCCCGGTCACGCACCAGGCGAGCGCGTCGCGGCGGTCGCGGTACAGGAGGTGGAGGCCGATGCCGCCGACGAAGAAGGGCGCGTACTGCGGCATCAGCGCCTGCGTCAGCAGCGCGTGGTCGGACGCGTCGGCGAGCGCGGCGGCGAACAGCCAGCCCCCGCAGAACAGCAGGGTCCGGCGCCGGCCGCCGCCCGGCAGCACCACGCACAGCGCGAACAGCACGTAGAACCGCAGCTCGGCCCAGAGCGTCCAGCACACCCCGAGCACCCGGTCCGCGCCCAGCGGCTGCTGGAGCATGGTCAGGTTCACCAGGAAGTCCGAGGCGGACACCGTCGGGTACGCGACCAGCGTCACCAGGCCGATCGCCACCCAGTAGGCGGGGTAGAGGCGGGCCGCGCGGGAGGCGGCGAAGGCGCGCGTACGGCGGCCCCGGGCGCTCATGCAGATCACGAAGCCACTGATCACGAAGAAGATCTGGACGCCGAGGCAGCCGTACGCGAACCAGCCCGACGCCGTCGGGAACAGCTCCCGGGGCGAGGCGCCCCAGGCCCTGGCCACCTCGCCGTCGCGCCCGCCGTAGTGGTAGCCGGCGACCATCAGCGCGGCGAGCAGCCGCAGCCCGTCCAGGCCGGCCAGCCGCGGCGGCCCGCCCGCGCGTCCGCCCGCGCCCGCGCCCGCCGGTCCGCCGGGCCGTTCCCGCGCGGGGGACCGCCCGTCCTCGCGCGCCGCGGCGCTCGCGTCGAGCGAGGTCACCGCCCTCGTCCCGAGGCCGCCCGGCGCAGCCGCTTGGCCTGGCGCACGGCCCGGCGCAGCACCGGGCTGCCGCGCAGGAAGGACAGCTGGGACGGGATGCCGCCGGGCAGGGCCAGGGTGGTCAGCCGCTTGCGTTTGAAGTACCGCCAGGTGCGCGCGTCCAGCCGGGAGGCGAGGTAGCGCTCGGCCTCGGGCCGGCGGGCGGCCAGCACCTGCGGCTGCATGGTGAACCCGACGGCGGTCACCAGTCCGGCGAGTTCCTCGCGGACCCGCTCCGGGCCGGGGGCCCGCCAGCCGCGTACGGCGTCGTGGTCGGCCAGCGCGGGCAGCAGGGCGTCGACGACGGTCAGCGGGACGCGGTTGCTGTTCTGGTACGGGGCGAGCCGGGCCAGTATGACGTCGGTACCGGTGTGCGCGACCGGGAGCCCGTACAGGGTGGCGGCCGTGAGCAGGCCGGTGGAGAAGCAGCCGACCACCAGCGCCGGGCGCAGCCGCTGGTAGAGCACCTCGGCGAGGACGGGCTCGGTCACGACGGTGAAGGGGACGCCGAGCCGCTCCGCCTCGGCCGCGGCCCGGTCGCTGTAGCACGCCGGGGCGGAGGGGTGCGGCTTGAAGACGATCTCGCGGTGGCCGAGGGCGTGGGCGCCGCGGACCATCGCCACGTGCAGTTCCTCCTCCTCCCGCGCGGGCAGCAGGTCGAGGGCGGAGAGGTACTGGCCGAGCAGCAGCGCCGGGGCGTCGGCGGCGATGTCGGGGGCGTCGGCGGACAGCTCGGTGAGCACCTTCAGGAACAGCTCGCCGGGCACCAGCTCGGCCGGTACCCCGAACTCGGTCAGCAGCAGCGGCTCCAGACCGGGTACGAGGTCCAGGTGCAGGACGCGCCGGACCCGGACGCCGATCTGGGGGTCGATCTTGAAGCGGGTGGGCCCGTAGCTCATCAGGCCGTCGGCGTAGACGTCGACGGCGGCGCCGGGGAAGAGCTGGCACAGGGCCTGCGCGGGGGAGACCTGGATCGACTCGACGATCAGCTCGACACGGTCCTCGCCCAGCCCCCACAGGGCGCGCAGCTGCCGCTCCCACAGCGGGACGTCCTCGCCGCGCGGGGCCCAGGAGCTGGGGTGGAAGGGCTCGATGACGTGGTTCCAGTCCAGGACCTCGTCGAAGCGCGTGCGCAGAGCGGCGAAGCCCGGCATGTCCTCGATGCCCGGGGTGACCTCGGGAACGAGCGCGTTGTTGCTGGTGAGCAGGATCCGGCGGGCGGCGGCGGGGAAGCTGCCGGCGTCGATGCCGGCGGCGAGGGTGGCCGTGCCGTAGAGGGTGGACGCCAGGAAGATCTGGGTGGTGCGCGTGGACATCAGAGGGCCGCCCCCGCCGAGGCGCGGCGGCGCAGCCGGCGCAGGCGCCCGGAGCGTTCGGCGTCCATCCCGTCCAGGGCCTCGGCCAGGACGTCCTGCGGCATTCGGCCGAGGGCGTCCGCGCACAGCGCTCGCAGTTTTTTGGCCACGGCCGGTTCGTACCTTTCCTGGGAGCCCAAGTGGTGCGAAATAATCGCACAATATGTTCGGACGGCTTTCGGAAGAAGGAGATCGGCTTCACGGTCCGCGGCGGTTTCGGACAGGACTTGATCAAATGCGCGGATGAAATCGAGCTGCCGCTCGTCGCCGATCTGTGTCAGGGAGGTGGAAACTCCCCGACGGTAGAAGATTCCGGGCAATCCGACGGCCGCGAACGACGCCGCCTCCCGGTGCAGCCGCCAGATCCACGGCCGGTCCTCGGCCGTCCGCAAACCGTCCGTGAAGTGCAGTATTCCCGCGTCGAGCAACCGCCGGTGGTACATCCCGGCCCAGGCGTACGGATAGTCCACCGAGGACGACCGGTCGGCCGGCAGGATCGCGGTGCGCGGCGCGGCGATGACGCCCTGGGGGCCGTACGGAATGCGCTGCACGGTCCGCGTGCGGCCGGTGACCTGGACGTGGTCGGTGCGCACGAAGTCGCAGCCCAGCTCCTCGATGGCGGCCAGCACCCGGGCCAGCTGGCCCGGGGCCAGCCAGTCGTCGCCGTCCAGGAAGGTCACGTACGTGCCGCGGGCCGCGTCCAGGCCGGTGTTGCGCGCGGTGGCCAGGCCCCCGTTGGTCTCCCGTCTGAGGTGCACCGCGCCGGGCAGCCGGCGCGCGGCGTGCTCCAGCAGCTCGGGCGTCCCGTCCGTCGAGCAGTCGTCGACGAGCAGGAACTCGAAGTCGTCCCGGGCGTTGAGTTCGAGGCTTTTCAGGACATCCGGTGCGTATGTCTGCACGTTGTAGAACGGCACGACAACAGAGAGCTTGAGCACCCGCGAGAGAATAGGACGCCCCGCAGCATTCATCATGGACCGAATGAGGATTCCGGGTGAACGACGGGCGGCGGGTCTGTTAACCAGTCCGCATTCGCAATTCGTCGACGGGTTGTTCACCCGCTGTTGAGGGATCGTTGGGACGATCACCGGAATTCCGGCATAGCTTCTGGGCCGTGCCAGTACCGAAGCGGGTCGCCGTACTCGCCGATTCCGATACGCGATGGAAATGGGGCGCACTCACCGCCCGTCGCCTCGCGCCCGAACCACACCTCACCGGATTCCTGTTGCGGGGCCGTGCCACGCCCACCGCGCGCCAACTCGGTGAAGTGGGGGTGGAGGCCGACCGGCTGACCGAGGTGACCTGCGCCGAGTTCCTCGCGGAGATCCAGCGCGAGGCGTACGACGTGGTCGTCCTCGCGCTGGTCGGCGGCGCCGTCCAGGCCGTCCTGCACGGCGCCCGCGCGCTGTGGCCCGACGCCGCCGCGCGGCCCGTCATCGTCACCGGATACGTGGGCGTCGTATACGAGAAGCTCGCCGACGGGCTGCTGCTGCGGCACGGCGCCGACCTCGTCCTCGCCAACTCCCGGCACGACGCGGAGCGCTTCCGCGCCGTCTACGAGGGCGTGGGCGCCGACGCCGGCGCGGTCACCGAGACCGCGCTGCCCTTCCTCGACGGCGCGCCCTACGAGAGCGCCGGCAGCCGCGCCCACACCGTGGTCTTCGCCGCCCAGCCCTCCGTGCCCGAGAACCGCGCCGACCGCACCTACCTGCTGCGCCGGGCCGCCGAACACGCCCGCCGGCACCCCGACCGCGAGGTCCTGGTCAAGCTGCGCAGCCGGCCCGGCGAGCACACCACGCACCTGGAGGAGCTGCCCTACCAGCGGCTCGCCGAGAAGCTGCCCGACGGGCTGCCGGCCAACTGCCGCCTGGTGTACGGGAACATGGGCGAGGTCCTGGACCGCACCGACCTGCTGGTGACCGTCTCCTCCACCGCCGCCCTGGAATCGATGCACCGGTCCATCCCGACCGCCGTGCTCACCGACCTCGGCATCCGCGAGGCCCTCGGCAACCACCACTTCCTCGGGTCCGGCTGCCTGGCCTCCTGGGACGAGCTCGACGCGGGCCTGCTGCCCAAGGCCGACCCCGACTGGCTGGCCGAGCAGGGCGTCGGCGCCGGACCGGAGGCCTTCACCGCCGCCCGCGACCGCGTCGCCGAGCTGTGCGCGCGGGAGGAACTGCCGCCGCTCGCCCCGTACTACACGCTGACGACCGCACCCGGGTACCTGCCCGGGATCCTGGCCCGGCACCACCTCGGGCCCGACGGCGTCCCGCTGCCCGGCGCGGTCCGCCCGGCCGGCGGGGAGTCCCGGCTGCGCGCCTACCTGCGCGGGCGGCTGCGGAACGCGGCGCGCGGCGCCTACCGGCACGGCGTGCAGCGCGTGGCCCCGCTGATCCGGCGGATGGGCGAACTGTGAGCGCCGGCCGCGCGCCCCGCGCGCCGCGCGTCCTCGCCGTGGTCCCGGCCCGCGGCGGCTCCAAGGGCGTCCCCGGCAAGAACCTCGCCGAGGTCGGCGGGGTCCCCCTGGTCACCCGGGCCGTCCGGGCCTGCCTGGCCGCGCCCACCGTCACCGACGTGGTCGTCTCCACCGACTCCGAGGCCATCGCCGCCGCCGCCCGCGCGGCCGGCGCCGACGTGGTGCGCCGCCCGTCCGCCATCTCCGGGGACACGGCCACCAGCGAATCGGCCCTGCTGCACGCGCTGGACGCCTACGAGGAGCTGCACAACACCGAGGTGGCCGTCGTCCTCCTCGTGCAGTGCACCAGCCCCTTCCTGACCTCCACCGACGTCGAGTCGGTCGCCGCCGCCGTCGCCACCGGCACGGCCGACTCGGCCCTGACCGTGGCCCCCTTCCACGGCTTCCTGTGGCGCCTTCCCGACGAGGACGGCGGCGTGGGCGTCAACCACGACAAGGCCACCCGGCCGCGGCGCCAGGACCGCCCCCAGGACCTGCTGGAGACCGGAGCCGCGTACGCCATGGACGCCGCCGGCTTCCGCCGGGCCCGGCACCGCTTCTTCGGCCGGACCCTGCCCGTACCCACCGATCCCGCCCGCGTGCTGGAGATCGACGACCCGCACGACCTGGCGCGCGCCCGCGCGCTGGCACCCCTGCTGGACCCCCTGCCGGAACCCCCGCTGGAACCCCCGCTCGAACCCCTGGGCGCCCCTCATTGAGGACCCGGCGGGACCCCGCAGGACCCCCGTAAGACCCGCAGCTCACACCCCCGTACCAAACCGAAGGACACCTGCCATGAACGCTCGCCTCCGGACCCTCGGACCGCGTACCGCCGGCCCCGGCCGGCCCGTCTACGTCGTCGGCGAGATCGGCATCAACCACAACGGCGACCTGGCCAACGCGATCGCCCTCATCGACGCCGCCGCCGACGCCGGCTGCGACGCGGTGAAGTTCCAGAAGCGCACCCCCGAGATCTGCACCCCGCGCGACCAGTGGGACATCGAGCGCGACACCCCCTGGGGCCGCATGACGTACATCGACTACCGCCACAAGGTCGAGTTCGGCGAGGACGAGTACCGCGCCATCGACGCGCACTGCCGCGAGCGGGGCATCGACTGGTTCGCCTCCCCGTGGGACACCGAGGCCGTCGCCTTCCTGGAGAAGTTCGACGTCCCCGCCCACAAGGTGGCCTCCGCCTCCCTCACCGACGACGAGCTGCTGCGCGCCCTGCGCGCCACCGGCCGGACCGTGATCCTCTCCACCGGCATGTCCACGCCGAAGCAGATCCGGCACGCGGTGGAGGTGCTCGGCAGCGAGAACATCCTGCTCTGCCACGCCACGTCCACCTACCCGGCCAAGGCCGAGGAGCTCAACCTGCGGGTCGTCAACACCCTCATGGACGAGTACCCCAACGTGCCGATCGGCTACAGCGGCCACGAGACCGGCCTGCAGACCACGCTGGCCGCCGTCGCGCTGGGCGCCTGCTTCGTCGAGCGCCACATCACCCTCGACCGCGCGATGTGGGGCTCCGACCAGGCCGCCTCCGTCGAGCCCGGCGGCCTGGCCCGCCTGGTGCGCGACATCCGCACCATCGAGACCGCCCTCGGCGACGGCGTCAAGAAGGTCTACGCGTCCGAGCTCGGCCCCATGAAGAAGCTGCGCCGGGTCGTGGGCGAGGTCGCCGAGGCCGAGCAGGCCGAGGCCGCGCTCACCACCGTCTGACCCGCGGCCGGCCCCGCCCGTCCCGACCACGAGGAGTACGCGGTGAACCCTGCCACCACCCTGGCCTTCGTCGAGAGCCCGGTGCAGCTGCTGAACGTGCTGGAGTGGGCCCACGCCCGCGCCCCGCGCGGACCGCTGCTCCCCGGGGTGCCCGGCCAGCCCGCCAAGGGTGCCTCCGGCGCCCCCGCGCCCGCCGACGACCTGCGGATCGTCGTACTGCCCCCCACCGACCCCATGTCGCGCGGGCAGCTGCGGCGGGTGGCGGGGCTGGCGCGGGACGAGGGGCACCGCGTGCAGTGGCAGGAGGCCCGCGGCGGCGCCCTCGCGCCGTTCAAGGCGCTCGGGGCCCTCGCGGGCGACGTACGGCGGGCGGGGCGGATCGTGGTCGGGGACCCGTTCTCCCGGTTCGTGCAGCTGCTGCTGGTCCCGGCGCGCGCCAAGGAGCTGGTCGTCGTCGACGACGGCACGGCCACCATGGAGTTCGTCGCCCAGCTCGGCCGCGGCGAGCGGCTGCGCCGCTGGCACCGCACCGGCGGCGGCGCGCTGGGCCGGGCGCGCGAGCTGGCGTACGCGCCGGTCTCCGCCACCGCGCGGCGCCGGCTGCGCGGGGTGGAGCTGTTCACCTCGATGCCGGTCACCCCGCTCGACGGCATGCGGCTGCGCGTCAACGACTTCGGCTGGACCCGCTCCCGGTTCGGCCCGCCGCGCCTGACCAAGGGCACCGACCTGGTGGGGACCTCGCTGGTGGAGACCGGTGTGGTCGACCCCGCCCGCTACCTGGAGGCCGTCCGGGCCCTCACCGAGGAGCACGGCGCGACCCGCTACTTCGCGCACCGCCGCGAGTCCACCGAGAAGCTGCGCGCGCTCAGCGAGGCCACCGGACTGGAGATCGTCCGGCCGGACCTGCCGCTGGAGCTGATCGCCCGGCGCGGCCCGGTGGGCCGCACGATCGTCAGCTTTCCGTCCACGGTGGTCCACACTCTGCCGTACGCGCTCTCCGGCACCGGTGTGACGGTGGCGGTCTGCGACGTCGACCCGGCCTGGCTCACCGGAAACGCCTCGCCCCGGGCGCGCACGTTCCTCGCCGGCGTCACCGACACCGCCCGTGATGTGCGCAGACTCCCCGCGACGGCGGCCCCCGCGGCCGGGTGAGCGGCGGAGTTTACCCCCGGCCGACCACAGGCATGCGCCCGGAGGACGGTTTTTTCGCCCCGAACGGGTTGAAGTTTTTGTGATCACCCGGCAGTTGGCCCATAGGTGCGCCTACTCTTCAACAGGTGAACCAGTTGATGTCCCGCGAGTCCCAGACCGCCCTGCCCGGAAAGCCCGCCCAGCCCGAGCTGCCCGGCAAGCTCCCGGAGAACCTGCGTGCCGAACTGATCGCGTTCCGCCGGGACTTGCACATGCATCCCGAGCTCGGACACCAGGAGTTCCGCACCACGGCCGCGATCAAGGCCCGGCTCGAGAAAGCCGGCCTGCGACCACGGGTGCTGAAGTCCGGCACGGGACTGATCTGTGACGTGGGCACCTGGGAGGAACCCGGTGCACGGGGCGGCTACGAGGGCACCGGCGCGCCGCGGGCGGCCGCCCTGCGCCCCATGCTGGCCCTGCGCGCGGACATCGACGCCCTGCCCATCCCCGACGCCAAGACCCACGTGCCCTACCGCTCCACCGTGCCCGACCGCGCCCACGCCTGCGGCCACGACGTGCACACCACCGCCGTGCTGGGCGCCGGCCTGGTGCTGGCCCAGCTGGACCGGCAGGGCCTGCTGCCCCGGCCCGTACGGCTGCTCTTCCAGCCCGCGGAGGAGGTGCTCCCCGGGGGTGCCACCGAGGCCATCGACTCAGGTGTGCTGGACGGGGTCGGGCAGATCATCGCGGTGCACTGCGACCCGCGCGTGGACGCGGGGAAGATCGGGCTGCGGCCGGGGCCCATCACCTCGGCCTGCGACCGGCTGGAGGTCACCCTGGCCGGCGCCGGAGGCCACACCGCCCGCCCGCACCTGACCACCGACCTGGTCACCGCGGCCGCCCGGGTGGCCCTGGACGTACCGGCCCTGCTGAGCCGCCGGATGGACGCCCGCTCGGGGATGTCGGTCACCTGGGGCCGGATCGAGGCCGGGCACGCCTGCAACGTGATCCCGATGCACGCCGAGCTGTCGGGGACCGTGCGCTGCCTGGACCTGAACGCCTGGCACGAGGCCCCCGACCTGATCCTGGCGGCGATCGACGAGGTCGCCACGATGCACGGGGCCAAGTTCGAGATCAACCACGTCCGCGGGGTGCCGCCGGTGGTCAACGACCCGGTCGTCACCGAGCTGCTGCGGGAGGCCATGACGGCCCGGCGCGGGCCGGAGTCGGTCGAGGACACCGAGCAGAGCCTGGGCGGCGAGGACTTCTCCTGGTACCTGGAGCACGTGCCGGGGGCGATGGCCCGCCTCGGCGTCCGCACGCCCGGGGACACCGCGAAGCGGGACCTGCACCGCGGGGACTTCGACGTCGACGAGGCCGCGATCGCCGTCGGCGTGGAGTTCTTCACGGCCGCCGCCCTGCTCGACGGACGCCGTGCGAGGCCGGTCCGGTAAATTTTCGGTACACCATCGGCGGGTCCGCCGTCATACCTGTCCAGCCCTTGGTACACAAGGGCTGGAGAGGAGAGCTGTTACCGATCGGTCACTGTCCGGTTCGCGACGATCCGATAACGACTCATGAACGGCCCTTTAACTGACATCTACGCGCGTTACGATCGCCGCGAAACCAGCGCCGGTCAGTGGCGCTTCGGTCGGTTTTGAAGGAGCCCCCCTTGCGCCGGATCACCAGGATCACCACCGTGGGCCTCGCGTCCGCGGCCCTCGCCCTTTCCGCCACCGCGTGCGGCGGAAAGTCGTCGACCTCTTCCTCCGAGTCCGGGTCCCCCGACTCGAAGGCGAAGTCGGCCGCCATCGCCTACGACATCGGCGGCCGTGGCGACCAGTCCTTCAACGACGCCGCGTACGCGGGTCTGGCCAAGGCCGAGAAGGACCTGAAGATCAAGGGTGCCGAGGCCGAGCCCACCGAGGGCGAGAGCGAGGCCGACAAGGTCCAGCGCCTCACCGAGCTCGCGCGCAAGGGCAACAACCCGGTCATCGGTGTTGGTTTCGCGTACGCCCCGGCCATCAAGAAGGTCGCGGAGAAGTTCCCGAACACCACGTTCGGCATCATCGACGACACCTCCGTGACCGGCAAGAACGTCGCCAACATGGTGTTCAACGAGGAGCAGGGCTCCTACCTGGCCGGCGTCGCCGCCGCCAAGGCGTCCAAGACCGGCACGGTCGGCTTCATCGGCGGTGTCGAGGTTCCGCTGATCAAGAAGTTCGAGGCGGGCTTCACCCAGGGCGTCAAGGACACCAACCCCAACGCCAAGGTGCTGTCGGCCTACCTGTCGCAGCCGCCGGACTTCGGTGGCTTCGCCAAGCCCGACCTCGGCAAGGCCGCCGCCAAGGGCCAGCTGTCCAACGGCGCCGACGTGATCTACGCCGCCGCCGGTCTCGCCGGCTCCGGCGCGATCGAGGCCGCCGCCACCGAGGGCAAGTGGGCCATCGGCGTCGACTCCGACCAGTACAACCAGGCCGGTCTCTCCAAGTACAAGGAGAAGATCCTCACCTCCGTCACCAAGGACGTCGAGGACGCGGTCTACAACCTGATCAAGTCGGTCGAGGACGGCAAGCCGCAGAACGGTGAGATCCGTTACGGCCTGGACAAGGAGGGCGTCGGCCTGGCCACGTCCAACCCCGAGTACGTGAAGATGGCCGAGGTCACCGCCGCGGTGGAGAAGGCCAAGGCCGACATCATCTCCAAGAAGATCGTCGTCAAGACCGCCCCGTAAGGGACGGCCCGACCGGCTCGAACGGTCTCCGGGGTCCGGGAAGCGGCTCTGCCGCTCCCGGACCCCGCACCGCGTTGGGTGGCCACTTGGCCACAAGTTTTCACTTTCGACAGTGCTACGCGCGTAGAGGCATCGTGGACGCGATACCGTCCCACTCCCGCCCACCCGCCCGGCCGATCCCCGCCCTGCCCCCCTCCTGCTTCCCGCTCCTTCGCGCCAAGGAGAGTGCGTCATCACCGCGTCCAGCCCCCCCGCCGTCGAACTGCACGGCATCACCAAGCGTTTCCCCGGCGTCGTCGCCAACAAGGACATCGACATCACCGTTCGCAAGGGCACGGTCCATGCCCTGATCGGTGAGAACGGTGCCGGCAAGTCGACCCTGATGAAGATCCTCTACGGCATGCAGAAGCCGGACGAGGGCACGATCACCATCGACGGGGAGCAGGTCTCCTTCCACAACCCGGGCGACGCCATCGCCCGCGGCATCGGCATGGTGCACCAGCACTTCATGCTCGCCGACAACCTCACCGTCCTGGAGAACGTCGTTCTCGGCGGCGAGAAGCTGTACGGCATCGGTGCCAAGGCCCGTAAGAAGATCAAGGAGATCTCGGACGCGTACGGCCTCGGCGTGCGCCCGGACGTCCTGGTCGAGGACCTCGGTGTCGCCGACCGCCAGCGCGTGGAGATCCTCAAGGTCCTCTACCGCGGGGCGAAGACCCTCATCCTCGACGAGCCGACCGCCGTGCTCGTGCCGCAGGAGGTCGACGCGCTCTTCGACAACCTGCGCGAGCTCAAGGCCGAGGGCCTCACCGTCATCTTCATCTCGCACAAGCTGGGCGAGGTGCTGAAGGTCGCGGACGACATCACCGTCATCCGCCGCGGCACCACGGTCGGCACCGCCGACCCGAAGACGGCCACCACCAAGCAGCTCGCCGAGCTGATGGTCGGCGCCGAGCTGCCGTCGCCGGAGACCCGCGAGTCCACCGTGACGGACGTCCCGATGCTCCAGGTCCAGGGCCTGACCCTGGCCGAGTCCGGCACGATCACCGCGCCCGAGGTGTCCAGCCCGAACCCGCTGCCGGACAGCGACACCTACGTCCACGAGCCGGCCGTCCCTGTGGGCCGCCTCCTGCTCGACGACGTCAACTTCACGATCCACAAGGGCGAGATCCTCGGGATCGCGGGTGTCGAGGGCAACGGCCAGACGGAGCTGATCGAGGCCCTGATGGGCATGATCAGCACCGACGCGGGTGTCATCAGCCTGGACGGCACCGACATCACGAAGACCACGGTGCGCAAGCGCCGCGAGGGTGGCATCGGGTACATCCCCGAGGACCGCCACCGCCACGGCCTGCTGCTGGAGTCCCCGCTGTGGGAGAACCGGATCCTCGGTCACGTCACCGAGCGGCCCAACTCCAAGCGCGGCGTCCTCGACCCGAAGGCCGTCCGCAAGGACACCGAGCGGATCGTGCGCGAGTACGACGTGCGCACGCCCGGGATCGACGTCACCGCGGCCTCGCTCTCCGGCGGCAACCAGCAGAAGCTGATCGTCGGCCGCGAGATGAGCCACAACCCGAAGTTCCTCATCGCCGCCCACCCGACCCGCGGTGTGGACGTCGGCGCGCAGGCGCAGATCTGGGACGCGATCCGCGAGGCCCGCCGCGAGGGCCTGGCCGTGCTGCTGATCTCCGCCGACCTGGACGAGCTCATCGGCCTGTCCGACACCCTGCGGGTCATCTACCGCGGCCGCCTGGTCGCCGACGCCGACCCCGCGACCATCACGCCCGAGGAGCTCGGCACCGCCATGACGGGCGCCGCGCGGGGGCACCTGGAACACAACGACCACGTAGAAGGCTCTGTCGCTGCCGACGGTGACACGACGGAGGACGAGGCCCGATGAAGAAATTCGACAAGGACCGGCTGCTCCTGGGCTTCGCCGGCCCCGCGCTCGCGCTGGTCAGCGCGTTCCTGCTGACGATGATCGTGCTGGCCGTCTCGGGTGTGAACCCGGTCGAGCCGCTGCGCATCCTCGTGGAGCAGGGCGGTTACGAGGACGTACAGGTCCTGATCCTCAACCAGGCCGGCATCTACTACCTGGCAGCCCTGGCCGTCGCCATCGGCTTCCGGATGAACCTCTTCAACATCGGTGTGGACGGCCAGTACCGCCTCGCGGCGATGGTCTCCGCCGTGGTCGGCGCCTCGGTCGAGCTGCCGGGTCCGCTGCACATCCTGCTGATCGTGATCGTGGCCATGCTGGCCGGTGCCTTCTGGGCCGGTATCGCGGGCCTGCTCAAGGCCCGGCGCGGGGTGAGCGAGGTCGTCTCCACGATCATGCTCAACGCCATCGCGACCTCCCTGATCGCCTGGCTGATCCTGCCGAAGAACCTCGGCGTCCAGCTGCCCGGCTCGAACGACGTGACCACCGGTGAGATCCCCAAGTCCGGCTGGTTCCCGGCGCTCACCACCGCCGGCGGCTTCGAGGTCTACGGCTTCACCTTCGTCGCCTTCGCGCTCGGCATCGTCTACTGGTTCGTCCTCAACCGCACCCGCTTCGGCTTCGACCTGCGCGCCACCGGCGCCAGCGAGTCCGCCGCGCAGGCCTCCGGTGTGGACGCCAAGAAGATGATCATGACGTCGATGCTCATCTCGGGCGCGGTCGCCGGTCTGGCCGGTATGCCGCTGCTGCTGGGCGAGTCCCACACGTACAACCTGTCGTTCCCGCTGGGCATCGGCTTCACCGGTATCACCGTCGCGCTGCTGGGCCGCAACAGCCCCGTGGGCATCTTCTTCGCCGCGCTGCTGATCGCCTTCATCGACAAGGCCTCCGCCGGTCTCGACTCGGCCGGTTACGAGAAGGAGATCGGCACGATCATGCAGGGCCTGATCGTGATCGCGGTCGTCGTCAGCTACGAGCTCGTCCGCCGCTACGGCATCCGCCGCCAGCAGCAGAAGGTCGGCGAGGAGCTGGCCGCCGGCCACGCCATCAAGACCGACAAGGAGGTCGCGGCGTGAGCACCAGCACCGTATCCGCGACGAGCGCCGCGCCCAAGGGCGGCCGCCGCAAGCTCACCCTGCCCTGGATCCTGCTGATCATCGCGGGCGGCCTCGCCCTGATCTCGCTGGTCCGGGTCATCTCCGGCGCCGAGGACCTGACCTCGGTCGGCCAGGTCTCCGGAGCGCTCCAGCTCGCCGTCCCGATCGCCATGGCGGGTCTGGGCGGTCTGTGGGCCGAGCGGGCCGGTGTGGTCAACATCGGTCTCGAAGGCATGATGATCCTGGGCACCTGGTTCGGCGCCTGGGCGGGCTACCAGTGGGGTCCCTGGACCGGTGTCCTCATGGGCCTGGTCGGCGGCGCCCTCGGCGGTCTGCTGCACGCGATCATCACCGTGACGTTCAACGTCAACCACATCGTCTCCGGTGTGGCGGTCAACATCCTGGCCATCGGCTTCACGCAGTACCTGTCGAACTTCACCTTCGACAAGGCCGAGGGCGGCTCCTCCAAGCAGTCCCCGCGCATCGAGCCGATCACCGAGATCACGATCCCGGGGTTGTCGGACTGGCTGGCCACGATCCAGGGCAAGCACTGGTTCCTGGTCTCCGACATCGCCGGCGTGCTCGGCGGTCTGGTCACCGATCTGTCGCTGCTGACCGTCGTCGCGATCCTGCTGATCCCCGCCACCTGGTGGGTGCTGTGGCGCACGGCCTTCGGCCTGCGGCTGCGCTCCTGCGGCGAGAACCCGATCGCCGCGGAGTCGCTGGGCGTCAACGTCTACAAGTACAAGTACATCGCCGTGGTGGTCTCCGGTGCGATGGCGGGTCTGGGCGGTGCGTTCCTCGCGATCGTCTCCACCGGCATCTACCAGGAGGGCCAGACCGGCGGCCGCGGCTACATCGGTCTCGCCGCGATGATCTTCGGTAACTGGATGCCCGGCGGCATGGCGCTGGGCGCCGGCCTGTTCGGCTTCACGTACAGCCTGAAGCTGCGCGGCGGCGCCGAGAACGTGCACGCCATGCTGCTGCTCATCGCGATCCTGCTGGTGCTGGCCGTCGCCTGGCAGCTGTACAAGAAGAAGTACGTGCAGGCGGCCGTCGCCGCGTTCTTCGCCGTGGCGATGTTCGTCTGGTACGCCCTGACCGACTCGGTGCCCAGCCAGTTCGTCGAGGCCGCGCCGTACGTCACGACGCTGCTCGTCCTCGCCCTGTCCGCACAACGGCTACGGATGCCCAAGGCCGACGGTATGCCGTACCGCAAGGGCCAGGGCAAATGACCCTGGCGACCGACTTCGACTGGGAGGCCCTGCGGGAGGCCGCCCGGGACGCCATGTCCCGGGCGTACGCCCCCTACTCCGGCTTCCCGGTCGGGGTCGCCGCCCGCGTGGACGACGGCCGGGTGGTCATCGGCTGCAACGTCGAGAACGCGAGCTACGGCCTCGGCCTGTGCGCCGAGTGCGGGCTGGTCTCGCACCTCCAGGCGACCGGCGGCGGCCGGCTGACGCACTTCACGTGCGTGGACGGCAAGGGCGGGCTGCTCGTGCCGTGCGGGCGCTGCCGCCAGCTGCTCTTCGAGTTCGGCGGGCCCGAGCTGCTGGTCGACACCCCGGAGGGCGTCCTGCCGCTCGCCGCGATGCTCCCGCAGGCCTTCGGCCCGGACCACCTCCGCTAGTGCTTTCCCCGCGGCCCCCGCACCCCGGTGCGGGGGCCGCCCCGTTTCCCCTCTCAACGCGCGTAGAGTCGCGCACGTACCGAACGTGTACGGAAGGAACTGCCATGGACGTCATTTCCGTCATCCGCACCAAGCGTGACCGCGGTGAGCTGAGCCCCGAGCAGATCGACTGGGTCATCGACGCGTACACCCGCGGTGTCGTGGCCGACGAGCAGATGTCAGCGCTGGCCATGGCCATCCTGCTGAACGGCATGAACCGCGCCGAGATCGCCCGCTGGACCGCCGCGATGATCGCCTCCGGCGAGCGGATGGACTTCTCGTCCCTGTCCCGTCCCACCGCCGACAAGCACTCCACCGGCGGCGTGGGCGACAAGATCACCCTGCCGCTCGCCCCCCTGGTCGCCGCGTGCGGCGCCGCCGTACCGCAGCTGTCGGGCCGGGGCCTGGGCCACACCGGCGGCACCCTGGACAAGCTGGAGTCCATCCCCGGCTGGCGCGCGCTGCTCTCCAACGAGGAGATGCTGCACGTGCTGGACACCACCGGCGCGGTCATCTGCGCCGCCGGTGACGGCCTCGCGCCCGCCGACAAGAAGCTCTACGCGCTGCGTGACGTGACCGGCACCGTCGAGGCCATCCCGCTGATCGCCTCCTCGATCATGTCGAAGAAGATCGCCGAGGGCACCGGCTCGCTGGTGCTGGACGTGAAGGTCGGCTCCGGCGCCTTCATGAAGAACATCGAGGACGCGCGCGAGCTGGCCTCGACGATGGTGGGCCTGGGCACGGACTCGGGTGTGAAGACGGTGGCGCTGCTGACCGACATGTCGACGCCGCTCGGCCTGACGGCGGGCAACGCGCTGGAGGTCCGCGAGTCGGTCGAGGTGCTGGCGGGCGGCGGCCCGGCGGACGTGGTCGACCTGACCATCGCGCTGGCCCGGGAGATGCTGGAGGCGGCGGGCGTCAAGGACGCCGACCCGGCGAAGGCGCTGGCCGACGGCTCCGCGATGGACGTGTGGCGCCGGATGATCGCGGCGCAGGGCGGCGACCCGGACGCGGTCCTGCCGGTGGCGCGCGAGCAGCACGTCGTGACCGCCCCGTCCACGGGCGTCCTGACCCGCCTGGACGCGTACGGCGTGGGTGTGGCCGCCTGGCGCCTGGGCGCCGGCCGCGCGCGCAAGGAGGACCCGGTGCAGGCGGGCGCGGGCGTCGAGCTGCACGCCAAGCCGGGTGACACGGTCACGGCCGGCCAGCCGCTGATGACGCTGCACACGGACACCCCGGAGAAGTTCGCGTACGCGCTGGCCTCCCTGGAGGGCACGTACGACATCGCCCCGGCAGGGACCTCCTTCACCGCCACGCCGATCGTGCTGGACCGCATCGCGTGACCTCGTGATCTGAATACTCATGTTCGGGTGAACGGGACCGGTGGACCTGCGCCGGTCCCGTTCGGCATGCTGGGATCGGTGACGAACCGAATGAGGAGCACACCATGAGCGCACTCGCAGTCGAGCCTCAGCCCACGGGCGGCGACGACTGGGATCTGGCCGTTCGCCTCTGGGAGGAGATGGACTGGCCGGAGGGCTGCAAGGTGGAGATCATCGAGGGGATCGTCACCGTGTCGCCGGCACCAACCAACAGGCACAACCTCATTGCGTCCGACGTGCACCGCGCACTGATCGGGGTGGTGCCGAAAGAGTGGATCATCTGCCAGACACTGGCCGTGGCAGTTCCGTCCAGGAGCGGCATGTACATCCCCGACTTGGTTGTCGTGCCCGAGGCGCTCGTTCGTTCCGCCGGCGATGAGCATTTCATTCCGGCGGCAGCGGCGGAACTGGCCGTCGAGATCACCTCGAAGTCGAGTCTCCGCCATGACCGTCTGGTCAAGCCTGCGGGTTACGCACACGCCGGTGTGCCCCTGTATCTCTTGGTCGACGCTTTTGCCCCGGGGGGCCCGACGATCACCCTCTACGGTGAGCCCAAGGAGGGCCTCTACCGGGTCTTGCGCTCCGGAAAGTTCGGCGAGGCGTTCCACCTTCCGGCGCCCTTCGACTTCGACCTGGACACCTCGGACTTCCCTGTGCTCTGAAACCCACCGATGAGTTTCCGCGGGGGCGGCAGTCACCCCCTCGTGGAGACCCGAACCCTGGTCCTGGAGGGACCCGAGCCCGATGCCGTCCGGTGGTGTGCGCGTGTGCGTGCGCTGTGCCGGGACGGGCCCCGTCGGCTGGTCCTCGACGCGACGGGCCTGGCGCCCACGCTCGGCGCCGTGAACGCCCTCGGCCGTGCCGCCCTCACCGCCCGCCGCGCGGGCGTCGAGGTCCGGGTGCGGGCCGCGCCCCCGTTGCGCGGCCTGCTGGACCTCGTGGGGTTAGGGGAGACGCTCGGGGAGCCCGAACAGGGGGAACCAGCGGGCGGTGTCCAGGAAGGCGTTGAGGCCGGTGATGCGGCCGTCTGAGATCTCCAGGACCTGGAGGGCCCACGGGGTGTGGCCCGCGCCGGAGGGGTCCGGGCGGTACTGGCCGAACGCCGGCAGGCCGTTCGCCGTGGTCGCCACCAGGCGCGAGCCCTTGCAGCCGATGCCCTGCTCCAGGTGCCAGGCCGCGATGTCCGCCGGGCCCTGGAGCCACAGGTCGAACGGCGGCATCGACAGCACCGCGTCCTCGTGCAGGAGCGAGGCCAGCGCGTTGATGTCGTACGCCTCGAACGCCGCCACATAGCGCCCCAGGAGGTCCTTCTGGTCCGCGTCCAGCGGGTCGGCCGGGCTGCTCTCGCGCGGCGGGTGCGCCGCCAGCGTGGCCCGCGCCCGCTGCAGGGCGCTGTTCACCGACGCCACCGTGGTGTCCAGCAGCTGCGCGACCTCGTCCGCCTTCCAGGCCAGCACCTCGCGCAGGATCAGCACCGCGCGCTGCTTGGCCGGCAGGTGCTGGAGGGCCGCCACGAAGGCCAGCCGGACGGAGTCCTTGGCCAGCGCCAGCTCCGCCGGGTCGGCGTGCTGCGGGAGCACCCGGCCGTCCGGGACCGGCTCCAGCCAGGTGACCTCCGGGCGCTCGTTGAGCACGGCCGACGCCTGGTGCTGGGGGGCCGTCAGATCCATCGGCCGGGCCCGCTTGTTGCCCGCGGTCAGCAGGTCCAGGCAGACGTTGGTGGCGATCCGGTAGAGCCACGAGCGGAGCGAGGAGCGGCCCTCGAACTTCTCGTAGCTCCGCCAGGCGCGGATGAAGGTGTCCTGGACGGCGTCCTCCGCGTCGAAGGACGAACCGAGCATCCGGTAGCAGTAACCGGTGAGCTCGACCCGGTACCGGTCCATCGCCGCGTCCAGGTCCGGTGCGGTCGCGAGGTCATCCATGTGCTGTCGCCCCCTGGTAGATCCCTGTCCTTCGGAACCTACCGGAGGCCACTGACAACGGCAGCCCGAAAGCCCCGACCGCCGCCTACGTCCCGGGCTTGCGGCCGTAGACGAAGACGTCGTCGCCGTTCCTGAGCAGGTTCCAGTACGCCTTGGCGTCGGTGCTGGTCATGTTCACGCAGCCGCCGGAGCCGGGCGGGTTCCACATGCTCTTGGTGGTGGAGTGGAAGGCGATGCCCCCGTCGAAGAACTGGGAGTAGGGCATCGCGACGTCGTAGATGGTCGACCAGTGGTTGATGCTGCGGTAGTAGATCTTCCGGTGGCCGGTGCGGGTCTCCGTGCCGGCCTTGCCGGTGCGCACGGGCACCGGGCCGTACGTCAGGGTGGCGCCGTCCTGGATCCAGCTGAGCTGGCGGGTCAGGTCCACGCAGGCGACCCGGCCCACGTTGGTGGGGCAACGGCCGTCGCGGTTGGGGTTCTTGCCCGCGGCCCGCTGCGCCAGCATCGTGTTCATCGTCTGCCAGGTGAGGGGGCCCGCGTACCCGGCGGTGGGGGTGATGCCGTGCTGGGCCTGGAAGGCCCGGATGGCCTGGCAGTCGGCGGCCGACTGGCGGCCGTCGACCGGGCGGCCGAGGAACTGCTCGACCTGCCGCTGGTGCGGCCCGGTGGTCATGTTGCAGGCCGCGGCCGAGGCGGTGGTGCCGCCGGCCAGGACCAGGGGCGCGGCCAGCATCACCGCCCCTGCGACGACCGCCGTCGCGCGGCGTCTGCCGATCGTTCGTATGTGCTTCAAGCCGGCCTCCCGACTCGGGTGGTGCTGAACAACTCCGTCGCGCGGGTGGACGTGCGGGAGACCCGGTGCGGTTCCGTGCCGGCGTACGTATTTCTGTTCGTACGGTTGTTGTATCCGCAGACCTCAGGAGAAGGCGTAGACCGGCTGCGCCTGGGCCTGGGTCCCGGAGGGGCGGGACAGGGCGGCGAGCGGAGCCGTACCGACGACCGCGGTGAAGAGCTCCTGGCCGTTCTGGTGGATGACCGTGCGGACCCGGTCGGTTCCGGGCTCGGGCTCGGCGTCGATCCAGCAGGGGGCGTCGAGTTCGGCGAAGCGCGTGAAGCGGGCGTCCATGGAGGTGGCCATGGTCGGCACCGGGCCGGCGACGATGTGGGCGGCCTGCCGGGCGGCCTCCAGGAGGAGCGCGCCGGGGACGTGGTCCACGGGGTGGTCGAAGAGCACCGGGTGGGTGGTGTCGACGCGCAGCTGCCAGCGGCGGGGCGCGCGGGTGGCGGCCAGGACGACGTTCTCGCGCAGC
Organism: Streptomyces sp. NPDC042102; assembly: GCF_055582305.1. Classification (NCBI taxonomy): domain Bacteria; kingdom Bacillati; phylum Actinomycetota; class Actinomycetes; order Kitasatosporales; family Streptomycetaceae; genus Streptomyces; species Streptomyces sp. NPDC042102. The sequence continues at coordinate 388,074 of NZ_JBVJDL010000003.1, forward strand.
TTGTGGCCCACGCGGTGGGCCGGTACGGGCAGCGGGACCGGGACGGCGGCGGCCTGGGCCGCGGCCACGTCGGCGTAGCCGCCGCGCAGCCGCCGGTAGACGGCCGGGGCGTGGCTGGTGAAGCGGATCTCGGCGGTGCCCAGGCGCACCCCGTCGCGGCGGGCCGTGAAACGGGGGGTGAGGGCGGAGAGCCGGCCCCGGCGGTGGACCACGTCGCGGCACTCGATGTCGAGGGCGATCTCGGCGGGGCGGGGCCCCGCCTCCAGAGCCTCGGCGCCGGGTGCGGTGGCGTAGCTGAAGCGCTCCCAGATGAAATGGTGCCCGAAGGGGACGGTGTACGCGGCGTGGGAGAGCAGCGAGGAGACCTGACGAACCGTTTCTGTGAAGAGCATCGGGTCGTGGACACCGTGGCGGGAGCGGTAGAAGCTGTGGGACCGGGGCCACTGCGCGGCCGCGGTGAAGGCGTCGTCGCCGGTGCGGTGCCAGCCGGTGAGGAGGACCTCGGCGAGCGCGGCCTTGTGCACGTATTCGCGGGGAACGGTGGTGGTCACGGTGGCGGGCGGGTCGGCGGGACCGAAGGGGGTGCTAGGGGTGGCGCTGGTCTCGTGCTGGGCGTATGAGAACTCCATCTGATCCCCCTGAAATGATGTCCAAACGGGCACAAGTGTGGCGCTGGGCGGGACGCGGAGCGCGGAAGCGGAGCTGCCGTATGACCCCCGTCCTGGATTAACGTAGAGAGTGCTCGTTTTGTTTGTCGAGTAGGGGACGACCGAAACCCGAGAGTGGCTTGATCTGGCCGCCAGAGGATGCGTTGATCGTCATGAAGGTCCCGCGCGAGCCGATCGCATGCGAGCGAACAGATCGCATAACATAGAGGGTGTTCGCTTTTTTACGGTGGGGGGACCGTCCAGGAAGCCGTCCCCGGTGCAGTTGGAGTGATCGTGTCGCAGCCAAGGCAAGCCCGTGCCATCCGGACCCGAGAGAAGATCATCCGGGCGGCCGCCGAGGTGTTCGACGAGTCCGGGTTCGCCGGCGCGAGCATGAACAAGATCGTACGCAGGGCCGAGACCACCATGGGTGCGATGTACTTCCACTTCGCCTCCAAGGAGGAGGTCGCCCAGACCGTGATGGCGGAGCAGGCCGCCGACATGGCCTTCCCCGCGGGGGAGGACGGGCTCCAGCGGATGCTCGACATCACCCTGGAGGTGGCCCGTCAGCTGCGCACCAACGTGCTGCTGAGGGCCGGTGTCCGGCTCGCCGTCGAGCAGGGCAGTTTCGGGATGAGCGACGCCGCGCCGTACCAGCTGTGGTCCGAGATGCTGCGGACCCAGCTGGTGGCCGCCGAGCGCCGCGGGGACCTGCTGCCGGGCGTGGACATCGAGGAGTTCGCCGAGATCGTGGTCGGCGCCTACACCGGCACCCAGTTGCTGTCGAGCATCGCCACGGGTCATGCGGACGTCTACGAGCGCGTCGCCACCCTGTGGCGCTACCTGCTGCCCGCGGTCGCCGCGCCGGAGGTCATCGCGGGCCTCGACCTGGGGGTCGCCGACTCCGCCCGCAAGGGTGCGTCGCTGGGCTCCTGACCGTACGTCCCCGGCCCGGAGCGCCCTGCCGGGCGGGCGCGCGGGACGGCCGTGCCGTCGTACAACTCCCTGCCGCGATCATGGAAATGACGAAACATCAGTGATTTCGATGGGTGCGGCAGGGGGTGATTTCAAGCCATCGGAGGCCCGTCGCCGGGCCGCGCGGGGGTCCCGGGCGCCCCGGGAGGCGCGGGGGCGGACGCGGGCGGGGGAGGTCCGGCCGGGTGCGGGCCGCGACGGCCGGCGATCCCCGACCACAGCACCTCCCACACTTCGGCCAGCCGTCCGCGCACGCTCCAGATGCCGCAGGACGGGGACGCGTACGCCCGCTGGGCGGTGACCTCCAGGTCGGCGACGACGCACGCCACCAGCACACCGACGAGCTCCGGCTCCTGCGCGCGCAGCTGACCGGTGTGCTGGGCCTCCGTCAGCACGGTGCGCACGGCCGGGATCCAGGCCTCGCGCCAGTCGTGCCGCATCCGCAGTTCGCGCGAGAGCCGGGCCGCCGCGCGGACGACCGCCTGCTCCTCCAGCAGGGCCGCCAGGGTGCCGGTGATCTCCGTGAGGGCCTCGGCGGGGGAGCGGGCGGCGCCGGCCGCCCGGCCGACCGCCTCGCGCGTCAGCGCGCAGCCGCGCTCGCAGACCGCCTCCGCCAGCTCGTTCTTCGCGGGGAAGTGGAACGTCAGGGCGCCGATGGTGGCCATCGCCGCCCCGCTGATCCGGGTCAGGGAGGTGCCCGCGTAGCCGCGCTCGGCGAACTCCTCGCCCGCGGCCTGGACGAGGAGGGCGCGGGTGCGGCCCGCACGCTCCTGCTTGATCCCTGCTCGTTCGTGGTTCGCCATGTGTGGCCCTTCGCGGTGGTCGGTGTCGTTCCGGCCCCCCGGCCGTTGCGCTACTCGTTGTAGTGTCCCAGAAAAACAAAGCGAGTACTCTCTATGGTGTAGAAAAAAGAGCGAGCGTTCTCTACGCTTCCTGTGGAGTGAGGAGGAGATGCACCATGACTCGTAACGGAACAGCGCCCTCCGCCGCGGTGCGGCCCCAGAGACGCGTGGACCCCAAGCTCGCCGAACTGGGCAACTTCCTCGCAGAGCGCCGCGCCGAGGTCACCCCTCAGCAGGTCGGACTGCCCGGCGGCGCCGCCCGCCGGGTCCCCGGACTGCGCCGCGAAGAGGTCGCGATGCTCGCCGGCATCGGGGCCTCCTGGTACGCCTGGATCGAACAGGGCCGCGCCAAGAACGTCTCCCCGGAGATCCTCGCCAGCATCGCCCAGGTCCTGCGCCTGGACGAGGCCCAGCGGCTCTACGCCATGCGGCTCGCCGGGTACGCCACCGCCGGCCGCCCGCGCGGATGCGCCGACGACGACCTGCCGCTGCTGTTACGGATCGTCGACGGCTTCCTCCCCAGCCCCGCCTACGTCCTGGACCACTACTGGGACGTCAGCGCCGCCAACGCCACCGCCACCCGGCTGCTGGGGCTGTCCGGGGAACGCCCCAACTACCTGCGGATGCTCTTCCTGGACCCGGCCGCCCACGAGCGGCTGCCGCGCTGGGAGCAGGAGGCGGCCGCCGCGGTCGCCGCCTTCCGGGTGCAGAGCGGCGACCTGCTCGCCGACACCCGTCTGGCCGCGCTGGTCAGCGAACTCACCGGGCACAGCCCCGTGTTCGCCGCGCTGTGGGCCCGCCACCGGGTCGCCGACAGCGGCGGCCAGTCCCAGCTCGTACGCCATCCCGAGCTCGGGGACCTGGAGTTCACCCGGGTCTCGCTGTGCGTCACCGGCCGGCCCGGGGTGCAGGTGATCCTGCTCAGCCCGCAGTACGGCACCGCCGAATTGACGGAGCAGTGGGCCGCAGCGCGCGGCGCCGCTGTCTGAACGCGCCCCCGCCGGGCGCCGAGACGAGGAACCGACCACCATGGCCACTGCCACCCCGTGGAACACCCCGGCCACCGCGCCGCGCTCGCTGACCCTGGGCGAGCACACCGTCACCTGGCTGCCCGACGGTCACGTGCAACTGGACCCGCGGCGCTGGCTGCCGGAGACCACGGCGGCGGACTGGGAGGGGGAGAACGCGGCCCTGCTGGACCCCGAGGGCTACCTCACCGCCTCCATCGGCGCCCTGCTGATCGAGTACCGTGGCCGCGCGATGCTGGTCGACGCCGGCTTCGGCCCCCACGACATCCCCGCCGAGCACACCCACCCCACCCTCGGCGTCCTGGTCGGCGGCCGGCTGCCGGCGGCGCTGGAGAGCGCCGGGGTGAAGGCCGCCGACATCGAACTGATCGCCTTCAGCCACCTGCACGACGACCACTTCGGCTGGGCCTTCCGCCCCGGGGCGGGCGCCGACTCGCCGTTCTCCTCCGCCGTGTACGCCGCCTCCGCCGACGAATGGGCGAACTGGCCGCGGCCGCAGGCCGGTTCGCCGCGGATCCGGGGGATCGCCGACGGCGAGGAGGTCTTCCCCGGCGTGACCGCCTGGGCGACCCCCGGGCACACCGCCGGCCACACCGCCTACGTCCTGAACGCCGGCGGGCACCGGCTCATCGCCTTCGGCGACGTCTTCCACACCCCCGCCCAACTCGCCCGCCCCGACTGGCGAGTGGCCATGGACGCACTGCCCAACCACGGGGTCGCCACCCGTCGCGCCCTGCTCGCCGAGCTGGTCCGCCCCCGCACCCTGGCGTTCGCCAACCACTTCTCGGACGTGGTCTTCGGGCGGATCTCGACGGAATCCGGTACGCCCATGTGGCAGCCGTGGGAAGAAATTTACCAGTAATTGCTCCGCTCCTTGCAATTCTTCCGGCCCGGCCCCAGAATTCATGGGGCCGGGGATTTCGCATGCGGCCTTTCGTGGGCGGCCTTCCGTGCGCAACCGCCGTATCCCGCCCGGCGGGCCGCCTGTTGGCGGCGGCAACAGGTGCTCCAATAACACCATCAAGAGGGGCTGGGCCCCCTGCCGGTCTGCTGAAATGATTTCGGCATGACCCAGAGAATCGCCATTGTCGGCGCCTACGGATCTGGAAAGACCCTGCTCTCCCAGGTCCTTTCCGAGGTAACCGGTCTGCCCTACACGCAGGGCACCGCCATGCGCGAGCCCATCGGCGGCGAGGGCAAGCACATCTGGAACTGGACCTCCGGCGAGCTGCTCCAGCTCACCGTCAAGCGGTACGCCGAGCGCACGCTGAACGAGGCCGCCCACCCGGCCGGCTTCATCAGCGACGGATCGATCGTCCACGAGTGGGTGTTCGCCAAGCTCCGCCTGGTCACCGGCCCCAACCCGGGCACCGAGGCCACCGTGGACAGCCGCTTCCGCGACGAGGTCACGGCCGCGTACGAGGACGTCGCCGACCACATCGGCAGGCTCGCCGTGCGGCACGCCAAGACCGCGTACGACTCCTTCTTCCACCTCCCGATCGAATTCCCGCTCGACGAGGACAACCGGCCGATCAACGACACCTTCCGGGTCCTGTCGGACCAGGTGCTGCTGCCCGCCCTCGCGGACACCGGAGTTCCCGTCCACACCGTCGCCGGCAGCCCGGCCGAACGCGTCCAGCAGATCCTGGACATCACCGGACTTCCCGCCGTCGTGGACATCGACAAGGCCCTGGCCGCCGTCCAGGGAAAGTAACCCCGCGCATTTCCGAAACCCGCCCCGTCCCGACGAGAAAGGCCACAGACAATGCAGCTCGAGGTTCCCCAGTGGAGCGACAAGCCCGATCTCAAACTGGCGATATCCGGCACCTACTCGTCCGGAAAGTCGACCACCACGGAAGCCCTCTCGATCGCGACGGGCATCCCGCGCACGCACGCCAAGACCTCCCGTGAGCTGCTCGTCGACCTCGTCCCCGGCAAGACGGTGATGGAGCTCAACGCGATGGAGCTCGTCAAGCTGGGCCTGCGCCGCTACGAGGAGCGCCTGGTCAACGAGTCCGGCACCGGTGCCTTCATCTCCGACGGCGGCGTCTTCCACGAGTGGGTGTACTTCGAGGCCCGCATGCGGGTCGGCATCAACCCCGGTATGCCGTGGTGGTTCCAGGGCGTGAAGAAGGCCATGGGCGTCACCTCCAAGCGCTTCTACCAGAAGTACACCGACACCCTCGGCGAGATACAGAAGGACCGCGCCAAGCGGTCCTACGACGCCTACGTGCACCTGCCCGTCGAGTTCGACATGGACGCCGACGGCCACCGCCCGGTGTCCGAGCCGTTCCGCCGGCTCTCCGACGACCTGCTCGTCGAGGCCCTCGACGAGATCAAGATCCCCTACCGGGTCGTCGGCGGCCCGATCCCCGAGCGCATCGAGAAGATCGTCGACATCTTCGGGCTGCCGGTGGTCGTACCGATCAAGGAGGCCATCGAGGAGGCCGAGCGACGCGTCGCCGCCGACATCGAGGACCTCCAGTCCAACCTCGCGTACATGGAGTCCCAGCGCCACAAGTCCTTCGCGCGCCGGCTCGCGTACGCCTTCCGCTACTGACCCCACCCCCGACCGTCCCCGACCGGAAGGAACTGGCGTGCCCACGAGCGTGCAGGCCAAGCCGCGTCGTCTGGGAGCGATCCTCGGCCTCCTGGCCTTCGCCCAGATGATCATCGCGATCGACTACAACATCATGTTCGTGGCCCTGCCGGACATCGGCAGCGACCTCGGCTTCTCCGCGCAGAACCTGCAGTGGGTGATCTCGGCCTACTCCGTCGCCTTCGGCGGCTTCCTGCTGCTGGGCGGCCGCGCCACGGACCTCTTCGGCCGGAAGAACATGTTCCTCTTCGGCCTCTTCCTCTACGCCGCCTCCTCGGTGGCGGGCGGCCTGGCCACCGAGTCCTGGCTGCTGGTCGCGGCCCGCGTGGTCCAGGGCCTGGGCGGCGCCTTCCTCGCGCCGGCCACCCTGTCGCTGGTGGTGACCCTCTTCGCCGAGGGCAAGGAGCGCAACCGCGCCCTGTCCGTCTGGGGCGGTGCCGGTGGCTTCGGCATGGTCCTCGGCGCCATCCTCGGCGGCCTGCTCACCGACTGGTTCGGCTGGCAGGCGGTCATGTGGGTCAACGTCATCGCCGCCGGCGCGGCCATGGTCTACGGCATCGGCCTCCTGCCGAAGACCGCCCGGGTCAGCACCCGGGGCTTCGACCTCCCCGGTGCCATCACCGGTACGGTCGCCTCCACGCTGCTGGTGTTCACCCTGGTCAACGGCCCTGAGGTGGGCTGGGCCTCCGGCACCACCATCGGCAGCCTGATCGGCTCCGTGGCCCTGTTCGCCCTCTTCCTCGGCATCGAGTCCAGGACCCGCGCCCCGATGATGCCGCTGCGCCTGTTCGGCAACCGCAACGTCACCGTCGGCACCACGATCACGTTCCTCTTCATGGCGACGTTCGGCGCCTACGCCTACTTCCTCACCCAGTACTGGCAGGTCGTCCAGGGCTACAGCGCCTGGGCCACCGGCTTCGCCTTCCTGCTCCCCTCCGGCTGCGTCCTGATCGGAACCGTCGCCGCCGGGAAGCTGATGAACGCCTACGGCGCCCGCAAGACCCTGCTGATCGCCCTCGCGGTCGGCCTGGTGGGCACCGTCGCCCTCGCGCTGACCCTCTCGCAGGACGCCTCGTACCTGGTCATCGCCCTCCCGCTGATCGTCCTCTCGCTCGGTCAGGGCGTCATCTTCACGGCGATGTTCGCGGCCGCCACCACCGGCGTGGCCGACGAGGAGCAGGGCATCGGCTCCGGTATCGCCCAGACCGGCCAGCAGATCGGCGGCGCCGTCGGCCTCGCCGTCCTGATCGCCGTCGCGGCCTCCGCCGCGGGCGGCGAGACCACCGACCCGGCCCGGCTCACCGACGGCATCCTCGTCGCCACCTGGGCCACCGCCGCGGGCATCGCGCTGACCTTCCTGGCGACGCTGGGCCTCAAGAAGCCCGTCGCGCAGGCGGTCGCCGCCGACCCGGGCACCACGAGCGCGGTGACGGCCCCGGCCGACGGGGCCCCGGCCACCCGGCCGGCTCCGGTCACCGAACGCGTCTGACGCGGGACCTCCTCGCGCCGGACGCCCCGTGCACGGCCCCTTCCTCCGAATCCCCCGCGGGGGAAGGGGCTGTGCGCAGGCACCACCCCCGGTCCACCCACCCGGTCCGCCGCCGCGACCGGACGCAGCGCCCGCACCACCCCGTACGGCCAGCACAGCCAGACCAGCCAGCCCATTCCCGGAAAGGTTGAGACCGCAGTGAACGGCTACCGCACCGCATTCTTCGACGTGGACGGCACCCTCACGACCGCCCCGAGCATGTTCCGCTTCCTGCGCCACTACCTCTCCGCGACCGGCAACCCGCCCGCCGAGTACGTCACCCGGCGCCGCGCGCTCAAGGCGATGAACGAGGTCGGCTGCCCCCGCGAGGCCACCAACCGCGCCTACTTCGCCAGCCTGGAGGGCGCGTACGCCACCGAGGTGTCCGCCCTCGCCGAGGACTGGTTCCGCGAGGAGCTCCGGGCCGGCGGCTTCTTCCACGAGGACGGCGTCGCGGCCCTGCGCCGCCACCAGCGGCACGGCACGCGCATCGTCTTCGTCTCCGGATCCTTCCCCGCCGTCCTCGACCCCATCGCCGAGTACCTCGGCGCCGACGAGGTCTGGTGCACCGAGCCCGAGATCGCCTGGGGCCGCTACACCGGCGGCCTGCACCGGCCCCCGATGCTCTCCGCCGCCAAGGCCGAGACCCTGCGGGCCGTCGCCGCCGCGCACGGCACCGACCCCGGGCACTGCATCGCCTACGGGGACCACATCTCCGACCTGCCGATGCTGCGGGCGGCCGGAGCCGCCGTGGTCGTCGGCGGCGACAAGGTCCTGCGCACCCACGCACGTATCCACGGGTGGTCCCTGCTGCCCGCCGCGCCGGTACCGCCGGCGCTCGGCCTGCCGCTGTGGCGGGCCCCCGGCCGGACCGGCTCCCTGGCGGCCGTATCGAACGAGGTGAAAGAGGTGGAAAGCGTATGACGTCCTGGTTCTTCGACCGGATGCAGAGCTTCGGCGAGGCCGACGCCATCGTCTTCGACGGCGTGGCCCACAGCTACGCCGAACTCGCCCGCCTGACCGCGGAGTGGGAGAGATTCCTCGACCGCAACGGCATACACGCCGGGCAGGTCGTCGCCCTCGAGGGCGTCAGCAGCGTCGAGGCCTGCGCCGGCCTGCTCGCCCTGATCGAGCGCGGCGCGGTCGTCGTCCCGATGACCCCGCTGCCTGCCGCCAAGCGCGCCGAGTTCCACGAGGTCGCCGAGGTGGAGACGGTCATCACCATCGACTCCGCGCACTGGCGGCGCAGCGTGGAGATCACCGGCCGCGAGGCCGACCACGACCTGTACGGGCGGCTGCGCGCCGACGGAGTGCCAGGCCTGGTGCTCTTCAGCTCCGGCACCACCGGGCGCAGCAAGGCCAGCGTGCTGGACTTCTCCAAGGTCCTCGCCAAGTACGGCCCGCCGACCCGGCCGCGCCGCACCCTCGGCTTCCTCAACCTGGACCACATCGGCGGCATCAACACCCTGCTGCACACCCTCAGCCAGGGCGGCGCCCTGGTCACCATCGACGAGCGCACCCCGGACAAGGTGTGCGCGACCATCGCCGCCCAGGACATCCAGATCCTGCCGACCACCCCCACCTTCCTGAACATGCTGCTCATCTCGCGGGCGTACGAGCGGCACGACCTCAGCTCGCTGCAACTGGTGACGTACGGCACCGAGCCCATGCCCGAGGGCACCCTCCAGCGGCTCGCCCGCGCCCTGCCCGGGGTCCGCCTGAAGCAGACGTACGGGCTGTCCGAGCTCGGCATCATGCCGACCAAGTCCCGTGACGACGGCAGCCTGTGGGTCAAGCTGGGCGGCGAGGGCTTCTCCTACCGCATCGACGACGGGATCCTGTGGATCCGCTCCGACATGGCGATGCTCGGCTACCTCAACGCGCCGGCGCCCTTCGACGAGCAGGGCTTCTTCAACACCCAGGACGCGGTGGAGACGGACGGCGACTACGTACGGATCCTGGGCCGCAGGTCCGAACTCATCAACGTGGCCGGCGAGAAGGTCTACCCCAGCGAGGTCGAGAACGTCCTGCTGGAGCTGGACTACGTGGCCGACGCCGTGGTCTCCGGCCGCCCCAGCCACGTCACCGGCCAGGTCGTCAAGGCCGTCGTCAAGCTCACCGAACCGTGCACCGACCCGCGGGTCACCGCCCGCCGGGTGCGCGAGCACTGCGCGCAGCGGCTGGAGGCCTTCAAGGTGCCGGTCGTGGTGGAGGTGACCGAGGACGACACGCACTCCGACCGGTTCAAGAAGATCCGGAGCGCGGCGTGAGCGGGCCCGTCGCCGTGGTCTCCGGCGGCAGCCGGGGACTGGGGCGGGTGCTGGTGGAACGGCTGCTGGCCGAGGGCCGGCGGGTCGCCACCTTCAGCCGCAAACCGAACGAGTTCACCGAGGGACTGGCCGCCGCGCACCCCGAGGACTTCCTGTGGCAGTCGGTCGACCTGCACGACCCCGGCGCGGTCCGGCAGTTCGTCAAGGCCGTGAAGGAACGCTTCGGCACGGTCGACCTGCTCGTCAACAACGCCGGCCTGCTCCACCAGGAGCTGTTCCTGACGATCGCCCCGAACCGCATCGACGACCTGCTCGTCGCCAACCTCGCCGCCCCGGTCCACCTGACCCAGGCGTGTGCGCGGCTGATGATGCGCGACGGCGGGTCGATCGTGCACATCTCGTCCATCAACGCCATCCGCGGCTACCGCGGGGTCGCGGTCTACGCCGCGGCCAAGGCGGGCCTGGAGGGGTTCGGCCGGGCCCTCGCCCGGGAGCTGGGACCCGTGGGCATCCGCGTCAACACCCTCACCCCCGGGTTCTTCGACAGCGAGCTGACCTCGGACGTCACCGAACGCAACCGGGAGAAGATCCAGCACCGCACACCACTGGGGCGGCTCGGCACCGCGGAGGAGATCGCGGACGCGGTCCTCTTCCTGGCCTCCTCGCAGGCACGTTTCATCACCGGTCAGTCATTGGTCATCGACGGAGGAATCACATGCTGAACGACCAGAGCGTCCAGGACATCATCGAGCGCGAGATCCAGGCCGTGGTGCTGAGCTCGGACGAGGAGGAGCTGTCGCTGGACGACGAGCTGCTCAAGTCCGGGGTCAACTCCCTGATGCTCGCCCAGCTGCTCATCCAGCTGGAGACCGAGCTGGGCGTCGACCCGTTCGGCGAGCAGCTGTCGATCACGGAGATCCGTACGCTGCGCGAGCTGGTGGGCGCGTACGAGGCCGCGCTGGAGCGCGCGGCGTCGGGTGCGACGGCGGGTGCGTGAGCGGTGTCCCTCACCATCTCGAACCCGACCCTGAGCCTCACCTCGATCGACGACTACCTGGGCCCGGGGGAGGGCCGCTTCTTCTCCCGCGGCTACCAGCGGGCCGACTACCTGGTCCGCGACATCGTCGCCACGCCCGTCGCGGCCGAACGCCCCGGCATCCACGCGACCGTGGACGTCAGCTACCCGGCGGACTGGTCGCGCAAGAAGGACGGCACCGACCTGCGCCCGCACCTGAGTACGGTGGACGCGCTCGTGCTGGGGGTGCAGCTCGCCGAACTGCACCTGGTGCACGCGTACGGGCTGACCGGCGACGCCCACTCCACCATGCGGCTGCGCAAGATCGTGCTGCGGGCGGGCGGCGCGCCGCAGGAGGACCTGCTGCGCATCCCGGCCGCGTCGCGCCTGGTGCGCACGGAGGACGTACCGGGCGCGCCCGGCCGGGTCCTGTCCGTCCACGACGGCTCGGTGGGCGCGCTGCGCGTGCGGTGCGAGATCGAGCACGACGAGGGTGTCCGGGCGGACGCCGAGGGGCTGTTCGCCGGCCTCGACGAGGGGCTCGGCGACGGGCGCCTGCGGTTCTACGGCGAGGGCTTCAAGAAGCGGCGGCACGTCATCCGTGACGTGGCCGTGGACATGGAGTCGCTGACCGCGGAGGCGGGCGTGCACTTCCACCCGGGCCCCGCCGACGGGCCCGCCGGGCCGGACGCGCGGGGCGTGGACGCGGCGACCGGGCCGGCCATCTCGATGGTGGACGCGTTCGTGGTGAACCTGCAGCTGGTCCAGGTGCTGATGTACGAGCTGGACCAGGTGAACCGGGCGAACAGCAACACCCTGTGGATGATGCAGACCGTGCTGACGGCGGCGGATACGGCGCTGCCGCTGCCGACGGTCCCCGCGGCGGCGGCGCGGGCCCGGGCGCGGCTGCTCGCCAAGCGGTTGCTGCCGCTGCGGGGCGGGGTGTGGCGCAGCGTGGAGATCGAGGCCGGGCTGGGGGGCGTGGGGTTGCGGTGCTCGTTCGCGCACGAACTCCCGCCGGAGGCCGCCTCCGCGGCCACCTGACCGCGGGGGCCCGGGACCCCCGGGTCCAGGCCCCCGCGCCTCAATCGCCGGCGGGGCTGGAACGGGGCCCGGCGGCGCTGGAAGGCTGCCCGGTGGGCAGGCTTTCGGGGGCTCCGCCCCCGCACCCCCGCGCCTCAAACGCCGGCGAGGCTGAGATGGTGCCCAGCGGCGCTGAAAGGTGCCGCCGCGCAACGGCAAATCCAGCCCGCGCGGCGTTTGAGCGCACGGGCGCGGAGCGCCCGTAGGGGGTGGGGGCGGAGCCCCCGCCTTCCAGCCCCGCCGGCGTTTGAGGCGCGCCCACTCAGCCGCGCCGGCGATTGAGGCGTACCTACCCAGCCGCGCCGGCGATTGAGGCGTACCCACTCAGCCTCGCCGGCGATTGAGGCGCGGGGGCGGGGCGGGGCCCCGGTGGACCACTGGAACGATCACACGAGGAGTACACATGCGGCTGTCCGTGTCCGGGACCTACGCGGCGGGGAAGACCTCCACGGCCACCGCCCTCTCCCACTACACCGGTATCCCGTTCGCCCCCGCCCGGTCCATCCGGGAGATCCTGCCCGACGCCGTGCCCGGAAAGGCGCTCGCCGACGTCTCGCCCGCCGAGTACCTCCAGCTCGCCGTGCGGCGGCACGCCGGCCGGGTGCGGAACGAGGCGCGGCTCGGCGCGCGGCTGATCTCGGACGGGTCCTCCCTCCAGGAGTGGATCTACGCCGCCGCGCGCGTCCGGTTCGGGATGGACCCCGCCGCGCCCGCCCCGACGCCCCCGCGCTCGGCCGCCATGGGCTTCTTCGCCGAGGCCGTCGACCAGCTCGGGCACGCCTTCCGGCAGCACGTGAAGGAGACCTACGACGGGTTCGTGCACCTCACCGCCGGCGAGGGGAGCGCAGGCAGCGGCGGCCGCGGCCGGCACCGGCGGATGCACCCCGACTTCCGGGGGTTCTGCGACGACATGCTGCTGCGGGCCCTCGAGGACCTCGGCGTGACGTACCACGTCGTCGGGAGCGGCGACCGCGCGGAGCGGCTGCGCACCATCGCCGGGCTGTTCGCGCTGCCCACCGTCCGGTCCGTCGACGTGGCCCTGGAGCTCGCGGCCCGCGAGTACGCCGGGATCGACTGGCGGCTGGAGGGCGCGCGCACCCCGAGCGCCGCCTCCGTCGCCGCCCGGGGGGAGGCACGGTGACCGCCACGACCGGTCACGCCCGCCGGTGGCTCATGCTGCCGGTGGTGCTGGCCGCCCTGTTCATGGCCCAGTTCGACCTGTACGTCGTCAACGTCGCCGCGCCCACGCTCCAGCGCGACCTCGGCGCCGGGCCCCTCGCCCTCGAACTGATCGTCGCCGGGTACGCCTTCACGTACGCCGGCGGTCTGATCACCGGCGGCCGGCTCGGCGACCTCTTCGGCCACCGCGCGGTGTTCCTCGGCGGGACGCTCGCCTTCACCGCCGCCTCCCTGCTGTGCGGGCTCGCCCAGAGCCCCGGCCAGCTGGTCGCCGCCCGCCTCCTGCACGGGGTCACCGGCGCCGCCATGGTGCCGCAGGTCCTGGCCCTGATCACCGGGGTGTTCGGCCCGGCCGAACGGCCCCGCGCGCTCGCCTGGTTCGGGTTCACCATCGGGGTCGGCGCCGTGGCCGGGCAGGTGCTCGGCGGGCTGCTGCTCCAGGCCGGCCCCTCGGGCCTGGGCTGGCGGGCGGTCTTCCTGGTGAACGTCCCCGCCGGGCTGCTGACCTTCGTGCTCGCCCGCGCCGTGGTCCCCGGGCCGCCCAGGGTGCGGGTGGGCGGCGCCGGCCTCGATCCGCTCGGCGCGATCGGGATCCCGGCCGGGCTGGCGCTGGCGCTCGTACCCCTGATGCCCGGGCCCGGCGGGTCCGGCACCCGGCCGGTGTGGGCCTGGCTGTGCCTGGCCGCCGCCGTGCCCGTACTGGGCGCCACGCTGGCGTGGGAGCGGCGGCTCGCGCGGCGGGGCGGCAACCCGCTGCTGGACCTGTCGCTCTTCGCCGTCCCGGCCTTCCACCGCGGACTCCTCGTCAGCGGCGCCGTGTTCGGCGCGTTCTTCAGCTTCCTGTTCGCCCTCACCCTCGTCCTGCAGTCCGGGCTCGGCCTGTCCCCGCTGGGCGCCGGGTTCGCCTTCGCCCCGCTCGGGCTCGCCTTCGCCGCCGCCTCCATGGCCGCGCGCCGGACCCCGCCCGCCCGTGCCGCGCGGACCGTCCTGGCGGGCGTCCTCGTCGCGGCCGCCGGACTGCTGGCCCTCGGTATCGGACTGCTCCGGTCCCCGGACGGGCTGAGCGTGGGGTGGCTGCTGCCGCCCATGGTGCTGATCGGGCTCGGCAACGGGATCGCCGTCCCGGCCCTGACCGGCGCCGTCCTCTCCGGCGTACGGCCGGGGCAGGCCGGCTCCGCCGCCGGGATCCTCACCACCGCGCAGCAGTTCGCCAGCGCCGTCGGCGTGGCCCTGCTGGGCGCCGTCTTCTTCGCGGTCCTCGGCGGGCGGACCGGGACCGCCGCCCACGCGGAGGCCCTGCGCTGGGTCGCCGGCATCGGGCTGGTCCTGGTGCTGGTGGCCGCCGCGGCCGCCCGCTCCCTGCCCCGGCCCGCGCCCGCCCCGCCGGCCGAGCCGTCCCCCGCGCCGTCCCCCGCGCCCGGGCGGCCGCTCGCCTCCTCCCACCCCTCCGGAAAGGCCTGACATGCCGACCGCCGACACCGCGGCCGCCGACCACGCGGCGTGGTCCGAACTCGCCGACGTGCGGAAGAAGAAGATCGCCCTCCTCTTCGAGCGGATCATCACCCACGGCGAGCTCGGCCTCGCCGACGAGGTCTTCCACGAGGACTTCACCTGGCCGCAGTTCGGCCTGCGCGGTCCCGAGGGCGTACGCACCTGGGTGCGCGCCTTCCGGACCGCGTTCCCCGACATGGTCGACACCGTCGTGGAACAGTGGGCCGAGGGCGACACCGTCATCTCCCGCGTGCTGTGCACCGCCACCCAGTCCGGCCCGTTCCGGGGCCTGCCGCCCAGCCACCGCAAGGCCACCTTCGGCGCCCTGGGCATCGACCGGTTCCGCGGCGAGAAGGTCATCGAGCGCTCCGCGCACTTCGACCTCGCCGACGTGATGCGCAAGTACGGCCACACCGAGCTCCGGGTCCCCCCGGTGGACCGGCCGTGAAGCCCGCGCCGTTCGGCTACGTCCGCCCGCGTACCCCCGAGGAGGCGGTGGCCGCCCTCGCCGGGGCCGCCGCGGCCGGCCGCGAGGCCCGGGTGCTGGCGGGCGGGCAGTCCCTGATCCCGCTGCTGAACCGCCGGCTGGTCCGGCCCGACCTGCTGGTGGACCTGGGCGGGGCGGCGGGCCTGCGGGGCGTACGGGCCGACGCGCGCGGGGTCCGGATCGGGGCGCTGACCCCGCACGCCGCCCTGGAGCGCAGCACCGACCCGGTGCTCCACCGCGACCTGCCGGTGCTGCCGGAGGCGGCCGCCCTGATCGGGCAGCTGCCGGTCCGGGTCCGGGGGACGTTCGGCGGCAGCCTCGCGCACGCCGACCCGTGCGCCGAGTGGTGCCTGCTGGCCGTGCTGCTGGACGCCGAACTGACCCTGCTGGGGCCGGCCGGCGCCCGGGTGGTGCCGGCGGCGGCGTTCCTGCGCGGCCGGCACCGTACCGCGCTGCGGCCGGGGGAGATCCTCACCGCCGTCCGCCTCCCGTCCGCCGAACCGGCCGCCGCGCTCGTGGAGTACGGCGTCCAGCCCGGCCGGCTGCCCGAGGCCGCGGCGGCGGCCGCGCTGACCCTCGGCGCCGACGGCCGCGTCGCCGCGGTGCGGCTGGCGGTGGCCGGACCGGGCGAGGTCCCGGTGCGGGCGCCGCGCGCCGAGGCCCAGCTCCTGGGCGCCCGCCCGGACCCGGACGCCTTCGCGGCGGCGGCCGCGCTCGCGGTCGAGGAGGCGACCGCCCGCGCCGCACGCACCGGCGGCGCCCCCGCCGCCTGGGACCCGGCCGGCGCCGGGGACCCGGCCGCCCACACCGCTGCCGCGGACGTCGCCGCCCTGGCGGGAGCGCTCGTCCGGCGGGCGCTGGCCCGCTCCGCCGAGCGGGCCCGGGTCCTCGCCCCCGTCCGCCGCCGCGCCGCCGAGGCGGTGGCGGCATGAGCGGCGCCGGGTACGCCGGCCCGGCCACCGTGCCGGTGAAGCTCACCGTCAACGGGGCGCCGTACGCCCTCGACGTCGAGGCGCGCCGCAGTCTGGCCGACGTCGTGCGGCGCGAGGTGGGGCTGACCGGGACGCAGGTCGGGTGCGAGACCGGGGTGTGCGGCTCGTGCACCGTGCTGCTGGACGACGAGCCCGTGCGGGCCTGCGTGGTGCTCGCCGTGCAGGCCGACGGGCAGAGCGTGCAGACCGTGGAGTCCCTCACGGAGCCGGACGGCCGGCTCGGGCCGTTGCAGCGGGCGTTCGGCGACCACTTCGCGCTCCAGTGCGGCTTCTGCACCCCCGGGTTCCTGATGCTCGCCACCGCTCTGCTGCGCCGCGAGCCGGCTCCCGACCGGTCCCGGATCCGGGCGTGCGTCGCCGCCAACCTGTGCCGGTGCACCGGCTACCAGCCCATCGTCGAGGCGATCGAGGCAGCGGCCCACCGACCGCCGCACGCGGCCACGCCCCCGGACGGAGCCCCCCGATGAACACCGCCCCCGCCACCCCCGCCCCCACGGAGGACCCCGCCCCCGGCGGTCGTCGTGGCGGGCCGGCCGTCGGGCGGTCCGTGGCGCGGCTCGAGGACGACCGGTTGCTGCGGGGGCGGGGACGGTTCCACGACGCCGTCGTGCGGCCCGGGCAGTTGTGGATGCGCGTCGTGCGCTCCCCCCTCGCGCACGCCCGGATCCTCGGCATCGACACCGCGCGCGCCGCCGCCCTGCCCGGCGTCGCCGCCGTCGTCACCGCCGCCGACCTGCCCCCCGGCGCCCTGATCCCGGTGCGCCAGCCGCACCCCGGGCTGGACTTCACCCCGTACCTCCAGCCGCCGCTGGCCACCGGCCACGTCCGGTACGCGGGCGAGCCGCTGGCGGCCGTCGTCGCCGAGGACCCGTACGCCGCCGAGGACGCCGCCGAGCTCGTCCGGGCCGACCTGGCCGAGCTGGAGCCCGTCCTCGACGCGCGCACCGCCCCCGCCGAACGCGAGGTGGGCGTCGTCGACTTCGGGTACGGCGACGTGGACGCCGCCTTCGCCGCGGCCGCCCACGTGGTCGGCGCCACCCTGCGCATCGGCCGGCACAGCGGCACCCCGCTGGAGCCGCGCGGCCTGGTCGCCGAACCCGACCCCGACACCGGGCGGCTGACGATCTGGGGCGCGGCCAAGATCCCGCACATCAACCGCCGGGTGCTCGCCTCCCTGCTGGCGCTGCCCGAACACCGCATCCACCTGCGCGAGACGGACGCGGGCGGCAGCTTCGGCATCCGCGGCGAGTTCTACCCCGAGGACTTCCTGGTCCCCTTCCTCGCCCTGCGCACCGGCCGCCCCGTCAAGTGGAGCGAGGACCGCGCCGAGCACATGACGGCCGCCAACCACGCCCGCGAGCAGGAGCACCGCATCGAGCTGGCCCTGGACGCGGACGGCCGGCTGCTGGGCCTGCGCGACGAGGCCTGGCTGGACAACGGCGGCTACATCCGCACCCACGGCGCGGTCGTCGCCGCGCTGACCGCCTCGATGATCTCCGGCCCGTACCGGCTGCCCGCCTGCCGCTCGCGCGTGCACATCGTCACCACCAACAAGACGCCGATCGGCACCTACCGGGCCCCGGGCCGCTTCCAGCACACCTTCGTGCGCGAGCACGCCCTGGACCTGGCCGCGACCCGGCTCGGCGCCGACCCGGTCGAGCTGCGCCGGATCAACCTGCTGACGGCGGCCGAACTCCCGCACACCCGGCCCCTGCACGTCTTCGGCGCGCCGATGGTGCTGGACGGCAAGGACCACCTGGAGCACTTCGACAAGGGGCTCGCCGCCGTCGGGTACGAGCGGTGGCGGGCCGAGGCGGCCGCCGCCCGCGCCGAGGGACGGCTGGTCGGCACGGGCTGCGCCGCTATCCTGGAGAAGGCCGGCCTGGGCTACGACAGCGCCGTCGTCGACATCGGCGTGACCGGCGCGGTCCGGGTCGTCATGGGCGGCGCCAGTGCCGGCCAGGGCATCCAGACGGTCATGGCGCAGATCGCCGCCGACGAACTCGCCGTCCCCGTGGCCGGGGTGCACGTGGTGCTCTCCGACACCGACCTGCTGCCCGACGGCGGGGGCACGTTCGGCAGCCGCTCCACCGTCGTCGGCGGTACGGCCGTACGCGAGGCCGCCCGCGCCGTCCTGGACAAGGCGCGGCCCGTGGCCGGCGCACTGCTGGGCGCCGCGCCGGACACGCTGGTCGCCGAGGACGGCGGACTGGCCGTCGCGGGCGCGCCGGAGCGGCGGGTGGACTGGGGGCGGATCGCCGCCGCCTCCTTCGCACCGCGGTGGGTCTCCGGTGGCGCGGAGCCGGGCCTGATCGGCCGGTCGACGTACGCCGCGAACGGCATGACCTATCCGTACGGCGCCCACTTCGCGCAGGTCGAGGTCGACCCGGACACGGGCGCCGTCACGCTGCTGCGGTACGCCGTGACGTACGAGATCGGCCGCGCGGTCCACCCGGCGTCGGTGCGCGGCCAGTTGGCCGGCGGCGCCGTGCAGGGCATCGGCGGCGCGCTGTCCGAGGAGTTCCGCTACGACGAGCACGGCCGGCCGCTGTCGCCGACGCTCGACGACTATCTGTGGCCGCGCGCGGACCAGCTCCCCGAGATCCGGGTGGAGCTGTTCGAGGACGCGCCGGCACCGGGCAATCCGCTCGGCCTGCGCGGCGCGGGGGAGGGCGGTACCGCGGGCAGCGGCGCCGTCCTCGCCGGCGCCGTGCGGGACGCCCTGGGGCTGGCCGGCCACGTCGGCGGCCTGCCCCTGCACCCGGCCCGGGTGCGGGCCCTGCTCGCCACCCGGTCCGTGACCGTCACGGATCCCACCCCTGTCACCACCGTCACCACCGTCATCACCAAGGAGGAATCATGACCGTCGATCAGGCCGTGCTGGACTGGCTGACAGCCGATCCCGACGGGTACCCGGCCGAGGCCGGCCCCGCCGGACCGCAGGAGCTCGCCGACGGCCCGCGCGCCGTGGACGTGACCGCCCCCTCGGCGGCCGCGCTCGCGGCCGCGGGCCCGGCGGAGCGGATGGAGCTGCTCCTGGACTACGTGCGCCAGGAGGTCGCCCGCTCCGTGGGCGTCGGCCCGGACGCGCTCGACACCACGCGGACGCTGGTGAGCGTCGGCGTGGGGTCGATGCTCGGGTGCGAGCTCCAGTACCGGCTCCGGGACGCGCTGGGCGTCGCGCCGGAACTGAAGGAGATCCTGATGGCGCAGGACACCCCCGCACTGGCCGCCATGCTGGCGGAACTGCTCGGGTATGGCGGATGACCGCGAAGCTGGCGCCGCCGGCCGGCGCGGACGTGTGGCTGCTGCGGCAGCCCAAGCCGGACGACATCACCGGCGTCCTGGACATGGCGGAGCTGGACGAGAAGGAGCTGCAGCGCGCCCGCCAGTGCCGGCGGCAGGCGGGCGGCTACCTGTACGCGGCCGCGCACATCGCCCTGCGGCGGGTGCTGGCCACGTACGTGGGGCGGCCGGCCGGCTCGCTGGTGTTCGGGAGAGGGCCCTGTCCGTGCTGCGA
The DNA here is from genome assembly GCF_055582305.1 of Streptomyces sp. NPDC042102. Classification (NCBI taxonomy): domain Bacteria; kingdom Bacillati; phylum Actinomycetota; class Actinomycetes; order Kitasatosporales; family Streptomycetaceae; genus Streptomyces; species Streptomyces sp. NPDC042102. The sequence goes on from NZ_JBVJDL010000003.1 coordinate 407,730, forward strand.
CCAGCAGCACGGCCGGCCGGTCCTGCGCGAGCCCGAGTCCGATCTGCACTTCTCGCTGTCGCACAGCAGCGGGATGGTGCTGATCGGGGTGGCCCAGGTGCCGATCGGCGTGGACGTCGAGAAGGTGCCGAGCGCCGAGACGGCGCGGGTGTGCACGGCCGCGCTGCACGCGGACGAGCGGGCCGAGCTCGCGGAGGTGCCGGAGTGCGCCGGCACGGCGGCGTTCGGGCGGCTGTGGACGCGCAAGGAGGCCTACCTCAAGGGGCTGGGGACGGGTCTCGGACGGGACCTGTCGCTGGACTACCTCGGGTGGGAGTCCGCCCGGCATCCGGCCGGGTGGTCGGTGGTGGACGTCCCCGCGGGTCCCCGGCACACCGCCGCGGCGGCGATCGGGTACGGCGAGCGGGCGACGGCGGCGCGGGCCGCGTCGGGTGAACCGGCCCCGGTCACCCTGCGGTGGCTGCCGATGGACAGCCTCTACAGCGGCAGCAGGCCGAACCTGACGCGCGACGACGCCATCCTGGCGGAACTCGCGGCGTAAAGATCCCGGCGCCCTTCGACCAGGGCCCCGGCCGGAGCGCACCCGCTCCGGCCGGGGCCCTGGGCCGTGCCGCCGGCGTCGAGTCGCGACGCGTCCCGTCCGTCTCGTCCCGTCCTGGTGGGGGAGGGGGCCGGACATGACAAAGTCGGGCGCCGCGGGGACGCGGGCTCGCAAAACAAAGAGAACACTCGCTATTCTCATTCTCAGGGACCACCACCGCTCGCCGGAGGGAGCGCCATGCTTGTGCCGGAGACCGTGCCGACCGCCGACGTACTGGCACGGCGCCTGTTCCGCTGCCTGCCGCGGACCGATCAGCGCCGCTGGGCCCGCGCGTACCTGGACGGACTGGTGACCACCCCGGGCAAGAAGTCCGTCCGCAACATGGCCCGGTCCGCCGGGACCTTCGAGACCGCCTCGCAGTCGCTGCACCAGATCGTCAACTCCAGTACCTGGCAGTGGGATCCGGTCCGCCGTGAACTCGCCGCCTGGTGCGGCGAACGCGCCCGGGTGCACGCCCTGCGCATGGTGCCGGTGGTCATCCCCAAGCGCGGGGAGTGCTCCGCCGGGGTGCACCGCCGCTTCGACCCGGCCGGCGGCCGCACGCTCAGCTGCCAGCTGGCGCTCGGGATGTTCCTCGTCACCGACCGCGGCTGCGTGCCCGTCGACTGGCGGCTGTCGCTGCCCGGCCGCTGGAGCGAGGACGCCGGCCTGCGCCGGCGCGCCCGGATACCGGCCGGCGCCCGCACCGGGTTACCCAGCCGGCTCGGCCTCGACCTGGTCGACGCCGCTGCCGCCCACCCCGCCACCGCCGGGGTCCCGGTCGTCGCCGACGGCCGGCTCGACGCCCCGCAGGAGACGGCCCGGCTCATCGCGGGCCTCGCCGAACGCGGCCTCGGCTTCGCCGTGTCGGTGCCCGCCACCCTGCCCGTGCTGTGCGGGCCGCCCGGCGACCGTACGGTCCGCACGACGCCCGTCGCGCACCTGGTCCAGGCCCTGGGCCCGGCCGCCGCCCACCCGGCGTACGCCGCTCACCCCGCCTACCCGGCCCACCCCGCCCGGCCGTCGGCCGGGGTCGGCTCCCCGTACCCCGGCCGGCTGCCGCGCCGCGCGCCCGCCGTCGTGCGGATCCCCGGCGTCGCCCGCCCCCTCGCGCTGCTCACCCAGTGGGGCCAGGACGACGCCCGCCCCACCCGGTACTGGCTCGCCGGCACCGACGGGGCCTCCGCCGCACTGGCCCGCATGGGCGCCGCCGAACTGCCCATGGACGTCCTGGAGGACTGCGGACTGCGGGACTTCGAGGGCCGCTCCTTCCCCGGCTGGCACCGCCACATGACGTTCGTGGCGGCCGCGGCCGCCCACCGGCTGCTGGGCCAGGGTGCCGCCCGGCCCGCCCACCACCCGGCCCTCAGCGGCTGACGTACGAGGAGTTGTGATGTCTGTCCTGACGGCGGCGGCTCCCGCCACCGCCCACGTGCCGGTGGACCTGCTGCTGGACGCCGAGTCCCCGCGCCTGGCCGGCGTCGACCACGACCACGTCCTGCTGCTGGCGGGCCTGGAGACGGCCCTGCCGCCGATCGTCGTGCACCGCTCCACGATGCGCGTGATCGACGGCATGCACCGGCTGCACGCCGCCCGGCTGGGCGGGCGCGAGACCATCCCCGTCCGCTGGTTCGACGGCACGGAGCCCGAGGCGTTCCTGCTCGCCGTCGAGGCCAACAACGGCCACGGGCTGCCCCTGACCCTCGCCGACCGCCGCGAGTGCGCCCGCCGCATCCTGCGCGCCTGGCCCGAGTGGTCGGACCGGGCGGTCGCCGCCAAGGTCGGGCTGTCGGGCAAGACGGTCGGCGTCCTGCGCCGCGGCGCCCAGGAGGCGGGCGCGCCGGCCGCCGTGCGGGTCGGCTGCGACGGCCGGGCCCGCCCCCTGAGCGCCACCGAGGGGCGGCTGCGCGCCGTGGACTACCTCGCCGTCCGCCCCGACGCCTCGCTGCGCGAGATCGCCCGGTCCGCCGGGATATCGGTGGAGACCGCCCGTGACGTCCGCGACCGCCTCGGCCGCGGCGAGGGCCCGCTGCCCGGCGGGGGCCCGGGCACCGGTACGGGTGGCGCGGCGGGCGGTGCTGCAACCGGCGCCGTCCGCGCCGTACGGGAGTCCCGGGCGCGCGAGTGCCCCGCCCCCGTGGACCTGCCGACCGTCCTGGACTCCCTCAAGCGCGACCCCACGCTCAAGTACAGCGACGAGGGCCGCGCGCTGATCCGCTGGCTGGAGGCCCGGATCGTACGCGAGGGCGAGAGCGGGTTGCTGCTGCGCGCCCCCGCCCACCAGGCCCCCAAGATCGCCGCGATGGCCCGCGCCTGCGCCGCCCACTGGGACGAGATCGCCACCGAGCTGGAGCAGCGCGGCCGGCAGGAGACCCCCTGACCGGCAGACCCCGTACCACCGCACCCCTCCCGAAGAGATGATGAGATGACCAACATCGCCTCGCAGTCCGTCCCGCCCGCCGCCGCCGGGTCCGCCCCGCCCGGGACCCCGCCGGTCAACCCCTGGGCCGCGCTGTCCGCCCTCTGCGTCGGGTTCTTCCTGATCATGATGGACACCACCATCGTGACCGTCGCGATCCCCGGAATGATCACCGGCCTGAACGCCGACCTCAACCAGATCACCTGGGTGCACAGCGTCTACCTGCTCACCTACGCCGTCCCCCTGCTGCTCGCCGGGCGGCTCGGCGACCGCTTCGGCCGCAAGCCCGTCTTCCTCACCGGCATGGCGGTCTTCACCGCCGCCTCCCTGTGGTGCGGGCTCTCCGGCAGCGCCGGCATGCTGATGGCCGCCCGCGCGGTCCAGGGCATCGGCGCGGCCCTGATGGCCCCGCAGACCATGGCCTTCGTCACCGTCCTCTTCCCGCCGCAGCGCCGCGGCGCCGCCCTCGGCGTGTGGGGCGCCGTCGCGGGCCTGGCCACCACCGCCGGGCCGCTGCTCGGCGGCTTCCTGACCGGTTCCGCCGGCTGGGAGTGGATCTTCCTGATCAACGTGCCCATCGGCCTGCTGGGCCTGGCCATGGCCGCCCGGCTGCTGCCCGGCGGCGCGCCGAGCGCCCCGCGCCGTCTCGACCTGGTGGGCACCGTACTGTCCGGACTCGGGCTGTTCGCCCTGGTCTTCGGCCTGCAGAACGGCCAGCACTACGACTGGGGCACCGTCGTCGGCCCGCTGGACGTCACCACCGTCATCCTCCTCGGCGTGCTGCTCCTGATCGCGTTCGTGCTGTGGCAGCGGATCAACCCGCGCGAGCCGCTGATGCCGCTGTCCCTCTTCGGGCGCCGCCACTTCAGCACCGCCTCGTTCGCCGCCGCCGCGATCGGCTTCGCCGTCACCGGCCTCTACCTGCCGCTGACCCTGTTCATGCAGGACGTCATGGACCTCTCCCCGCAGGCGGCGGGCCTGCTGATGGTGCCCATCGCCGTCTCCAGCGGCCTCGCCGGGCCGCTCGCCGGCAGCCTCTCCGACCGGGTCCCCGGCAAGTGGGTGGTCCTCGGCGGCTTCCTGGTCTTCGCGGCCGGCCTCGGCCTGCTCGTCCTCGCCATGTACGCGGACGCGGGCGTGTGGCTCACCGCGGGCGCCCTCTTCGTGGCCGGCATCGGCACCGGCTCGGCCTTCGCGCCCATGGCCAACGTCGCCACCGGCACGCTGCCCGTCGAGGTCATCGGGGCCGGCGCGGGCATGTACAACTCCATCCGCCAGGTCGGCTGCGTCATCGGCGCGGCCGCCGTCGGCGTCCTCATGCAGGCGCAGCTCGCCGCGTCCCCCGACGACCTCGGGCGGGCCGCCGGAACCACCCTGCTGCTGCCCGTCGCCGTCCTTCTCATCGGCGCGGCCGCATGCCTTCTCATGCCGTCCCGGGCACGGCGGACGGACGACGCCGGGAATGCGGCGACGACTCCCCAGGATTCCCCGAATCCCGATCTGGAAAAGGTCGGCTGAAGCACGTTGACATTACCCCGAAAGGAAATACCGCTGATGTCTGGCGACAGCACACCCTTTGATGTCACGACCCTCCGGAATGCGGTGACCGGTATCGTCCGCACCCCCGGCGAGGAAGGGTACGAGGAGGAACTCACCGGATTCCAGACCGGATACCACCACCGGCCGGCCGTCGTCGTCGGCGCCGCCACCGCCGAGGACGTCCGCCGCGCGGTGGCCTGGGCCGCCGAACGGGGGCTGGCCGTCACCGCGCAGTCCACCGGGCACGGCGTCACCGTCCTCGACCGGGGCGGCCTCGTCGTCAGCACCCGGCGGCTGGACGCCATCACCGTCGACCCCGCGGCCCGTACCGCCCGCATCGAGGCGGGCGTGCGCTGGGAGCAGGTCGTCGAGCGGACCGCCCCGCACGGGCTGGCCCCGCTGTCCGGCTCCGCCGGGCACGTCGGCGTCGTCGGCTACACCCTGGCCGGCGGACTCGGCCTGCTGGCCCGCGAGTTCGGCTACGCGGCCGACCTGGTGCGGGCCATCGACGTGGTGACCGCGGACGGCCGGCTGCGGCACGTCACCGCCGACAGCGACCCCGACCTGTTCTGGGCGCTGCGCGGCGGGCGCGACCACTTCGGCGTCGTCACCGCGCTGGAGATCTCCCTGCTGCCGGTCGCCACCGTCTACGGCGGCGGCATGTACTTCGACGCCGGCCAGGCCGAGCAGGTCCTGGCCCACTTCGCGGCCTGGACGGCGACCGCCCCCGAGTCGGTCACCGCCTCCGTCGGCATGATCGAGTACCCGCCCATCCCGGTCTTCCCGGAGCCGCTGCGCGGCCGCCACGTCGTGCACGTGCGCTTCGCCACCACCGACCTCGCGGCCGGCCCCGAGCTGGTGCGGCCCTGGCGGGAGTTCGGCGCCGAGATCATCCACGAGCACCTGGGCGAACTGGCCTACCCCGAGGTCGGCTCCATCTACGCCGAGCCGACGTTCGCGCACGCCTACGACGGCAACGCGGTGCTGCTGAGCGGACTGCCGCCGGAGGTGCTGGACGCCGTACGCACCCTGGCCGGGCCCGGTGCGGCCGTCCCGTGCATCGTGGACCTGCGGCACCTGGGCGGGGCGCTGGCGCGGGAGCCGGAGGTGGCGAACGCCGTGCCGTGGCGGGAGGCGGCGTACATCCTGCGGGTGCTGTCGGGCTCGGACGACGCGCCGGCGGACGCGATCCGGGCGGCGCACGCGGCGCTGGACGAGGCGGTGGCCCCCTGGACGCTGGGCCGCTCGCTGAACTTCGTCTACGGCGAGCGGGCGGCCGACGCGTATGCGGAGGAGCTGTTCGACGCGGGGACGCGGGGGCGGCTGGCGAAGCTTCGGGGTGTGTACGACCCGGGGAACGTGTTCCGCCCGGGGCTGAGCGTTTCGCCGTAACGGCCGGCTCCCTGGCGGGGGCCTGGGCCCGGTCTTCGGGTGCGGGCCGCACGTGGCTGATCGCGCAGTTCCCCGCGCCCCTGGCGGGGGCCTGGGCCGGGTTGTCGGGTGCGGCCCGTCGTGGGCCGTTCGCGCAGTTCCCCGCGCCCCTGACCTCGGTGCGCTGCACGACAGGTGCCCCGGAGCTGTTGGCTCCGGGGCACCTTTGCGTGACCAGGGTGGCTGCCCCACCGGTAGGGGCGCGGGGAACTGCGCGACCAGCCACGCACGGTCCGCACCGTCGATACGGCACGGTCCGCGCCGGCGGTACGGTCCGGCCCCCCGCTAAGGGACCTGGCCCAGGCCCACGCGGTTGCCCGCCGGGTCCTGGACGTAGGCCACGCGTTCGCCCCACGGGGTGTCCTCCGGTTCCTGGACCACCGGCGTTCCGGCGCGCCGGAGGGACTCCACCGTCGCGTCCACGGCCTCCACGAACACGAACAGGTCGATCCCGCCGGCCGCCGAGGCCACCGCCCGGTCGTCCCGGCTCACCGCGAGCTCCGTGTCGTGCCGGCGCAGCGTGACGAAGTCCGGCTCGCCCTTGGCCGGGTGCCGGTGCCCGGCCGCGAAGCCCAGCCGCTCGTAGAAGGCGGCCGTGGCCCCCACCCGGCGGGCGCGCAGCACGGGGAACGCGCGCCGCGCCGGGTGGAAGCCGCCACCGGGACCAAGGGAGGCCCCGCTCACGCGGCATCCCGCTCGGCGAAGACCTTCCACACCGGCAGCCGGGTGCGGCCCTTGTCGTCGAGGCGCGGCCGCTGCCCCGTCCGCTCGAAGAACTTCTCCATGCCGACGGCGACACCGGCGTACTCCGACAGCTCCATCAGCGTGATCTCCCAGCCCGCCCCGGTCAGCGTGGCCCGCAGTTCCTCGCCCGGCACCGACAGCGGCGCCGGCATCCCGCCGGGTACGTCGGCGAAGCACAGCACGCTCAGCTGCGCGCCGGGCCGGGTGACCCGGTGCAGGGCGGCGGCGTACCGCGGGCGGGCGGGCCCGGGCAGGGTGTGGAAGAGGGCGCTGTCCAGGACCGAGTCGAAGCGGCCCTCGTAGCCGGCCAGGTCGGTGGCGTCGGCGACCGCGAACTCGATCTCCAGCCCGGCCGCGGCGGCCCGCTCACGGGCCTGGTCGACGGCGGCCGAGGCCGCGTCGATCGCGGTCACCCGGTGGCCGCGGCCGGCCAGGAAGACGGCGTTGTCGCCCGGGCCGCAGCCGATGTCGAGGACGGCGCCGGAGAACCGCCCCTTCTGCTCCAGCTCGACGACGTCCGGCTGTGCCTCGCCGATGTCCCACGGCACGACCTTGATGGCGGCGCCCTCCAGCAGCTCCCCGCCCGTGTAGACGGAGTTGAAGTCGGCCGCGGCGTAGTCGAAGGGCTTGTCCGAGTCGCTCACGCGAATCTCCTTGCGGTGGCGGTGGATGGAGCGCGGTATCGGCCGCAGTATTGCCCGCCGCCCACCCGTCCAGGAATGGCCGCCGTGTCCGGGTGCGGAAATTCCGCAGTCGGACACCGGCAGCCCCGCGGATGCCCGACAGGTGTCCGAATTCAGGCACGTGGACACCCCGGCATTCATCGGGATGAATAAAGCCCGGAAACCCCAACGGGACACCGGGCAGAAGGAGTTCGACTGTGGCTGGCAAGGTCTGGTTCATCACCGGCACGTCCCGGGGCTTCGGCAGGGTCTGGGCCGAGGCCGCCCTGCGGCGCGGCGACCGGGTCGCCGCCACCGCCCGCTCGCTCGGCAGCCTCGACGGCCTCGTCGAGGCGTACGGCGACGCGGTGCTGCCGCTCCCGCTCGACGTCCGCGACCGCGAGGCGGCCTTCGCCACCGTCGCCGCCGCCCACGCGCACTTCGGCCGGCTCGACGTGGTCGTCAACAACGCCGGGTACGGCCTCTTCGGCGCCGTCGAGGACATCACCGAGGCCCAGGCCCGGGACCAGATCGACACCAACCTCTTCGGCACCCTGTGGGTCACCCAGGCCGCGCTGCCCCTGCTGCGCGCCCAGGGCGGCGGTCACATCCTGCAGATGTCGTCCATCGCGGGCCTGGCCTCCTGGCCGATGCTCGGCCTCTACCACGCCTCCAAGTGGGCCATCGAGGGCCTGACCGACGCCCTCGCCCAGGAGGTCGGCCGGTTCGGCATCCACGTCACCCTCGTCGAGCCGGGGCCGTACAAGACCGACTGGCGCGGCGCCTCCGCCGTGTGGGCCGAGCCGGGCGAGGCCTACGTGGACGTCGCCGAGGCCCCGTCGGCCGGCTCCGCCCCCGGCGACCCGGCCGCCACCGCCGGACCGGTGCTGGAGCTCGTCGACTCCCCGAACCCGCCGCTGCGCCTGCTGCTCGGCGCCACCGTCCTGGACACCATCACCGCCTCCTACGAGGAGCGGCTGGCCGGCTGGAAGCAGTGGGACACCCTCGCCCGCGCCGCCCAGGGCAACTGACCTCCCCACCCGCCTTCTTGAAGGGATCACGACCGTGCAGACAGAGCTGACCGGGCTGACCGCCGAGCTCGTGGAGCGTGCCGCCGGACTGCGCCCGGCCCTGTGGGAGGACGCGCCCGAGACCGACCGCGAGCGCCGGCTGACCGCCCGGGGCGTGGCCGCGCTCACCGAAGCGGGCCTGTTCCGGCTGATGACGCCGAAGCGGCTGGGCGGCCACGAGGCCGACATCCGCACCCTGCTGGAGGTCGCGAGCGAGGTGGGCCGCGGCTGTTCCTCCGCCGCCTGGATCACCGGGGTGCTCAACGCCGGCAACTTCGTGGCCTCCCTCTTCCCCCGCGAGGTCCAGGACGAGGTGTGGAGCCTGAACGCCGACGCCCGCACCGCCCTGGTGCTCGGCATGCCGGCCCGCGGCGTCGAGCACGCCGAGGACGGTGTGCTCGTCACCGGCGAGTGGGGCTACGTCTCCGGCTCGCTGCACGCCGACTGGGTGGGGGTGCTGATCGCCGTCCCCACCGAGGGCGGTGAGCCGGTCGTCCACTTCGCGCTGATGCGGGCCGACGAGGTCGAGGTCAAGGACACCTGGCACTTCGCCGGGATGCGCGGGACCGGCAGCAACACGGTCGTCGCCACCGGGGTGTTCGTGCCGAAGCGGCGGCTGCTGCCGTACGCGCCGCTGCTGGCCGGGCAGACCGACGGCCTGGTCGACGCGGGCAACCGCTACCGCAACAGCCTGGTGGGGCTGTTCTCCATCGGTCTGCTGGGCTCGCTGATCGGCGGCGCCACCGCCGCCTTCGACCTCGTCCGCGCGGCGGCGCCGAACCGGCCCGCCGCCGGCTCGAAGTTCCCCAACCAGGCCGAGTCCCCGACCCTCCAGCTCGACCTCGCCGAGGCCGCCACCAGGATCGAGACGGCGAAGCTGCTGGCCGCGCGGATCGCCGACACCGCCGACCGGTACGCCTACGCGGGCGAGTTCCCCGACGTCCTCACCCGCGCCGCGGCCCGGCAGAACTCCACCCAGGTCGCCCAGCTGTGCCGGGAGGCCGTGGACCTGCTGATGACCGCGTACGGCTCCTCCGCCTTCAACGAGGCGAGCCCCCTCCAGCGGATCTGGCGCGACGTCAACGTCGGCAGCCGGCACGCCGGCTTCGGGATGGGCATCCCGGCCCAGCTCTACGGCCGCGCGCTGGTCGGCAAGGACCCGCGCGAGGTCAGCCTGCTGGTCTGAGCCCCTCCCGACACCGCCCCCCGAGCCGACCCGAGCACAGGAGCTGGACATGAGCGACGAGCAGACGGTGCGCGAGGCCAACCGCGCCATCGTGGAGCAGTACATGAACACCCGGGGCGAGGACCGCCTGAAGCGGCACCTGCTCTTCACCGAGGACGGTGTCGGCGGTCTGTGGACCACCGAGACCGGCGAGCCCATCACCATCACCGGCCGCGACCGCCTCGGCGAGCACGCGGTGTGGTCCCTGCGCTGCTTCCCCGACTGGACCTGGACCGACATCGAGATCTACGACACCCAGGACCCCGACCGCTTCTGGGTGGAGTGCCGCGGCGAAGGAAAGATCGTCTACCCGGGCTATCCGGTGGGCCACTACCGCAACCACTTCATCCACTCGTTCCTGTTCGAGGGCGGGCGGATCAAGCAGCAGCGCGAGTTCATGAACCCCACGAACCAGTTCCGCGCCCTCGGGATCGAGGTCCCCCAGGTCCGGCGCGAAGGAATCCCCACCTAAGGAGATACCCGATGGCCGGCCTGCCGACCGTGGAGTCCTACCCCCTGCCGACCCGGCTGACCCTGCCGGAGAACGTCGCCGACTGGACGGCGGACCCGGACCGCGCGGTGCTGCTCGTCCACGACATGCAGCGCTACTTCCTGGCCGCCCTGCCCGACCCGCTCCGCTCCGACCTGGTCCACAACGCCGCCCAGCTGCGCAAGCGGGCCGCCGCCCTCGGCGTGCCCGTCGCCTACACCGCGCAGCCCGGCCGGATGTCCGAGGCCGACCGGGGCCTGCTGGCGGACTTCTGGGGACCGGGCATGCGCACCGCCCCCGAGGACCGCGAGGTGGTGCCCGAGCTCGCGCCCGAGGCCGGCGACCTGGTCCTGACCAAGTGGCGCTACAGCGCCTTCTTCCGCACCGACCTGCTGGAGTTCCTGCGCGCCGCCGGCCGCGACCAGCTCGTCCTGTGCGGGGTGTACGCCCACGTCGGGGTGCTGGCCACCGCCATGGACGCCTACAGCCACGACATCCAGCCCTTCCTCGTGGCCGATGCCGTCGGCGACTTCTCCGAGGTCCACCACACGCTCGCGCTCACGTACGCCGCCCAGCGCTGCGGCAGCGTCGTCACCGCCCAGGAGGTCTTCGCATGACCCGGCACCGAGACCTCCTCGACCGGATCCAGGCCGGGGAGCTGGACTCCTTCGCCCTGCTGCACCGGCCCGAGCGGGATCCGGGCACCGTCACCGTCCTCACCGGCAGCGTGACCAGCCCCGCCTCGCTGGCCGCCGTACCGCTGGACACCGAGCAGGTGCTGGTCGTCGTCCCCTACCGGCAGCTCTCCGAGCGCGGCTTCAGCGCACCCGACGACGGGGCGCCGCTGCTGGCGCTCGCCGTCGACGCGCAGGACACCCTCGCGCTCGCCGACCTGCCGGGCCGGATCGCCGACGTCCCCGTGACCCTGACCGGCGGGCGCTTCGACGTCGGCGACGAGGAGTACGCCGACACCGTCCGCCGGATCGTCCGCGACGAGATCGGCTCCGGCGCCGGCTCCAACTTCGTCATCAAGCGGTCCTACCTGGCCCGCATCGACTACTACGGGCCGCGCACCGCCCTGGCGCTGTTCCGGCGGCTGCTGGAGCGCGAGCAGGGCGCGTACTGGACCTTCGTGATCCACACCGGCGGCCGTACGTTCGTCGGCGCCACCCCCGAGCGGCACGTCTCCCTGCACGGCGGCACCGCGGTGATGAACCCCATCAGCGGCACCTACCGCTACCCCGCGCAGGGCCCCACCCTCGACGGGGTCACCCGCTTCCTCGCCGACCGCAAGGAGGCCGACGAGCTGTACATGGTCGTCGACGAGGAACTGAAGATGATGGCCCGCATCTGCGAGTCGGGTGGCCGGGTCACCGGCCCCTACCTCAAGGAGATGGCCCGCCTCGCCCACACCGAGTACTTCATCGAGGGCACCACGCGCCGCGACGTGCGCGAGATCCTGTACGAGACGATGTTCGCGCCGACCGTCACCGGCAGCCCCCTGGAGAGCGCCGCCCGCGTCATCGCCCGCCACGAGCCCGGCGGCCGCGGCTACTACGGCGGCGTCGCCGCCCTCATCGGCCGCGAGTCCGACGGCAGCCGCTCCCTGGACTCCGCCATCCTCATCCGCACCGCCGACATCGACGCGGCCGGGGACATGCGGATCGGCGTCGGCGCCACGCTGGTGCGCCACTCCGACCCGGCCTCCGAGGTCGCCGAGACCCGCGCCAAGGCGGCCGGCCTGCTCGGCGTGCTGGAGCCGGACGCGCCCGTGCGCTTCGCCCAGCACCCCGCCGTCCGCGCGGCGCTCGCCTCCCGCAACACGGGCATCGCCTCGTTCTGGCTGAGCGGGGACGGGGCCCGCCCCGACGCCCGGGTGCCGGGGCTGACCGGGCTGAGCGCCCTGGTCGTCGACGCCGAGGACACCTTCACCGCGATGATCGGCCAGCAACTGGCCGCGCTCGGGCTGGAGGTGACCGTACGCCGCTTCGACGAGCCGTACGCCCTCGACGCGTACGACGTGGTGGTGCTCGGCCCCGGACCCGGTGACCCGCGCGACGCGGGCGACCCGCGGATCGTCCACCTGCACCGGGCGGCCGCCCGGCTGCTGGCCGAGCGGCGGCCGTTCCTGGCCGTGTGCCTGAGCCACCAGGTCCTCAGCACCCGGCTCGGCCTGGACCTGGTGCGCCGGCCGGTGCCCAACCAGGGCGTGCAGCGCGAGATCGACTTCTTCGGCGGCTATGAGCGGGTCGGCTTCTACAACACGTACGCCGCCCAGAGCCTGGACGACAAGGTCGACGGCGGCGAGCTCGGGATGATCGAGGTCAGCCGGGACCCGCGGACCTGCGAGGTGCACGCGCTGCGCGGCCCGCACTTCGCGTCGATGCAGTTCCACGCCGAGTCGGTGCTCACCGTCGACGGCCCGCGGATCCTCGGCGAGGCGCTGCTGGGCGTGCTGGGGGTGCGGGTCGGATGAGGGTCGACGTCGCCTGGTGGGACCTGGAGGGCACCGGGCAGAGCATCGCCTCGATGCGCGCGCACCTGCACGAGGAGGGCATCGGCGCCTGGACCGAGGTACCGGGGCTGGTGCTGAAGCTGTGGCTGGCCGACGAGGCGGCCAACCGGTGGGGCGCGGTGATGCTGTGGAGCGAGCGCCCGGCCGACGGTGTCCTGCCGCCCAACCGGGCCGCGGAGCTGATCGGCACCCCGCCGGCGCACCGCTCGAGATTCGACGTCGAGGCCGCGGTGGAGGGCGAGCACCCGCTCACCACCCTCGCCGGCCTCGGCCCAGCCTTCGCACTCAGCCAGGGAGTTCCCTCCAATGCATGACTACATGGTCGTGGACGCCTTCGCGCGCAAGGCGCTCGAAGGCAACCCCGTGGCCGTCTTCTTCGGCAGCGAGGACCTGACCTCCGACCGGATGCAGGCCATCGCACGGGAGATGAACCTCTCCGAGGTCACCTTCGTCCTGCCCGCCGAGGCGGACGCGGCCGACGCCCGGATCCGGATCTTCACGCCGGTCAACGAGCTGCCCTTCGCCGGGCACCCGCTGCTGGGCACCGCCGTGGCACTGGGCCTGAGCCGCAAGGCGCTGGGCGTCGCCCGCAAGGAGGAACGGCTGCGGCTGGAGACCGGGATGGGCGTGATCCCCTTCGACGTCGGCATGGACAACGCCGACGGCGCGGTGATCGTGCAGATGCGCCAGCCGCATCCCACCTGGGAGCCCTACGAGCACGCCGACGCCCTCCTGGAGGCCCTGGGCCTGGCGGAGTCCACCGCCCCGGTGGAGATCTACCGCAACGGACCCCGGCACGTCTTCGTCGGGCTGGAGAGCGTCGAGGCGCTCTCCGCCCTGGAGCCCGACCACCGGGCGCTGTCGAAGTTCCCCGACATGGCGGCGAACTGCTTCGCCGGAAAGGGCGAGGAATGGCGCACCCGGATGTTCTCCCCTGCCTACGGGGTGGTGGAGGACGCGGCGACCGGCTCGGCCGCCGGCCCCCTGGCCATCCACCTGGCCCGGCACGGCCTGGCGCCGTACGGACAGCGCATCAAGATCACCCAGGGCGTGGAGATGGGCCGGCCGTCGCACATGTGCGCCACCGCCCACGGCACCGCGGACCACGTCGACGGCGTGCGGGTCGGTGGCTACGGGACCGTCGTCGCCCGCGGAACCATCTACGTCTAGGAGTGCAGCCGCTCATGAGCACCCGGATCGACACCAGCCGGTTCGAGTCCCTCTCCGGGGACGCGGACCTCGACTTCCCCGCGTACGACAGCCCGCCCGCCGAACCGATGCCCCTGGTCCGCGCGTGGCTGGCCGAGGCCGTACGGCGCGGGGTGCGCGAGCCCCGCTCGGTGGCCCTGGCCACCGCGGGCGCCGACGGCCGCGCCTCCAGCCGGATCGTCACCCTCACCCGCGAGAGCGACCAGGGCCTGGTCTTCACCACCCACTCCACCAGCCGCAAGGGCCGCGAGCTGGCCGAGACCGGCTGGGCGTCGGCCCTGCTGTACTGGCGCGAGCTCGGCCAGCAGATCGCCCTGAACGGCCCGGTCACCGCGCTCTCGCCCGGCGAGAGCGACGCCCTGTGGTCGGCCCGCCCGGTGCCCCTGCACTCCATGACCACCGTCTCCCGCCAGAGCGACCCGCTCGACGGGCCCGGGGACCTGGAGGGCCTGCGCACCGAGGCGTACCGGCTGCTGGACACCGGCCGGGCGCTGCCCCGCCCCGAGCGGTTCACCGGCTACCTGCTGCGGCCCGACGAGATCGAGTTCTGGTCCGCCGCCTCCGACCGGCTGCACCGCCGGCTCCGCTACACGCGGCACGGCGCCCGCTGGCGCACCGCCCGCCTCCAGCCCTGAACGGAGAGTGACGTCCCATCATGGAGCGCTCCCTGCTCACCCGCACGATGGCGCTGGTCCCCGGCCCGGTGACGGTGGTCACCACCCTCGACGCGGACGGCAAGCCCTGGGGGTTCACCGCCAGTTCGTTCAGCTCGGTCTCCCTCGACCCGCCGCTGGTCTCGGTCTGCCTGGACAAGGGCGCCAGCACCCACGCCGCGTTCACCACCGCCCGGCACTTCCTGATCAACGTGCTGGCCGAGGAACAGCACACGGTGGCCCGCCGGTTCGCGACCTCCGGCATCGACCGGTTCGCCGCGGGCGACATGGAGGTGTGCGAGCTGGGCCTGCCCGGACTGCACCACACCTCCGTACGCGTGGCCTGCTCCCTGCACTCCATCGTCGACGCCGGCGACCACAGCATCCTGATCGGCTGCGTCGAGGAGGCCCATACGAGCGACCGCACCCCGCTCGTCTACTACAACCGCTCCTTCGCCCGGCCCGCCCCCAACCCGGACCGGGCCGAACAGGACATCCGCGCGTCCCACATCGCCGACTGGTAGCTCCCGGCCGGCCACCTCACGTCCCATCCGTACGCCACCCGTACGCCCGCAAGGGGGAGCCATGACCCTGCCCACCATCGGTCCGCCGCGCAACCAGCGCGCCACCGACTACCGCGCGCTGACCGAGGTCTTCGCCGACTCGGCCGAGAGGTTCCCGGACCGCACCGCGCTGTCGGCGGACGGAGCCTCGTACTCCTACCGCCGTCTGGACACCTGGACCGACGCCGTCGCGGCGCTGCTGGCGGACCTCGGCGTCGGCCGGGGCGACCGGGTGGCGCTGCGGATGCCGCCGGGCGCCGCCGCCGTCGCCTCGATGATCGGCATCATGAAGGCGGGCGCCGCGTACGTGCCGCTGGAGGTGCGCAACCCGCCCTCGCGCAACCAGTTCATCGTCTCCGACAGCCAGGTCACCGCCTTCCTGGGCGACCCCGACACCTGCGAGACCGGCGCGGTCCCGGTGGTCTCCGAGGGGCGGATCACCAGCCTGCTGAACGCCCCGCCGGCGCCCCGGCCGACCCGGTCCGCACCCGACCCGGCCGACACCGCGTACATCATCTACACCTCCGGCACCACTGGCCGGCCCAAGGGCGTCCTCGTCCCGCACGGTGCCGCGGCGGTCCTGCTGGCCAGCGCCGAGGGGCCGTTCGCCTTCGACGAGCACGACAGCTGGCTGCTCTTCCACTCCATCGCCTTCGACTTCTCGGTGTGGGAGATCTGGGGCCCGCTGGCCACCGGCGCCCGCCTGGTGGTGCTGCCGCCGGGCATCTCGCGCTCGCCCGAGGCGTGCATGCACGTCATCGCCGACGAGGCGATCACCGTCCTGAGCCAGACCCCGACCGCGTTCAGCGCGATGACCGGCATCATGCTCCGCGACCAGCAGGCCCTGCCCGCCCTGCGCTACGTGATCTTCGGCGGCGAGAAGCTCACCCCGGAGACGGTCCGCCCCTGGGCCAAGCAGTTCGGGCTCTCCAGCACCGTGCTGGTCAACATGTACGGGGTCACCGAGGCCGCCGTGCTCAGCACCTACCACGCGGTGACCGAGGAGGACCTCGACACCGACACCCTCTCGATCGGCGTGCTGCTCTCCGGCGGCGCCCGCGTGGTCACCGCCGACGGCCGCGACGCCGCCACCGGCGAGGAGGGCGAGCTGTGGCTGAGCGGCCCCCAGGTCGCCGACGGCTACCTGGGCCGGCCCGAGCTGACCGCCGAGCGGTTCCCCACCGTCGACGGCGTCCGCTTCTACCGCACCGGCGACCTGGTCACCCCGCGCGCGGACGGCGGCTACGGCTACGTCGGGCGCGCCGACCTCCAGGTCAAGCTGCGCGGCCACCGCATCGAGCTCAGCGACATCGAGGTCGCGGTCCAGGCCCACCAGGACATCGCCGACGCGGTGGTCTGGGTGCACGAGTTCAAGCCCGGCGACCAGCGGCTGGTCGCGGCGTACGTGGTCGCCGAGGGCGCCGCCGACCCCGGCACGCGGGCGCTGCGCGGCCACGTACGGGAGCTGCTGCCCTCGTACATGCACCCCTCCAGCTACCGGGCGCTGCCGCTGCCGTACCTGCCGCGCACCGTCAACGGCAAAGTCAACCGGGCCGAAGTGGCCCGGATCTGGGAAGAGGAGAGGAGCCGTACCCGATGAGCAACGACACCACCACGCGCGCCGAGGAGATCCGCAGGGCGACCCTGGAGTGGGTGGCCGACCTCCTGGAGGATCCCGAGATCGCCCTGGAGGACACCTTCCTGGAGCTGGGCGGGCACTCCGCGCTCGCGCTCCAGCTGGGGGAGTACGCCCGGGAGCGCTTCGGCGACGAGTACGACCTGATGATCCTGTTCGAGCGGACGCTGGCGGAGGCCGCGGACGACCTCGCCTGGCGCCTGTCGGAGGCGGAGGCCACCGCCCGGGAAGCCGCCTGATGACCACGGACAACGCCACCATCGCACCGGCCGTGGACATCGGTATCGCCGGCTTCGGCTACGCCTTCGGCGAGGACCAGGACGTCGCCGCCGTCGCCGCCGACTACGTGCCCGACCCCGAGCGCGTCGTCAAGTGGGGCTACCGGACCTTCCACCGCGCCGCTGCCGACGTCACCGCCACCGACCTCTCGCGGGAGGCCGCCCAGCAGGCCCTGGACCGGGCCGGGATCACCGCCGACGCCCTCGACCTGGTGGTGGTCGCCACCACCGACATGCCCGAGTACGCGTACTGGGACAGCGCCTCGGCGCTGGCCCGCGAGCTGAAGATCGAGCGCACCCAGACCCTGCTGCTCAACGAGGGCTGCGGCTCGGGCGTCAACGGCCTCTTCTACGTGGCCTCGACGTTCGCCATGCAGCCCGAGGCCCGGCACGCCCTGTTCGTGGTCGTCAACCGGGTCAGCGAGTTCCACCGCAACCGGATGAACGTCATCAACACCGTGCTCAGCGACGCGGCCGTCGCCGTCGTCGTCACCCGCGGCCACGACGCCAACCGCTGGCTGGCCAGCGAGCAGTTCACCGACCCCGAGTACAGCGACCTGCTGCGCCTGGACTTCGGCGGCGCGCTCACCCCGCTCCCGCCGGCCGGCTGGACCAGCGCCGACGCCCCCTCCGCCTACGACCAGGTGCGCGAGCAGTTCGCCGGCGACCCGGCGAAGCTGCGGAAGTTCATCGGCGAGCGCTACACCCGGCTCGTCGAGGTCATCGAGGGCGCGGCCCGCCGCGCCGGGGTGAGCCGCGGCGACATCGACCACGTCATCTACCTCAACGACGTCCCCGCCAGCATCGCCGCCGTGGCCACGCCGCTCGGCATCCCGGTGGACCGGACCAACGCGGCCCTCGCACCCGACCACGGTCACATGGGCGGCGCCGACCAGCTGATCTCGCTGGGCCTGCAACGGGAGCGCGGTGAGCTGAACCCCGGAGACCTGGTCGCCCTGTGCGGCATCTCCACCGGCCGCTGGTGCGCCACCTTGATCCGCATCTAGGCCGTCTCTTCCGGATCTCGCCTGACCCGCGCCGCCCGGCACCGCACCTCGCCGCGTTGTCGAGGCACCCGAGGACGTCCAGTAATCGGGAGCCTCTCCGCCTTGCGATGCACGGCACCGGACGACGCGGGCTTAACCGGCAAGATCCGAAAGAGACGACCTCGGCCGCGCCCACCGCCACCGGCCTCCCCGACCAGCGCGTACGCCGACGGGACCGAACCCATTCCCCCGTGCCGGGTCCCGTCGGCGTACCCGCTGCACCGCACCGCCCTGCCCCGCGCCCCGCGCACCCCGATTAGGAGACGCCGTGTCCTCGCCAGACAACCCGATCCTGGACCTTCCGTACGAGGTGCAGCCCGACCCGGACGAGTTCCTCCGGGCCGCCATGGAGTGGCACTTCCACCCGGAGACCGGCTCGCCGTTCTGGCTGCGGCGCGCGGAGACCCTCGACTTCGACCCCCGCACGGACATCCGGACCCACGCCGACCTGCGGCGCTTCCCGAACGTCACCGGCGAGCTGCGCCACGTCCGCGCCGAGGACCTGATCCCGCGCGGCTACGGGCCCCGCCCCGACGTCGTCGGCGTCTTCGAGTCCGGCGGCACCACCGGCGCCCCCAAGCGGGTGGTCCTCACCCGCGACTGGCTGGACCGCATGGTGGCCTGGTCCAACGCCAACCTGGACGCGCACGGCTTCCCGCGCGGCGCCAACTGGCTGGGCCTGGTGCCCACCGGCCCGCACATCGTCGGGGAGTTCTTCCGCCGCTCCGCCGCCACCCACGGGACCCGCGGTTTCACCATCGACCTCGACCCGCGCTGGGTGAAGAAGCTGATCGCGGCCGGCCGCGGCGCGGACGCGGGCGCGTACGCCGAACACCTGCTGGAACAGGCCGAGTTCGTCCTGACCACCCAGGACATCGAGGTGCTCACCATCACCCCGTCGGTGCTGGAGCGGCTCGCCGGCCGCGAGGACCTGGTGGAACTGGTCAACAAGAAGGTGAAGGCGATCCGCTGGGGCGGCACCCAGCTCGACCCGGACTCCCGGCACCTGTACCGGACGGAGATCTTCCCCGGCACCGCCTTCTGCGGGAACTACGGCAGCACGATGATCCTCGGCTTCGCCGGCGAGCGCGCCGGCCTGGCCGACGAGGACCCTTGCGTCTTCGACCCGCTGAGCCCCTACGTCACCTTCTCCGTCGTCGACCCGGCGAGCGGCGAGAGCGTGGCGTACGGCGAGCGCGGCCAGGTGGTCGTCAGCCATGTCAGCAAATCGTTCCTGCTCCCCAACAACCTGGAGCGGGACCTGGCCACCAGGGTCCCCTCCACCACCGGCTCCGGGGACGCCGTCGCCGACATCGCCCCCGTCGCCACCTTCGAGAACGAGACCGTCATCGAGGGGGTCTACTGATGCCGGCCCCGACGCTCACCTCCGCAGCGGCCGCTGCCCCGGCTCCCGCCGCCCCGGCCCCGGCCGCCGGCCTGCTCCAGCTCGACGCGCTCGGGCCGCAAGGGCCCTTCCGGGCCCGCCGCCGCACCACCGTCACCGACGTCCGCGGCACCCCCGTCGCCGAACTCAGCCTCGTCCCCTCCCTCTTCGTCGACCGCACCGTCAAGGCCCTGCACCGGGCCCGCCCGCTGCCCGCCGACGAGCGGATCGCCGCCGTCGCCCGCGCCGCCGAGCTGTTCGCCACCGCCGAGCTCGCCGGCCAGAGCGCCGCCGAGTACGAGGACACCGTCAGCCGGGTCGGCGGGGTCCCGCTCTCCGTCGTCCGCGCCACCACCGCCAACATCCGCACCCGCCTCACCCGCGTCTACGACAGCCTGACCCAGGCCCGCCCCGGCGGCACCGCCGAGGACTGGCGCTCCCCGCTCACCCGCACCGGCCGCGCCGTCTGGGTCCGGCGCGCCGAGACCTTCGCCGTGCTCGCCGCCGGCAACCACCCCGGCACCCACAGCCTCTGGCCCGAGGCCCTCGCCCTGGGCTACCGGGTCGCCGTACGCCCTTCCCGGCGCGAGCCGTTCACCCCGTACCGCCTGGTGGCCGCCCTGCGCGCGGCCGGGTTCGGCGCCGACCACATCGCCTACCTGCCCACCGACCACGCCGAGGCCGACACCCTGCTGCGCGCCGCGGACCGCTCGCTCGTCTACGGCGGCGAGGACGTCGTACGCAAGTACGGCGGCGACCCGCGGATCCTGCTCCAGGGCCCCGGCCGGACCAAGATCCTGATCACCGCCGACACCGACTGGCGCGCCCACCTCGACACCATCACCGCCTCCGTCGCCGCCCACGGCGGCACCGGCTGCGTCAACACCACCGCCGTCCTCGTCGAGGGCGACCCCGCCCCCCTGGCCGACGCCCTCGCCGGGCGGCTGGCCGCCCTGCCCGCCCTGCCGCCCGAGGACGACGCGGCCGTCCTGCCGGTCCAGCCCGCCGCGGCCGCCCGGGCCGTCGAGGCCCACCTGTTCTCCCAGGCCGCCGGCAGCCACGCCCACCTCGGCGGCGACGGCATCGCCGCCGACCTCGGCGACGGGAGCGCGGCCCTGCGCCCCGCCGTCCACCGCCTGGAGCGTTCCGACGCCCCCCAGACCGGCGTCGAACTCCCCTTCCCCTGCGTGTGGGTGGCCCCCTGGAACCGCTCCGACGGCATCGCCCCGCTGCGCGGCAGCCTCGTCGTCACCGCCCTCACCACCGACCACGACCTGCTCGACGACCTGATCGCCGAGCCGACCATCGGCAATGTCCACGCCGGCGACCACCCGACGTACTGGATGGGCCCCGGACTCCCGCACGACGGGTATCTCGCCGAGTTCCTCATGCGCAGCAAGACCGTCGTCCGCGACTGAAAGGACTTCCCGTGCACGCCCGTTGCGCGCTCACCGACGTCGGCTGGAACACCGCCGTCTGACACATCCAGGCCCTCTTTCACGCTGGTGGGAGTAGAGAACATGCCGCAGCACAGCCATGCCCGGATCGCCATCGTCGGGGCCGGCCCCCGAGGCCTCTCCGTCCTGGAACGCATATGCGCCCAGGAACGCAAGTCCCCCGCGCACGACGCCCTGACCCTCCACGTCGTCGACCCCTCCTCGCCCGGCCCCGGCGCCGTCTGGCGCACCGCCCAGCCGCGCCACCTGCTGATGAACACCGTCTCCTCGCAGATCACCCTCTTCACCGACGACAGCGTCAGCATCGAGGGCCCCATCGAGGAGGGCCCCAGCCTCTACGAGTGGTCGCGCCGGCTGTCCGCCGCCGACGAGGACGCGTACGGCGCCCAGACCCTCGCCGAGGCCCGCGAGCTCGGCCCCGACTCCTACCCCACGCGCGCCTTCTACGGCCACTACCTCCAGTGGGCCTTCCAGGAGGCCGTCACCAACGCGCCCGACCACATCGAGATCCACGTCCACCGCACCCGCGCCGTCGCCCTCGCCGACGACGCCGCCCCGGGCGGCCCGCAGACCCTCGACCTCGCCGACGGCGTGCGCCTGGCCGGGCTCTCCGCGGTGATCCTCGCCCAGGGCCACCTCCCGGCCCGCCTGGGGCCGGAGGAGCGCAGACTCGCGGAGTTCGCCGCCACCTACGGCCTCTCCTACACCGGGCCCTCCAACCCCGCCGACGTCGATCTCGGGGCCATCGGCGCCGGCCGCCCCGTCCTGCTGCGCGGCCTGGGCCTGAACTTCTTCGACTACATGGCCCTGTTCACCCTCGGCCGCGGCGGCTTCTTCGAGCGCCGCGCCGACGGCCGGCTCGTCTACCGCCCCTCCGGCCTGGAGCCCAAGATGTACGCCGGCTCCCGGCGCGGCATCCCCTACCAGGCCCGCGGCGAGAACGAGAAGGGCCCCGACGGCCGCCACGTGCCCCGGCTGCTGACCGTCGAGCGGGTGTCCGCCATGCGCGCCGCCGCGAAGGACGGCGACTGGATCGACTTCGGCATCCACATCTGGCCGCTGATCCAGAAGGAGGTGCAGAGCGTCTACTACGAGCGGCTCCTGACGGCCCGCGGCGGGCACTTCACCCCCGACGTGATCGAGGACTTCACCGCCCGCTACCTCGCGGCCGCCGACGACGAGGCCGAGGACGCCCTCCTCGCCGAGGCCGGCATCGACGGCGAGGAGCGCTGGAACTGGCAGAGCCTCTCCCGCCCCTACGGCGACCTGCGCTTCACCGGCCGCGAGGACTTCCGCCGCTGGATGCTCGCCTACCTGCTGCGCGACGCCAAGGAGGCCCGCGAGGGCAACGTCAGCGGTCCCCTCAAGGCCGCCCTCGACGTGCTGCGCGACCTGCGCAACGAGATCCGCCTCGCCGTCGACCACGGCGGCCTGGAGGCGGGCTCCCACCGCGAGGACCTCGACGGCTGGTACACCCCGCTCAACGCCTTCCTCTCCATCGGCCCGCCCGTCTCCCGCATCGACGAACTGATCGCCCTGGCCTCGGCCGGGATCGTCGAGTTCACCGGTCCCGGACTGCGCGTGCGCACCGAGACCGACGGCCCCGACGGCCCCGTGTTCGTCGCCACCGCCGACGGGGTCGACGCCCCCGACATCCGCCTCACCGCCCTCATCGAGGCCCGGCTGCCCCACCCCGACCTGCGCCGCACCACCGACCCGCTGCTGCTCCAGCTCCTGGAGAGCGGCCAGTGCCGCCCGTACACGGTGCGCGGCAGCGCGGGCATCGACTACGAGACCGGGGGGCTGGCCGTCTCCGAACGCCCCTACCACCTGGTCGACGCCGCCGGCCGGCCGCACCCGCGCCGCTTCGCCTACGGCGTGCCCACCGAGTCCGTCCACTGGGTCACCGCCGCCGGCATCCGCCCCGGCGTCGGCTCCGTCACGCTGGAGGACTCCGACGCCATCGCCCACGCCGCCCTCGCCCTCACCGCGGTCCCCGAGCCGCTGACCGCCCCCGGCGCCGAGGTCCGGGCATGACCCCGCTCACCGCCGTCCCCCGGCTCACCCCCGACCTCCCGGCGGGCACCGTCGTGGCGGCGGCCGGCCTGATCGCCGGCGCCGCCGCCCGGCCCACGGCCCGCGCAGTCGCGGAGGACCCCGCGCCCGCCGTACCCGCCGTGCCCGACGAGCACGCGCCCGCCGCGCCCGACGGGATCGACGCCGGGCTGCTCTCGCCCGTACGAGCCGGGACCCCCGCCGAGGCGGCCACCAGCGACACCGCCTGGCTCCAGGCCATGCTCGACGCCGAGGCCGCGCTCGCCCGGGCCCAGGCCCGGCTGGGCACCCTGCCCCCGGCGGCCGCCGCGGCGATCACCGGGGCGGCCGACGCCGGGCGGCTCGACGTACGGGCCCTCGCGCTCGCCGCCCGCGAGACCGCGAACCCCGTGGTCGGCCTGGTCGCCGCCTTCACCCGGGTCGTCGCCGCCACCGACCCGGCCGCCGCCGAGTACGTCCACCGCGGCTCCACCAGCCAGGACGTCCTCGACACCGGGATGATGCTGGTCGCCACCCGCACCCTGAAGCTGCTGCGCGCCGACCTGCTGCGCACCGCCGCGGCCCTGGCCGGCCTCGCCGCCGTCCACCGCGACACCGTGCTGGCCGGGCGCACCCTCGCCCTGCACGCCGTCCCCACCACCTTCGGCCTCAAGGCGGCCGGCTGGCGGCACCTGCTGCTCGACGCCGTCCAGCGCATCGACCGGCTGCGGCTGCCCGTCTCCGTCGGCGGCGCCGCCGGCACCCTCGCCGGCTACCTGGAGTACGCCCGCATCGACGGCGACGGACCCGTCCCCGAGGACTACGCCGACCAGCTCGCCGCCGCCTACGCCTGCGAGACCGGGCTGTGCGCGCCCGCCCTGCCCTGGCACACGCTGCGCACGCCCGTCGCCGACCTGGGCGCCGTCCTGGCCCACACGGCCGGCGCGCTCGGCAAGTTCGCCGTCGACGTGCTGCTGCTCGCCCGCACCGAGACCGCCGAGGCCGCCGAACCCGCACCCGCCGGACGCGGCGCCTCCTCCGCCATGCCGCACAAACGCAACCCCGTCCTGGCCACCCTGATCCGGTCCGCCGCCCTGGTCGTCCCCGCCCTGGCCGGCACCCTCGCCCAGGCCCTGGTCAGCGAGGACGAACGGTCCGCCGGCGTCTGGCACGCCGAATGGCACACCCTGCGCGAAGCCCTGCGGCTGACCGCGGGCGCCGCGCACACCGCCGTCGAACTCGCCGAGGGACTCGACGCCGACCCCGCACGGATGCGCGCCAACCTCGACCGCACGGCAGGCCTGCTCGTCACCGAACGCATCGCCGCCGTCCTGGCCCCCCGGCTCGGCAAGGCGGCCGCCCGCGACCTGCTGACCCGGGCCTCGGCCCGGTCCCACCGCACCGGCACCCCCCTCCCGGAGGTCCTCGCCGCCGACGCCACGCTGCACGGCGTCCTCAGCCCGGAAGAACTGCGCGACCTGCTGGAACCCGCCCACTACACCGGGGCAGCCGGTCCGCTGACCGACCGGGCCCTGAAACGAGGAGCGAACGCATGACCAGTACGGCACTAGGGGCGCTCCAGTCGGCACAGCAGCCCGACTGGCCCGACACCGCCACCCTCACCACCGTCGTCGACCGGCTCGGCGAACTGCCCCCGCTGACGCCGCTGTCCGAGAGCGACACGCTGCGCGCGCGGCTGGCCGCCGCCGCCCGCGGCGAGGCACTCCTGCTCCAGGGCGGCCACTGTGCCGAGGAGTTCGGCGCCCGCGCCCTCGGCGAAGCCGAGTCCACCGCCACCACCCTGCGCCAGATGGCGGAGATCGTCTCGTACGGCGCCGCCGTGCCCGTCGTCCCGCTGGGCCGGATGGCCGGGCAGTACGCCAAGCCGCGCTCCAGCCCGACCGAGACCCGCGACGGCGTGGAACTGCCCGCCTACCGCGGCGACGCCGTCAACGGTCTCGCCTTCACCGCCGGGGAGCGCGCCGCCGACCCCTGGCGGATGATCACCGCGTACGACACGGCCGTGCAGACCCTGGACCGCATCCGCCTGCTGCCCGGTGGCGACGGTGGCGGTGACGACGTGCCCGAGATCCCGCTGCACGTCAGCCACGAGGCGCTGCTGCTGGACTACGAGGTCCCGCTGGTGCGCACCGACCCGGTCAGCGGCCGCCGCTGGGCCGGCTCCGGACACTTCGTGTGGATCGGCGAGCGCACCCGCCAGCTCGACGGCGGACACGTCGCCTTCGCCGCCTCCATCGCCAACCCCGTCGGCGTCAAGGTCGGCCCGACCGCCACCGCCGACGAACTGCTCGCCCTCACCGAGATCCTCGACCCCGAGGGCGAGGCGGGCCGGCTCACCTTCATCACCCGCATGGGCGCCGACCGGATCCGCGACGTCCTGCCGGGCCTGGTCGAGAAGGTGACCGCCGCCGGCGCGCCCGTGCTGTGGGTCTGCGACCCGATGCACGGCAACACCCAGGTCGCCCCGACCGGCCACAAGACCCGCTCGCTGGGCGACATCACCGCCGAGATCGCGGCGTTCGTGGAGATCCACCGGGAGCTCGGCACCCACCCCGGCGGGCTGCACCTGGAGCTCACCGGCGCCCACGTCACCGAATGCGTCGGCGGCACCGACCCCGTCACCCTCGACGACCTCGACCGCTGCTACACCACGGCCTGCGACCCGCGCCTGAACCGCGGCCAGGCCCTCGACATGGCCTTCCTGGCCGCGGACCTGTGGAGGCCCCACCGATGAGCACCGACCCGCTGCCCGCCACCGCGCCCACCCACGGCGAGAGACCCGCAGCGTTCCTCCTCACCGGGTCCTTCCTGGCGATCTGCCGGGCCCCCCGCTACCTGGAGGAACTGACCCGGCGCGGCCTGAAGATCCTGCTCATCACCCCGTCCGTGTGGCGGGAGCAGGCCCTGGCCGCCCTGCGCGAGCCCGGCCACCCGGCCGCCGCCCTCGCCGACATCGCCTTCGTCGACGGCTCCGTGGACCGCGAGTGCTCCTTCAACGCGGGCGTCGTCGCCGCCGTCCGCGGCTGGGAGGGCGCGTACGAGATCGTCGGCGCGTACGCGGCCGGCGAGACCCTCGTCGAGCCGACCGGCCTCGTCGCCGACGCCCTGAACCTGCCCTCGCCGGGCCTGCGGGCCAGCCGTGTGTGCCGCAGCAAGTACCTCCAGCGGCTGCACCTGGGCGAGTTCAACCCGTACGCGCTGGTGATCCCGCCGGGCGCGCGGGCGGCCGCCGACCTCGCGGCCGTCCCGTACCCGGCGGTCGTCAAACCCGCGACCCGGCACTCCAGTTCGGGCGTGCGGACCGCGGCGGACGCGGAGCAGCTGGCCCGGCTGCTGGCCGACTACCCCGAGCACGAGACGCTCCTGGTCGAGGAGAAGGTCACGGGCCAGGAGTTCTCCGTCGAGGCCCTGGTCCAGCACGGCCGGATCGTGTGGGACTCGGTGACGGTGAAGCAGACCACCGACGCCCACGCCGACACCTTCGTGGAGCTCTCCCACACGGTGTCCGGCGCGGTCGGACTGGACCGCAAGACGCTGCTGGCCGCCAACAAGTGCCTGCTGCACCTGCTGGACTTCCAGGACGGCATGACCCATTCCGAATGGCGGCTGGACGCCTCCGGCCACCCCAAGCTGATGGAGGTCGCCGCCCGCACCCCCGGCGACGGCCTGACCGTCCTCTACCACCTGGCCACCGGCCGCCCGGTCGAACCGGAGATCATCCGCATCGCGCTGGGCGAGTGCGCCGAGTACCCCAAGGCCACCCGGCACGCCCGCCAGGTGTACGTGGAGCACGAGCCCGGGATCCTGGAGGAGGTCACGGTGGACTGGCCGGGCGTCACCGTCGAATGGGCCGGCGAGGGCGACCTGTGGCCGCAGGTCCCGGCCGGCCGCCCCGACGACCCGCCGACCCTGCGGGCGGTCTTCGTCCAGAAGGAGAAGGGCAGTTACGTCGGCCCGCTGCACAGCAGCGAGGACCGGGTGGCGAACTTCTTCATCGACGCCCCGTCGTCGGTGGCCCTCGACGAGCTGGAGGCCCGCGTCCGCGCGGCCCTCACGGTCCGCACCTCCCCGGCGCCGGCGCGGGCCCGGTGACCCGCGCCGGCCACCCCGCCCCCGGGCCCGGCGGGCCGGAGGCGGCTCCGGCCCCCGGCCCCCGGGCCCCGGCCCGCCTGCCCCTGGGCGGCGGGTTCGCCCTCGCGGCGGCGGCCGCGGCCGTACGGAATCCGCCGGCCCCACCGGTCATCGCCGGCGGGACCCTCCGGGCGGCGGCGCACGCCGTGAAGACCCTGCTCGCCCCGGCGCCACCGCGCAGCCACGCCCGGCGCCCGGGGCAGTGACCCACCGACCGGCGAGGGCCGCGGGAGCACTCCCGCGGCCCTCCCGCGCGTACGCCCCCACCCACCCGACCCGAAAGGCACCGCCCATGACACACACCACCCTCGCCCCCGCCCCCGTCCCCGTGCCCACCCAGGCCCCGGCCCCGGACGCCACGACGGCCTCCGCCACCCTCCGGCGGATGGCCGACACCCTGGACAGCCTGTCCCGGTACGCCGCGGAGGCCGCCCAGACCCAGCCGCGGGCGCCGGAGCCGGCCGCCCCGCCGCCCGGGTCCGGGGCCCGGATCGAGTACGTCCACGGCCCCGAGCGGATCACGTACGCCATCCACGAGGCCCTCGGCCGGGCCCGGCGGGAGATCCTCACCGCCCAGCCCGACGGCCCGCGCCCCGGCGCCACCCTCGACGAGGCGTACGCCGCGGTCCGCGACCACCTCTCCCGGGGGGTCGCCATGCGCACGCTCTACCAGCACAGCTCGCGCTTCCACGAGCCCACCAAGCGCTACGTGGCGACCGTCCAGAAGCACGGCGCGCAGGTCCGTACCCTGCCGGAGTTCTTCGACCGGCTGATCGTCATCGACGGCGAGGTGTCCTTCATCCCCGCCGACGGGGAGCGCGGATCGGCCGTCGTCATCCGCGACCGCGCGGTCACCGGCTTCCTCACCGACGTCTTCGAGAAGGCCTGGGACCGGGCCGAACCCTTCCCGTTCCGGCCGGTGCGGGCCGCCGACGCCGCCTCCGAGGTGGTGCCGGACATGCGCCTGGCCATCCGCAAGCTGCTGATCGAGGGCTGCTCCGACAAGGCCATCGCGCGCCGGCTCGGGGTCAGCCTGCGGTCGGTCCAGGGCCACATCTCGTGCCTGCGCGACCAGTACGGCGCGCAGCACCGCTTCCAGCTCGGCTACCTGATGGGCCGAGGCGAAGAAGCCCTCCCCGCCATCGACTGAAAGGGATCCCTGATGCACACCCTGAACGCGAACGAGAACCCCTACCCGCCGCTCCCGTCGGTCGTCGCGGCCCTCGCGGAGGCGGCGGGCCGGGCCAACCGCTACCCCGACCGCCTCTCCACGGACCTGACCGCGGCCCTCGCCGCCCGCCTGGGCGTTCCGGCCGCGCATCTCGCGCTGGGCGCCGGCTCCTGCGGGGTGCTCCAGCACCTGCTGCACGCGCTGGTGCGGGACGGGGACGAAGTGCTGTACGCCTGGCCCTCGTTCGAGGCGTATCCGCACCTGACCGAGGTCAACCGGGGGGTGTCCGTCCGGGTGCCGCTGCGGGCGGACGCCTCGCACGACCTGGAGGCGATGGCGGAGGCGATCGGGGACCGCACGCGGGTGGTCTTCGTGTGCAACCCCAACAACCCGACGGGCACGGTGGTCGGCCGGGCCGCGCTGAACCGTTTTCTCGACCGGGTGCCGGCCGGGGTGACGGTCGTCCTGGACGAGGCGTACCGGGAGTTCGTCACCGACCCGGATTCGCCGGACGGCATGGACCTGTACCGGGACCGGCCGGACCTGGTGGTCGTACGGACCTTCTCCAAGGCCTACGGCCTGGCCGGCCTGCGCGTCGGCTACGC
The DNA here is from genome assembly GCF_055582305.1 of Streptomyces sp. NPDC042102. Taxonomy (NCBI): domain Bacteria; kingdom Bacillati; phylum Actinomycetota; class Actinomycetes; order Kitasatosporales; family Streptomycetaceae; genus Streptomyces; species Streptomyces sp. NPDC042102. The sequence continues at coordinate 436,593 of NZ_JBVJDL010000003.1, forward strand.
GGTGGCCCACGAGCCGGTGGCGGCGGCGATCCGCGCGTCGGCGGTGCCGTTCGGGGTGAACGCGGTCGCCCAGTACGGGGCGGTGGCCTCGCTGGCCGCGGAGCCGGAACTCCTCGACCGGGTCGAGACCCTGGTCAAGGAACGCGACCGGACGGCGCTGGGCCTGGCGGACCTGGGCCTGCCGGTCCCGCGGACGGAGGCGAACTTCGTCTGGCTGGACCTCGGCTCCCCCGACCGCACGGCCGCCCTGGCGAAGGCCTTCGCCGAGGCGGGCATCGCGGTCCGCTTCTTCCCCGGCGAGGGCATCCGCGTGACGATCGGCTCCGCGGAGTCCAACGACGCAGTCCTGAGGGTGGCCTCCACCCTCACGTAACGCCCTCGAACCCCGACAAACCCCAGCCTCGCCGGCGTTTGAGGCGCGAGGTCCGGGGCGGAGCCCCGAAACCTGCCCTACGGGGCAGGTTTCCGGCGCCGCAGGCCGCCAATCCAGCCTCGCCGGCGTTTGAGGCGCGGGGGCCCGGGGGCGGAGCCCCCGAAACCGCCCCACTGGGCCCCTTCCAGCGCCGCCGGGCACCGAACCCAGCCCTGCCGGGTCCGCTTCCGGCGCCGCCGGGCCCCCAATCCAGCCCCGCCGGCGTTTGAGGCGCGGGGGCATGGGGGCGGAGCCCCCGAAACGGCCCGCCGGGCCACCTGCCGGCGCCGCCCCGTCCCGGCCCGCCCCTCGCCGGGCCGGGACGCGGCGGCAGTCCCTCGGCTCAGCCCGCCACGGCGAGCGACTTGCCGGCCCCGCCGCCGGCGGCGTCCCGCACGTACGCCCCCAGGTCCGCGTACTTCTCCCGCAGCTTCCGCTTCAGCACCTTCCCCGTCACCCCCACCGGGAAGTCCGCCTCACCGGCCGCCACCTCCAGCAGCCGCAGCGCCGGCTGCCCGGCCGCCGCCAGCGCCTCGTTCGCGCGCAGCAGCAGCTTCTCCGCGTCCACGGCCACCGCCTCCGGTGTGGTGACCACCGCCACCGGCACCACGGCCCCGTCCTCCTCGCCGGCGATCACCGCGACGTCGTCGAACTCGGGCACGTCGTTCAGCAGCACCTCCTCCATCAGCGTCGAGTACGCCGGCCCGGCAGCCGTCAGGATCTGGTCCGCGGCCCGGTCCACGAGGTAGAAGTCGCCGCCTGCGTCCTTGTACGCCATGTCGCCCGGCAGCCAGTGCCCGGCCAGCTTGTAGCGGTACGTCGTCGCCGAGTCGCCCCAGTAGCCGGGCGTGATCGCCGGGCCCCTGGCGGCCAGGAAGCCGACCTCGCCGACGTCCGCGTGGCTGCCGTCCTTGCGCAGGATCGCGACCTCCGCGACCCCCACCGGCTGTCCCGCGCACCGGTCGTTGCGCACGCTGTCCTTCGTACGGATCTTCAGCAGGACGCCCCAGCCCAGCTCCGTCGTCCCCAGCCGGTCGAAGAACTGCGCCGACGGCAGGTGCGCCGAACGGTGCTCCAGCGTCCGCGTGATGTGCGCCTGGTGCACGGCGTCGCCGATCGACACCCACGAGCCGACGCTGTCCAGCGCCCCGTCCGTCCGCTCCAGCGCGGCCAGTTCGGCGTACGAGTGCGCGAAGGCCATCACCGCCGTCGGCTTGTGCGCGGCCACCGTCGCCGCCAGCTCCTCGCCGCTGCGGTCGCTGTGCGCGACGACCGGGGTGCCGGCCAGCACCGCGTACACGGTGAAGGCGATGCAGCCCAGGTGCGACTGCGGCAGCGCGGTCAGCATCAGCGCGCCCGGCTGCTCCTTGAAGTCCACCAGCCGGAACTGCGGGCCGGCCACGATCGTGCCGTGCGTGTGGATGGTCGGCTTCGGGCGGCCGGTCGTCCCCGAGGAGTGCAGGATGACCACCGGGTCCTCGGAGACGTGGTTCCAGTACGCCCCGGCCGGAAGTTCCGCCGCGGGCGGTGCCGGCAGGCTCTCCTCCTCCTGGGTCCAGGCCAGCCCGTCCAGGATCTCGCTGCTCGCCCGCAGCTGCGCCAGCCGGCCGCGGTCGGCGTACAGGCCGACCGGGGTGGTCTGCTCGATCAGCGACTCGGCGATCGGCGCCGTGGCCTTGCTGTTGATGAGCACGGCGATCGCGCCGATCTGCGCGAGGGCGTAGAAGTGCACGGAGTACGCGAAGGAGTCCTCGAACCAGACCGCGACCCGGTCCTTGGGCTGCACGCCCTGCGCCAGGTACCAGGCCGACCAGGCCTGGGCCAGGCCGTCGACCTCGGCCAGGCTCCAGTCGTGCTGCTCGGCGCCCGCCAGATCGGTGATCGGCCGGGTGGAGTGGACGAAGGGCGTGGTGGGGCTCGGGCTCGCCGCGAGCGCGGAACGCAGCAGGTTGCCGCCGCCGACGCTCTTGTCGGCGGCCAGCGCCGCGCGCTGCCCGGGGTCGAGGACGGTCGCGGCGAAGCCCGTGCGGGAGTCGGTCATGTCGTGCCTCTCTGATGAGGGGTGCGGTACGTCAACGGGTCGGTGCGGTGCGATGCGATGCGATAGGTGAACGGTGCGATGCGATGCCGTCAGATGCGGCGTGTGCGTGCCAGGAGCGGGCGGAGCGTCGGGCGGGAACCGTCAGACGTTCGCGAAGATCCGCGCGCACAGCTCGCGGTAGTTGTCGAGCTCGGCGCCCAGCGCGCCGCGGACCTTGGTCATCAGGGCCGTGAAGTCCTCTTCGGTGCCGTCCTTGACGGTGTCGGCGAGCCGGCGGGCGGCCTCGGCCAGGGCCGTACGGGCGCTCACCGCCTGCGGGTTGGCCGCCTGCACGTCCCAGTACACCTCCGGGGTGCCGGAGGAGACCCGGGCCAGCAGCGAGGCCAGCGTCTTGTGCGGGGGCGGCGCGATCTTGGCGACCTCCTCGACGTCCGTGCCCATCCGGGACAGCGCGAGGCCGAAGGAGAGCACGGTCGCGTGGGTCAGCGCCTGGGAGACCGCGGTCAGCCGGTCGTGCTCGGCGGCCTCGACCCGGACGACGCGCCCGCCCCAGGACTCCACCAGGCGCAGCAGCTCGGCGGTGAGCGGGCCGTCGTACGTCACCGAGGCCGCCACCACCCGGCCCTCGAACCCGAGGGCCGGGGCGAACATGGGGTTCAGGCCCATCGCCTCGACGGCGGTCCCGTCGACGTGCGCGCGGAACTCCTCGTCGATGCGCTGCTTGACGGAGAGGGTGTCGACCAGGAGGGCGCCCGGGCGCAGTGCGGCCGCCACCCCTTTGACCGCGGCCAGCGCCACCGGTTCGGGCACCGCCAGCACCACCACGTCGGCCTTGCCCAGCTCCTTCTCCAGCCGCGGCGAGAGGTCGGTGATGTCGCCGTGGATGCTGCGGGCGCCGCCCGGTGCCGGGGCTCCGGCACCGGCCGGGTCCACGACACAGATCTGTACGCCGCTGCCCTGGAGCTTCTCGGTGAACAGCCGGCCGACCGCGCCCTGGCCGCCGACGATCACCGCCCGGCGGATGCCGCCGCTCACGCCGCGCTCCGCGAACCAGTGGCAGCTCCCGCGCCCGGGGCGGAGCCCGCGGCCGCGCCCTGCCGGAGCGCGGTGCCCAGCACCGCCTGCACCATGGCCCGGGACTTGACCACCGTCTCCTCGAACTCCTCGTCCGGGTCGGAGAGCGCGATCACCGCACCCCCGACCCCGAAGGTGACCCGGTCCTCGGTGGCGACCAGGGTGCGGATGACGATGTTCAGGTCGGCCGCGCCGCCCAACGAGAACCAGCCCAGCGAGCCCGAGTACACCCCGCGGGCGCCCTCCTCCAGCCGGTCGATGATCTCCATGGTGCGGACCTTCGGGGCGCCCGTCATCGATCCGCCGGGGAAGGCCGCCCGGACCGCCGAGACCGCCGACTCGCCCTCGCGCAGGGTGCCGCGGATGGTGGACACCAGCTGGTGCACCGGCGCGTACGTCTCGACGTCGAAGAGCCGCGGCACATGCACCGAGCCGACCTCGGAGACGACGTTGAGGTCGTTGCGGATCAGGTCCACGATCATCAGGTTCTCGGCGCGGTCCTTCTCGTTGCCGAGCAGGTCCGCCTTCAGCGCCTCGTCCTCGGCCGCCGTCGCGCCGCGCGGCCGGGTGCCCTTGATGGGCTTGGACTCGGCGGTGCGGTCGGTGCCGACCGTCATGAAGCGCTCCGGGGAGGCGCTGAGGACCGCGACCCCGGGGAAGTCCAGCAGCGCGCCGTACGGGACGGGGCTGATCCGGCGCAGCTCGGCGAACGTCTCCAGCGGGTCGATCCGGGTCTTCAGGGCGACCTGGTTGGTCAGGCAGACCTCGTAGCTCTCGCCGTCGTGGATCTCCTGGTGGATCTCGGCGATCCGGGCCAGGTAGCCCGCCCGGTCGTGACGCATGTGGACCAGGCCGGCGAGCGCCGGGTCGGTCATCCCGGTGGTGGCCAGGCCCCGGGGACCGGCCGCCGGGCGCGGGGCCGCGGCGGAGCCGAGGGCGCGCAGCCGGGCCGCCGTACGGTCCAGCCAGCCGCGGGCGCCGAGGTCGCCGCCCGCCCGGTCCTCGGACAGTGCGAGCAGGTACGTGACGCCCTCGGCGTGGTCGAAGGCCACCATCCGGTCGGCGAACAGCAGGGCCGCGTCCGGGGTGTCGGCCTTGTGCGCCTCCCGGCCGCCGCTGTCGGCCTTCAGCTCGTAGCCGAGGTACCCCACGTACCCGAGGTTGAAGTCGAAGGGCAGCCCCTCGGGAACGGGCACCGCCCGCTCCTTCACCTGCTCCTCCAGGTACGTGAACACGCTCTGCGCCACGAGCTCGTCGCCGCCGCCGGGCCGCTGCACGCGCACCGTGCGCTCCAGCACCTGGTAGGTCACGTACTCCGAGAGCGGGCCGGTGCCGTCGCCCATGAACGAGAACCGCGACAGGCCGTCGATCACGCTGCTGCTGTCGAGCCAGAACCCGTGCGCGTTGCCCGCGAACAGCTCCCGGTAGACCCGCTCGGTGTCGGGCAGCAGCGGCAGCCGCTCCACGTGGACGCGGTACGGGGCGCGCGCGGCGCCGGCCGCGGCGTGCGCAGGCGTGGCCGCGGGCCGGGCGGCGGCGTACGCGAGAGCCTGGTCGCGGAAGTTGGCGAGCAGCTCCCGGCCGTACTCGCTGCTGATGGACTCGGGGTGGAACTGCACCCCCCACACCGGCAGGCTGCGGTGCCGTACCGCCATGACGACGCCGTCGGCGGTCCAGGCGGTCGGCTCCAGCTCCTCGGGCAGCCGGATCGCGGCGAGCGAGTGGTAGCGCACCACGTCGTAGGGCGAGGGGATCCCGGCGAAGAGTTCGCTGCCGTCGTGCGTGATCGAGGAGATCCGGCCGTGCATCGGCAGCGGCGCGTGCGCGACCTCGCCGCCGAAGAGGTGGCAGATGCCCTGGTGGCCCAGGCACACCCCGAGGACCGGCAGGCCGCTCTCCAGGATGGCGCGGCGGCTGATGCCGAAGTCCCGCTCGCGCTCGGGCCGGCCCGGTCCGGGGGAGACGACGACGGCGTCGTAGTCCGCCATGTCCAGCGAGGACCAGTCGGTCTCGTTGGTGACGACCACCGGAGGGCGGCCGTTCACCTCCCCGAGCAGCTGGTAGAGGTTGTAGGTGAACGAGTCGTGGTTGTCGATCAGCAGGGTCCTCATGACGCGGCCGCCATTTCGAGGTCCTCGACCCGGCACGTCTCCTCGATCATGAGATCGTAGAGCCGGCGCAGGAAGCCGAGGTCGATCCCGTGCTCCGCGCCGAACGCCGCGGCCCGCTCCTGGACCAGCCCGATGCGGTGCGGCTGCATCATCGGGATGTCCTGGGCCTTCTTCACGCGGGCGATCTCCACACAGATCTCGATCCGTGCCCGCACTTCCCCGAGAAGCCGCTCGTCGATCCGGTCCAGCCGCGCGCGCAACTCGTCAATACCGGCGGTGGCTTGCGCCGTGCCTTTCATGACTGCCCTCCCGCTCTCCCCGCGTAACTCACGGATATCGCTTCACACGAGCACCTTGGCCCGGCGGGCGGGCGCGGGAGAAGGGACGCCAAGGCTCGTGAATGCGCAGTGCGCATTCACGAGCCTGGAGGGGGAGTCCGGCGGTCGCCGGGCGAGGTGCTCAGCGGGCGCCGAGCAGGGTGCGCGCCGTGGCGGCCCGCTCCGCGCGGGCGGCCCGGGTGCCGCAGAGCGTGATCGAGACGACGCCCAGGACGGCCACCAGCGCGAACGCCACCGTCGCCGGCCAGCCGCCCGCGTGGTAGGCGAGGGCGCCCAGCGTGCCGCCGGCGCTGGAACCGAGGTAGTACGCCGACTGGTAGAGCGCGGACGCCTGCGCCCGGCCGCTCTTCGCCGTACGGCTGACCGCCGACGAGGCCACCGCGTGCCCCGCGAAGAACCCCGCGGTGATCAGCACCAGTCCGGCCACGATCGCCACCAGCGCATCGCCCAGCGAGAGCAGCAGGCCCAGCGCGGTGGTGGTCACCGCCAGGTACAGCGCGCCGCGCCGCCCCGTACGGGCCACCAGCTGACCCGCGGCGGCCGAGGAGACCGTACCCACCAGGTAGACCAGGAACACCGACCCGATCACGCCCTGTCCCAGCGAGAAGTCGTCCACCAACCGGTAGCCGATCACCGTGTAGACCGCGCCGAACACCGTCATGAACAGCGCCCCGACCCCGTACAGCCGCAGCAGCAGCGGGTCGCGCAGATGGCCCGCGACGGTCCGGCCCACCGCCCGCGGCCGCAGGCTCGCCGGCGTGAAGAACCGGGCGCGCGGCAGCAGCACCAGGAAGGCCACGGTGCACAGCAGCGCCAGCGCGCCCACGGTGGCCAGCCCGGCCCGCCAGCCCCACATCTCGGCGGCCCAGCCGGTGACCATGCGCCCGCTCATCCCGCCGATGGAGTTGCCCGCGACGAACAGCCCGATCGCCGCGACCAGCGCCTTGGGCCGGACCTCCTCCGCCAGGTAGGCCATCGCGGACGCCGGGACGCCGGCGAGCGCCGCGCCCTGCACGGCGCGCAGCGCCACCAGCCACTCCACGTTCGGCGCGAACGGCACCAGCAGGCCGAGCGCCACCGCGAGGACGAGCGAGACCGTCATCATCCGGGTCCGGCCGAACCGCTCCGACAGCGCGCTGAGCGGCAGGACGAACAGGGCGAGCGCCCCGGTCGCGGCGGACACCGTCCAGCTGGCCTGACCGGCCGTCACCCCGAAGCTCGTCGAGAGGGCGGGCAGCAGCGCCTGGGTGGAGTAGAGGAGCGCGAACGTCGCCAGACCGGCGGCGAACAGGGCGAAGGTCATCCGGCGGTAGCCGGGGCGGCCGGGGGAGAGCCGGCCGGCGTCCGTGGCGGAATCCGGGAACTGCGCGGCAGAGGCACCCGGGGTGGTGGGTGCCCCGGTATGAACGGGAGGCATGTCTTCGAAACTAGACCCCTCTTTTTCATGCGTCCAATGCACAGAAGAAGGAGAATCAATCCAGTCCTGCATAAGCACAGCTCACAGAGGTGGATGTCAATGAACCGTTACGAAGAAGACATGGGCGTGACAACCATGCTCGCCCCGCGCCTCACCTACTTCGTCACGGTCGCCCGCCACGAGCACGTCACCCGGGCCGCCCACGAGCTGGGGATTCCGCAGTCCACGCTCTCCCGCGCCATCGCCCGACTGGAGGCCGACCTCGGCGTGGTCCTCTTCGCCCGCCGCGGCCGCTCGCTCGCCCTCACCACGGCCGGCCACACCTTCCGGGCCTCCGCCGAGCGCGCGCTCGCCGAGATCGCCCGCGCGGCCACGTCCGTCCAGGACGACGCCGACCCCACCACCGGCAAGGTCGCCTTCGGCTTCCTGCACACCCTCGGCCCCGAGACCGTCCCCGGCCTCATCCGCGCCTTCCGCGCCGACCACCCCAGGGTCCGCTTCGCCCTGGTCCAGAACTACGGCGAGGCGATGCTGGAGCGGCTGCGCGCCGGCGAGCTCGACCTCTGCCTGACCTCACCGCTCCCCGACGCCCCCGACCTGGTGGCCCGCCGCCTCGACGAACAGCGGCTGCGCCTGGTGGTCCCGGAGGACCACCGGCTCGCCTCCCGCAAACGCATCCGCCTGGCCGAGGCGGCCGAGGAAACCTTCGTCACCCTGGAGCCGGGCTACGGGCTGCGCCGTATCACCGACGACCTGTGCGCCGAGGCGGGCTTCACGCCGCGCGTCGCCTTCGAGGGCGAGGAGGCCGAGACCCTGCGCGGCCTGGTCGCGGCCGGCTTCGGCGTCGCCCTCCTGCCCCCGCCGGCGGTCCCCCGCCCAGGGGTGGTCGAACTGACGGTGACGGCCCCCCGGGCGGTCCGCGAGATCGGCGTGGCCTGGCTCGACGGCCACCCGGACACCCCGCCGGTGGCCGCCTTCAAACGCTTCCTGCTCTCCCGCCGCGGCCGCCTCATTCCGGATCTGTGACCGGCTGGACGTGCGCGGCGAGCAAATAGCCCGCCTGGAAACGGGACTTCGCGCCCACCGCGCGCATCGTCTCCGCGATGTGGCGCTGGCAGGTGCGTTCCGACATGCCCAGACGGCGGGCGATCACCTTGTCCTCCAGGCCCTCCGACAGCAGGCGCACGATCGTCCGCCGCAGTTCGTCCGAGAGGGAGCGGGCCTGGTCCGGGCTGACCGTCACCGGGAACGGCTGCGCGCTCACCCACGAGCGCTCGAAGGACTCGGCCATGAAGTGCACGACGTTCGGCTCGCGCACCACCAGGGCCGCGCCCGGCCGCCCGGGGACCGGCATCAGGCCGGTGTGCCGGTCGAAGACCAGCATGCGCATCAGGGCGTCGCCGAGGGTGCGCACCTGGGCGCCCAGGGCCGTCACCCGTTCGACGTAGGCGACGGTCGGGCGTGAATAGCGGGCCGTGTGCTGGTAGATCGTCCGCATCCGCACCCCGCGTGCCAGCAGGGCCTCGTCCCGGCCGATCGCCTCCTCCAGGGCCTCCTCCGGGTGGCGGCCGCCGGGCTGCGAGGCGAGCAGCTCCCGTTCGCACGAGGCCGCCAGCTCCGCGATCAGTGCGCGTACGGCGCCCAGGTCGGTGACCAGCTCCAGCCGGCCCGAGCCGCTCACCACGCGCTGGGCGGCGCCCGCCTCGTACGCCGGGACCAGCGCCTCCATTCGCTCGCGCAGCCGGTCCATCTCGTCGTGGGCCTCGAGCACCCGCAGCGTCAGGGGTGCCAGGGCGCGCGCGGCCGCCGCCCGGGGCGGCACCGCGCTCCAGCGGTCCTCGCCGCCGTCCGGGGCGCGCTGGAGCAGGTGCGCGGCCGCGAGCTCGGTGATCGCCGCCGCGGCCCGGGCGCCCAGTACGGCGGTGGCCTCGCCCGTGCAGAACGCGTGCCGCTCGGCGGCGTACGCGTACAGCCGCCGGGCGGCGGCACTCAGCTCGCGATCATCACCCGCCATGTCCTCATTGGTCCCGGCCTGCACCGTTTCGTAAACCCCTCGGGTTCCCGCAAGGCGGCAAGACGACCCCATTCCCGCCGCTGCGGGCGCAGGCCGGGCGGGCACAGTGGACGGCGACGCGCCGGACGCCCCGGGGGCCGTCCGACCGTGAGGGGGCGGTACGGCCGGACCCGCCGGGGCCGGTGCGGTCACCGGCGGGGGAGGCGGTCATCCAGGCTGCTGCCCCTGACCGGCCCTCCCGCGCGGGACGATCACCTGGTCCACGATCCCGTACTCCAGCGCCTCCTGGGCGGTGAGGATCTTGTCGCGGTCCAGGTCCTCGCGGATCGTGCGGCGGTCGCGGCCGGTGTGCTCGGCCAGGATCGCCTCGACCCGGTCCCGCAGCCGCTCGATCTCCCGGGCCTGGATCTCCAGGTCGGAGACCTGCCCCTGGGTGCCGCCGGTGGCCGGCTGGTGCATCAGGACCCGGGAGTTGGGCAGGGCGATGCGTTTGCCCCTGGTCCCGGCGGCGAGGACGACCGAGGCGGCGGAGGTGGCCTGGCCCACGCAGACGGTCTGGATGTCCGGCCTGACGTACTGCATGGTGTCGTAGACGGCCATCAGTGAAGTGAGGGATCCGCCGGGGGAGTTGATGTAGAGGGAGATGTCGCGGTCCGGGTCGGCCGCCTCCAGGCACATCAGCTGCGCCATGACGTCGTTCGCCGAGACGTCGTCGATCTCGGAGCCGAGGATGACGATCCGCTCCTCGAAGAGCTTCGCGTAAGGGTCGTACTCCCGCACGCCGTACGCGGTGCGCTCGGTGAAGTGGGGCACGACGTGGCGGGCCCGGGGCGCGTAGCCGCGCGGGGGCAGGGGCGTGGGTATGGGCATGGGTGTGGGCCTCCGTACGCTGCGGACATCCGAAGGTGGACGGGGTGGCACGGGATCAGCGCGTGGCGAATCCGCCGCCGCCCGGCATGGCCGGGGTGGACCGGATCACGTCGTCGATGAGGCCGTAATCCTTGGCCTCCTGAGCGGAGAACCAATGGTCGCGGTCGGAATCCCGGGTGATCCGCTCGACGTCGTTTCCGGAGTGCAGGGCGATGAGTTCCGCCATTTCCTGTTTCGTCTTGACCAGCTGCCGCACATGAATGCGGATGTCGCTGGCCGACCCGGAAATGCCGGCGGACGGCTGGTGCATCAGGATCTTCGCGTGCGGCAGCGCGAAACGCTTTCCGGGAGTTCCCGAGGTGAGCAGGAACTGGCCCATGGACGCGCAGAATCCCATGGCGATGGTGACGACGTCGTTCCTGATGAGCTGCATCGTGTCGTACACGGCCATGCCGGCGGTCACCGAGCCGCCGGGGGAGTTGATGTAGAGGTAGATGTCCTCCTCCGACTGCGCCGCCAGCATCAGCAGTTGGGCCGTGATGCGGTTGGCGATCTCGTCGTCGACCGGCTGGCCGAGGAAGACGATCCGGTGCTGGAGCAGACTGCCGAACACCTGGTCGCCCATGCCCCAGGACGGTCCACCCGCCTGGTCCATGCGCGGTGTCGCAGGGCCCGATTCCGGTAGCTGATAATCGGTCTGGGCAAGCATGGAACCCCCCTGTTGTTCCCATGGTCATTTCCCATGGTGAAACTGCCGGACTTCCTTTTACCGACCGGCGCCCGTCAATCCCGGAACGTATTTCCGATCGTCATGCTTCGGACCGTAGCACGATCATTGTGGACGTCGAGGGCGGCCGGTATGGAGTTCGCTCAGAGCGTGGGAAACCGCCGGCTCCGAGGGCGGTGTTCGCTCAGAGCTTGGAATCCGACCGGCTCCGGGGGCGGAGTTCGCGATCAGCCCGATTCCCCTTTCGCGTAGTCCGCGAAGCCCGTCCAGTCCAGCACCACGCACGGCTCGTCGCCGATGACCCACGCGTCGTGGCCCGGGGTCACCTGGATGAAGTCGCCCGGGTTCGCCTCGCCCTGCTCGCCGTCGTCCATCACGATGGCCATCCGGCCGCTCACCACGTACCCCGTGTGCGCGGCCTGGCAGGTGTCCGTGCCCGCCAGCGGCTTCACGTGCTGCGTCCACCGCCAGCCGGGCTCGAAGACCGCGCGGCCCACCGCGCCGCCGTCGGTGTGGAGCAGATCCAGCCGGCCCTTGCCGTCCGCGAAGGGACGGGTCTCGTCCGCGGCCTCGAAGTTCCTGGTCACCAGTCCGGCCATGGCAGCCGCCTCCGGTTGAGAGAACAGCCCCGAGTCCGTCTCCCACTGTACGCCGGTCAGCCCCGCAGGGACCGGCCGAAACCCGAGGCCAGGGGCATCCGCAGACCCAGCGGCGGCGGCGCCGCGAGCGCGTCCGCCACCGGGCGGGAGTAGCGCGCCGAGCACACCGAACCGAGCACGAAGTCGACGGCCAGCGCCACCACTTCGTCCTGGTGTTCGCGCAGCCCGTGTCCGTCCGAGTGCACCTCGAACCGGCACGTGGAACGATTCGCCTTCTTCGCGCGCGCCGCCAGCCGGTACGACAACTCCGGGTCGCTGCGCTCGTCGTTGGTGCCGTGCACGATCAGCACGTGCCGTCCGGTGAGCTGCTTCACCGGTTCGGGGGAGACCCCGGCCGCCGTCCCCGGCAGACAAGGGGACAGCGCCAGTACCGAGTTGACGGCGTCGTGCCCGGCCGCCGTCAGCGCCGCGTGGCCGCCCGCCCCGTACCCGGCCAGGCACACCGGCACGTCCCCGTACCGGCGGACCACCTCGTCCGCCGCCCACCGCGCCGCCTCCGGGCGGGGCCGCTCCCCGTGCCGCACGGTGTGCGTGACCAGGCCCTGCGGCCCGCCGGCCCGGGCCAGCGCCCGTACCAGCGGCCGCACCGGACCGGAGACCCACCGGGACGCTCCGGGAAGCAGGAGCACCACACCACTGACCGTCGAGCTCGTGCCGTTCGCGCCGGCCGCCCGCCCCAGGCGGGCCCCGCGCGCCGGCGGCGCATGCGTAGCCATGGCGGAACAGTCTCAGACGCCGAGGTGTACGCCACCCGTCCGCACGGTCACTGTTACGTATCGACCCCTGTCGGCGGCCTGTCGCTCTACGCGCGTAGGAGTAGAGTGCCCGGATGACGAGCGAGACCCCCAACCTGCCCACCCCGGAACAGATCCGCCGTTCCCCGAAGGTGCTGCTGCACGACCACCTCGACGGCGGACTGCGTCCCGGGACCATCATCGAACTGGCCGACGCGGTCGGTTACGACAGGCTTCCCGAGACCGACGCCGACAAGCTCGGCATCTGGTTCCGCGACGCCGCCGACTCCGGTTCCCTCCCGCGCTACCTGGAGACGTTCGCGCACACCTGCGCCGTCATGCAGACCAAGGAGGCCCTCTTCCGGGTCGCCGCCGAGTGCGCCGAGGACCTCGCCGAGGACGGTGTCGTCTACGCCGAGATCCGCTACGCCCCCGAGCAGCACCTCGAGGCGGGCCTGACCCTCGAAGAGGTCGTCGAGGCCGTCAACGACGGCTTCCGCGAGGGCGAGCGCCGCGCGAAGGCGGGCGGCCACCGCATCCGCGTCGGCGCCCTGCTGACCGCGATGCGCCACGCCGCCCGCGCGCTGGAGATCGCCGAGCTGGCCAACCGCTACCGCGACAACGGCGTGGTCGGCTTCGACATCGCCGGCGCCGAGGCCGGGTTCCCTCCCACCCGCCACCTCGACGCCTTCGAGTACCTCAAGCGCGAGAACAACCACTTCACCATCCACGCGGGCGAGGCCTTCGGCCTGCCGTCGATCTGGCAGGCCCTGCAGTGGTGCGGCGCCGACCGGCTCGGCCACGGTGTGAAGATCATCGACGACATCGAGGTCGCCGAGGACGGCAGCGTCACGCTGGGCCGCCTGGCGAGCTACGTGCGGGACAAGCGCATCCCGCTGGAGATGTGCCCGACCTCGAACCTGCAGACGGGCGCCGCCGCCTCGTACGCCGAGCACCCCATCGGTCTGCTGCGCAAGCTGCACTTCCGCCTCACCGTCAACACGGACAACAGGCTGATGAGCGGCACCAGCATGACCCGCGAGTTCGAGCACCTGGTCGACACGTTCGGCTATTCGCTCGACGACATGCAGTGGTTCACCGTCAATGCGATGAAGTCCGCGTTCATTCCTTTCGATGAACGACTCGCCATGATCAACGACGTGATCAAGCCGGGCTACGCGGAACTGAAGTCGGAGTGGCTGTTCCGGCAGACCGCTTCGACCAGCGGATCTGTCTCGGCCTGAGCCGAGGCATGACAAAAGAAGGCGCCCGGGGATCCGTCCCCCCGGGCGCTTTCTCGTATCGGATGACGTTTGCGGGCCGGTGTTTCGAGTGGCTAATTTGCGGAGCCGCTCCATTCCCCGTCGCAAGGACTCTTCATGAAGCAGTCAGCTGCCAAGTCCCTCGGTGTCGCCGTCGTCGGTGCCGCCCTCGCTGCGGCCGCCGCCGGCACCGCCTCGGCCGCCGTCCCGGAGATCGGCCCCGCCGAGGCGCTCGGCACCGTGACCGGCGCCGCCCAGGGCCTCCCGCTGCAGGACGTCACCAAGTCGCTCACCGGCCAGGAGCAGGCCGCCGGCGCGGAGGGGCACTCGACCTCGGCGAGCGACCCGGGTCAGGTGGTCGGCCAGGCCACCGGCCTGCTCGGCGGCCTGCCGCTCAGCAACCTGCCGGTCGGTGGCTGAACCACCGCCCCACAGCGCAGACGTACGGGCGCGCTCGTGGCGCACACCCTGACGACCGGGTGTGCGCCGCGTCGTACGCCGCGCCACGCACACCACCACCCGCCCGCCGACGCACGGGGTACGAGGTCGCAGCCATGCGGATGAAGGCACGCGCGGCAACGCGCGAGAACACGCCGGGCACGGGGACGCGCGCCGCGGTGGCCACGGCCGCGGCACCTCGCTCCGCCCGCACACGGTCCACCCGTACACGGGTGTCGACCGCCGCGCTCCTGCCCGCCCTGCTGCTGGCGGCCACCGGCTGCGGCTCGGGCGGCACGAGCGGCGGCGCGGCCCCCGCCACGAGCCCCGACCCCAAGGGGTCCGCTGTCGCGGCCCCGGGTGCCCCCGCGGCCTCCGCCGCACCCCGCAGCGGCAGCGCGCTGGAGAAGGCCGCCCTGGAACAGGGCGATCTCGCCGGCTACCAGATCTCCGCCCAGGGCAAGAACCCGAGCGCACCGAACGGTCAGCCGCAGGCCGACAAGAAGGCCTGCCAGCCGCTGGCCGACGCCATGGGCGACAAGCCCGACCCGGCCGCGCGCGAGACCGTCAACCGGGGCGTGGGCTCCCAGAAGCAGGTCGGCCTCGCCGTCTCCGCGTCCGTCAGCTCCTACAGCGAGGCCGACGCCAAGCGGCTGCTCTCCCGCCTGGGGCAAGCCGTCGCCGCCTGCGGTGCGGGCTTCACCGCCACCGTCGAGAAGCACACCGGCGCCTACCGCGACGTCAAGGCGGTCGCCTACCCCACGAACGGCGACGAGAGCGTCAGCTGGACCACGACCGCCTCCGCCGAGGGCGTCTCGGCCCTGGTCCACCTGGTCGTCGTACGCCAGGGGGCCACGGTCGTCCGGCTGATGGCGCTCAACGTGGCGGGCGGTCCGGCGAAGGCCGAAGTCCCGCACGAGGTGGCGGACAAGCAGCTGGAGAAGGTACGCGGGGCGGCGGCCGGAACCGGCTGAGACGGGCGCCCGCCGGGTATCCCCGCCGGGCGGCCGGAGGGCCGGGCGGCATGACCGGGGTGGCCAAGGTGGCCGTGACCGGGAGACCGGGACCGGAGGACCGAGTGACCGTGTCCGGCTGACCGGGTGGGTTACCAGGCGGTCTTGGCGCTGTAGTCCGCGCGCTCGTTCGGCAGCAGCACCCACAGCGCTATGTAGATGAGGAACTGCGGACCGGGCAGCAGGCAGGACGCCAGGAATATGGCCCGCATCGTCCACGGGGCCATTCCGAATCGCCGTGCGAGGCCGGCGCACACTCCGCCGATCATCCGTCCGTCACGGGGGCGCACCATGGCACTCATGGTTTCTCCTTCGCAGATCGCGACGCTTCGTCGCTCCGACTTTTCCCTATGCCTCAATACTCCCGGTGGATAGCGGAAAGAACGTCGGTCCGCAGGCCGAGCCCGACCCTGGCAATTCTCGGGGTCGGACCCTGAGTCCCTTCCCGGGACCCCTGCCGCCGGGCCTGCGCGGCGGCCTTTTCGCGCACGCCGGCCTCGGCGGCCTCGGCCCGGGTACGGCGTACGCGCGCCCGCAGGGCCGGTACGACGGCCAGGTGCGCCAGGGCCACGCCGACCGTGTTGAGCAGGACGTGGTCCACGTCGACGACCTGCCCGGGCACGGCGGTCTGCAGCATCTCGATCACGAGCGCGATCAGCGCCCCGGCCGTGGTCGTCCGGACCAGGGAGGCCCAGGCCGCCAGCGGCGTGGGCGCGAGCCGCCCGCCCGCCAGCGGCAGCAGAACGCCGACCGGGGCCAGCAGCACCAGGGACCCGCCGAGCCGCCGGGCGGCCTCCAGCGGCCCGTACGCGAGATCCGCCCTGATCCCCTCCAGCGGCACCAGATTGGCGGCGGCCGCCCACGGCACGTCCAGGGGCCGCAGGGTCACCCAGCCGACGAGCGCGAGGTGGGCGAGGAGCAGGACGGTGCCCAGGAGCCGGAGCCGGAGGTGTATGGCGGCACGGTCGCCGCCCTCATGACGCTGCACACCTGCGAGGACGCCGCGCCCGGTGGCAGCGGTTCCGCCTGTCGTCAGCGTGTGACGAGGAGTACCAGGAGCAGGATCGCACCGGCGACGGCCGGGGCGATGATCTCGTACGACCAGCGCACGCTGATGCTGCCCTGCGCGGCCGGCAGCGACGCGCTGCGCTCGGCCAGCTCCTGGAGGTCGTTGACGATCTGGTCGGTGCCGGAGCGCACGACCTCGCCCGCGCCGCCCTTCTCGCGCAGCGTCTTCTTGTTGGCCCGCTTGCGGTCGCGCAGGCTGACCGGGATCGACCACATCTGGTACTTCGCGCCACCGGCCAGGACCTCGGAGGTGTACCCGGCGCGCACCGCGTCGACGGTGCCCCAGGGCAGCTCGATGGTGCGGAAGGGGTTGCGGATGCGCAGCCGGTGGTCGTTGGAGAACACCGCGGGCCGCAGGGTGAAGGCCACCACCAGCGGCACCAGGAACAGCGTCGCCGCCACCCCGTACCAGGGCGCGTTGCCGTCGCCGCGGAGCACCGCGTCCCCGCACACCCACACGATGAGCGCCAGCAGCATCACACCGCTGAGGATGCCCATGGGGGAGCGGTAGACCCGGTCGGCGTAGACCGGTTCGTCGGAGGGCTGCGGGGGCTGGCTCGTCATGCGGCCGATTCTGCCTCACGCCGTCCCGGCGACGCGATGGGCACCGGCTCCGGGTCCCGGTCGCCGGGTGACCGAGCCCGCCGCGCGCACGCGCCCGGGCCCCGGCCGCCCGGTGATCGAGCCCGCCGCGCGGCACCGGTTCCGAGCCGTGGCCGCCCCGTGACCGAGCCCGCCGCGCGCACGCGCCCAGGCCCCGGTCGCCCGGCGATCAAGACCGCCTCGCGCACGGCCCGGGCCCGCCCCGCGCAAGGGATCAAGGTCGCGAAGGGCACGGGATCCGGTGAGGGGGGTGACAGGTCGCTACGCGCGTAGATATGCTCATCTGGTGACCATGCCCACCACCCTCACCGCATTCGCTGACGTGACGACGTCCGACAGCGCGCTGCGCCGGTTCCTGCACGGGCTGCCGGGCGTAGACGCCGTCGGCCTGGAGGCCCGCGCGGCCGCCCTCGGCACCCGTTCGATCAAGACGACGGCCAAGGCGTACGCCATCGACCTGGCCATCTCGATGATCGACCTGACGACGCTGGAAGGCGCGGACACCCCGGGCAAGGTCCGGGCGCTCGCCGCCAAGGCCGTCCATCCCGACCCGACCGACCGCACCACCCCGATGACCGCCGCGGTCTGCGTCTACCCCGACATGGTGGCCACCGCGAAGGCCGCCCTGAACGGCGCCGACGTCAAGATCGCCTCCGTCGCCACCGCCTTCCCGGCGGGCCGCGCCGCCCTGCCGGTCAAGCTGGCCGACACCCGCGACGCCGTCGCCGCGGGGGCCGACGAGATCGACATGGTCATCGACCGCGGCGCCTTCCTCGCGGGCCGCTACCTGGAGACCTACGAGCTGATCAAGGCGATCAAGGAGGCCTGCGTCCGCGAGGACGGCACGGCCGCCCGCCTCAAGGTCATCTTCGAGACCGGCGAGCTGTCGACCTACGACAACATCCGCCGCGCCTCCTGGATCGGCATGCTCGCGGGCGCCGACTTCATCAAGACCTCCACCGGCAAGGTCGGGGTCAACGCCACCCCCGCGAACACCCTGCTCATGCTCGAGGCCGTCCGCGACTTCAAGGCGCAGACTGGAATCCAGATCGGTGTGAAGCCGGCCGGCGGCATCCGCACGACCAAGGACGCGATCAAGTTCCTGGTCCTGGTGAACGAGACCGTGGGCGAGGACTGGCTGACCAACGAGTGGTTCCGGTTCGGCGCCTCCAGCCTGCTGAACGACCTGCTCATGCAGCGCCAGAAGCTGAGCACCGGGCGTTACTCCGGTCCCGACTACGTGACGGTGGACTGATCTCCATGGCATCCCTTTTCGAGTACGCACCGGCTCCCGAGTCCCGCTCGGTCGTCGACATCGCCCCCTCCTACGGCCTCTTCATCGACGGTGAGTTCACCGAGGCCGCCGACGGCAAGGTCTTCAAGACCGTCTCGCCGTCCTCCGAGGAGGTCCTCTCCGAGATCGCCCAGGCGGGCGCGGCCGACGTCGACCGTGCCGTCAAGGCCGCCCGCAGGGCCTTCGAGAAGTGGTCCGCGCTGCCCGGTTCCGAGCGCGCCAAGTACCTCTTCCGCATCGCCCGGATCATCCAGGAGCGCAGCCGCGAGCTGGCCGTCCTGGAGACCCTGGACAACGGCAAGCCGATCAAGGAGACCCGCGACGCGGACCTCCCGCTCGTCGCCGCGCACTTCTTCTACTACGCGGGCTGGGCCGACAAGCTCGACCACGCGGGTTACGGCGCGAACCCCCGCCCCCTCGGCGTGGCCGGCCAGGTCATCCCGTGGAACTTCCCGCTGCTGATGCTGGCGTGGAAGATCGCCCCGGCGCTGGCGACCGGCAACACCGTCGTGCTGAAGCCGGCCGAGACGACCCCGCTCTCCGCCCTGTTCTTCGCGGACATCTGCCGCCAGGCGGGCCTGCCCAAGGGCGTCGTGAACATCCTCCCCGGGTACGGCGACGCGGGCGCGGCCCTCGTCGAGCACCCGGACGTCAACAAGGTCGCCTTCACCGGCTCGACCGCGGTCGGCAAGGCCATCGCCCGCCAGGTCGCCGGTACGGACAAGAAGGTCACCCTGGAGCTGGGCGGCAAGGGCGCCAACATCGTCTTCGACGACGCCCCCATCGACCAGGCCGTCGAGGGCATCGTGGGCGGTATCTTCTTCAACCAGGGCCAGGTCTGCTGCGCGGGTTCGCGCCTGCTGGTCCAGGAGTCGATCCACGACGAGCTGCTGGACTCCCTCAAGCGCCGCCTGTCCACGCTGCGCCTGGGCGACCCGCTGGACAAGAACACCGACATCGGCGCGATCAACTCCGCCGAGCAGCTCGCCCGGATCACCGCCCTCGCGGCGACCGGCGAGGCCGAGGGCGCCGAGCGCTGGTCCCCGGTCTGCGAGCTGCCGTCGGCCGGCTACTGGTTCGCCCCGACGCTCTTCACGAACGTCACCCAGGCGCACACCGTCGCCCGCGACGAGATCTTCGGCCCGGTCCTGTCGGTGCTGACCTTCCGTACGCCCGACGAGGCCGTCGCCAAGGCCAACAACAGCCAGTACGGCCTGTCCGCCGGCATCTGGACGGAGAAGGGTTCGCGCATCCTCGCGGTCGCGAACAAGCTCCGCGCCGGTGTGGTGTGGGCCAACACGTTCAACAAGTTCGACCCGAGCTCGCCGTTCGGCGGTTACAAGGAGTCGGGCTTCGGCCGCGAAGGCGGCCGTCACGGCCTGGAGGGCTACCTCGATGTCTGAGTCGACTCGTCTGAGCGTCTTCAAGACCTACAAGCTGTACGTCGGGGGCAAGTTCCCCCGCTCCGAGAGCGGCCGGGTGTACGAGGTGAGCGACTCGAAGGGCAAGTGGCTGGCGAACGTCCCGCTGTCCTCCCGCAAGGACGCCCGTGACGCGGTCGTCGCGGCGCGCAAGGCGTTCGGCGGCTGGTCGGGCGCGACCGCCTACAACCGCGGGCAGATCCTCTACCGCATCGCCGAGATGCTGGAGGGCCGCCGGGAGCAGTTCGTCCGCGAGGTCGGCGAGGCCGAGGGCCTGTCGAAGTCGAAGGCGGCGGCGGTCGTGGACGCGGCCATCGACCGCTGGGTCTGGTACGCGGGCTGGACCGACAAGATCGGCCAGATCGTGGGCGGGGCCAACCCGGTCGCGGGCCCGTACTTCAACCTCTCCACCCCGGAGCCGACCGGTGTCGTCACCGTCGTCGCCCCGCAGGACTCCTCGTTCCTGGGCCTGGTCTCGGTGATCGCCCCGGTCATCGCGACCGGCAACACGGCCGTCGTGATCGCCAGCGAGAAGTCCCCGCTCCCCGCCCTCTCCCTGGGCGAGGTGCTGGCCACCTCCGACCTGCCCGGCGGCGTGGTCAACATCCTCTCCGGCAAGGCCGCGGAGATGGGCCCGCACCTGGCGTCCCACCAGGACGTCAACGCGATCGACCTGGCGGGTGCCGACGTGGCCCTGGCCAAGGAGCTGGAGATCGCGGCGGCCGACAACCTCAAGCGCGTCCTGCGTCCACAGCCTGTGGACGACTGGAGCGCCGACCCGGGCACGCACCGCATGACGGCGTTCCTGGAGACCAAGACGGTCTGGCACCCCACGGGTTCGCTGGGCTCGGGCGGATCCTCGTACTAGCGGTCCCGGTACGAGGGGAATCCCCACGAGACCGGCCCCGGCAGCGATCTCCCAGCCACGCTTGGGAGGTACCCCCGCGCTGCCGGGGCCTTCGCGTACCCGCGGGCCCCGGGGCCCTGGCGGTCGATTTCCGGCCTACTGCCGGGAGCTCAGCGGCGCGAGCAGCGAGCCCACGGCGTTGGCGGGCAGTTCGCCCACCTTCGAGCCGCTCGTGACGCTGCCGGTGAGCATGTCCGTGCCGACCCGCGGGAAGTCGGCGACCTGGGTGCCCACTCCGTTGTCCAGCGGGTCCACCCCGGTGTTGGCCAGCGGGTTCACCTGGAGGTTCGCGATCGGGCCGGTGACCCCGGCCAGGGCGTGCGGCACCGAGATCTCGCCCGCCTGCGCGACTCCGGCCGCCACGGCCAGGGCCGCTCCGGCCACGGTGACGACACCCGCCGCGCGGCGCAGGACGGACGCCGACGGGGCCGGCTGGGCGGGGGATTGCGCGGAGGGCTGTGCTGCGTGACGTGCCATGGGATCCACCTGAGGTCGTAGTCGCGTGCGCACGCAGCGTAGTGGAGGGTGTGATCCTGATACCAATCGATGCCAACTGGCCATCAGGAGGATCCCCTGCGCGGGGGAATGGTTCACACTGGTGTCCCGTGAGCTGTTCCTCCCCTCTGCCGACCCGCGTCGTCCTGCTGACCGGTCCGTCGGGCTCCGGAAAATCCTCGCTGGCCGCCCGGTCGGGCCTGCCCGTGCTGCGCCTCGACGACTTCTACAAGGAGGGCGACGACCCGACCCTCCCGCTGGTCGACGGCAGCTCGGACATCGACTGGGACTCGCCGCTGTCCTGGGACGCGGACACCGCCGTCGCGGCGGTCGCCGAACTGTGCGCCTCGGGCCGTACCCAGGTGCCGGTGTACGACATCTCCACGAGTTCCCGCGCCGGTGCGGAGACCCTCGACATCTCGCGGACGCCGCTGTTCATCGCCGAGGGCATCTTCGCGGCCGACATCGCGGCCCGCTGCCAGGAACTGGGCCTGCTCGCCGACGCCATCTGCCTGCGCGGCCGGCCGGCCACCACCTTCCGCCGCCGGCTGGCGCGGGACCTGCGCGAGGGACGCAAGTCCGTCGGCTTCCTGCTGCGACGGGGCTGGCGCCTGATGCGCGCCGAACGCGGCATCGTCGCACGGCACGTCGCCCTCGGCGCGCACCCTTGCGGCCGCGACGAAGCCCTCGGCCGCCTCGCCGCCGCTGCCGCCGGCCGGCACCGCGCCCCGCAGGCCGCGTAGCGTCCGGCCGGCCCGTCCGATCCTGATCCGCGACCCCGATCCGCCGGACAGGCCCCGGAACGCAGCACGCCCCTGGAACACGGCACGCCCCTGGAGCCGGGCGCGCCGGCTCCAGGGGCGGACGTGAAGAAGCGGGACCAGTCGGACCCCCGGCCGACCGATCCCGCTTCCTCCCCCCATGGCCGCCGCCCCACCCCCGCAGGACGGCCCCCCTGGCCAGTGGTCTCCTAGGCGACGAGCTCCTCGAAGGACTCCGTCTCGTCACGACCGAAGCTCAGCGCGTCGTCGTCGCGCAGCCGGCGCAGCGAGCGCCAGATGCTCGACTTCACCGTGCCGACGCTGATGCCGAGGATGTCCGCGATCTCCGGGTCCGTACGGCCCTCGTAGTAGCGCAGGACCAGCATCGTGCGCTGCGGCTCGGGCAGCCGGGCCAGCGCCTGCCACAGCACCGCGCGCAGCTCCGTGCCGCGCATCTCGTCCGACTCGCCCACCGTCTCCGGCAGCTCCTCGGTCGGGTACTCGTTCAGCTTGCGGCGGCGCCACGCGCTGATGTGCAGGTTGGTCATGGTGCGACGCAGGTAGCCGCCGACGGCCGCCTTGTCGCTGATCCGGTCCCAGGCGCGGTACGTCGAGAACAGCGCGCTCTGCAGCAGGTCCTCGGCCTCGTGCCGGTCACCGGTGAGGTGGAAGGCGGTCGCGTAGAGCGCGGCGCGGCGCTCCTGCACGTACGCCGTGAACTCCGCCTCCGACGCCGACGTCGGCTTCTGGTCCCGCGGCTGCGGAACCGTCTCGTACGTCTTGGCGTCAATGGCTACGACATGTGCCGGCCGCGGACGGGCGACCGGTGCGTTACGGACACCTGCCCGGCGGTTCACATCGTGCAGCCGCGTGACAACCGCGCTGGTGGTGGTGCTGTGCAGCGTGTTCATCTCGCGCCCCCCGTCGTGGAGTGAAGCTTCGGTCCGTTGCTCAAAAGATTGCCCGGCCGACTTAACCGGGGTGTCCGCCGACTGTCACAGCCCTGTCACAGCGGCCGTGGGACGGCCGGAAAACGGTTGGCTCCCGGCGGTCGAACTCCGATCGGCCGATGGGACAGAATGAGCGGGTGCCTTTCCTGTTGCTGATCGAGGACGACGACGCCATCCGCACGGCCCTCGAACTCTCCCTGTCCCGCCAGGGTCACCGTGTGGCCACCGCGGCGACGGGCGAGGACGGCCTGAAACTGCTGCGCGAGCAGCGGCCGGATCTGATCGTGCTCGACGTCATGCTGCCCGGGATCGACGGCTTCGAGGTGTGCCGGCGGATCCGGCGCACCGACCAGCTGCCGATCATCCTGCTGACCGCCCGCAACGACGACATCGATGTCGTCGTCGGCCTGGAGTCCGGCGCCGACGACTACGTCGTCAAGCCCGTCCAGGGCCGGGTGCTGGACGCCCGTATCCGGGCCGTGCTGCGCCGCGGCGAGCGCGAGGCCAGCGACTCCGCCATGTTCGGGTCCCTGGTCATCGACCGCGCCGCCATGACGGTCACCAAGAACGGCGAGGACCTCCAGCTCACGCCGACCGAGCTGCGGCTGCTGCTCGAACTGAGCCGCCGGCCCGGCCAGGCCCTCTCGCGCCAGCAGTTGCTGCGGCTGGTGTGGGAGCACGACTACCTCGGCGACTCCCGCCTGGTGGACGCCTGCGTGCAGCGGCTGCGCGCCAAGGTCGAGGACGTGCCGTCCTCGCCCACCCTGATCCGGACCGTGCGCGGCGTCGGCTATCGCCTGGACTCCCCGCAGTGATCCGCGCGCTGCTCGCGGGCCGGCGCTGGACCAGCCTGCGGCTGCGGCTCATCGTCGTGTTCGGGCTGGTCGCGCTCACGGCCGCCGTATCGGCCTCCGGTATCGCCTACTGGCTCAACCGGGAGGCCGTGCTCACCCGTACCCAGGACGCGGCCCTCGGCGACTTCCGCCAGGAGATGCAGAACCGTGCGGCCGCCCTGCCGGCCGAGCCGACCCCGGAGGAACTCCAGCGCACCGCCGAGCTGATGGCCGGCAGCGCGCCCGGCTACAGCGTGCTGCTCGTGCACGAGCGCAAGGACGGCCGCAAGGTGTTCGGGACCGCCGGCCCCGACACCTTCTCGCTGGGCGACGTCCCCGGGACGCTCCAGCACGCGGTCAACGACAAGCCGAAGGCGACGTCGGCCAGCAGCTCCGAGTACCACATGTACTGGCAGCGCACGACGCCCAAGGGCAACCCGTACCTGGTGGGCGGGACCCGGATCGTGGGCGGCGGGCCGACCGGCTACATGTACAAGTCGCTCGCGCAGGAGCGCGACGACCTCAACGCGCTGGGCTGGTCGCTGTTCATCGCCACCCTGCTGGCCCTGCTCGGCTCGGCGCTGCTCGCGCAGGCCGCCGCCCGTACGGTCCTCAAGCCCATCCAGCGGCTCGGCGACGCGGCCCGGCGGCTGGGGGAGGGCGAGCTGGACACCCGGCTCGACGTCTCCGGTACGGACGAACTGGCCGACCTCTCGCACACCTTCAACAAGACGGCGGAGGCGCTGGAGAAGAAGGTCGCCGACATGAGCGCGCGCGAGGAGTCCAGCCGGCGCTTCGTCGCGGACATGTCGCACGAACTGCGCACGCCGCTGACCGCGCTGACAGCCGTGACCGAAGTGCTGGAGGAGGAGGTCGACGGCCTCGATCCGATGATCGCACCGGCGGTGGAGCTCGTGGTCAGCGAGACGCGGAGGCTGAACAACCTGGTGGAGAACCTGATGGAGGTCACCCGCTTCGACGCGGGCACGGCCCGTCTGGTGCTCGACGACGTCGACGTGGCCGACCAGGTCACCGCCTGCATCGACGCCCGGGCCTGGCTGGACGCGGTGGAACTGGACGCGGACCGCGGCATCGTGGCGCGCCTGGACCCGCGCCGGCTCGACGTGATCCTGGCCAACCTCATCGGCAACGCCCTCAAGCACGGCGGCTCGCCGGTGCGGGTGTCGGTGCGGGTGGCGGACGACTGGCTGGTCATCGCGGTCAAGGACAACGGCCCCGGCATCCCGGCCGATGTGCTGCCGCACGTCTTCGACCGCTTCTACAAGGCGAGCGCCTCGCGGCCGCGTTCGGACGGCAGCGGACTGGGGCTCTCGATCGCGATGGAGAACGCGCACATTCACGGGGGCGACATCACCGCCGAGAACGCGCCGGGTCCGGAGGGCGGCGGCGCGCTGTTCACGCTGCGGCTGCCGGTGGACGTGGGGAAGGTGATCGCCGGTGACGGCGTGGACGCGTAGCGCCCTGGCGCCGGCGGGGCTGCTGGCGATGCTGGTGCTGTCCGGGTGCGGGATCCGGGCGACGACGGTGCCGGTGGACGTGGGCGCGGCCCCGTCGCGGGTCTCCTGCGACACCCCGGCGCAGGCGTCGCCGGCCGGGGTGCAGGGATTCCGGGCGACGGTGGAGCTGATCTGCGGCTCGCAGCTGGTGGGCGTGGACCGGGTGGTTCCCGTACCGGAGAAGCGGGCGTCGAAGGAACCGGTGGTACTGGTCGCGCAGGCGCTGCTGGAGGCCCTGGAGAAGGCGCCGTCGGGCGACGAGCGGGACGCGGGCTTCAGTACGGGCGTGCCGGCCCTGACCGTGGCCCCGCCGCGCGCCGGTGACCCGGTGGGCACCCTGCGGCTGAGCCGCCGGCCCGAGGACCTGCCGCCGGTCGCGCTGGCGCAGATCGTCTGCACGCTGGCGGAGAGCGAGGCGGTCTCGGCGGGCGCGGGCCCGGTGGTCCTGGGCGGCCCGGACCCGGACCCGCCGCGGGCGTTCGAGTGCACGGAGGCGGTGCGCTCCCGCCCGGAGTCGGCGTCGACGCTGGGCGAGATCGTCCGCACGAGCGCGGCCCCGAGCCCGAGCCCCGGGGCCACGAAGTCCCCTTGACCTCAAGCGAGGTCGAGGATTCATGATCCCGGCATGGAAACGAACACGAACACGAGCACGAATGCGGGCGGCGGCACGGAGACGGAGTTCGTCTCAATCATCGACTACACAGTCGACGGTCCGGGCACCCAGGCCGAGCTCGTGGCGGCCTTCGCGCCGCTCCAGGAGCGCTGGGTGAGCTTCTACCCCGGCTTCGTCTCGGCCCGCTTCCACACCAGTACGGACGGCACCCGCGTGTACAACGTGGTGACGTGGGAGAACGAGGCGGCCTACCGCAACTTCGTCGACACCTCCGACACCGCGGGCCGCCTGGCGGCCATCGAGGCCGCGCTGGCGGGCCTGTCGGGCACCGCGGAACCCCGTATGACGGGCGCCCCGACCTACCGCGTGGTCCACGAGACCGGCCCGACGACGGCCCGGTGAGCGGGCCGGTGCCCGGGACGTCGGGGGGTCGGGGACGTCCCGGGCCGCTCATGGGTGCCGGCCGGGGCCGGAGCCGCGGCCGAGGCCGCCGGCGCGCTGCCGGAACGCTGACATTTGTCACTTTGCTCCGGCTTGAACCTGTCTGATCCTGGGAGGAGTTGACCAGCGAATCTGTGGACGGGGGCGGTGCCGTGACCGAGGTGGGACACGTGACGGGAACGGTGACGGCGAAGCCGACCAGAACCGGCGTTGTGGGGGTGCTGGCCCGGTCGCTGGCGGCGGTGGTGCTGCGGCGGCCGGCGGTGCCGGGGCTGCGGCACTCGGCCGGGCTGCGGCAGCTGGTGCTGCCCCTGGTCGGCATGGAGGTCGTGACAGGGTTCCTGCTGTCCTCGATGCTGCCGCCGGCCGTCCGGCCGGTGCACGTGACGCTCGAGGCCCTGTTGATCCTGGGCGGGCTCGCCCTGGTGGCCGCGCTGCTGCGGCACCCCCACGAGGTGGACGCGGACCGGCTGGTCCTGCGTACCGCCTTCCTCGGGGACGTGGAGCTGCCGCGCTCGGCGGTCCGGTCCGTCGCTCCGGTCATCCGGACCGTCGACGGCAAGGGCCCGCGGGCCGTGCCGGGGGAACCGGACGCGGTGGCCTGCTCCGTGAGCGACTCGCTGAACCTGGCCATCCGGCTCGATCCGCCCGTCCGCCTCGACCTGGGTGCGGCAGGGGTGGTGGACGCCAGGACGGTGTACGCCTCGGCTGACTCCGTCCCCGCCCTGTCCGCGGCCCTCCGGGCGACGGCCCAGGCTGTGTCCTGCGGATCAGGCCCGGCCTGATCCGCAAGACACACGGCCTAGCGATGCAGCGGCACGCAGGAGTTGCCGTCGCCGACCTTGCAGACGAAGAGCTGGACGTCACGCACGTTGTAGCCCTTGTCGGTGTTCTTCAGCTGGGCGTTGTAGGTCCGGGTCCTGTCGACCCACTTCGAGCCGTCCCACTTCCAGTACTTGGCGTAGATCCCGACGGC
This sequence comes from Streptomyces sp. NPDC042102, assembly GCF_055582305.1. Taxonomy (NCBI): domain Bacteria; kingdom Bacillati; phylum Actinomycetota; class Actinomycetes; order Kitasatosporales; family Streptomycetaceae; genus Streptomyces; species Streptomyces sp. NPDC042102. The sequence continues at coordinate 463,582 of NZ_JBVJDL010000003.1, forward strand.
GCGGCCGTCGTTGCCGCAGGAGTCGTACGGGGTGATGTCCCACCGGGTGTTGAACAGCGGGCGGCCCTGGGCCTCGCCGACGTACTCCCAGTGGTAGGTGCCGGTGGCGCTCCCGCACCCGTCCCGCAGCGAGCCGGAGTGCCGGCCGCCCTCCCACGCGGCGTGGGCGACGGACGGCAGTGCGAGGACCATCGCGCCCGCGACGGCGGCCGTGACGGCCGACTTCTTGCCCAACTTTCCGAAAGCCATGGCTTTCCCCCTGGTCAGGTAGTTCGGTCGAAGGGAAAGCTATGCCCCGCGCCCGCCTCCGCTCGCCCCACCACGGGTTGAACTCGACCTACCACGAGAGTGGTGGGGGCCGTACACCCTGTGGGGTAGGCGGGGCCACGGGGGCAGGGGACACGCAGACGGCGACGGGCCCCGGACCGTTGAGGTCCGGGGCCCGTCGGGCGTGGCGGTGCGTGGCGGGGCTAGATGCCCGCGGCCGCCGCGAGGTCCTTCTTGATCGCGTCCAGGACTTCCTGGCCGCGGGTGCGGGCCGGGGCCAGGTCGGCGGCGCCGCCGACCGGGACCACGACCTCCAGGTAGCACTTGAGCTTGGGCTCGGTGCCCGAGGGGCGGACGATCACGCGGGCCTTGTAGGCGCCGTCGAGGTAGTAGCGCAGGCCGTCCGTCGGCGGGAGCGCCTCCGTGCCCCGCGTCAGGTCCTCGGCGGACACCACCCGCAGGCCGGCCAGCGACGCCGGCGGCTCGGCGCGCAGCGCGGCCATCGCCGAGGCGATCACCGACAGGTCCGAGACGCGCACCGACAGCTGGTCGGTGGCGTGCAGGCCGTGCTCCAGCGCCAGGTCGTCCAGCAGGTCCGTCAGCGTACGGCCCTGCTCCTTCAGCTCCGAGGCCAGCTCGGCCACCAGCAGGGCGGCCGTGACGCCGTCCTTGTCGCGGACGCCTTCGGGGTCGACGCAGTAGCCCAGCGCCTCCTCGTAGCCGTACCGCAGGCCCTCGACCCGGGCGATCCACTTGAAGCCCGTGAGGGTCTCCTCGTAGCCCACACCGGCCGCCTCCGCGATCCGGCCCAGCAGCGAGGACGAGACGATCGACTCCGCGAAGACGCCCCGGGCGCCCTTGCGCACCAGGTGGGCGGCGAGCAGCGCGCCGACCTCGTCGCCGCGCAGCATCCGCCAGCCGTCGGCGGTGGGGACGGCCACCGCGCAGCGGTCGGCGTCCGGGTCGTTGGCGATCACGATGTCGGGGCCGGCCTCGGCGGCCTTCGCGAAGGCCAGGTCCATCGCGCCCGGCTCCTCCGGGTTGGGGAAGGCCACCGTCGGGAACGCCGGGTCCGGCTCCGCCTGCTCGGCCACGAGCACCGGCTCCGGGAAGCCGTGCCGGGCGAAGGCCGCCAGGACGACGTCCTTGCCGACGCCGTGCATGGCCGTGTAGACGGTCCGCACACCGCGCGGGGACCCGGGGGTCAGGACCGCGTCCGTACGCGCCAGGTAGGCCTCCAGCACCTCGTCACCGAGGGCCTCCCAGCCCTCCGAGGGCCGGGGCACCTCCGCCAGCGCACCGATCCGCGCGATCTGCGCCGCGATCTCGGTGTCCGCCGGGGAGACGATCTGGGAGCCGTCGCCGAGGTAGACCTTGTAGCCGTTGTCCCGGGGCGGGTTGTGGCTCGCGGTCACCTCGACGCCGGCGACGGCACCCAGGTGCCTTATCGCGTACGCGAGGACCGGCGTCGGAAGCGGTCGGGGCAGGACGGCGGCGCGCAGGCCCGCGCCGGTCATCACGGCCGCGGTGTCCCGGGCGAAGTCCGCCGACTTGTAGCGCGCGTCGTAGCCGATGACCACGAGCCCGCCCGCGTGGCCCTGCGCCTTGAGGTAGGCCGCCAGGCCCGCCGCGGCGCGGATGACCACGGCGCGGTTCATCCGCATCGGGCCCGCGCCGAGCTCGCCGCGCAGTCCGGCGGTGCCGAACTGCAGCGTGCCGGAGAACCGGTCCGCGAGCTCCGCCGTGTCGCCCGACTCGATGAGCCGTGCCAGCTCACCGGCCGTCTCCGGGTCCGGGTCCTCCGCCAGCCAGGCCTGCGCCCGGCCGATCAGGTCGTCCTGCTCCTGCAACTTCTTCCGCCTCTTCCTCGTACGTCGTCGCGACTTCGCTCCGTGCGGCTGAGCCCCGTCCGGCCCGGCCCCGCGGGGCCGCGTGCTGCGGGGCTTCGCCTCGTCCGGCTCAGATCCGGGCGAGGACCTGGGTGAGCAGCTCGCCCATGCGGGCGGCCGAGTCGCGGCCGGCCTGCAGCACTTCCTCGTGGTTGAGCGGCTCGCCGGAGATGCCGGCGGCCAGGTTGGTCACGAGGGAGATGCCCAGCACCTCGGCGCCGGCCTCACGGGCGGCGATGGCCTCCAGCACGGTGGACATGCCGACCAGGTCGGCGCCCATGACGCGGATCATGTTGATCTCGGCCGGGGTCTCGTAGTGCGGGCCGGGGAACTGGACGTAGACGCCCTCTTCGAGGGTGGGGTCGATCTCCTTGCACATCGCGCGCAGGCGCGGCGAGTACAGGTCGGTCAGGTCCACGAAGTTCGCGCCGATGATCGGCGAGGCAGCGGTGAGGTTGAGGTGGTCGCTGATCAGGACCGGCTGGCCGGGGCGCATGCCCTCGCGCAGACCACCGCAGCCGTTGGTCAGGACGATGGTCTTGCAGCCGGCGGCGACGGCGGTGCGCACACCGTGGGCGACGGCGGCGACGCCGCGGCCCTCGTAGTAGTGGGTCCGGCCGAGGAAGAGCAGCGCGCGCTTGTCGCCGATCTTGTACGAGCGGATCTTGCCGCCGTGGCCCTCGACGGCGGGCGGGGGGAATCCGGGCAGCTCGGTGACGGAGAACTCGGCCTCGGGCGTGCCGAGCGCCTCGGCGGCGGGCGCCCAGCCGGAGCCCATGACGAGGGCGACATCGTGGGTCTCGGCGCCGGTGAGCTCACGCAGACGCGCGGCCGCGGCGTCGGCGGCGGCGTGGGGGTCGGTAACAGATGCGTTCACGCGGACGAGGGTAGCTCGTTCTGGCCTACGCGCGTAGATGGCACAGCTCACGGTGTTCGGATCGTTGCCTTGTCGTTTCCGACGATTTGCGGCCTCCCGGCGGGGCGGGGACCGGGGACGGGGCCCGTGCGGGCCCCGTGCCGTGCCCGGGGCGGGCCCCTGCGCCGGGCCCCGGGCGGGCCCCTGCGCCGGGCCCCGGGCGGGCCCTGTGCCCGGGCCCCGGGCGCGGCTTCGTAACCGGGCCTCGGGCGGCCTCGTGCTGGACCCCGGGGGGCCCGTGCCGGGTCTCGAGTGGCCTCGTGCTGGGCCTCGGAGGGCCCGTGCCGGGTCTCGGGATGGATCCCGTGCCGGGCCGGGTGGGCTCGGTGCCGGTTTCGGGTGGATCCCGTGCCGGGTCTCGGGTTGGCTCCGTGCCGGGTCTCGGGCGGGGCCGCGTCCGGGCCTCGGGCGGGCCGCGTGCCGGGCCCCCGGGTGGGCGGGCCCTGTGCCGTGTCTCGGGCGGACCCCGTGCCGGGCCTGGGGTGGGCCCCTGCGCCGGGCCCCGGGCGGGTCCTGCTCCGGGCCCCGGGCGCGGCTTCGTACCGGGCCCCGGGTGGGTTCCGTGCCGGGTCTCGGGCGGGTTCCGTGCCGGGCCTGGGGTTCCGTCCCGGCTCTCAGGTGCGGCTTCGTGCCGGGCTCCGGGCGGTTGCCGTGCCGGGCCGGGCCTTGGGTGGACCTCGTACCCGGGCCTGGGCGGGATGTCCCCGGCCCCGGGTGGGCTCTCTGCCCGAGCCCCCGCCCGGGGCTCGACCCGGCTCCGGGTGGGTGTCGAGCCGGGCGCCGGCCAGGATCCGACCGGGCCTGGGCGGGCCCCGTACTGGGCCTCGGCCGGTCCTCGGCCGGTCCTCGACCCCGGGGCCGGTACGGCCCCTGGGCCCCGGACCTCGACCGGCCGTGGCCCGGGCGCCGGGGTGGCCTTGCGGCCGGGGTGCTCACGGCAGGGGGCCGGCTGTGCGCCGGTGGGGCCCCACGGAGGCGCGGGCGGCAGAGTGCCGTTCCCCTCTGGCCGTCAAGCAGTGGCTCCCGAGTAGCCTCGCCGGCGTTTGAGGCGCCGCCGGAGGCCCCGCGGACGGGTGGCCGGCAGCGTGCCGGTCCGTCCCGGCCGTGGGGCAGCGGCTCCCGGGTAGCCGCGCCGCCGGAGGTCAGCAGGGTCGTTTGCGCAGTTCCATCACGTAGTCGTGCGGCGCCCCCGCCGATTCGGCCGCGTCGGCGATCTCACCCAGGTAGCGGGCCGAGGGCAGGCCGCCCTCGTAGCCGTTCAGGACGTACACCCACGCCGCCTCCTCGCCGTCGAGGGTCTGCACGCGGACCCGCATGCGGCGGTAGATGTCGAGCCCGACGCCTTCCCAGCGGTCCATCGAGTCCTCGTCCAGCGGCGCGATGTCGTACAGCGCGACGAAGACCTGGTGGCGCGGCGCTTCCACGATCGTGGCGAGCGCGCCCTCCCAGCCCATCTGTTCCCCGCCGAACGTCAGCCGCCAGTCCTGGAGCCACCCCGTGCCGCGCAGCGGGGAATGCGGGGCGCGGCGCGTCATCAGCCGCGGGTCGAGGTTGCCGGCGTACGCGGCGTAGAGCGACATGAGGTCGAGGGTACGGGAGGGGCACGGGTGGAGGTGTGCCCGGCCGCCGGACGGGCCGTCGCACGCATGTCGCAGGGCTGTCGGGCCGATGTAGCGGCCGATGCCGCGGCGGATACCGGGCGGTCGCGGGACGGCGGTGGGGCGGCCGTGGGGCCGGGCCCGGCGGGGACGGCGGACCCGGCGGCGGCCGGGCACCGCCCCGGTTGGCGGACCGGGGGAGAAGCACCTTGAAGCGTGCGGGACAATGGGGCACGGAATGCATCCCCCGGGGAGACCCCCCGGCAATCCCCGGCCGGGGCGGCAGCCGGCCGGGTAGACGTGAGGCGGAGTTTTCGTGACCCGGATCGTGATCATCGGCGGCGGACCCGGCGGGTATGAGGCGGCGCTCGTAGGGGCCCAGCTCGGCGCGGAGGTGACCGTCGTCGACTGCGACGGTCTGGGCGGGGCCTCGGTCCTGACCGACTGCGTACCGTCCAAGACCCTCATCGCGACCGCCGAGGTGATGACGAACTTCGATTCGTCGTACGAAGAGCTCGGCATCATCGTCGCCGACGACACCCCGCACCTGGAGCAGGCCGCCCGCGTCGTCGGCGTCGACCTCGGCAAGGTCAACCGGCGTGTCAAGCGGCTCGCGCTGGCCCAGAGCCACGACATCACCGCCTCCGTCACCCGCGCCGGCGCCCGCGTCCTGCGCGGCCGCGGCAAGCTCGGCGGCCCGCAGGGGATCGACGGCACCCGCGACGTGATCGTCACCGCCGCCGACGGCACGGAGACGATCCTCACCGCCGACGCCGTCCTGATCGCGACCGGCGGCACCCCCCGCGAGATCCCCGACGCCCAGCCCGACGGCGAGCGGATCCTGAACTGGACCCAGGTCTACGACCTCGACGAGCTCCCCGAGGAGCTGATCGTGGTGGGTTCCGGCGTCACCGGCGCCGAGTTCGCCGGCGCGTACCAGGCCCTCGGCTCGCGCGTCACCCTCGTCTCCTCCCGCGACCGCGTGCTGCCCGGCGAGGACCCGGACGCCGCCGCCGTCCTGGAGGACGTCTTCCGCCGCCGCGGCATGAACGTCATCGGCCGCTCGCGCGCCGAGTCCGCCAAGCGGGTCGGCGACCGGGTCGAGGTCACCCTCTCCGACGGCCGGGTCATCACCGGCACGCACTGCCTGATGGCGGTCGGCGCGATCCCGAACACCAAGAACATGAACCTGGAGGAGTCCGGAGTCCGCCTGAAGGAGTCCGGCCACATCTGGACGGACAAGGTCTCGCGCACCTCCGCACCCGGCGTGTACGCCGCCGGCGACGTCACCGGCATCTTCGCGCTGGCCTCCGTCGCGGCCATGCAGGGCCGGATCGCGATGTACCACTTCCTCGGTGACGCGGTGACCCCGCTCAACCTCAAGACGGTCTCCTCGAACGTCTTCACCGACCCCGAGATCGCGACCGTCGGCTACACCCAGGCCGACGTCGACGCCGGCAAGATCGACGCCCGCGTCGTCAAGCTGCCGCTGCTGCGCAACCCGCGCGCCAAGATGCAGGGCATCCGGGACGGCTTCGTGAAGCTGTTCTGCCGCCCGGGCACGGGCATCGTCGTCGGTGGCGTGGTCGTCTCGCCGCGCGCGAGCGAACTGATCCACCCGATCTCGATCGCGGTCGACAACAACCTGACGGTCGAGCAGATCGCCAACGCCTTCACGGTGTACCCGTCCCTGTCGGGCTCGATCGCCGAGGTGGCCCGCCAGCTCCACACCCGCAAGGCGGCGGGCGAGGCGTAACGGGGGGCGGCCCGACCGGCCGGGCGGGCCGGCCGGACCACCCGGGCGGCGGCCTGCCCACTCACTCCTCGGTGACGACGTACAGCCCCAGCTTCTTGGCGAGCGCGCCGGCGTGGGCGAGGCCCTCGCGCCAGTCGGCGCCGTCCAGGGACTGGTACGGCGGATCCATCAGCTCGCAGTACGCGTCGAGCGCGGCGCGGGCGTCCCGCAGGGCCCGGAACAGCCGCTGCTCCGGCCCCTCGGCCTGGCTCACCGGCGTGTCGACGGACTTCATGAGCACGCGCTCGCGCAGCCACTCGTTGTTGTGCGAGGGCGTGTTGAGCAGCACGTCCGTCGGGATCTCGCGGCCGTGCTCGTCCAGCCGGGGGAAGGGCAGGTCGTCCCTGGAGGCCCGCACGGCCGCCATCAGCTGCCGGATGCCCCACTCGTTGGTGATCATCTTGTCGAGGACCGCCGAGACGTGGCCGCGGTAGGAGGCGGAGCCCCGGTCCACGCCCAGACCGCCCAGGGCGAGCACGGGCACCACGGCGCGCGCCGCGACCTCGTGGCAGCGCCGCCCGGGACCGCCGTCCCGCACCTCGGCCAGCGCCTCGGCCTCCAGCTCGTCCAGGGCCGCCGCGTCCGGCCGCGGCGTGACCGTCCACGACCCGCCCGACTTGGACCACAGCGCGTTGACCGCGGCGTTGCGGGCCCGGTCCAGCAACTGCGGGTCGTGCCCGGAGAAGGACCGCAGGGCCAGCTCGATGGCGTACGGCGAACGGCTCTTCGCCGAGAACGACCGGAACCCGAGCACCTCGTTGACGGCCCGGCGCAGCTTCGGATCGTCACTGGTCATCAGCCGGATCAGCCAGGCGCACCGTTCGTCGCGGTGGTGGCTGAGGCCGAGCTTGCCGGCCACCTGGGTCAGGTCCTCCCGGCCGAGGGCGAAGACGAGCTCGTCACCGTCGATCAGCCCCAGGTCGGCCAGGGTGTTCACGGTGCGCTCGGCGAGCAGGGTCTTCTGCGCCTCGTCGGAGAACGCCTTCGGTTCGATGTTCTGCGCCCCGAGGGCGAGGTTCAGGGTGCTGGAGTAGCTCGCCCGGTGCGCGCGCTGTTGCGGGGTGGCGCCCGTGTCCCAGCCCCAGCCGACGATCAGGTCGGCCTCCGCCGTCAGGGCGTTCAGCTCGGCCTCGATCCGGACGAGCGCGTCGGGCCGGACGGCCGGGTCCTGCTGCAGGCCGGCGGTCTCGCGGCCGAGCCGGGAGAGCGTCCGGGTGATCCAGCGGCGCTGCTCGGCGGGGTCCGTCGCGAGGATCGCGGACTCGCTCAGGTCCAGCAGCTGGTGTGCCGAGGCGGTCCGCGAGGTCCCGTCGACGACGCCGACGGCGGGCCGGGGGGTGCCGTCGGTGAACCGGTACTCCACGTGCCCCGCCAGCAGCGGCATGATCACGCCGTTGGCGGCGATGTCGTCGACCCAGTTGTTGTTCTTGCGTACGTAATCCGCGTTCGCGTCCAGCGCGGTCGCCACCGTCTGGCGGGCGCCCCGGTAGATCAGCGAGGGTGTGTCGGTGGCCGACTCGGGGGCGGGCAGGGCGAGTTTGGCCAGACCCTTCTTCCCCGCCAGCGGGTCCGAGAGGTAGGTCTGGCCGACGACGAAACGGCCGTTGGTCGCGTCGACGAGCAGCAGGGGGGTCCAGACGGTGGCGCGCAGCAGATACAGCAGCCGGCTGCCCCGGACCCGCTGCTTCCTGATCTGGGTGGGGCGGACACCGCGGGGATCGACCACGGCGGACAGCAGGTCCGCCGCCGATTCGAGCGAGTGGACTATGTCGCCGTCCGCGTACGGGGACTCGTCCACCAGCCGGGCGGCGGCGGCCTCCACCGACCTGCGGTCCCTGACCGACAGGCCCGCGATGCGCTCACCGGCGACCTGGAGGCGGTCGCGGTACTCCTGCTCGTCGACCTCGCGGCCCGTGTCCTTCTCATCCATCTGGGCTATGCCTTCCGCTTGACCGGGTACCTGGGGGAATGCAGAGTGGAGGGGCCGGGCCCAGGAGGGCCCGGAAGTGGGGCCAGGTCATCCGCCGGACGACGGACACCTGGCCTTCGCGCTGTTCAGAGGGGGTTCGCGGGGCCGTGCGAGGCGTCGCAGCCGGCGCAGCCGAGGACGGTGGTCTTCGTCTGCTGGGCGAGCGTGGTCCAGTGCGATCCGTCGCCGTCCGCGGCCGCTCCGAAGGCACCGACGGCGATGTCCGCCGCGCCGAGCGCGTGCTCGGCGTCTCCCTTCTCGTACGCGATGCGCAGGCCGGACGGCAGCACACCGGCGCGGCGCAGCCCGTGGAGACTCGCGATGTCGGCGCCGTCCCGCTGGGGCCCCCGGGACTCGAAGACGGCCAGGGTCACGTCACGGGCGGCCAGTTCGGGCAGCAGCCGCTGAAGGGCGTGGCGGCGCGCGCGTTCCTGGCGGGCGGGGTCCATGCCGCAGCAGGTGGCGACGACGATCTCCGCGTCCGGCGGGACGCCTGCCGGGATGCCCGTCGGGACGCCCGCCGATCCCACCGCGCTCGCCGGAACCGCTGCGACCTCCGCGGCCTCCGCGGCCTTCACGACCTGCGCGCGGCTGCGGACCAGGCCGTCGACCAGCTGCCGGCGCCGCCTGCGGCTCTCGTCGCGCCAGTGGACCTTGCGCTGGCCGGGCAGGCGTAAGGCGGCCATCGCGGTGTGCAGCGCCTCCGCCCCGGCACCGGGCAGGACCACGGCGGCCATCATGAAGATGCCCGGGCCGGCCGGGTTGCCCGGGGTGCCCGCACGGGCGCGCATCGACTCGTCACAGAACGCACGGAACGTCACGACCTACCTCCTCGGAGCCGGTGAGGGCTCGACGCAGGAGGCCGGTGGAGCTGGAAAGAGGGCCGGACTGCCTGCACGTCTGCGCCAGAGGGCCGTGGCGGCGCTCGGGCGATCCAGTGGGTCGGCTCGACAGCCGGCGGACGCCCCCGGGAAACCCCGCTCGCCTTCGGACCAGGAGCGCGAGCTCCTGACGAACAGTGCTTCGAGAGGTGGACCGTTGGTGGACGCGTGGGTGGACCCGCGGGGTCGGACGCATCGGACCAACGGTTGTGCGAACGAGGTTGTGGAGCCTGGTGTTGCGCTTGCGCAATGAGGGTAGGCACTTGAACTCGGCCTGTGCAACCGGAGTTTGAAGTTCCGTCACGAGGTGTTGCCGTGGTGGCGGTGGTGTCGTGACCCATACCACACACGGACATGCGGTGCGTCCAACTTCTTCCTTTTGAGGCAAGGGCCTGAAAGGAATGGACTGCTTGCGTTACCGTCTGTTTCGTGTTCGCTGCAGAACGTCGCCAGTTGATTCTCGAAATGGTGCGCGCCAACGGGGCCGTGTCGCTCCGTGAGCTCGCCCGCGTCGTCCAGACCTCCGAAGTGACCGTACGGCGGGACGTGCGGGCGCTGGAGGCAGAAGGACTCCTCGACCGCCGGCACGGCGGTGCGGTGCTGCCGGGCGGGTTCACCCGTGAATCCGGCTTCCCGCAAAAGTCCCACCTCGCGACGGCGGAGAAGACCGCCATCGCCGATGTCGCGGCCGGCCTGGTCGAAGAGGGCGAGGCCGTCGTCGTCGGCGCGGGCACCACGACCCAGGAGCTGGCCCGCCGGCTCGCCCGGGTGCCCGGCCTGACCGTCGTGACCAACTCCCTCCTGGTCGCCCAGGCCCTCGCCCACGCCAACCGGGTGGAGGTCGTCATGACCGGCGGCACCCTGCGCGGCTCGAACTACGCCCTGGTCGGCAGTGGCGCGGAACAGTCCCTCCAGGGCCTGCGGGTCTCCCGCGCCTTCCTGTCGGGCAGCGGCCTGACGGCGGAGCGGGGCCTGTCCACGTCCAACATGCTGAGCGCGAGTGTGGACCGGGCGCTGGTCCAGGCGGCGGCGGAGGTGGTGGTCCTGGCGGACCACACCAAGCTGGGGACGGACACCATGTTCCAGACGGTGCCCACGGACGTGATCACCCGCCTGGTGACGGACGAGCCCCCGGCCCACGACGACCGGGCCGCCACGGAGCTCCAGGCCCTGGCGGACCAGGGGGTCCAGATCACGGTGGCGGGCTCTGCGGTCCCGGGCGGCTCGGTGGACGGCATCCCCCCGCGCCGCCCCCGCCGCGACTCCCCCCTCCCGGTCCAGCGCCGCGGCGGCCCGACGGCCCAACTCCGCAGCGCGTCGGCGCTGGTCGACCCGGGCGACCGGGAACGGGCGAGGGTGGCGGACATGCGGCGGCGGTAGCCGATCGGCAGACGCCGCAGGCCGGGCCCTCGGGCCCGGCCGCGCCGCCCCCTAGAAGGGCGGCTCGTCGAGCGGACCCCTGTCGGCGCTCCAGAACGCGTCTGCGGCGTCGCCGGTGTCTTCGGCCGGCGCGTCCGGGTCTCTCAGCGACCCCACCTCCTCGCCCCAGGCCTCGAGCGCCGCAATGGCCGCAGCCCGGTGGCCGTGGACGGAGCTCGCGGCCAGCACGTTCCGCACCTGCGGGGCCAGTGCGTCGCGGTAGGACGTGAGCTCCGGCGCGTCCAGAAGGTGCACGGCGGCGAGCAGCGCGGCCTCCGTCACGGCCGGGTCGGGATCGGAAACCCAGGGAAGCACGCCCCGGAAGAGGGCGGGGCGAATCGCCCGTACGTCGCCGACGAGCGGATGTCGGGCCCCCGTCGCGGAAGAACCGGCCCATTCCTGGAGCTGCCGCTCCCATCGGACAGTGACGACGAAAGCCACCTCCGCCAGCCATGCCAGCAGGCGGCTGCGATGGGAGCGGGTCAGGGAGTGCCTGCCGCGAGGATCTCCGAGAACCGTGGCAACGCACAGCGCGGCGGCCGGTGTTGCGGAGCAGAGGGACCCTTGGTGAAGCAGATCGTCCCAGAGGTGGCCAAGGGCGGCCGTCACCGCGCGGGCATCCCCGGACACGAGACCGGCCAGCTTGCCCGGCGTCTCGGGCGCGGCCGGCCCGAAGGCGTGCGACAGGCGGGACCAGTCGACTTCGGCGGCGAGTGCACGCGGATCGGACAATCCATCGTCCATCCGCCGATCATGTCATGTGATCACGATCGCCGGCTCGGCGTGGCTCGGGCGGCGGACATGCGGCGGCAGCAGCAAAGCCAGAACGGCCCGCCGGGAGTCCGGCGGGCCGTCCTGAAGGGCGCGCTAGTAGGTGATTTCCTCTCCTGCCGAGTTCCACACCCTGGTCCAGCCGGACGTCATGCCCGGCTCTCCGATGATCAACCGGTCCGGACGGTGGAGGAACGTGCCGGGCGTCCGGCCGTTCCAGTTCGGCCACTCGATGGTGATGCGGTCTCCCGGGGCCAGCACGACCTCATTCGCGGCCGGCTCGAACTGGATCACCAAAGGCTCCGGTCCTTCAGCGACTACATCGAATCTGATCATTTCTACTTCATGTTCTCCAGGTAGAAACCGAGAAGGTCTCGCCGATGCGCGGCGCTGGGGTTCGGTCTGCCCGCGCCGCGTGCAGCACGGTAGTCGTTCGCCTGGACGATCGCATCGAAGTACTCGTAGAACACCTTGATGTCGTCCCGGGTGAACGTGGAATCGTTCACCTTCTTCAGGTACTTGGGAGTCGCGAACAGAAGGCTGTCCGGCCCGTTGTCCCACAGGTTGGAGCCCTCGTGCTCGCCGGTCTTGTGGCGCGGTCCGCGCCCCAGCTCGGTGAGCGTGGTGCCGTGCTTCTCCGCCACGGCGACGGCCGCGTTCCGGGCCTGCTCGGTCAGCTGCGCGACGCTCGGGACCTTCGGGCTCGGACTGTCTCCGCCTGCGGGGCAGTTGTGGACGAGTGCGCCCTGCTGTCCGGCCACCACGTAGTAGGTGTGGAGGCCCGCGACGGTCAGGTTGAACACCGTCTTCTGCTGGCTCCAGCGCCTGACCTCGACGACCTGGACCCAGGTGCCCGACGAGGTGCGGAGCCAGTCGCCCGCCTTCAGATCGGTGGCGTCCATCCACTGGTCCAGCGCTGCCGACCAGAACGGGTGGTTTCCGGTGGCCGTGATCTTCTCGGTGGCGTTGCCGGCGAGGCCGTCGGTGTCGATCGTGATCTCAGCCAGATCCTTCTGGCCGCCACTGACGAGGTGCCCGACCACCGGCTGCGCTTCGGTCGCACCGGCTTCCGCATCCGTGGACACGACTTCGTCGCCGATCTCGACCTCTTCGATCGGCTTCGTCGAGCCGTCGGCCATCAGGACGCGAGTACCCGGTATGAAGCTGTTCTCGCAGGCGGACGGCTTCGTCGTGTTGCCACCCTTGCGGGGACTGTCAGCCTTCCTCGTCTCGGCGGACTTGGACGACTTGCCGTCACCGTCGGCCTTCTTGGCCTTCTGCGCCGAGGCCTTGCCCTGCCTGGCCGCCGTCGCCTTGGCCTCGTCGGCCCTCTTGGCGGCTGCGGCTGCTGCCTCCTGGGCGGCCTTGCGCGCCGCTGCGGCTTCCTCCTCCAGTTTTCTCGCGCGCTCGGCCGCCTCCTCCATCTGGCGCTTCCACTCGGCGAGGTCCTCGGCGTACTTCGCCATGGCCTGCTCGTAGCGTTGGACGCGAGCCAGGATGTCCCGTGCCAGCGCCAGCTTTTGTGACCAACTGTTGAAGGCTTCCCAAGCCCGGTCCAGGGCCTTCAGGATCCGCTTCGCGCGGCCCGCGAAGGGAAGCGCCGCGTCGAGGGCCAAGCCCGCACAAGCACCCCATGAACCGCTCAGGCAGTCACGGATGTCGTTGTAGCCCGAGACGTCCTTCAGGATGCCGACCGCGACTTCGAGCGCGATGTCCAAGGCGCTCTTGCCCTGGATCATGCGGGCCCAAGCTGCTTCCGCGTCCGTGAAGTCCTTGATCGGCATCACGGGGGGTGCGATCGACAGACCACTGGGGTCGCTGAACGTCACCGGCGAGTTGTTCGCGTAGGCGTACGGGTTCTGCTGCTTGGGCTCGTTGTAGTCGATGATCGGGTCGACCGAGAGGAACCGGCCGGTCGCCGGGTCGTACTCGCGGGCGCCCAGGTGGACGGTACCGATGGACTCGTCGATGTCTCCACCGACGAAGCCCTTCTTGCCCGGCCACACCGACGGGGTCGCGCCGCGCACTTCGCCGTACGGCGTGAACTTCCGGCGGGTGACAGCCCCGGTCGAGGCCTCCACCGAGGTGGTCGCCGTGCCGTTCTTGTCGGTCATCAGGTACGACGTGGAGGTCACGCCGTCCTTGACGGTCTTGACCATCACCGGGCCGGCCGGGTGGGCGTAGTAACGCGTGCCCTCCAGCTTGCCCGCAGCGGTCAGCTTCACCTCGGTGCCGGGCAGGTACAGCGTGGTGCCGGTCGCGTCCCGCTTGATCAGGCGGTTGCCGCCGGCGTCGTACACGAAGGACGTGGTGTCCGTGCCCTTGGTGACCTTTTCCAGCTGACCGGACTCGTTCCAGTCCAGGGTCTGGGTGTCGCCCTGAATGGTCCGGGTCCTGGTGTTGCCCGCCGCGTCGTAGGTGTACGACTCGGTGCGCGAACCGCCCGGACCGGTGGTGTCGACCTTCTTCAGCCCGTTGGCTCCGGCCTGGCCGGGAGTGCCGTAGGTGTAGGTACGGGTGACGTCCTTGGTGAAGTCACCGGTGGGAGAGTGCTGGACCTCCTTGGTGCGGTTGCCCGCCGCGTCGAAGCTGTACGAGCTCCAGTACGGGTTCACCCCGCCGACCTGCGGCTTGGAGCCGGGGCCGGACGCGTTCGGCTGGGCCGCGCAGTCGTCCGTCGCGGTCCAGGCCTCGTTCATCCGGCGCATGTAGTCGTACGCGAAGCACTGCACGTCCGGAACCGCGGTCGCCGACTCCTTGTCGCTGACCTTGAGGATGTTGCCGACGGCGTCGTACTCGTACGACGTGTCGTTGATCGTGACCGGCGACCGCTCCTGGCTGTTGACCGTCCTGGTCAGACGGCGCGTCTGCTCGTCGAAGAAGTTCGTCGTGTAGACCTGGGAGAGGGCCGGGCCCGACTCGGTGCGCAGGACGTCGCCCATGGGCGAGTAGTCGACCTTGCCGACGAACGTCTTGCCCTGGATGCCCATGACCGTGGGCAGCTCGAAGTGGTTGTACTGGATCGTGGTGCGCTCGGCGGGCAGACCGGCCACGGCCGGCTGCTGGTTCCAGTTGGTGAGGCCGGTGTTCGGCCGGTACCCGCTGCTGAAGGAGTACGTCCCTCCGAGGGCACCTTCCGACGACGGGATCGTCACCTTGGTCCCGGTCGGACGGTACTCGGTGTCGTACCCGGTGACCTCCTGGGTGTACGCCTTGCCGTCCACGTAACGCGTCATCGCCACCGGCAGGCCGATGGCACCCGGCAGGGTGTCGTACGTGGTCGACGTCAGCTTCGGACCCGTGACCGAACCCTCGTGCGTGGCGATCACACGGCCGAGTGCGTCGTACTCGGGAGCCACGACCTTGCCACGGGCGTCCGTGACCGACTCGACCCGGTCGCCCTTACCGTAGACGGTCTTGGCCGATCCCTTGTCAGGGTCCGACTGCTTGGTCACGCGGCCCCGGATGTCGTACTCGAACGCCCACTTGTCGCCCGCCTGGTTGACGACCGACTCCAGCAATCCGCTCTGGTTGTAGGTGTAGCGCGTGGTGTCGTACGCACCCGTCGGGGAGTCCGACTTGAAGAAGCGGAGCTCCGTCTTGCGGCCCACGCCGTCCAGGAAGGCCCGGGTCGGGGTCTCGCCCTTCGGCGGGTCGACGGTGATGTTGTCGCCGCCGTACGACGTGGTCGTCCGGGAGGTCTCCTCGCCCAGCTTCCGCGAGATCTGCGCGACCGAACGGCCCGAGCCGTCGTACTCGGTCACCGTCGAGGACGGGACCTGGTTGTCCTTCGGGGCGAACTGCGTGCCCGAGGCCGCGCCGGCCGCGTAGTACGCGCCGTTGGTCTTCCAGAGCCGGCCCAGGCTGTTGTAGAAGGTGTCCGTGATGACACGGCCCTCGCCGAGGGCCTCCATCTGGGTCTGGCGGATCCGCAGGCTGCTGTCGTAGATGTCGTAGCTGGTGCGGTACGTGCCGTCGTCCAGCAGGGCCTTGTTGGTGATGACCACCGGCCCGTCGGTGCGGACGTCGTAGCTGAAGATGCCGTCCGGCGACTTGCTGTTCGGGTCGCGGTCCGGGGACCAGACCTTCGACAGGCGCCCGAGGGCGTCGTACTCCATCACCTGGCGGCGGCCGTTGGTGTCCTGCTTCGCCAGGATCGAGCCGCGGCCCTGGTCGGTCTCCGTGGTCTGGGTGTGACCCGCGTGGTTGGTCGTGACCACCTTGGTGGTGATCTGGCCCGCCGCGGGGGTGTAGTCCAGCTTGGTGACCTTGCCGAAGACGTCGGTCGTGGTCTTCGGGCGGCCGTACGCGTCGAACGTTGCGCTGCCGTCGACCTGGTACTGCGGCGTGCTGCCGTTGTAGCCCGTGAGGGACTCGGTCTGCTTGACGTTGCCGGCCGCGTCGTAGGACATCTTGATGTCCGACGTCACGTCCGCCGGGCGCGCCACGGTGGCGTCACACGCCTTGGCGACCGTCTCCACCCGCTTCTGGCGGGCGATGATCCAGCGCGTCTCGTCCGAGTCGTACTCGTAACGGGTGCAGCTGTCGTCGGACGGGTCCGCGACGTCGCCCTTGTTCGACACCCACTGCGCGAAGCCGCGGTTGTCGTACTTGGTCTCCATCGCCGTACGGCGCCAGCCGCGGTTGTCGGAGAGCAGGATGCGGGAGCCGACGTTCGTCGTCTGCTGGACGAAGGCCTGCTGCGGCTCGATGTCCTCCTCGGCCGTCTCGCCCTTGCGCAGGCGCGTCGCCGTCGGGCCGTGCAGCCACGGGGTGTACGTCGTGGCCGCCTCGAGCGCTCCGCCCTCGCCGTTGTAGGCCAGGACCTCGCGGGTCTGGCCCGCGAAGAGACGGTGGTCGTCGAGCTCGATGCCCTCGGAGTCCTTGACCTTGACCGACTTCCTGCCGCCGGACGGGCCGGCACGGTCGCCGTCCAGGCCGCGGAAGAAGAGCGTCTCCGTCATGGAGCGCTTGTCGGGGGCCTCACCGATGTACGTCTTGACCCGCTCGTAGCCGCGCCACTGCGACCACGTGCGGGTCTTGGGGCGCATCATCTCGGTCTCGTCGTCGTAGGCCCAGGCGGGCTTGCCGACGAACTCGTACGTGCTGACCCGCGGCGGCGAGTTGCCGTTGCGGTCCTCCTCCCGGACCCAGTCCACGATGTGCTTGTGGAACCAGTCGGTGGAGTAGATCTTGTTCTCGCGCTTGGGGTCGTTCGGGTCCGGGAGTTCGGAGATGACCGGGTAGCAGCGCAGGGTGTTGTTCTCCGGCGAGGCCGGGATCACGCGCGGATCGGCGGCCCGGCACTCGGTGGGCGCGTAGTTCGCGTGGATCGTCGAACCGGTCTCGGTGTCGATGACGTTGACGCGGTAGCGCTTGTACGGCGGCTTGCCGTCACCCAGGCCGTCGACGCGGTTGTCGAGCTGCGTGCCGCGGAACTTCACCGGCGGGAGCTCGATCTGCGTGCCGTTCTTGCCGACGTGCCGGATCTCGGACAGCCACAGCGGGTAGTCCGTGCCGTCACCGGTCATCGGGAAGTCCTGGACCAGCTTCCAGGTGTCGACCGGCTTGTGCGCCGAGCCGTTCCAGACGAAGGTGCTGACCTCGGTCAGACGCTTGCGGGAGAAGAAGGTCGGGGTGAACCGGCCCTTGCACTCCTCGCCCGCGGCGCACAGCTGGTCGCCCGGGGTGTCCGGCCACATCTTGGCGATGTTCCAGTCCACCTCCGGCTTGAGCTTCGCCGGGTCGCAGTCGAAGTCCTTGGACGTCAGGCAGCGCTCGGCGACGGTGAAGTTCACCTGGGCCGGGGCCGGGGCGAACAGGTTGTCGCTGCGCAGACCGTAGGAGACGTGGTCCAGCCAGCCGGACCGGTCGTACGACCGGGCGGTCGAACCGCCGGCGATCTTGTAGTTCGACCCGTAGTGGTTGACCTCCTTCTGGTACCAGTAGGTCATCGCGTTGCCGCGCGGGTCCACGACGTAGTCGAGGTTCCACCGGTAGGTCTGGTTGCAGACCGCGTCGGCGAACGTCGACTTGTAGCAGGGCTCACCGGGGTGGTTGGCGTAGACCGGGACGTTCCAGGCCGAGTTGGTGAGCGGCTTGCCGTCCGTCCAGCCCGGGACCTTGTTCAGACCGAAGTAGAACTGGATGCCCTGCGGGTTGGTGAACCGCCAGTGGTCGCCCTCCTTGTCCCCGTTGTCGGCGCCCTGGAGCAGCTCGACGCGGGAACCGTCGTCCTTGGCCGGACGCCACTTCTTGGTCGTGTCGTCCAGGACGAGCTGGGTGGAGCCGCCGTTGAGGGACATGGTGACCATGGGCGCGCCGTGGCACAGGTCGCCGGTGTCGTCCTTCGGGTTGTTGTACCCGGAGTCCTTGCGCTTGTCCTGGCTGCACGGGACGTAGCCCCGCTCGATGAAGTTCGAGGCCAGGTCCCAGCCGTCGCCGACCCAGGAGGTCTGCTGCTGGGAGGCGTTCGTACGGCCGTCGATCTGCGCGCTGGAGTAGCCCAGCGACAGCGACGGGCTCGGACCGCCCAGGGAGGCGGGGATGTCCAGCGGGTAGGACCACGAGAAGTCACCCGCGGAGCCGCCGGCCTGCCAGGAGCCCGAGGCGCTGAGCGAGGTGGCCTTGTACGTGCCGTTCGCGCCGCTCGCTCCGGGGGAGGCGGCCAGCGTCATCCCGGCCGAGGCCGGGGCGGCGAGGCCGGCTGCCGCCGGGGCGCTCAGGAACGACTTGCCCACCGGCTTGACGGGCGCGGCCTTCGCCGGCGCGTCGAAGGTGGCGACCAGCTTGCCGGTCTTCGCGTCGTTGCGGGTGCTGACCGGGGTGCTGCCCTGGCACTCGGGGCGCTCCGGGGTGGTCAGCGCACAGGTGGGGATCGCCGAGAAGGTCAGACGGGAGCCCCAGCTGCCGCCGTACGCGTTCTTGAAGGCGTTGTAGTCCAGCTCCACCGAGACGGGAGCGGCCGCGGGGGCCGTGTCCGTCCGGTCCACGGACACGAGCACGCTGTTGGCGAGACCCGCGCGCTGGGCGACGGCCCGGTCGTGCAGGGCGACGTTCAGCTTGACGTCGGCGGGGGCGGCCGGCGGCGCGGCGTCCGCGGCCGGGGCCGCGGCCGGGGCCGAGCCGTCCGCGGACCGCTTCGCGGCCGCGGGGGCAGGGGGGGCCGGCGGGGCGACCGCGGTGACCGACACCGGGAGGCTGCCGGCCTTGACCGGCCGGCCGGCGGGGGCGGAGCCGGCGTCCCGGGCGGCGGGCGCGGCGGCGGCCTGGCCGTCAGCCGATTTCAGCCGGGCGGCCGGTGCCGCCGGGGCGTTCGGGAGGCTGACTTCAGCCGATCCCGGCGTGGGCCATGCGATGGCCGGGGCGCCCTTCCACGCCTTCTTCTGCGACTCGGCGGGGCCCGGTGCGGGCTTGCCCTTGACGTTCGCGCCGCTGACCTTGGTCAGCTTCTGCTTGCCGGGCAGTGCGGGCCCGGAGGCCGCTGCCGCGTCGATCGCGGTCAGCCCCGTGGTCATCATGACGACGGCGAGCACCGGTACGGGCCACCGCCAGACACGTCTCAAAGGCGCACGCATGGCGTGCGCCCGGGGTCGTATCAAAATCGAACACTCCCGTTCCTGTTCCGCGGTTCACAGGTTTCCGCGGTAATGGGCAATCCCGCCGAACTTACAGCCGTGATCGGGAAATCAGGAAAGAAGGGGGTGGTTTCGTCGCGGTAGCTCCTCCCTCCGTTTGTGCAGGTGAGGGGGCTAACCGGAAGGGATAATTCGGAATTATGTATTCCGGTTTGGGGTGTGATAAAGGGGCTCGCGCGATCCCCGTTCGGGCGCCTGAAGGAGGGGGTTAAGTTCGGTCGCGAGTCCGTTCGGCTGCTACAAATCAATCGAACGGTGGTGATTTTTGTCGCGTGGCTGAAAACCGGCCATCGACGCGCCGTTCGACCGATGCTTTCCGGCCGGTCCCCCCGGGGGTGCCGCCGGAACCGACACCGAGGACTCAGTCAGTGAGACCCTTCCCGACGCGACCCCGCGTCGCGGGGCGGCCCTCCCGCAGGGCACCCGTACTCATCCTGGCGACCGCGCTGGTCGCCACCCTGGTCGGCGCGATACCCGCCGCCGCTGCGGCGGACCCCGCCGGCTCCGCCGCGAAGTCCGCCAAGCCCGCGCCCACGGCCGCCAAGGCGGACGCGGCGGCCACGGCGTCCGCCGACGCCAAGCGCACCGGCAAGCGCGTCGAGGTCACCGCGCAGCGCAGTGAGAACGAGGAGATCTGGGCCAACCCGAACGGGACCTTCACCTCCGAGAAATCGCTGTTGCCGACGCGTGTCCGCCGCGACGGCAAGCTGGTCCCGCTCGACACGGGCCTGACCAAGCTCAAGGACGGCCGGGTGGCCCCCAAGGCGGCCGGCGTCGACCTCACCTTCTCCGGCGGCGGCAACGCTCCGCTGGTCACCATGCGCAAGGACGGCCGCGACGTCGTCCTGACCTGGCCCAAGCCGCTGCCCGCCCCGGCCCTGGACGGGAACACCGCCACCTACGCCGAGGTCATCAAGGGCGTGGACCTGCGGGTCACGGCGGACGCCATCGGGTTCTCGCACCAGCTCGTGGTCAAGAACCGCGAGGCCGCGGCCGACCCGGCGCTCTCGTCCCTCACGTTCGGCCTCACGGGCAACGGCCTCACCGTCCGCAAGGAGGCGAACGGCGAACTGCGCGCCGTGGACCCGGCAGGCCAGACGCTGTTCAGCTCGGCCCGGCCGCAGATGTGGGACTCGGGCGCCGAGCAGCAGGCCCCCGCAGCACAGGCGGCTCCCGCCGCTCCGGCCACCGGGGCGAAGTCCGCGGGCGCGCCGGCGGCGAAGTCCGCGGGCGCCACGGAGGCGGCCCCGGCCGCTACCACCCCGGGGACCGACCCGGTACCCGCCGTCGACGGCATCGCGCTCGGTACCCGCCAGGCCGACCTCGGCGTGGAACTGAAGAACGACAAGCTGACCCTCACCCCGGACCGCAAGCTGCTCACCGCGGCCGACACCGCGTTCCCGGTGGTCATCGACCCCGCGTGGACGCGCGACGACTGGAAGTCGGCCTGGGCGGTCGCCTACAAGCACAACGGCATCCCGGGCTCCGCGAGCACGCCGTACTGGAACGGCGGCACCCTCAGCAAGGACGCCCGGGTCGGCTGCGCCAAGGACCGGGACTACGGCAACGCCGTCGTCTGCGCCAAGACGTTCTTCCAGGTCGGTATGGGGGAACTGAGGGGCAAGCAGATCATCGGCGCCACGCTGCGCATCCAGCAGCGGTACGCGGGCTCCCACATCTGCAAGTCCGGCGAGATCCAGGTCTGGGACACGGACGGCATCAACGACAGGACCAGCTGGAACAATCAGCCGGCCTGGAAGCGGATGGTCGACTCCTCCAGCCAGTCCTACGGCGGCCGCAACTGTTCGAACGACGGTGACCTCGTCGAGCTGAACGTGACCTCCGCGGTCGCGGACGCCGCCCGCTGGGGCTGGCCCGCCTGGACCATGGGCCTGAAGTCCGTCAATGACACCGTCGACGTGTCCTGGCGCAGGATGAACCCGGACAGCGTCCGCATCTCCACCGAGTACAACACCCCGCCGTACCCCATCAACGACCGCTGGTCGGAGCCGTACGTCAAGTGCGAGGGCGGCTACATGGGCACGGCCGACGAGGTCGTGCTGCGCGCCTGGGTCGGCGACGCCGAGAACAACGGCCTCAAGGCCGAGTTCCACTACTGGAAGGCCGACGACTACGGCACGCTGAAGGCCCCGAAGGTCCCGGTCGTCAGCGGCAACGCCGCCATGCTGCGGATCCCGGCCTCCGAGCTCACCGGAAGCTCCTACCGGTGGGACGTGCGCGGCGTCGACGACGCCGGCGGCACGGGCCCCTGGGCGGGCCAGTGCGTGTTCGACATCGACCGCTCCCGTCCCGGCTCGGTGCCCGGAGTGCAGTCGGCCCAGTTCCCCCCGGACGACAAGCCCGGGGCGACCCCCGGCCTCGCGCGCACCGAGGGCACCTTCACTTTCGACCCCGGCGCGGACACCGACATCACCCGGTACCAGTGGCACACGCTGACCGACCCGACCGTCCGTACCGTGGACGCGACCGGCCCCGGCCGTACCGCGACGATCAAGTACACCCCGTTGGCGGCGGGCCCGCACGGCCTCATCGTCTGGAGCATGGACGCGGCGGGCAACCGGTCCAACGCGAAGGCCTACCGCTACACCGCCAAGCGCCAGCCCACGCGCGACAAGCACGGCGACACCAACGGTGACGGTGCGACCGACATCTGGAGCGTGGGCCCGGGCGACAGCCAGCTGTGGACGGTCCCCGGCCGCGGCAACGGCGCCTTCGGCGAGCCCCGCAAGGTCGGCAAGCCCGACAAGGACAACTTCGCCAACGCCATCTCGCTGACCCAGTGGGGCAGCTGGGACAGCGACTTCTACGAGGACCTCCTCGTCCTGCGCCCGGTGCCCGGGGAGCCCAACAAGAAGAACATCTACGTCTACTCCGGCGCCGGCGACGGCGACCTGCTGCCCGCCGACTCCACCCGCCTGGAGCTGCAGGTCTATGACGACGCGCAGCGCAAGTGGGACCAGGCCGACCAGGTCCTGGCGATCAGCAGCATCGACGACGACGACGCCAACGGCAAGGTCGACGAGAACGACGCCCCCGACCTGCTCGTCAAGGCGGGCGGCGAGCTCTGGCTCTACACCGGTAGCACGACCGGCGAGCTCAACGTGAACGGAGGCCCGTACCTGCTCGGCAACGCCGACTGGCAGGACATGACCCTGGCCGCCCCCGGCGACCTCAACGGCGACGGCTTCCCCGAGATCTGGGCCCGCGCCAAGACCACCGGCAAGATCCACCAGTACGCCAGCCGCAAGACCACCGACACCGCGGCGCCGCTGGCCATCGACCTGACCGTCTACGCGGACGCAGGCGTCCGCAAGACCGACATCGGCTCCGGCTTCACCGGCACCGCCTGGCCGCACCTGACCAGCGTGGGCGACTTCGAGCAGGACGGCTTCCCCGACCTGTGGTCGCGTGACAACAACGGTGTGATCCACGAGTTCCAGGGCCGCCCGCTGACCAGCGGCTCGGTCTTCGGTCCCGCCCGTCAGATCGCCGTCAGCGGCACCCCGTGGACCACCTGCGAGGAGATCCCCTCGGCGGTCTCGGCGACGGCCAAGCACAAGCTGTGCGGGCCCATCCTGGCCAAGTTCAAGGCCAAGGGCGGGGTCGCGGACTTCGGCAAGCCCTCGGGCAACGTCACGGACACCGCCGACGGCGGCCGCTTCGTGCACCTGCGGGGCAATGGCCTCGGCGCCGACAACGCGTCCATCTACTGGCACCCGAGCACCGGTGCCTGGATGCTCATCAACGGCATCCGCGACAAGTGGATGAGCCTGGGCGCCGAGAAGGGCGTCCTGGGCTACCCGACCTCCGACGAGGACAAGACCTTCGACGAGGCGGGCCGGTTCTCCACGTTCGCCGGTTCGACCGGCAACGGCGCCATCTACTGGTCGCCCGAGTTCGGCGCCTGGTCGACGTACGGCGGCATCTACAAGAAGTACCTGGAGACCGGCGGGCCGGGCGGCCTGCTCGGCTACCCGACCTCCGACGAGACCGGGCACTCCGACGGTGTGGGCCGCTACAACACCTTCCGCCGCTCCAAGGAGACCTCCGACACCGCGTCCATCCACTGGATCCCCAAGAACGGCGGCGCCTGGTCGGTCCGGGGCACGATCCGCAAGAAGTGGCTCGAGCTCGGCGCCGAGAAGAGCTGGCTGGGCTACCCGAAGTCCGACGAGTACGACGTCTACGGCGGCCCCCGCGAGGACTTCCAGAAGGGGTACATCCGGCACAACCGCTGGACCGGTGTGAGCGTCGAGCACAACTTCACCGACCGGACCGCCGACCAGCGCACCGAGCTCGCGGGTGACTTCAACGGCGACGGCCGTTCCGACCTGGCCACCGTCTACGACCACGGCAGCCACGACACCGCGCTCTACGTCCAGACCGCCAAGGCCGACGGCGGGTACGCGGCCCCGGCCCTCGCCCACAACAGCGGCGCCTGGAACTTCTCCTACGCCCACTCCCAGTGGGTGGCGGGCGACTTCAACGGCGACGGCCGTGCCGACCTCGCCGCGCTGTACGGCTACGACGACGGTTCCAACGGCATGTTCACCTTCCTGGGCAACGCCGACGGCACGTTCACGCCCCTTCCGCGCAGCGCCCACACCGGTGCCGGCTGGTGGGACGCGAAGAAGGCCAAGCTCGTCGCCGGTGACTTCAACGGTGACCGCCGTGACGACGTGGCGTTCTTCTACGACCACGGCGGCTCGACCGGTGCCCACACCTTCCTGTCGAAGCCGGACGGCACCTTCAACTACTCGTCCCCGAGCTGGCGGTCCACCCAGGGCGGCTGGTACTGGAACGAGTCCAAGCAGGTGTCCGGCGACGTCAACGGCGACGGCCGCGACGACATCATCGCGATGTACGGCTTCGGCTACGGCACGGTGACCGCGTACACGCTGCTCGGCAAGCCCGACGGCGGTTTCGCCGCCCCGGTGGCCTCCTGGACCCGTTCGCCGGGCAACTGGGACTTCGGGCGCAGCAAGATCACCGCAGGCGACTACAACGCCGACGGCCGCGCCGACCTGGCGGTCATGTTCCGTTACGACAACGACCGCGCGGCCCTGTTCACGCTGACCGGCAAGGCGGACGGCGGGCTGAACGAGGACTTCCAGAGCTGGAGCACTCCGGAAGGGGTCTGGAACTCGTCCCTGGCCGGGCTGCCGGTCTCCGGTGACGCCGACAAGGACGGCCGCGACGACATCGCCATCATGTACGACCACGGCGACGGCCGGAGCACGACCAACACCTTCCTGTCCCGGCCCGACGGCGGCTTCCTGCCTCCGAAGCCGAGCTGGGAGGCGGCACCCGGCACCTGGTAGTGCCACGAGCCGCAGCTGAGTGATGTACGACGAAGCCCCCGCCCGATCCCGGGCGGGGGCTTCCTCATGCCGTGCGGTGCGAGGTCAGTCCTTGATCTCGCAGATCGTCGCGCCCGACGTCACCGAGCCGCCGACCTGGGCGGTCAGGCCCACGACGGTGCCCGAGCGGTGGGCGTTGAGGGGCTGCTCCATCTTCATGGCCTCCAGGACGACGACCAGGTCGCCCTCGGCGACCTCCTGGCCCTCCTCCACCGCGACCTTGACGATGGTGCCCTGCATCGGCGAGGCGAGGGTGTCGCCGGAGGCGGCCGGGCCGGACTTCTTGGCGACGCGGCGCTTGGGCTTGGCCCCGCCCGCGGCGGCGGTCCGGGCCAGCGTCATGCCCAGCGAGGACGGCAGGGAGACCTCGAGGCGCTTGCCGCCGACCTCGACGACGACCGTCTCGCGGCCCGGCTCGTCCTCGGTCTCCTCGGCCGCGGGGGCCGCGAACGCCGGGATCTCGTTGACGAACTCGGTCTCGATCCAGCGGGTGTGGACCGTGAACGGGTTGCCGTCGGCGGGGGCGAACGCGTGGTCGGCGACGACCGCGCGGTGGAAGGGGATGGCGGTGGCCATGCCCTCGACGTTGAACTCGGCCAGCGCGCGGGCGGCGCGCTGCAGGGCCTGCTGGCGGGTGGCGCCGGTGACGATCAGCTTGGCCAGGAGCGAGTCCCAGGCGGGGCCGATCACGGAGCCGGACTCCACGCCCGCGTCCAGGCGCACGCCCGGACCGGTGGGCGGGTTGAAGACGGTCACGGTGCCGGGGGCGGGCAGGAAGCCCCGGCCCGGGTCCTCACCGTTGATGCGGAACTCGAAGGAGTGCCCGCGCAGCTCCGGGTCGCCGTAGCCGAGGGCCTCGCCGTCGGCGATGCGGAACATCTCCCGTACGAGGTCGATGCCGGTGACCTCCTCGGTGACCGGGTGCTCGACCTGGAGGCGGGTGTTGACCTCGAGGAAGGAGATGGTGCCGTCCATGCCGACGAGGAACTCCACCGTGCCGGCGCCGACGTAGCCGGCCTCCTTCAGGATGGCCTTCGAGGCGGCGTACAGCTGCTTGTTCTGCTCGGCGGAGAGGAACGGCGCCGGGGCCTCCTCGACCAGCTTCTGGTGCCGGCGCTGGAGGGAGCAGTCACGGGTGGAGACGACGACCACGTTGCCGTGGGAGTCGGCCAGGCACTGGGTCTCCACGTGGCGGGGCTTGTCGAGGTAGCGCTCGACGAAGCACTCGCCGCGGCCGAACGCGGCGACGGCCTCGCGGACCGCCGACTCGTACAGCTCCGGGACCTCCTCCAGGGTGCGGGCGACCTTCAGGCCGCGGCCGCCGCCGCCGAAGGCGGCCTTGATCGCGATCGGCAGACCGTGCTCCTGGGCGAACGCGACGACCTCGTCGGCGCCCGAGACCGGGTCCGGGGTGCCGGCGACCAGCGGCGCACCGGCGCGCTGGGCGATGTGCCGGGCGGCGACCTTGTCACCGAGGTCACGGATGGCCTGCGGCGGCGGGCCGATCCAGGTCAGGCCCGCGTCGAGGACGGCCTGCGCGAAGTCGGCGTTCTCCGAGAGGAAGCCGTATCCGGGGTGGATGGCGTCGGCGCCGGAATCGGCGGCGGCCTGAAGGACCTTCGCGATGTCGAGGTAGCTGGCTGCCGGGGTGTCACCGCCCAACGCGAAAGCTTCGTCTGCCGCGCGGACATGAAGAGCGTCCCGGTCCGGATCGGCGTAGACGGCGACGCTCGCGATCCCTGCGTCCCGGCAGGCCCGGGCAACGCGGACAGCGATTTCGCCACGGTTGGCGATGAGCACCTTGCGCACGATGGCTCCCTCCTTGAAACAAGCTGAGTTTAGGGACAGCCGACACGGCCTTTCGACCCGTCTCCAGAGGTGAGCTTGCCCACACAGAGCGTGATTCGAGGCTCGTTCAAGCCTCGAAAACCCTTGTGGCGCCCCAGGTCAGGGGGTTCCCCGACTGCACAGTAACCCCGTCGTGTGGCCAAGGTCTCTGTCTGCCGGAACATCGGGCCGCGCCGAATCTTTGTGGAGTCCCTACGAACGGTCCATCCATTCTTTGCCCTACCGTCCCCGGGCGGCGACCCCAGAACCGCTGCGGAGCCCCGTGTCGCACCCCTTGTCCCCTGGATTACCCGTTAGTAGCCTCCGTGGCGTCACGTCGAACACGCTTGTGTGGAGGGGTGGGGCTGTCGTGCTGCGCAGAATCGTGGCCGGGGTGGCCGCGGCCGTGCTCGTCGCCGAGGCGGCGGTGCTCGTGGTCGTCCACGTCGTGCTGGGCGCGACGACCGCGAACCAGTCGATGTCGATCGCGGGCAGCGATCCGGATGTCATGTCCACGGCGACCTATGTCCTGGGTGCCGGCATGGGCGGCTTCCTGACGCTGTGCGCCGTCCTGCTCGTCGTCGCCGCCGTCCGCGACCGCGCGCCCGCCCGCCTCGCCCGCGTCGTCCTGATCGCCGCGGCGGTCACCCACGGCTTCCTGGGGGCCGTGGTGGCCGCCCTGGTCGGCTGGGGCGCGTTCGCCGCCCTGATGGTGATCCTGTGCCTGCTGGTGCTCGTCCTGACGCTCTACCCGAAGCGCGAGCCGGGGCCGGGGCTGCAGCCGGGCCCGGGGCCGGCGGCTGGGCCGGCGCCCGGCCCCCTGCCGGGGGCCTCGGTCACGCCCACAAGTCCGTGACCGGCACGTCCAGTTCGCCCAGCAGCGAGCGCAGCAGCGGCATCGACAGCCCGATGACGTTGCCCGCGCACCCGTCGATCCCGTCGATGAACGGCGCCGACAGGCCGTCCAGCGTGAACGCGCCCGCCACGTGCAGCGGCTCGCCGCTCGCCACGTACGCGGCGATCTCCGCGTCCGTCACCTCGCCGAACCGCACCGTCGTGGACGCCGTCGCCGAGACCTGACGCCCGTTCGCGGTGTCGATCACGCAGTGCCCGGTCCGCAGGACGCCGGCCCGCCCGCGCATCGACTTCCAGCGGGCCGTGGCCTCCTCGGCGTCGGCCGGCTTGCCCAGCGCCTCGCCGTCCAGCTCCAGCACCGAGTCGCAGCCGATCACCAGCGCCCCGGCGGCCTCCGGCAGGCCCGCCACCACGCCCGCCTTGGCCTCCGCCAGCGCGAGCGCCAGCTCGGACGGGGTGTCCGCGCTCAGCGCGTCCTCGTCGAAGCCGCTGACGATCACGTGCGGCGACAGCCCGGCCTGGCGCAGCAGGTTCAGCCGGGCGGGGGAGGCGGAGGCGAGGACCAGGGCACGCGGTTCGGCAGTCATGCCCGCCATCGTAGGGGCCGCCGGAAGCCCTATCTGATGCCGCCCACGCCCAGGACGTACACCACGACGAGCATCGCGAGCGCGAGCACGACGATCATCCGCCGGAACATGGACTGCGCGTCGCGCATGTCCTTCGGCGGCTCGTTCTTCGGGTCGGACCAGAGCATGCTCCGATCCTGGCCCCGAAGACGCCGGTGGCGCCTGAGTACGGGTACTCAGGCGCCACCCGGTCCTCGTCCCGGACGGGTCCCGGTCCCGCGTCGACTTACGCCGGCCAGTACGTACGGCCCCACGCCGCCGGCCCCGGGTGCGGCAGCCGGCGCCGCGCCACCTGGGCCGGATCCGCCCACGCGTCCGCCACCCGAGCCGCGCCCGACGGCGCCGACGCCAGCGCCGCCGCGCGCGCCTGGACCACCGCCAGTGCGGCGGCCAGCTCCTCCGGGGTCGGGTTGCCCTTGACGACCTTGATCACCACAGCGTCCTCCTGACAGGGACTAGAGGGGGATGTTGCCGTGCTTCTTCGGCGGCAGCGCCTCCCGCTTGGTTCGCAGCTGCCGCAGGCCCTTGACGATGTGCGCCCGGGTCTCCGACGGCATGCTCACCGCGTCGATGTAGCCGCGCTCGGCCGCGGTGTACGGGTTGAGCAGCGTGTCCTCGTACTCGGTGATCAGCCGCGCGCGGGTCGCCTCGGCGTCCCCGGCGGCCTCCGCCTCGGCCAGCACGCGCCGGTGCAGGATGTTCACCGCGCCCTGCGCGCCCATGACGGCGATCTGCGCGGTCGGCCAGGCGAGGTTGAGGTCCGCGCCCAGGTGCTTGGAGCCCATGACGTCGTACGCGCCGCCGAAGGCCTTGCGGGTGATGACGGTGATCAGGGGGACGGTGGCCTCGGCGTACGCGTAGATCAGCTTGGCGCCGCGCCGGATGATTCCGTTGTACTCCTGGTCGGTGCCCGGCAGGAAGCCCGGCACGTCGACGAACGTCAGCACCGGGATGTTGAAAGCGTCGCACGTACGGACGAACCGGGCGGCCTTCTCGGAGGCGTTGATGTCCAGGCAGCCGGCGAACTGCATGGGCTGGTTGGCGACGATGCCGACCGGGTGGCCCTCGACCCGGCCGAAGCCGGTGACGATGTTCGGCGCGAACAGCGACTGGGTCTCCAGGAACTCGCCCTCGTCCAGCACGTGCTCGATCACGGCGTGCATGTCGTACGGCTGGTTGGCGCTGTCCGGGATCAGCACGTCGAGCTCGCGGTCGGCGTCGCTGACCTCGGTGTCCGCCTCCTCGGGGAAGGCGGGCGGCTCCGAGAGGTTGTTCGAGGGCAGGTACGACAGGAGCGACTTGACGTACTCGATGGCGTCCTTCTCGTCGCCCGCCATGTGGTGGGCGACCCCGGAGGTGCTGTTGTGGGTGCGGGCGCCGCCCAGCTCCTCGAAGCCGACGTCCTCGCCGGTGACGGTCTTGATGACGTCCGGACCGGTGATGAACATGTGCGAGGTCTGGTCGACCATGACCGTGAAGTCGGTGATGGCGGGGGAGTACACCGCACCGCCCGCACAGGGGCCGACGACCAGGCTGATCTGCGGGATCACGCCGGAGGCGTGGACGTTGCGGCGGAAGATCTCGCCGTACATCCCCAGCGCGCTGACCCCTTCCTGGATCCGGGCGCCGCCGGAGTCGTTGATGCCGATGAGGGGGCAGCCGGTCTTCAGGGCGAAGTCCATGACCTTCATGATCTTCTGCCCGTAGACCTCGCCGAGGGCCCCGCCGAAGACGGTGAAGTCCTGCGAGAAGACGGCCACCGGACGCCCGTCGACGGTCCCGTACCCGGTGACGACGCCGTCACCGTAGGGGCGGGTCTTCTCCAGCCCGAAGTTGGTCGAACGGTGCCGGGCGAACTCGTCCAGCTCGACGAACGAGCCCTCGTCCAGCAGCAGCGCGATCCGCTCACGGGCCGTCAGCTTGCCCTTGGCGTGCTGCTTCTCCACCGCGCGTGCGGACCCGGCGTGCGTGGCCTCGTCGATGCGTCGCTGCAGATCCGCGATCTTCCCCGCGGTGGTGTGGATGTCGATCGGCTCGGAGGGTTGTGACATCGGGGTCCCGGCTCCCTGCGTGGTGTCAACTGCCTGGTCAATTGATTGACTACTGCTGGCTACTGGTGCGTAGCGTATCGGCGGCCACGTCGCTCGGCAGTGCGGCGTTTGACACACCTACTGTGGCTTGCTTGGCCTGCCCGGCACCCTTAGGGAGCGGGTTCCCGCCCTCGCGGGCGGGCCTTCCTGTTTCGCCGCGCGCCGCCCCGACGGGCATGCGGCCCAGCCGCGCCCGTCGGGGTCCTCTACCCGCTCCACAGGCTGAGACCGCCGACCCGGCGGCCAGAAGATTGATCGCTGCGTTGCCGTCGCGGTCATGCAGGGTTCCGCAGCTCCCGCAGGTCCACTCCCGGACCTTGAGGGGCATGGCTCCGGCGGGCGCCCCGCAGGCCGAGCACAGCCGGGTGCTGGGAAAGAACCGGTCGACGATGATCAGCTCGCGTCTGTACCAGGCAGCTTTGTAGGCAAGCATGCGACGGAATTCGCTCCACGCGGCATCGGAGATGGCCCGAGCCAGAGCGCGGTTCTTGACCAGCCCGCGGACGTACAGGTCCTCGATCACGAGCGTTTGGTTTTCGCGCACGAGTCGAGTCGTCAGTTTGTGCAGGTGATCGTTGCGCCGGTCAGAGATCCGGGCGTGGATTCGGGCGACGCGTGCCCGGGCCTTGGCTCGGTTCCTGCTGCCCTTCTCCTTTCGTGACAGTGATCGCTGAGCTCGGGCCAGGCGCACCCGGTCCTTGCGTTCCGGCGTCGGGTTGGGCACCTTCTCGCCCGTCGACAGGGTCGCGAGCGTCGTCAGACCCAGGTCGATTCCCACGGCCGCCGTCGCCGCGGGCAGGGGGGTGGGGACGTCCTCGCACAAGAGCGAGACGAACCAGCGGCCGGCCGCGTCACGGGAGACGACGACCGTCGAAGGCATGGCGTCCGGAGGCAGTGGACGGGACCATACGACGTTCAGCGGGGCACCCAGCTTCGCCAGTGTCAGCTGGCGGGACCGGGCCTCCGAGCGGGCGGCGAGTGCCAGGTTGTAGACCTTTCGCACGCAGCCGAACGTCCCTGACAGCTCCGCCACCTGGGCATCGGTCGGGTAGAAGCGGAACTTGAACGCACGCTTGACCGAAGAACTTCCCACAGTGGGGGAAGCTAGGGGCAGTCACGATCCGAACACAAACCGGGACGACGTGTTACGCGGGGGGCGCGCACCGCGGGCTCCGGTCCGATGGTGCGCTGCCTTCCCGGCCGCCGGCCAGGGTCTCCACGCAAGGGAAATTCGATGCCATCAGATGCCTCAGCCGGACCTTCCGCCGCGCGCTGGTCGAGTCTCGACCGGCCGCCCCTGAACGCCGCCGCCCTGCAGCGGGCACTCGTCACCCCGGACAGCCTGTGGACCTCGGTCGAGGTCGTCGCGGCGACCGGGTCCACCAATTCCGACCTCACCGCGCGGGCCGCGGAGCTGCCCGAGGGGGCCGTGCTCGTCGCCGAGGAGCAGAGCGCCGGGCGGGGGCGGCTGGACCGCAGCTGGGTGGCGCCGGCGCGGTCGGGGCTGTTCTTCTCCGTGCTGCTCAGGCCCGGTCCCGACGTGCCGCAGGAGCGCTGGGGCTGGCTGACCCTGCTCGCCGGGGTGGCCACCGCCGGCGCGCTCTCCCGGGCGGCCGGCGTCGACACCGCACTCAAGTGGCCCAACGACCTGCTGGTCACCGTGGACGGCGAGGAGCGCAAGGCCGGCGGGATCCTCGCGGAGCGCACCGGGGACGGGGTGATCATCGGCATCGGACTCAACGTCACGCTCACGGAGGACGAGCTGCCGGTCCCGGGGGCCGGCTCGCTGCTGCTGGCGCAGGCGAAGGTCACCGACCGCGAGCCGCTGCTCAAGGCCGTCCTGCGGTCCCTGGAGCAGTGGTACGCCGACTGGCGGGAGGCCGGCGGCGACCCGGCCTCCAGCGGGCTGCAGGAGACGTACGCCGCCGGCTGCTCGACCCTGGGCCGCCACGTCCGCGCCGAGCTGCCGGGCGGCCGCGAGCTGACCGGCACGGCGGAGGCCGTGGACTCCGACGGGCGTCTGGTCGTCCGTACGGCCGAGGGCGAGCGGGAGGCCGTGGGGGCCGGTGACGTCGTCCACCTGAGGCCGGTGCGGTAGGCGGCCGAAGGGGTGTGCGGGCGGGTCCGGCCCCGGACGCGGGTCCGGGGCGCGGGCCCGGCCCGGGGACCAGGGAGTGAGCTACGGCACACCTGCCGTATGGTTTAGGCGATCGGCGGATGATCCCGGTGATCACCCGGTTCGGCAGGGCAGTGCGTACGGAATGGACAGGAGGCGGCCCTTGACCGTCGACGACACGTCCCCCGGGGCTGCTCACGGCCGGGGCTCCGGCTCCTCAGGGCCGAGCACGCCCATCGGGCGGGACCAGCACACGCCCCTGCACGAGGTCGACCACACGGCCCACCCGACGGCGGATCCGCTCGCCATCCGGCTGGAGCAGCTGATCCTGGGCGCCGAGCGCCGCTACACCCCGTTCCAGGCGGCCCGCAGCGCCGGCGTCTCGATGGAGCTGGCGTCCCGTTTCTGGCGGGCGATGGGCTTCGCCGACATCGGCCAGGCCCGGGCGCTGACGGAGGCGGACGTGCTGGCGCTGCGGCGGCTGGCGGGTCTGGTGGAGGCGGGGCTGCTGAGCGAGCCGATGGCCGTGCAGGTGGCCCGGTCGACGGGGCAGACCACGGCGCGGCTGGCGGAGTGGCAGATCGACTCCTTCCTGGAGGGGCTGACGGAGCCGCCGGAGCCGGGGATGACCCGCACGGAGGTCACGTACCCGCTGGTGGAGCTGCTGCTGCCGGAGCTGGAGGAGTTCCTGGTCTACGTCTGGCGGCGGCAGCTGGCGGCCGCGACGGGCCGGGTGGTGCAGGCGGCCGACGACGAGGAGATGGTCGACCGGCGGCTCGCGGTCGGCTTCGCGGACCTGGTGGGTTTCACCCGGCTGACCAGGCGGCTGGAGGAGGAGGAGCTCGGCGAGCTGGTCGAGGCCTTCGAGACGACGGCGGCGGACCTGGTGGCCGCGCACGGCGGCCGGCTGATCAAGACCCTGGGCGACGAGGTGCTGTACGCGGCGGACGACGCCCGGACGGCGGCGGAGATCGCGCTGCGGCTGATCGAGACGATGGAAGCGGATCCGACCATGCCGGAGCTGCGGGTGGGCATGGCGTTCGGGACGGTGACGACCCGGATGGGCGACGTCTTCGGGACGACCGTGAACCTGGCGAGCCGGCTGACCTCCATAGCGCCGAAGGACGCGGTGCTGGTGGACGGGGCACTGGCGGAGGAGCTGGTGCGCACGGGGGACGCGCCGCGGTCGGAGAAGCAGGCGGAGGAGGAGGCGGCCGAGGAGGGCGCGGCGCCGCACCGTTTCGCGCTGCAGCCGATGTGGCAGCGGCCGGTGCGCGGGCTGGGGGTCGTGGAGCCCTGGTTGCTGACGCGGCGGGAGCCTAAGATCCCCGGGTAACGTTCGTTAACCGGGGAGGTTCGTCGCCATGTCGGAGCAGCCGCAGCAGCCGCAGCAGCCGGTGCAGTTCGCGGAGCCGGAGCGGCCGGAGGAGCGCTTCGGGGAGTTCGTCGCCGTACGGCGGTTCGCCGACGGGGTCGTGGAGCTCGCGCTGGACCGTCCGAAGGCGATGAATGCGGTCTCCACGCAGATGGCGCGGTCGATCGGGGCGGCGTGCGCGGCGCTGTCGGCGGACGCCTCGGCGCGGGTCGTGGTGGTGACCTCGACGCACGAGCGGGCGTTCTGCGTGGGCGCCGACCTCAAGGAGCGCAACGCGATGTCGGACGCGGAGCTGGTGCGGCAGCGGCCGACCACGCGGGGCGCGTACGGGGGCGTGCTGGAGCTGCCGATGCCGACGATCGCGGCGGTGCACGGCTTCGCCCTGGGCGGCGGCTTCGAGCTGGCGCTGGCGTGCGACGTGATCGTGGCGGACGAGAGCGCGGTCGTGGGGCTGCCGGAGGTCTCGGTGGGCGTGATCCCGGGCGGCGGCGGTACGCAGCTGCTGCCGCGGCGCGTGGGCGCGGCCCGGGCGGCCGAGCTGATCTTCACGGCGCGGCGGGTGGAGGCCGCGGAGGCGCTGGCCCTGGGGCTGGTCGACTCGGTGGTCCCGGCGGGCACCGACCGTACGGAGGCACTGGCGCTGGCCACCCGGATGGCGGCCAACTCCCCGGTGGGCCTGCGGGCCGCGAAGCGGGCGCTGCGGCTGGGTCACGGCATGGACCTGGCGGCGGGCCTGGAGATCGAGGACGCGGCGTGGCGCACGGTGGCGTTCTCGGGCGACCGCGCGGAGGGCGTGGCGGCGTTCAACGAAAAGCGCCGCCCGAACTGGCCGGGCGAGTAACCCGCCCGGCCGGACCCCCGGCGGGCGGGCCCCGCCGGGTGGGCCGCCCACCGCCCGCCGGCCGGGTTGCCGGGCCCGCGGGCGGCCGGTGGTGTCGGATGCCGCGTTCAGCGGCGCCGAATCGGACAAAACTGCCTAGCCTTGGGTGATGGGAGTGGATGGGCGGCTGCGGGCCGTCGTCGGGCTCGCGCAGGCCATGGCCGCGGCGCGGGCGCCGCGGGACAGTGTGCGGGCCGCCGCGCGCGGGGCGCGGCTGGCCATGGACGGGTCCTTCGCCGCGATCTCCGCCTGGGAGCGGGAACACGGCCGGCTGCGGGTGCTCGTCAACGAGGGCGAGCGGCGCGAGGGCGAGGCGGAGTTCCCCGCCGACGAGTCGTACCCGGTCCACGACTTCCCCGAGATCACCGAGTTCCTGCACGAGCGCTGGGCCGGCGGCGGCGGGCCGCACGCCTGGGTGGAGAGCGTCGTCGACGACCGGCCCGGCCGCCGCGGCGAGACCCTGCGCCGCCGCGGCCGCGGTACGTGCGTCGTCGCGCCCCTCGTGCTCAGCGGCCGGGCCTGGGGCGAGCTGTACGTCGCCCGCGACGAGGGGCTGCCGGACTTCGACGAGGACGACGCCGAGTTCGCGGGCGTCCTCGCCGCCGTCGTCGCCGCCGGCCTCGCGCAGAACGAGCGCCTGGAGGAGGCCCGGCGGCTGGCGTTCACCGATCCGCTGACCGGGCTCGCCAACCGCCGCGCCGTCGACGTACGCCTGGACGAGGCCCTGGAGGAGCACCGGCGCGAGCAGGCCGTCGTGAGCCTCGTCGTCTGCGACCTGAACGGCCTCAAGGCCGTCAACGACACCCTGGGCCACGCCATGGGCGACCGGCTGCTGGAGCGGTTCGGCTCCGTGCTGAGCCTGTGCGGGGCCATGCTGCCCGGCACGCTCGTCGCCCGGCTCGGCGGCGACGAGTTCTGCCTGCTCAGCGTGGGCCCGTCCGCCGACGAGGTGGTGCGCGTCACCGAGGAGCTGTGCGTACGGGCCGCCGAGCTGGAGCTGGGGGAGGGCGTGGCCTGCGGCGTCGCGTCCACCGGGGACCCGATCGGGCCCGTGAAGTCCTCCCGGCGGCTGTTCCGGCTGGCCGACGCCGCCCAGTACAAGGCCAAGGCGGCGCGCTCGGGCAAGCCGGTCGTGGCGGGCCGGGACACCGCCGTGATGCGGCTCGCCGACGCCCCGCAGCCCGGTACCGGCGAGCGCCGCCGCTTCCGCGGCCGCGGCGGCCCGGGCGACGGGCCGGGTGAGGGACTGGGTGGCGGCCCGAGTGACGGACCGAGTGACGGACCGAGTGATGGACCGAGTGACGGACCGGGCACGCGGCCACCTAGTGACATGAAGGGATTCAGTCCGTAGGGTGCTGAATATGGATATGCACACTGTCGTGGTGGGGACGTCCGGTACCACCGCCGAGGACGTCATCGCCGTGGCCCGTGGCAACGCACGGGTCGAGTTGTCCGCCGAGGCGCTGGCGGCGCTCGCCCGCGCCCGTGAGATCGTCGAGGCGCTCGCGGCCAAGCCCGAGCCCGTCTACGGGGTGTCCACCGGCTTCGGCGCGCTGGCCACCCGGCACATCTCGCCCGAGCTGCGCGCCCAGCTCCAGCGCAACATCGTCCGCTCGCACGCCGCCGGCATGGGCCCGCGCGTCGAGCGGGAGGTCGTACGGGCCCTGATGTTCCTGCGGCTGAAGACGGTCGCCTCCGGCCACACGGGCGTGCGCCCCGAGGTCGCCCAGACCATGGCGGACGTCCTGAACGCGGGCATCACCCCGGTCGTCCACGAGTACGGCTCCCTGGGCTGCTCCGGCGACCTCGCCCCGCTCTCGCACTGCGCCCTCGCCCTGATGGGCGAAGGCGACGCCGAGGGTCCCGACGGCACCGTCCGCCCCGCGGGCGAGCTGCTCGCCGAGGCCGGCATCGCCCCCGTCGAGCTGCGCGAGAAGGAGGGCCTGGCCCTCCTCAACGGCACCGACGGCATGCTCGGCATGCTGGTCATGGCCATCGCCGACCTCCAGAAGCTCTACACCTCCGCCGACATCACCGCCGCCCTCTCCCTGGAGGCGCTGCTCGG
Source organism: Streptomyces sp. NPDC042102 (assembly GCF_055582305.1). Classification (NCBI taxonomy): domain Bacteria; kingdom Bacillati; phylum Actinomycetota; class Actinomycetes; order Kitasatosporales; family Streptomycetaceae; genus Streptomyces; species Streptomyces sp. NPDC042102. The sequence goes on from NZ_JBVJDL010000003.1 coordinate 499,939, forward strand.
TACGGAGAAGGTGCTCGCCCCCGAGCTGCACGCCATCCGCCCGCACCCCGGCCAGGGCGCCTCCGCCGCGAACATGGCCGCCGTCCTCAAGGGCTCGGGGCTCACCGGTCACCACCAGGACGACTCCCCGCGCGTCCAGGACGCCTACTCCGTGCGCTGCGCCCCGCAGGTCGCCGGCGCCGGCCGCGACACCCTCGCGCACGCCGCCCTCGTCGCCTCGCGCGAGCTGGCCTCCGCCGTCGACAACCCCGTCGTCCTGCCCGACGGCCGGGTGGAGTCCAACGGCAACTTCCACGGCGCGCCCGTCGCGTACGTCCTGGACTTCCTGGCCATCGCCGCCGCCGACCTCGGCTCCATCGCCGAGCGCCGCACCGACCGGCTGCTCGACAAGAACCGCAGCCACGGCCTGCCGCCGTTCCTCGCGGACGACGCCGGCGTCGACTCCGGTCTGATGATCGCCCAGTACACGCAGGCCGCCCTGGTCAGCGAGATGAAGCGGCTCGCCGTCCCGGCCTCCGCCGACTCCATCCCGTCCTCCGCCATGCAGGAGGACCACGTCTCCATGGGCTGGTCGGCGGCCCGCAAGCTGCGGACCGCGATCGACAACCTGACGCGGATCGTCGCCATCGAGCTGTACGCCGCCACCCGCGCGATCGAGCTGCGGACCGGCCTGGTCCCGGCGCCCGCCAGCCAGGCCGCCATCGACGCCGCCCGCACGGCCGGCGTCGAGGGCCCCGGGCCGGATCGTTTCCTCGCGCCTGACCTGGCCGCCGCCGACGCGTTCATCCGTACGGGTGCTCTCGTCGCCGCCGTGGAACCGGTCACCGGGCCGCTCGCCTGACGGACGCAAACGGCAGCGCAAACGCGCGGCGCACGGCGGAGGGCCGCACCCGGTCACGGGTGCGGCCCTCCGCCGTTCGTCCGCGCGGCCTCCCGAGGTTGGCCGAAAAGCGCTACAGGGCCCGGGCCCGGCGCGCGGAGAACGCCACGAAGGCGGCCCCGATCCCCAGGCACATCGTGCCGCCCAGGACGTAGGGCGTGGTGTCCACGCCACCGGTGGCGGCGAGTGTGAGCTGCGTCTCGTCCGTGGTGGACGTGGTGGTGGCCGTGGTGGTGGCCGCCCCCGGGTCCGCCGTCCCCGCGGGCGCGTTGGCGCTCACGGGCGCCGCCGAGCCGCCCGGTGTGTCACCGGGCGCCGTGGCATTGGCGGAGGGGACGAACCAGAGGGCGCCGAGCAGGGTGGTCGCCCCGAGGGCGGTGAGCAGTGGTCGACGTGCGGACACGGTTCGATCCCCCTTGTGGCAGCAGCGAATTGGCCGTGTGGGCCGATGCTAATGAAAGGGGCGGGTCGCGGGAAAGTCAGGGGTTCCTTCAGGCTTACTCTCCGTCGTATGGACACAGCTGAGACATCACGTTATGTGCGGCTTCGGGTGGATTTGGTTCTGGAGGTACCGGATCCGGATGCACTCACCGGAGCCGCCCTCGACCACATCCAGGCCGACGAGTTCATGCCGGACGAGGAGCGCGCCCACGCCGAAGCGGCCGTCCGCAAGGACGAGTCGGAGGCCCTCGCCTACCTCATCGACCCCACCGACCTGGTCGTCGACGTGCCCGGAGTCGAACTCGCGCAGGCGTCGTGGAGTACAGAACCGGTCGAATACGACCCCGAGTCCCTGGAGTGGGACATGGACGAGGAAGATGGGGTGTTCGAGGAAGAGAGTGACAGCGCCTGACCGTGGGCTGGCACACATCCGCAGCGGGTGTGGAACCGAACCGGGGTGTTTCCGCGTTGTCAGGACCAGGCAGGGGGCGGTGCCCCCTGCCCGGGGATGAGTTTCGGGGTTCCGGCAACGATGGAGTGGCGTGTGAGGACGGACAGCAGGCGGCGGAGGAGGGCCCTCACGGCCGTGTCCGCCGTGCTCGGCGGCGTACTGGTGCTCTCGGCGTGCGGGGGAGGCGACGAGGAGAAGCCCAAGGGCGGCGAGGCCAGCAAGTCCCAGGCGGACGTCGACGCGGCCGCGGCCAAGGACGCCTCCAAGGCCCGTATCACCGTCACGCCCAAGGACGGCGCCACCAACGTCGGCATCAACGACTCGGCCACCGTCGCGGTCAGCGACGGCACGCTCACCAAGGTCGAGCTCAAGACCTCCGAGGGTGCCGCGGTCGCCGGCAAGATAGCCGCCGACGGCAAGAGCTGGAAGCCGGACGCCGCGCTCAAGCGCTCCACGAAGTACGCGCTGGCGGCCACCGCCAAGGACGAGTCGGGCCGCGAGGCGCACGAGAACTCCTCCTTCACCACCATCTCGCCCGAGAACAGCTTCATCGGCTCCTTCACCCCCGAGGACGGCTCCACGGTCGGCGTGGGCATGCCGGTGTCGATCAACTTCAGCAAGCCGATCAAGGACAAGAAGGCCGTCCAGTCGGCGATCACCGTCACCTCCACCAGCGGCCAGGAGATCGTCGGCCACTGGTTCAACGAGCAGCGCCTGGACTTCCGCCCCGAGAACTACTGGACGGCGAACTCCACCGTCACGCTGAACATGAAGCTGGACGGCGTCCAGGGCGCCCCCGGCGTCCAGGGCGTGCAGAACCGCACCGCCACCTTCAAGATCGGCCGCTCGCAGGTCTCCACCGTCGACGCCAAGACGAAGAAGATGACCGTCACGCGCGACGGCCAGGTCATCAAGACGATCCCGATCTCCGCGGGCTCGCCCGAGAACCCGACGTACAACGGCCAGATGGTGATCTCCGAGAAGTTCAAGGAGACCCGGATGAACGGCGCCACCGTCGGCTTCACGGACAACGACGGCAAGGGCGAGTACGACATCAAGGACGTCCCGCACGCGATGCGGCTGTCGACCTCGGGCACCTTCATCCACGGCAACTACTGGGGCGCCGATTCGATCTTCGGATCGGCCAACACCAGCCACGGCTGCGTCGGCCTGAACGACGTCAAGGGCGCCGGCGACCCCAACCAGCCGGCCGCGTGGTTCTACGACAACTCGCTGCTCGGTGACGTGGTGACGGTGACGAACTCGCCGGACAAGACCATCAAGCCGGACAACGGCCTGAACGGCTGGAACATGAACTGGGCCGAATGGAAGGCCGGTTCGGCGGTCTGACGCCCCCGAAAAAGGCCCGCGCCGATGCCCGGCGCGGGCCGTAGGGTCCGGAGCATGACCATCACACTGCTCTCCGTACCCCCCACCGACCCCGAGGTCGACGCCTGGCTGGCGGTGCTGGACGCCGGCCGGGCCGCCGACCGTCCGCTGTGGCCGGCCCCCTCCCGGGTGGAGGTGGCCGGCCGTTTGCGTGTGCCCTCCGTCCGCGGCCGGTCCGTGCAGTGGGCCGCCGGGGACGAGGGGATCGCGGCGCTGCTGCTGTTCACCGACGAGGAGAACCGGCACTCCGCCTTCATCGACGTCCTCACCGTCGTCCCGCACGCCCGGCGGCGCGGTGTGGCCACCGCCCTGTGGGAGGAGGTCCGCGCCGAGCTCCTCGCCCAGGGCCGTACCACCGTCAGCGCGATGATCGACGACGGGCCCGGCGAGGCCTTCGCCCGCGCCCAGGGCTTCGCCCCCGTCCTGCCGATGGGCTGGTACGTCCAGGAGGTGCCGAAGGGCCCGGCCGGGCCCGACGACGCAGGCTGGGCCGCTCCCGCCGGCTACACCTGCACCACCTGGTCCGGCCCCGTCCCCGACGCCCACGCCGAGGCGTCCGCCGCCGCGCACAACGCCATGGACGACGCCCCCTCCGGCGACATGGAGGAGATCGTCCCCACCTGGAACGTCGAGCGTCTGCGCGCCGTCCAGCAGCTCGTCGTCGACCGCGGCGGCGAACTGCTCACCGTCGCCGCCGTCGCGCCCGACGGCGAGCTGGCGGCGTACACCGAGCTGATGCTCCCCCACCCCGGCGCGCACCGCGCCCTGCAGTACGACACCGTGGTCGTCCCCGCCCACCGGGGCCGGGGCCTGGGCCGCGCCGTCAAGGCGCGCATGCTGGCCGGGGTCCGCGGCTCGCACCCCGCACTGCGCGAGATCGCCACCACCGTCGCCGACGAGAACGGCCCGATGCGCGCGGTCAACGAGTCACTGGGCTACGTACGCGAACGCGGGACCACGTACTACCAGCTGAAGTTCTAGGGCGCCGAGTCGGGAGTCTCCGCACGAGCGGTGATCAGCCGGCCGGCGGGCGCAGGCCGGGGAAGAGCGTGTGTGCGCTCTCATGGACGATCGCCATGGCCTCCCGGCCCTTCAAGGGCGCGTTTTCGTCGATCACGGGGACGGCGGCGCCCAGCCGCCCGGCGAGGGCGAGGTAGCCGTGGAAGAGGGCGGTGGCCAGCGGGTTGAGCGGTGCGTCCGGGGGGACCAGGTCCTGGTCGAAGGCGGGGACGGGCCGGGCGGTGACCTCCGGCCAGTCCTGCGGGTCGCGTGGGCGCTCCAGGCTCAGGACGGGGGCGAGGTCGGGTGCGTCGGCGTCGCGGGCGGTCAGGGGCGGGCCGAGGTTCCAGCGTTCGCGGAGGGTGCGGATGACCGAGGTGTGATGGTGCACGCCGTTGATGACGGTGCGGGCGGGAAGCCAGGCGGAGACGGCGATGGCGGGCAGGCGGACGCCGAGCCGGTCGAAGGCGAAGCCCATCTGCCCGGGCGGCGCACCGGGCTGCGGGGGGACGGCGGCGGGCGGGGGGACGTGGTCGTAGGTGCCGCCGTGCTCGTCGAAGACGACCATCAGCAGCGTGTTGAGCGCGTTCGAACCCTCCGGTGAGCGCGACGTACGGACGGCGTCGTAGATCCTGGCCAGGAGCGCCTCGCCGCCCAGCAGGGAGGACGGCATGTCGAAGGGGATGCCCTGGAGCAGGGCGGATTCCGGCGGGTGCATGTCGTTGTGGCCGTGCCACAGGTTGGGCTCGACGAATGCGTAGGTGGGCAGGCTGCCGGCGGCGGCGTCCTCCAGGAAGCGGTCCGTGGTGACGAAGTGGGTGGCGAAGCGCTCGCGCAGCCGTGGTGCGTGGATCAGCCCGGTGAACGGCAGCGGGCTCGGCGCGTCCACGTACACCCGCCAGGTCAGACCGGCGGCCTCCAGCCGCTCGAAGACCGTCTCGGCCGTGTTCTGCAGCGGGAAGGTGGCGTACGGGGCGTTGACGACGAAACCCGAGGCGCTCGCGGCGTGGAAGAACGAGCGGTTGGTGAAGGTCTGCGAGGGCACCTCGGCGAACCAGTGGTCGAACGCGCCGAAACCCCGGGCCAGAGCGGACAGCACCGGCATCTGCTCCGGCGTGTAGCCGGCCATGATCTGCGCGTACTCGTGGTACTTCGGCCGACGGCCCGTCTCGGCGGTGAACGCGCTGACGTAGTCGGTGACGAACCCGTCCATCGTCGGCGCCCGCCCGGGCGGCGGCGTGTTGAACGGGGCGGCCATGTTCTCCGCCAGCACCCCCCGGTTGCTCTCGGGGTCGATCACGCCGAAGAGCTGGGTGTTGACGTGTTGGTACTCCTCGCCCGGGTCCGGGTTCGGCGTGTCCATCGTCTCCGCGACCCCGTACGGGACGGTCCACCGGCCGTTGCGGTCCTCCACCCAGTCCGGGATCGGATTCGACAGCTCCTTCCCGAGGACCCCCTCGAAGGCGGCGACCTCGCCCGGCTCGTACAACCGCCCGAGCAGGTTGTCGAACGACCGGTTCTCGAACATCACCACGACCACATGATCCAGAGCGTGGCCACGGTCGGCAGCGGTCATCGCTGACCTCCGATCCGGGTACACCCCCGCCCCCGCACCTCATTTCCACTCTTCTCCAGCCGCATACGACTGTCAAAGCGAGGCGCCGGCGAACCTTTCCGGTCACGGCACTCGGCGCACCAGGCAGTGCTGCTCCGTGCCCGTACCACTCGTGTGCCGCCCGCCCGGTCGTGCAGGAGCGGGCGGTGCGGGCGGTGCGGGCGGTCCCGGTGGGACAGGAGCAGGTCCACGATCCACACCAGGGCGACCGCCTGGAGCCCTCAGAAGACCAGCGCCCGCAGCGCACCGCGGGCACCCGGGTGGGCCGTGGTCCCGTCCCTGACCAAGTGCCCGAACGTGCCTTTGTCCGGACAGCCGCGTATCAGTCAGGTGCTCACGACCCCACCACCCTTCCGCTGGGACGGCGGCACGCTCGACCGGCACCGGAGTGCCGACCTGCACCCCGGGGACCACGAACTGTCGGAGTGCGCGTTCCTCACCCCGGAAGACGCACTGATCCGGCTCCCGCCCCGTACCCGGCGCCGGGCCGCTCAGGCTCTTCACGTCCTGGCGGGACGGCGGCCCGGCTACCTGGAAGACGGTGAGCCGGGCCGCTGACGCTCACTCCCCGCGCGCCGGGGCGACGCCGATCGGGCAGGAGACGCCCGTGCCGCCTATGCCGCAGTAGCCGGCCGGGTTCTTGTCGAGGTACTGCTGGTGGTACGCCTCGGCCGGCCAGAAGGGGCGCTCCGTGGCGTCGGCCGGGAGGATCGCCGTGGTGATCTGGCCGTAGCCGGAGCCGGTCAGGACCTGCTGGTAGGCCTCACGCGAGGCCTCGGCGGCCGCCTGGTGGGCCGGGGAGTGGGTGTAGACGGCCGAGCGGTACTGGGTGCCCACGTCGTTGCCCTGGCGGAAGCCCTGGGTGGGGTCGTGGGACTCCCAGAACAGCTTCAGCAGCGTGTCGTACGAGACCTGCGCGGGGTCGAAGACCACCCGCACGACCTCCGTGTGCCCGGTCATGCCGGAGCACACCTCCTCGTACGTGGGGTTCTCGGTGAAACCGCCCTGGTAGCCCACCAGGGTCGTCCACACGCCCGGGACCTGCCAGAACTTCCGCTCGGCACCCCAGAAGCAGCCGAGGGCGAAGTCCGCGACCTCCAGGTGCTCCGGGTAGGGCCCGGTCAGGGGGTTGCCGAGGACGGTGTGCCGCGACGGCACCTCGAACATCGGGGTCGGACGGCCCTTCAGGGCCTGCTCGCGGGTGGGGAGCTCGGGCGTACGGCGGTACGTGAACATGGTTGGCCTCCTCGGTACCTGACAACGGCGGAGGGGGGACCGGGATTCCCCGGTCCGCCCCTGATCCGCCCCTGATCCGCCCCTGATCCGTCCTTGATCCGTTCCCGATCCGCCGGAGACCTCTAGCCGCGGGTGCTGCCGCGGGCCGCCAGGGCGCGGGCGCGGTCGAAGGCGGCCACGGGGCCCGCGTCGTCGTCCCGCCACGGCGCCGCGCCGCAGTACGGCCCCAGGTGCCGGAACTGCTCCAGCGCCGCCGCGTGCGCGCCCGCCTGCACGAGGTGGTGCGCGAGCAGGTGGCGCAGGCGCGGCAGGTCCTCGTGGTCCTGCGGCACGGAGTCCAGGCGGCGCGCGACGTCCTCCAGCCGTGCCCGGGCCTGGGCGCCGGACACGCCGGTGCGGCCGGCACGCTTGCCGGCCTCGCAGAGGGCGTCCAGGTAGACGCCCGGCAGCAGGCTGCCGGACGGGGCCTGGGTGACGGCGCGCACGGCGAAGTCGAACATCAGCTCGTCGGAGCCGTGCCACTTGGCGCACCAGTACTGCAGGGCCTGCCAGTGGGCGGCGACGTGGTGCGGGGCGCGGGCGGTCAGGTTCTGCCACAGGTCGCGGAACTGGCTGTGCGAGTACGACATCGCGCGCGAGGCCATGATCATGGCGACCCAGGGGCCCGGGTCGTGCGGGGCGCGGTCGGCGGCCTGCTGGGCGGCGGCCATCGCGGCGGGCAGCATCGCGCGGAACTGGCGCATGTCCGCGTCGGGCACCTGGTGCGCGTACGCGGAGCCGCGGACGGCCCAGGCCTCATGGATCAGCATGAGCGCGTACACGGTGCCGGCGTCGCCGTCCTCGGGCCGGGCGGTGCGCCAGTCGGTCAGCCACCGGTCGTCACGGCAGGCGATCTGCGTGAGCAGTTCGATCCGCGACCAGCGCTCGTCCCAGTCGGTCCCGGCCGCGTCGACGTACGCGGCGACCGCCGGCCAGTCCCCGTCGCCGGCGGCGTCGACCGCCTTGCGCGACTCGGCCTCGCGCGCCCCGTCGGGCTCGGGCCCGGCCCGGCGGGGGTCGAGCTGGTCCCGGGGGACGAGTCCGTGGGCGGCGGGGTCGAACCGCGTCCGTATCCACCGCTCCGCGGCGAGGTCGGCGGGTCGCTTGCGGAAGGCCCAGGCCAGGGCGGCGCACAGGAGGGCGAGGACGATGACGAGAGTGACGATCACGGCCGGAATCATGCGGCCTGGATGTCGCTTACAGCAACTTTATTGGCCAAGGGTGGGGGTGCGGCGGGCGTGACGCCGTTCGTCCCGGCCGCAGGACGTCGCCTGCGCCCCCGTAGGCCCCGGCAGCCCGTAAGGCTCCGTCACGCCCGCCGCGTCCGCCACGCCCCGCCGGTTACCCGTGCAGCGTGGCCGGCGTGCCGCCGTTCGCCTCGTAGCCCGCGACCGCCAGGGCGCGGAAGACCGCGTACGCCTCCGCCGGGTCCGGCTGGTGGGTCCAGGGCAGGGCGCCGACGTAACCGTCCACGTGCCGAAGCTGCTCCATCGCCTCCGCCCAGCGCTCGCTCTGGACCAGGAAGAAGATCAGCAGGTGCCGGACGTGGGCGAGCATCGGGTCGTCCTGGCGCGCCGTGTGGACGGCGTACAGGGCGCCCTCGACCGCGCGCGTGATGACCGCGCTGCGGAAGAAGCTCTGCACGGTGGTGATCTCCGGCAGGTGCTCGAACACCGCGAACAGCGGCAGCGCCGCCAGCAGCGAGCCCTGCGGGGCGCGCGCCGCCGCCGCGTGCGCGAAGGCGTCCGCCTTGTCGCGCGAGCCGTGCCACTTCTCGCACCAGTAGTGCAGCGCCGCCAGGTGCGCGCCCATGTGCTCCGGCGCCCGGTCGATGACCTTGGCCCACAGCGCGTCGAACTCCGCCTCCGGGTACGCCAGCCCGCGCGCGATCGCGAGCTGCGTGATGTACGGGATCGGGTCGCCCGGCGCCAGCAGCGCGGCCTCGCCGCTCGCCGTGCGCGCCTCCTCCAGGATGATCCGGAAGTCCGCCGAGGCCGCGCCGGAGGGGCTGCGCCACGCCTGCTGCACCAGCAGCTCGGCGTACACCTGCGCGGCCCCCGCGTCCTTGGGCGCGTCCATGCGCCACGCCTTCAGCCAGGGCGCGCCCACGCCCGGCGACTGCACCAGTTCCAGCGCGGCCGCGCCCGCGAACGCCTGGACGCGCTGCCAGCGCAGCTCGCCCTCGCGCGGGGTGCCCGCCAGCAGCTGCGAGGCCGCCTGCCACTGCCCGCTGCGCTGTACGTTGCCGAGGGCGTCCATCAGGTCCTGGTCCCGCCCGGGGACCCGGATGTCGAGCTGCTCCTGCCGCACGAAACCGTAGTTCTCGGGGTCGGCGGCGTCCGGGCTGCCGGCCGGGACCAGGCGGACGGCCCCGCGCCTACGGCGTATCACCGGGGCGAGGGCGGCCAGCAGCAGGCCCATCGCGATCAGGAACCACAAAATCTCCATGTGACCAGCGAACCAGACGAAGGGGCCGCTGAGCCAACAGGGGGCCCGTTACCTCCCCGGCGATTAGGCTCTGCCCCATGAGCGACGACAGCCACGAGCACCAGAGCTTCGAGACCCGCGCGATCCACGCGGGCAATACGGCGGACCCCCTGACCGGCGCGGTCGTGCCCCCGATCTACCAGGTTTCGACGTACAAGCAGGACGGGGTCGGCGGCCTGCGCGGCGGGTACGAGTACAGCCGCAGCGCCAACCCGACCCGCACCGCCCTGGAGGAGAACCTCGCGGCGCTGGAGGGCGGCCGGCGCGGCCTCGCCTTCGCGTCCGGGCTCGCCGCCGAGGACTGCCTGCTGCGCACGCTGCTCGCCCCGGGCGACCACGTGGTGATCCCGAACGACGCGTACGGCGGCACGTTCCGCCTGTTCGCCAAGGTCGTGCAGCGCTGGGGCGTCTCCTTCGACGTCGCCGACACCTCCGACCTGGCCTCGGTGCGGGCGGCCCTGAAGCCCAACACCAAGCTGATCTGGGTCGAGACCCCCTCCAACCCGCTGCTCGGCATCACCGACATCACGGCCGTCGCCGAGATCGCCCGCTCGGCGGGCGTGAAGCTGGTCGTCGACAACACCTTCGCCTCCCCCTACCTCCAGCAGCCCCTCGCCCTCGGCGCGGACGTCGTCGTGCACTCGCTGACGAAGTACATGGGCGGCCACTCCGACGTCGTCGGCGGCGCGCTGGTGACGGCCGACGCGGCGCTCGGCGAGGAACTGGCGTACCACCAGAACGCGATGGGCGCGGTCGCCGGTCCCTTCGACTCCTGGATCGTGCTGCGCGGCATCAAGACGCTGGCCGTGCGCATGGACCGGCACAGCGAGAACGCGACCCGCGTCGCGGAGATGCTGACCCGGCACCCGAAGGTCACCAAGGTCCTCTACCCGGGCCTGCCCGAGCACCCGGGCCACGAGATCGCCGCCAAGCAGATGAAGCACTTCGGCGGCATGATCTCCTTCCAGGTCCAGGGCGGCGAGGAGGCGGCGGTCGAGGTCTGCAACCGCGCGAAGCTCTTCACGCTCGGCGAGTCCCTGGGCGGCGTCGAGTCCCTGATCGAGCACCCGGGCCGGATGACGCACGCGTCGGTCGCCGGTTCCGCGCTGGAGGTCCCGGGCGACCTGGTCCGCCTGTCGGTGGGCATCGAGGCCGCGGACGACCTGATCGCGGACCTGGCGCAGGCGCTCGGCCAGTAGCGCGCCCGGCCGCCGGCCGGGCCCTGCCGGTGGCCGCCGGCGGGGCCCGGCGCCCCCGCCCTCCGGCGGCTACCAGCCCTCCAGCGGCGGGGCGATCCGGCTCGGCGGCACCTCCCAGGGCTGGACCAGCGCCGCCCACACCGCGAACGCCACGACCGCCGCGAACAGCAGGGTCCACGCCAGCCGGCGCAGGATTCGGCGGCGGCGCAGCAGCCGGGTGCCGCGCGCGGCGGCGCCGGCCGCCAGTCCCGCCGGGACCGCCGGGTGCCGGCCGTCCAGCAGCCGCCGTACCTCGGCCTCCCGGTCCGTCCCGCGCCCGCGGCCCGTCCCCCGACCGGCGCCCGCGCCGTTCGTCCCCTCGTCCGGGCCCCCGCTCACGCCGCCGCCCCGGACGGACGTACGCCGGCCATCGCGCGGTTGAGCAGCACCCGGACCCGCTCCGGCGGGACCCCGAGCAGGGCCGCCGTCTGTTCCTCCGCCACGCCCTCGTAGACGCGCAGCACCAGCACCAGCCGCTCCGGCGGCGCCAGCGCCGCCAACACCCCGCCACGGCCGCGGTGGTGACGCCACGCCGTCCGGGCGAAGGCCGCGCACAGCTCCGCGCGCGTGGCGGCGTACGGGTCGTCGCCGCGCAGCCGCCGCCAGTCGGCGTACGTGCGCGCCAGCGCGCCCGACAGCAGCCGCCGGGCGGCACTCCCGTCCTCCTCCGGCTCCGCCGTCAGCAGGGTCGCGACATGCAGCAGCCGCCCCGCCGCTCCCGCGACGAAGGCCTCGAACTCCCCGTAGAGCTGGTCCACAGCCTCATACTGCGGGCTTGCGCACCACCCGGGTCAAGAGGTGGGAGCCACCCCGCTCACGAGCTGGGACCGGCCTCCGCGACCGCGCCCATCAGGTCCGACAGCGACAGGTTGAAGCGGGTCAGCAGCGCCGTGAAGGATTCGCGCTCCTGCTCCGTCCAGCCCTCGGTCACGCGCGCCATCAGCTCGCGCCGCGACGAGCGCACCTCCTCCAGCCTCGCCAGGCCCCGCGGCGAGAGCGCCAGCACGACCGCCCGCCCGTCCTCGGGGTGCGAGGTGCGCTTGACCAGGCCGGTGTCGACCAGCGGCGCGACCTGGCGGGTGACGGTGGAGGAGTCGATCCCCATACCGCCCGCGAGCGCCTTGACGCCCATCGGACCTTCCAGATCCAGCCGGTTCAGGAGCAGGTAGGCGGCGCGGTCCATCGAGTTGCGGGCCTGGCCGACTCCGCCCAGGCGCGTCTGCTCGGCCCGGCGGGCGAACACCGCCACCTGATGCTGGAGCGCGTCGAGCAGGAGGTCGGAATTGGCCGGGTTGGAGGGCATGGCCGTGGGCTCTCTTCGGGTGGGTCCGACAGGGTTGGGGGACAGAGTACGCCGCTGCGCTGCGGCTCGTACGCCTCGTGCGCCAACTGGTACGGCCGGCGTCCGGCCCTCCTCGTACCGATTCCGTATGGCGAGAACTCGCCCCCGTCGGCTGCGAGACTTGCGGCATGACCTACCGTGTGCCGCGCCCCGTCCCCCAGGTGATCCTCGACGACGTGCGGGGCGCCCAGAAGATGCTCTCGGGCGTCTCGCGGGTGACCCCGATGGAGGGCAGCCGGCACCTGTCCGCGCAGGTCGGCGCGCCGGTGCACCTCAAGTGCGAGAACCTCCAGCGCACCGGTTCCTTCAAGCTGCGCGGCGCGTACGTGCGGATCGCCGGCCTGCGGCCCGAGCAGCGCGCCGCCGGCGTGGTCGCCGCCAGCGCCGGCAACCACGCGCAGGGCGTGGCGCTGGCCTCCTCGCTCCTGGGGGTCCGTTCCACCGTTTTCATGCCGGTGGGCGCCCCGCTGCCGAAGGTCTCCGCCACCCAGGAGTACGGCGCCGAGGTGAGGCTGCACGGTCAGGTCGTCGACGAGACGCTGGCCGCCGCGCAGGAGTACGCCGAGAAGACCGGCGCGGTCTTCATCCACCCCTTCGACCACCGCGACATCATCGCCGGCCAGGGCACGGTGGGCCTGGAGATCCTGGAGCAGTGCCCAGAGGTGCGCACGATCGTCGTCGGCATCGGCGGCGGCGGGCTGGCCGCCGGGATCGCGGTCGCGGTCAAGGCGCTGCGCCCGGACGTACGGATCATCGGCGTACAGGCGGCGGGCGCCGCGGCGTACCCGCCCTCGCTGCTGGTGGGCCACCCGGTGGCCATCGACGAGCCGGCGACCATGGCGGACGGCATCAAGGTCGGGCGGCCCGGCGACGTCCCGTTCGCCATCATCGCCGATCTCGTCGACGACGTCCGTACGGTCTCCGAGGACGCGCTCTCCAGCGCTCTGCTGCTGTGCCTGGAGCGGGCCAAGCTCGTCGTCGAGCCGGCAGGCTGCAGCCCGGTCGCGGCCCTGCTGAGCGAGCCGGAGCTGTACGGGGCGGGCCCGGTGGTGGCGGTGCTGTCCGGCGGCAACGTGGACCCGCTGCTGCTCCAGCGCGTGCTGCGGCACGGCATGGCGGCGGCCGGGCGGTTCCTGTCGATGCGGCTGCGGGTGGCCGACCGGCCGGGGGCGCTGGCCGGGCTGCTGGGGGTGTTGTCGGTCGTGGACGCGAACGTGCTGGACGTGAGCCACGTACGGACCGATCCACGGCTGGGGCTCACGGAGGTGGAGGTGGAGCTGCATCTGGAGACCAAGGGGCCGGAGCACTGCACCGAGGTCGCGCGGGCGCTGCACAGCGCGGGGTACCGGGTCATGGACTGACCGCTCGCGGCCGGGCCGCGGGGTCAACGGCGGGCCGGGCGGGACCCTTTGTGCGGATTCCCCCGTTCGGCCGAGCACGGGCGGGGCGCCGACCATAGGATTTGGGCAGGAAACACCCGTATCACACTGGGAGAATCCCTATGCCAGGCGCCATTTATGCCGAAGGCCTGGTGAAGACCTTCGGCGATGTACGGGCACTGGACGGCGTGGACCTCGACGTTCCCGAAGGCACCGTCCTGGGCCTGCTGGGTCCGAACGGGGCCGGGAAGACCACGGCCGTGCGCGTCCTGACCACCCTCCTCCAGCCCGACAGCGGCCGTGCGGTCGTCGCCGGGATCGACGTCCTCGAGCATCCCGACGAAGTCCGCCGCTCGATAGGTCTGTCGGGCCAGTTCGCGGCCGTCGACGAGTACCTGACCGGCCGTGAGAACCTCCAGATGGTCGGGCAGCTCTACCAGATGAGTGCCAGGGCGGCGAAGGCACGCGCCGTCGAACTGCTGGAGCGCTTCAACCTCGCCGACGCCGCCGACCGCACCGCCAAGACGTACTCCGGCGGCATGCGCCGCCGCCTCGACCTCGCGGCCGCGCTGGTCGTGCGCCCGCCGGTGATGTTCATGGACGAGCCGACCACCGGTCTCGACCCGCGCAACCGGCAGCAGCTGTGGGACGTCATCCAGGAGCTGGTCGCCGGCGGCACCACGCTGCTGCTGACCACCCAGTACCTGGAGGAGGCCGACCACCTCGCGCACGACATCTGCGTGGTCGACCACGGCCGCGTCATCGCGCGCGGTACGTCGGACCAGCTCAAGGCGCAGACGGGCGGCGAGCGCGTCGAGGTCGTCGTGCACGAGCGCGCGCACATCACGACGGCGCGCGAGGTGCTCGCGGCGTTCGGCAAGGGCGGCACCACCGTCGAGGAGCACACCCGCAAGCTGACGGTGCCGGTGACCGGCGGCGCCAAGCTGCTCGCCGAGGTGATCCGGGAGCTGGACGGCCGGGGCATCGAGATCGACGACATCGCCCTGCGCCGCCCCACCCTGGACGACGTGTTCATCTCCCTGACCGGGCACGCGGCGGCCCTGGCGGACCCGGACGGGGACGCGGACGGGGATCCCGGCGGGACCGGGGCGACGCCGAGGAACGCGACGCCGAAAAGCGCGACGCCGAAGAAGGAGGCCGGGAAGTGACCACCACCTCCGCCACCCCTCCCGCCTCCCCGGCAGGGCCCGGCCCGGCGGCCCCGCTCCCGCGCGGCGGCATCCTGCGGTCGGTCAACGACTCCCTGGTCATCGCCAATCGGAACCTGATCCGGATGTCCCGGATCCCCGAGATGATCATCTTCGGTGTGATCCAGCCGGTGATGTTCGTCGTGCTGTTCAGCTACGTCTTCGGCGGCTCGATCAGCCTCGACGGGAACACCTCGCCCGCCGCCTACCGCGAGTTCCTGATGGCCGGCATCTTCGCCCAGACGGTCACCTTCGCCACGGCCGGCGCCGGCGCGGGCATCGCGGACGACATGCACAAGGGCCTGATCGACCGGTTCCGCTCGCTGCCGATGGCCCGCGGCGCGGTCCTGACCGGCCGGACCCTGGCCGACCTGGTCCAGACGACGCTCACCCTCGTCGTCCTCGCCGTCGTCGCCCTGATCGTCGGCTGGCGCACCCACACCAGCGCCGGCGAGGTGCTGGCGGGGTTCGCCCTGCTGCTCCTGCTGGGGTACGCGTTCTCGTGGATCGGCGCCCTGATCGGCCTGTCGGTGCGCACGCCCGAGGCGGCGACCTCGGGCGGGCTGATCTGGCTGTTCCCGCTGACGTTCATCTCGAACGCCTTCGTCCCCGCCGAGAACATGCCGACGTTCCTGCGGACCATCGCGGAGTGGAACCCCTTCAGCGCCACCGTGCAGGCCGCCCGCGAGCTCTTCGGCAACCTGCCGCCGGGCTACCCGGTCCCGGACGCCTGGCCGATGCAGCACCCGGTGGTGGCGTCGGTCCTGTGGTCGGTCCTGATCGTGGTGGTCTTCCGGACTCTCGCGGTCCGCAAGTACCGCTCGGCGACCGCCTGACCCCGGCCCCCGCGCCCGCCCGGCCCGCCTTGTGACGGGTCCGGCGGGCCGGGGGTGCGACGGTCAGGAGGCGGTCGTCAGGGGCGGTCCAGGCCCCACGTCTGCAGGGCGAAGGGCCGGCCCTTCTCCTCCCCCTTGATCAGCGGTACGTCGAGCAGCCGGAAGCCCGCCTTGGTGGCCACCGCGACGCTGGCGGCGTTCTCGGCCTCCAGCTCCAGGATCACCTGCTCGGCGCCCAGCTCCTCGAAGGCGTACGCGGCCATCAGCCGTACCGCCCGCGCGGCCAGCCCCTGACCGCGGTGCGCCGGGCCGACCGCGTAGCCGATCTCCGTGCCCTCGGGGGCGCGCCTGAGCATCGCCTCGCCCAGCGGGGCGCCGCCGTCGACGGTGATGGCGAGCAGGATGGCCGTGCCCTCCGCCCGCACCGTGCGGGCCCGCTCCAGGCGGGTGTGGGCCGCGGCGTCGTCGAAGGGGGAGACGATCGGCGTCCAGTACGCGATGTCGGGGTGGTCGAACAGGTCCGGCATCGCGGCCACGTCCGCTTCCGTCCAGTCGCGCAGGACCAGCCCCTCTCCCGTGAGCTCGATCCGGTCGGGGAAGGGCGAATTGGTGCTGCTGCTCATGGTGGGGGACCTCCCTGGCGTGATCAGGACGAGGCAGGATAACCAGGGGCGGGCCCCCGCCCGCACCGGGATTTCCCCGGCCGGGACGGCGCCGGCATGCGCGGAGCCCCCGCCGGACCGGTCCGGCGGGGGCTCTGGCGTCGGTTGCGGGGCCTGGTCAGCCGGTGAAGGGCTTGACGTCCAGGATCTTGACCGAGGCCTTCTTGCCGTTCGGCAGCTCGTACTCGGCGTCCTCGCCCGTCCGCTTGCCCATCACTCCGGTGCCCAGCGGGGACTGGGGGGAGTAGGTCTCGAAGGCCGAGGACGCGTACTCGCGCGAGGCCAGCAGGAACTCCATGGTGTCGTCCAGGTCGCCGTCGAAGGCGATGGTCACGACGGTGCCGGGCGCGACGACGCCGTCGGACGCGGGCGCGGTGCCGACCTTGGCGTTCTCCAGGAGCTGCGTCAGCTGGCGCACGCGGAGCTCCTGCTTGCCCTGCTCCTCCTTGGCGGCGTGGTAACCGCCGTTCTCCCGCAGGTCACCTTCTTCACGGGCGGCAGCGATCTTCGCGGCGATCTCCGTGCGTGCGGGACCAGACAGGTACTCCAGCTCGGCCTTGAGCTGGTCGTACGCCTCCTGGGTCAGCCAGGTGACGCTCTCGCTCGTCTGGGTCACAGGTGCTCCTCGTCGGTACAGGGGACTACGTGGTCGCCGTCAGTGGGCGAAACCACGAGCCTAACAATTCGGGCCGAAAAGGGGGAGGAGACCAGACGTGTGAACTGTGTCAGAGATGCGTATGCACGAGCTCCGCCAGCGCGGCCTGCGCGGGCGGCCCGCTCCAGACCCCGGGCGCGCCGCTCCAGGAGGTCCCGCCCATCAGCCAGGCGGCGACGGTGTCCGCGTCTTCGAGCCGGTCCAGCCCGGCGCGCAGCAGGGTCCGCTGGGCCGGGGTGAGGCCGCCCGCGCCGGCCGCCGGGATCCCGTCGGGGAAGGCGCGGGCGCCCAGGGCGCGGGAGATCCGGCCGCGGGTTCCGGACCACGGGGCGAAGAAGCCGTCGGCGGGCGGCAGCAGCCGGGGCAGGACCGCGAGCACCGCGGGGAGGACCTCCGCGAGGTCCGCCGCGCCCGCCAGCGCCGCCTCCAGCAGGGTCAGCGGGAACCACGGGTCGCCCAGCCACGCCTCGGCGGCGTCCGGGTCGGCCAGCGCGGCCAGCAGGATCCGTACGGCGGCCCGGTCGCCGGCGCGGCCCGGCGCGAGCGCCGCGTACGCCCGGACCGCCGGGTCGGGGTCGTGCAGCAGGGCCCCGGGGTCCTGGCCCCAGGCGCCGAGCGCGCGGGCGGCGGCGCAGCGCTGCGCGCGGCCCCGGGCGCGGTCCAGGACGTGGGCGGCGGTGGGTACCACCCGGTCGGCGAGGGCGGGCGCCCGCAGCAGCGGGACCAGGGCCTCGAGCGCGGCCGCGCGGACCGCCGGGTCGGGGTGGTCCAGGTGGGGCAGCACCGCCGCGTACAGCGCGGGGAAGGCGGCCAGCGCGGCGCGGGCCGGGGGATGAGTGGCCAGGTCCTCGGCGTCGTGGTCCAGCACGTCCCGCGCCAGCCCGGCGATCTCGTCCAGCAGGGCGCGGCGCAGGGCCGGGTCCAGGCGCGGGCCGCCGGCCCCGGGGAGTGCCTCGGCTGCTCTGGGGGCGGAGAGCAGGGCGGCGACGAACAGTGCCAGCGGCGCCGTCGTCTCGTAGACGCTGTTCTGGTGGCCTCCCAGGACGGGCAGGGCGGTGGGATCGCCCGCCGCGAGGCGGCGCAGCACGCCGGGGAGCGCGGGGTCGGGCCCGTGGCCGCTGTCCAGCGACGCCCAGTCGGTGGCGTCGATCAGCCGCGCGGGATCCGGGAGATCCGGGGGATCCGCAGGCTGCGCGGGAGTCACCCTCAGCGGGCCGCACCAGCCGGCTGGCAGCCGACCAGCTCGATCATCGTCGCGCGGGCCTTGGTCTTCAGGACCACCAGCTCGTCCACGCGCCGGGACTTCTGGTCGAAGGTGTAGTCGGCGCGGCCGACCTCGTCGTGCGAGCGGTCCTGCGAGCTCAGCGTGCACACCCCGGTGACGCCGGCCTCCTTGCGGACCTCCAGGTGGACCTGCACCTCGGAGTCGGAGACCACCTCGAACTTGATCACCTCGGCGCTCACCGTCCGGCCGCCGACGTAGTCCCAGCCGATCCAGCCGACCAGGCCGAGCAGCGCGACGCCCAGCACCGAACCGACGATCTTGAGCTTGCGGTCCGCGCGCTCGTCCGCCGACCGGCCGTAACGGCCCTCGGGCAGTCCCTCGCGTACGGCGCTCATCGATCGCTCCTCGAGTCTGGGGGCCGGGCTGGTGCCACCCCGGAATTTTTCCGCCCCCCGATTCGGTCACTATAGAAGCCGACCATCGCGCCGAATCACAGAGGATCCTGTCTTGACCGAGCAGCTTCGACTGATGGCCGTTCACGCCCACCCCGACGACGAGTCGAGCAAGGGCGCGGCCACCATGGCCAAGTACGTGTCCGAGGGGGTGCCCGTGCTGGTGGTGACCTGCACCGGCGGCGAGCGCGGCTCGATCCTCAATCCCAAGCTCCAGGGCGACAAGTACATCGAGGAGCACATCCACGAGGTCCGCGCCAAGGAGATGGACGAGGCGCGCGAGATCCTCGGCGTCGAGCAGGAATGGCTGGGGTACATCGACTCCGGCCTGCCCGAGGGCGACCCGCTGCCGCCGCTGCCCGAGGGCTGCTTCGCGCTGGAGGACGTCGACGAGGCGGCCGGCCGGCTCGTGAAGAAGATCCGCGCGTTCCGTCCGCAGGTCATCACGACGTACGACGAGAACGGCGGCTACCCGCACCCCGACCACATCATGACCCACAAGATCACGATGGTGGCGTTCGACGGGGCGACGGACACCGAGAAGTACCCGGAGGCGGAGTTCGGACCGGCGTACCAGCCGCAGAAGCTCTACTACAACCAGGGCTTCAACAAGCCGCGCACGATCGCGCTGCACGAGGCGCTGCTGGACCGGGGCATGGAGTCGCCGTACGGGGAGTGGCTGGAGCGCTGGAAGGAGTTCGAGCGCACCGAGCGGACGCTGACCACGCACGTGCCCTGCGCGGACTTCTTCGAGATCCGTGACAAGGCGCTGATCGCGCACGCCACGCAGATCGACCCCGACGGGGGCTGGTTCCGGGTGCCGATGGAGATCCAGAAGGAGGTCTGGCCGACGGAGGAGTACGAGCTGGCGAAGTCGCTCGTCGACACTTCCCTCCCCGAGTCCGACCTCTTCGCGGGCATCCGGGAGAATACGGAAGCATGAGCGCTACGCAGGCAGCAATCACCCAGCTCGTTCCGCTGGCCGCCGACACCTTCGACAAGAACAAGGTGACGCCCGGCATCCTCGGCTTCCTCGTCTTCGCGGCCCTGGCCGTGGGGGTGTGGGCCCTGATGAAGTCGATGAACCGGCACATGGGGCGCGTGAACTTCGACGAGACCCCCGAGCCGGCTGCCGCGGCCGCGGGCTCGGGGTCCCCGAAGCCGTCGGACGCCGCCGGAGCCTGACGGCTCCGGCCGCCCCCTCAGGGCCACCGGCCCCGGTGACCCTGAGCGGGCGGCCCCTGCGGAGCGGGCTACGCGGGCAGGGGCGGGACGCCCAGGATTTCGCGGGAGTGGCGGTCCGGGATCAGGGACAGGCGCCAGCCCGGCCAGTCCTCGCCCGGGGCGGTGCCCCGTGACAGGAGCACGCCGAACGCGTCCAGGCATTCCGACAGGCGGCGGTCCCGCGACGGGTGGGGGTCCGTCCGCAGCGCCGCCAGCTCGGCGGCGGCCGCCTCGGACACCTCCGCCCCGGACGCCGCCGTCCCGGCGTACGGCAGCAGCGTGCAGCGCAGGAAGCGGGCCCAGTCGCCGCCCCGCCGGTCGTCGTACGACGCGAACAGCCGGCCCGCCTCCTCGCACAGCGCCACCGCCGCCGGCACCCGCCCGTTGCCCGCGTCGATCACCGCCAGTTCCAGGCAGGTCCAGCCCTCCCCGTGCGCCAGCCCGATCCGCCGGAAGTCCGCCCGCGCGTCCACCAGCAGCTGCCGCGCGAAGCCGGAGTTGCGCAGGTTCCCGGTCAGCGCCGCCCGCTGGTCCCGGGTGACCCGCCCCGAGTGGTGGCGGGCGCACGCCAGCCCGTACCCGTCCCGCATCCGCGAGAACATCGTCCGCGCCCGCTCCAGCTCCCGCACCGCCGGATCCCGGTCGCCGGACTCCTCCAGCGCCTGGCCCAGGTGGTACAGCGTCCACGCCTCGCCCCGCGCGTCCTCCGCCTCCCGGTGCCTCGCCAGCGCCTCGCGCAGCCGCTCCAGGCCCCGCGCCGCGTCCCCGGCGACCACCCGCGCCCGCCCCAGCTGGGTCAGCGCCCACGCCTGGCCGCGGCCGTCGCGCGTCCGCCCGTACAGCTCCAGCGCCAGCCCCAGCTCCGCCTCCGCCCGCGCCACGTCGCCCGACCGCAGGAACACCTGGCCCAGCTGGAAGTGCGCCCACGCCTCGCCGTGCACGCTCTCGTTCTCGCGGTGCAGTACCAGCGACCGCTCCAGCAGGCCCGCCGCCTCCGACAGCCGTGACAGGTCCCGCTCCACCGCGCCCAGCGCGTGCAGCGCCCACGCCCGGTCACCCGCCAGCTCCGGCGGCGCCTGGAGGGCGATCGCCTCCCGGATCCGCCCCGCCGCCTCCGTCAGCTGCCCCTGGTGGTGCAGCGTGATGCCCAGCGACACCAGGGCCCGCGCCGCCCCCGCCTCGTGGTGCGCCTCGAAGTACTGGTCCACCACCGACGTCAGCGTCGTGTGCGCCGTGTCCAGGTCGCCCAGCTGGCGCGCCGCGATGCCCGTACGCCACTGCACCGACCGCACCAGCACCCCTTCGTCCCCGGCCCCGTTCCCGGCGCCGTTTCCGGTCTCGCCCCCGGCCCCGGTTCCGGACTCTGCCGACGCCCCCTCCACGGCCCGCGCCAGCTCGTCGATCTCACCGAGCCGGTAGAGGTCGCCGCGCAGCAGACAGAAGTCGCACAGCGCGCCCAGCAGGTCCAGCACCACCCGCCGGTCCACGCCCTCGGTGTGCCGCAGCGCCGCCGTGATGAAGCTCGACTCCTCCTCCAGCCAGCGCAGCGCCGCGTCGAGCGAGCTGAAGCCGTGCCCGCCGAACCGGTGCGCGCGGGTCGACATCTTCCCGTCGACCATCCGGATCACGGCGTCCGCGAGCTGCGCGTACGTACGGATCAGCCGCTCGTGCGCGGCCGCCGCCCCCGCCCGGTCCTCGTCGGCCGCCAGCCGCTCCGCCGCGTAACGGCGGACCGCGTCGTGCATCCGGTACCGCTCCCCGCGCACCCGGTCGATCAGCCCGGCCCGGCACAGCTCGTCGAGCCCGCGCCGCGCCGCCGCCTGCGGTACGTCGGCCAGCGCGGCCGCCGCCGCGACGCCGAGCGAGGCCCGCCCGGCCAGCGGCAGCCGACGCAGCAGCAGCCGCCGCTCCTCCGGCAGCCGCGCGTACGCCCGGCCCAGCGCCTGATCGAGGGTCCGCTCCGGCGCCCGCGGCCCGGCGGCCCCGGCCCCGTCGTCCCCCGTGCCCGCGCCCAGCGGTGCCAGGATCCGCAGGGCCAGCGGCAGCCCGCCACCCGCCGTCACCAGAACCCCGGTCCCTTCCCCCTCCCCATCCCGGTATCCCTGCGCACCCTGTTCGCCGGCCGCCGCCGCCCGTACCAGCTCCGCCGCGTCCGCCGCCCCCAGCCGCTCCACCGGCAGGTGGTGCACCCACGCCGCCAGATCCGCCGGCAGTTCCAGCGGCTCCCGCGCCGTGACCAGCACCAGGCTGTCCGAGTGCTCCGGAACCAGCGCCCGGACCTGGTCCGCGTCCGAGGCGTCGTCCAGGACCACCGTCACCGGCAGCCCGTGCAGATGCTGGTGGTACAGCTCGCCCAGGTGCCGCACCTGCTGCTCCTGCGACGACCGCTCCCGGAACAGCAGCTGCTCGCGCGGTGCGCCCAGCCGGTTCAGCAGGTGCAGCAGCGCCTCGCGCGTCGGCAGTGGCGAGAGCCCGCCCGGCGACCCGCCCCGCAGGTCCACCACGCACGCCCCGCGGAACTGGTCGCGCACCTGGTGCGCCGCGCGCACCGCCAGCGCCGTGCGGCCCGACCCCGGCTCGCCGTGCAGGACCACCACCACCGGCCGGGTCCGCGTGCTGGCGCGCGCCGCCCGTACCCACTGCGCGATCCGCGTCAGCTCCTCGCGGCGGCCCACGAACGGCCCGTCGGGCTCCGGCAGCTGCCCGAAGGACTGCTCCAGCGCGTGCCGCCGGCGCGCCTGCGCGCTGCGGTCCGACCCGCGCAGCCGCGGCCCCGCCGCCCCCGCCGAAGCGGGCGGCCGCGCGGTGCGCGCCGCCGCCACAAGGCGCTGCTGCTCCAGGAACGGCCGCACCCCCCGTACCTCCAGCGCCGACAGCCACTGGAGCCGCAGCTGCTGCGGACCGCCCGGCTGGCCCAGCGCCCCGGCCCTGCGGTGCGCCGCCGGTACGTGTGCCGCGGTCACCTTCGCCACCGTGGCCGCCGCCCCGGCCACGCCCACCACGGCGCCCGCCGCCAGCGCCGTACCCGAGGCGACGCCCAGCGCGAGGTCCGCCCCGAAGGCGGCAGCCGCCGCGACACCCGTCACGAGCAGAGCCGTCGAGGTGTTCGCCCGCCGGAACGATTCACCCAGCGACCGCTCCCCGGCCGCCGCCTCGTCCAGCGCCCGCACGTACGCCTCGTACTCCTCGGCGGCGTTCGCGGCGAGCGCGTCCAGCGCCTCCCGGCCGCGCGCCAGCAGCGCCGCCTTGTCGATCCCCCCGCCGGGCCGCCGCGCCTCCTCCTCCACGGCCCGCACCAGCACCTGCTCGGCCTCGCTCCGATGGCTGTCCCGCACCAGCAACCTCCTCCGATCGGGGTCCCCAAGTGTGCGCCGGGGCACGCCCGAGCGCGAGGAATCTGAGCTGGATCAGAGGTAGTTGACGCACCGATCGCGCTCCCGGGCAGCCGCGGGACAGCTGCCGGGCAGGTGCAGAGCGGCGGACGACCAGGTCCTGTCGGTCACTTCCGCGGACGACGCGCTCACCGTCCGCCCCGATCGTGCGCCGCTCCCGTGGCGCATGGGCGGGGCGGAGTCGGGTGCGCAAGGATGGGAACATGTCCAACCGACTCGCGCAGGCCACGTCCCCGTACCTCCTTCAGCACGCCGACAACCCGGTCGACTGGTGGCCGTGGGAGGCCGGTGCGTTCGAAGAGGCCCGCCGGCGCGGTGTGCCGGTGTTCCTGAGCGTCGGCTACAGCGCCTGTCACTGGTGCCACGTCATGGCCCACGAGTCCTTCGAGGACGCCGGGACCGCCGCCTACCTCAACGAGCACTTCGTGTCCGTCAAGGTGGACCGCGAGGAGCGGCCCGACGTGGACGCCGTCTACATGGAGGCCGTCCAGGCCGCCACGGGGCAGGGCGGCTGGCCCATGTCCGTGTTCATGACGCCGGACCAGGAGCCGTTCTACTTCGGGACCTACTTCCCGCCCGAGCCGCGCCACGGCATGCCGTCCTTCGCGCAGGTCCTCGAGGGGGTGCACACCGCCTGGGCGGGCCGCCCCGAGGAGGTGGCCGAGGTCGCCGGGCGCATCGTGCGGGACCTGTCCGGGCGGCAGCTGGACTACGGCAAGGCGCAGACCCCCGGCGAGGAGGACATGGCCGGGGCGCTGCTCGGCCTGACCCGGGACTACGACGAGCGCCACGGCGGCTTCGGCGGGGCGCCGAAGTTCCCGCCGTCCATGGCGATCGAGTTCCTGCTGCGCCACCACGCCCGCACCGGGTCCGAGGGCGCGCTGCAGATGGCGGCCGACACCTGCGAGGCGATGGCGCGCGGCGGCATCTACGACCAGCTGGGCGGCGGCTTCGCGCGCTACGCCGTGGACCGGGAGTGGGTGGTGCCGCACTTCGAGAAGATGCTCTACGACAACGCCCTGCTGTGCCGGGTGTACGCGCACCTGTGGCGGGTCACCGGGTCCGATCTGGCGCGGCGTGTGGCGCTGGAGACCGCCGACTTCATGGTGCGTGAGCTGCGGACCGGTGAGGGTGGCTTCGCCTCCGCGCTCGACGCCGACTCCGCGGACCCGGCCACCGGGGAGCACGCCGAGGGCGCGTACTACGTCTGGACGCCCGCGCAGCTGCGGGAGGTCCTCGGCGAGGCGGACGGTGCGCTGGCCGCCGCGTACTTCGGGGTGACCGAGGACGGCACCTTCGAGCACGGCGCGTCCGTGCTCCAGCTGCCCCAGGAGGGGCCGGTCGTCGACGGCGCGCGGATCGCGGGCATCCGCGAGCGGCTGCTGCGGGCCCGCGCCTCGCGGCCCGCCCCGGGCCGCGACGACAAGGTGGTCGCGGCATGGAACGGGCTGGCCATCGCCGCGCTCGCCGAGTGCGGGGCGTACTTCGAGCGGCCCGACCTGATCGAGCGGGCCACCGAGGCCGCCGATCTGCTGGTGCGCGTCCACTTCGACGCCGCCGCCGGGCGCGCCCGGCTGGCCCGGACCAGCAAGGACGGCCGGTCCGGCGCGAACGCGGGGGTGCTGGAGGACTACGGCGACGTGGCGGAGGGGTTCCTGGCGCTGGCCGCGGTCACGGGCGAGGGGGTGTGGCTGGAGTTCGCCGGTCTCCTCACCGATCTGATCCTCGACCGGTTCACCGCGCCGGACGGCACGCTGTACGACACCGCGCACGACGCCGAGCAGCTGATCCGCCGGCCGCAGGACCCCACCGACAGCGCCGCCCCCTCCGGCTGGACGGCGGCCGCCGGCGCGCTGCTGTCGTACGCCGCGCACACCGGCTCGCAGGCGCACCGCACCGCGGCCGAGCGGGCGCTCGGGGTGGTGCACGCGCTGGGGCCGCGCGCCCCGCGCTTCATCGGGCACGGGCTGGCCGTCGCCGAGGCGCTGATCGACGGGCCGCGCGAGGTGGCGGTCGTGGGGCATCCGGAGGACCCGGCGACGGCCGCGCTGCACCGGACGGCGTTGCTGGGGACGGCTCCTGGTGCCGTGGTGGCGGTCGGAAGGGCTCCGTCCGCAGACGCGGGCGCACCGGAGTTCCCCCTGCTGCATGAGCGCACGCTCGTACGCGACCTGCCCACGGCGTATGTGTGCCGGCATTTCGTCTGCGCGCGCCCTACGACAGATCTGGTCGAGTTGGCCGGGCAGTTGGGTACGGTTCAGGCCTGAAAGGCCAGGAGTAGCGTCAATTCCGGTTGCGATAAGGTCGGTTGGGGAACACGTTTTTTATCTGACGGGTGACTGAGGTTCACGTTCTCTGCCTAATCTCGGGGTTCGGGAAGATTTCGCGTACCGAGAACGCGCGCACTGGGGGGTGCGCGTGCTGGGGAGGCAGGCGCCGGGCCGGGGGGCCCGCAGCGCGTCTCCGGGGGGTTTCAGACGTCGCCGCGCTCCGTGCCGGGCCGCGGCATGCCTGTGGGGGACTTGTTGTACATCTCTGTGTTCGTCGCTGCCGTTTCGCTGGCGCTCTTCTGGATGGCCGCCTTCACGCTGTGGTGGCAGATGCATGCCTGGCGCACGCCGGAGACCCTGGCCTCGACCCGCTTCGACCGCCCCGACGGCGGCGGCCGGCTGGCGTTCTCGCTGTTGCTGCCGGCCCGCCACGAGCAGGCCGTCCTGGAGCACACCATCGAGCGGCTGCTGGAATCCAGCCACCGCGACTACGAGATCATCGTGATCGTCGGCCACGACGACCCCGAGACGGCCGCCGTCGCCGAGCGCGCCGCCGCCCGCGCGCCCGAGCGGGTACGGGTCGTCGTCGACCACCACGAGACCAAGAACAAGCCGAAGGCGCTCAACACCGCGCTCCCGCACTGCCGGGGCGACATCGTCGGGGTCTTCGACGCCGAGGACCAGGTCCATCCCGAGCTGCTCGCCCACGTCGACCACGCCTTCCGCGCCACCGGCGCCGACGTCGTCCAGGGCGGGGTCCAGCTGATCAACTTCCACTCCAGCTGGTACAGCCTGCGCAACTGCCTGGAGTACTTCTTCTGGTTCCGCTCCCGGCTGCACCTGCACGCGGAGAAAGGGTTCATCCCGCTCGGCGGCAACACCGTCTTCGTCCGCACCGAGGTGCTGCGCGAGGCCGGCGGCTGGGACCAGAACTGCCTGGCCGAGGACTGCGACCTCGGGGTCCGGCTCTCCTCCGTCGGCAAGAAGGTCGTCGTCGCCTACGACTCGGACATGGTCACCCGCGAGGAGACCCCGGGCTCGCTGGTCAGCCTGCTCAAGCAGCGCACCCGCTGGAACCAGGGCTTCCTCCAGGTCTACCGCAAGAAGGACTGGAAGCAGCTGCCCGGCCGCGGCCAGCGCTGGCTGGCCCGCTACACGCTGATGACCCCGTTCATGCAGGCCGCCTGCGGGGTGATCATCCCGCTGAACGTGGCCGTCGCGCTCTTCCTCGACGTGCCCGTCGGTATCGCGATCATCACCTTCCTCCCCCTGATCACGGCGATGGTGACGTTCGTCTTCGAGATCGTCGGCCTGCACGACTTCGGGCGCCAGTACGGCCTGCGCATCCGCTTCGTGCACTACCTCAAGCTGATCATCGGCGGCCCCTTCTACCAGGTGATGCTCGCCGGCGCCGCGATCCGCGCCGTCTGGCGCGAGCAGCGCGGCCGTAACGAATGGGAGCTGACCAGTCACGTCGGCGCACACCTCACCGAGGCTCCGCAGACCCGAGAGGACATCCACCAGTGACCGCCACCCTGCCCACGGCCACTGATCCCCAGTCCCCGTCCCCGTCCCAGTCCCCGTCAGCCCTCACCGGGACCACCGAGGCGCCCGGATCCGCCGCGACCGCGCACCTCCCGGCCCGGCGGCTGCCCGGCCACGGCTCCGCCGGCCCGGCACCGGCCTCCGCCAGAGCCCTGGTGCGGTTCCGCAGCTCACGGCCCGACCTGATCCTGTGCGCCGTCCTGGTCGTCGCCATCCTGCTCGTCCAGGGCTGGAACATCACCCGCTTCCCCGCCCTCTCCGACGACGAGGGCACCTACCTCGCGCAGGCCTGGGCGGTCCAGCAGGGCGAGGGCCTGGCCCACTACACCTACTGGTACGACCACCCGCCGCTGGGCTGGATCCAGGTCGCGGCCCTGACCTGGCTGCCGTCGCTGCTGGTGCCCGAGTCCATGACGGTCGCCCCGATGCGGTTCTCGATGCTCGCGGTCTCGGCCGCCAGCGCCGTCCTGCTGTACGTCCTGGCGCGCCGGCTGTGGCTGCCGCGCTGGGCCGCCGGGCTGGCGACCGGCCTGTTCGGGCTGTCGCCGCTGTCCGTCGTCCTCCAGCGCGAGATCTTCCTCGACAACCTCGCCGTGATGTGGATGCTGCTGGCGTTCTGCCTGGCCGCCTCGCCCCGCCGGCACCTGTGGCACCACTTCGCGGCGGGACTGGCGGCCGCCACCGCCGTCCTGACCAAGGAGACGATGCTGGTGGTGCTGCCGGCGCTGCTGGTGACGATGTGGCGGCACAGCCACCGCGACACCCGCAAGTTCGCCGTCACGGGCGCCATCACCGCCTGCGCGCTCATCGGGTTCGCCTACCCGCTGTACGCCCTCCTCAACGGTGAGCTGTTCCCCGGCCCCGGCCACGTCTCCCTGATCGACGG
Source organism: Streptomyces sp. NPDC042102 (assembly GCF_055582305.1). Classification (NCBI taxonomy): domain Bacteria; kingdom Bacillati; phylum Actinomycetota; class Actinomycetes; order Kitasatosporales; family Streptomycetaceae; genus Streptomyces; species Streptomyces sp. NPDC042102. The sequence goes on from NZ_JBVJDL010000003.1 coordinate 527,790, forward strand.
CATCACGTACCAGATGGGCCGGCCCGGTTCCGGTTTCATCCTCGACCCCGGCTCCGGCTCCCACGGCGTCTTCCAGTCCTGGCTCTACTACGACACCGTGCTGCCGCTGGGCGGCCTGGCCGGCGCCGCGCTGCTGCTGGTCACCTTCCGCTGGTCGGTCACCGCCCGCGCGCTGGCCGGACCCGCGCTCGCCGCCGTCATCCTGGCCGTGGTCGCGCTGCGCCCCTCCGGCTACCTCCCGGCGATGTACGTCATCCAGGCGATGCCCTTCCTCGCCCTGGTCCTCGCCGGCGGCGCCGCCAGCATCACGCACGCCGTGCTGCGCCGGCGCCGTGGCCGCACCGAGGGCCGGGCCCTGGTGTGGACCCGGTACGTGCTGGTCGCGGTCCTCGCCACGGCCGCCGCCGGCTACGTCCTGCCGCGCTGGTACGAGGGCAACCGCACCGCGCTGACGGCCGACGCCAACGGCCCGTACCGGCAGGCCGCCGACTGGCTCGGCAGCCAGGTCGCCGACCCCGCGAGCACCCGCGTGCTCCTCGACGACGCGCTGTGGCTCGACGCCGTCCACCACGGCTTCGAGCCCGGCCCCGGCGCCATCTGGTTCTACAAGGCCGACCTCGACCCGGCCGTCACCGCGACGCTGCCGCGCGGCTGGCGCGACATCGACTACGTCGTCTCCTCGCCGACCGTGCGACGGGACGCCGCCGACCTGCCCACCGTCAAGGCCGCTCTGGAGCACTCGACCCCGGTCGCCGTCTTCGGCACCGGCGAGGACCGCATCGAGATCCGCCGGACCGACCCCGACAGCGGGAGCTGACCATGAGCGAAGACCTGCGGACCGACCCCGCCCTCGACGAGGCCGGCGTCGCGGCCGCCGTGGAGGCCGTCGAGCCCCCGGCGCACGGCAGCATCACGCTGATCATCCCCACCTTCAACGAGTCCGGGAACATCCGCGAGCTGCTGCACCGGCTCCGCTCGAGCATCCCCGCCCACCTGCCCTGCGAGGTCCTCTTCGTCGACGACTCCACCGACGACACCCCGGAGGTCATCGAGAAGGCGGCCGCCGACTGTCCCTTCCCCGTGGCGGTCCTGCACCGTGAACGGGCCGTCGGCGGCCTCGGCGGAGCCGTCGTCGAAGGCGTGAAGCGGGCCGCGTCCGACTGGGTCGTCGTCATGGACGCCGACCTCCAGCACCCGCCGCAGCTGGTCCCCGAGCTCGTCGGCGAGGGCGAGCGCACCGGCGCCGAACTCGTCGTCGCCTCCCGCTACATCAGCGGCGGCAGCCGGGCCGGCCTGGCGGGCAGCTACCGCATCGCCGTCTCGCGCGGCGCCACCTGGCTCACCAAGGGGCTCTTCCCGCGCGCCCTGCGCGGTATCAGCGACCCGATGAGCGGCTTCTTCGCGCTGCGCCGCTCCGTGATCACCCCCGAGGCGCTGCGCCCGCTCGGCTACAAGATCCTGCTGGAGCTCGCGGTGCGCTGCCGCCCCGCCAAGGTCGCCGAGGTGCCGTTCGTCTTCCAGGACCGCTTCGCCGGGGAGTCGAAGTCCACGGCCAAGGAGGGCCTGCGGTTCCTGTCGCACCTGGCGGCCCTGCGGACCGCGACCGGGCCGGCCCGGATGATCGGCTTCGGGCTGATCGGGCTCTCCGGCTTCGTACCGAACCTGGCCGCGCTGTGGCTGCTCACGGGCGCCGGGATGCACTACCTGCCGGCCGAGATCCTCGCCAACCAGGCCGGGGTCCTGTGGAACTTCGTCCTCATCGAGGCGCTGCTCTTCCGCGACCGGCGCCGCCACCGCCACTGGGCGGACCGGCTGGGGCGGTTCGCCCTGCTCGCCAACGCCGACCTGCTGCTGCGGATCCCGCTGATCGCCGTGTTCGTCGACCGGTTCGGCATGGCGGTGCTGCCCGCGACCGCGCTCGCGCTGGTCACCACCTTCGTCCTGCGGTTCGCGGCCACCGAGGCGCTGGTCTACCTGCCCCGCAAGGGCGCCCGTACGGCCGGGACGCGGGCGCCGGGCCGCACCGCCGCCAGAAGCTGAGCCGCCCAGCGAGCCGTACCGCCCAGCCGTTACGCCGCCGTACAGCCGAGCCGCACAGAGAGGAAGATCCCATGCGACGTACCCTCCGGCGCCGGGGAGGGCGGCGGGCCGCCCTGCTCGCCGTCGGGGCGATGACCGGGGGCCTGCTGCTCACCGCACCGCAGCAGGCCAGTGCCGGACCGCCCAACCTGCTCACCAACCCCGGCTTCGAGACCGCCGGCGCACCCGGCTCCGACATGCCCTCCTGCTGGTCCAAGTCCGGCTGGGGCGACAACGACTTCACCTTCGCGACCGTCGCCGGCGCCCACTCGGGCACCAAGGCGATGCGCGTCTCGCTCACCCGGCGCGTGGACGGCGACCGCAAGGCGCTGGTCACCGAGAACGCGGCCTGCGCGCCGACGGTCACCCCGGGCAAGCAGTACGACCTGTCGGCCTGGTACACCTCCGACACCCCCGACGTGTCCGTGACCGTCTTCCGCCGCGAGGCCGCCACGGGCACCTGGACCTACTGGACCGACCTGCAGAACCCGCCGGTCAGCGCGGCGTGGGCGCGTACGGAGGTGCGTACGCCGGCGGTCCCGCCCGGCACCGACAAGATCGCCTGGGGCCTGTCCGTGTACGGCGTGGGCACCCTGACCACCGACGACTACGCGATGGAGGAGGTCGGCGCGGCCCCGCCGACGCCCACCTGCACGGGCACCCCGCAGGAGTGCGCCAAGGGCAAGTGGGAGGTGATCCCGGCCGCGAACCCGGTGCGCTCCATGCACGCGGTGGTCCTCAAGAACGGGAAGGTGCTGCTGATCGCCGGCTCGGGCAACGACATCGCCCAGTTCAACGCGGGCACCTTCACCTCCGCCGTCTACGACCCGGCGAACGGCTCCTTCAAGACCATCCCCACCCCCGTCGACATGTTCTGCGCGGGCCACGTGCAGCTCTCCGACGGCCGGGTGCTGGTGATGAGCGGCAACAAGGGCTACCCGTCCGCCGACGGCACGATCGGCTACCAGGGGCTGAAGGACTCGTACACCTTCGACCCGGCGACCGAGACGTACACGAAGACGAACGACATGAACGGCGGCCACTGGTACCCGTCGGCGACCATCCTCGGCAACGGTGACGTGATCTCCTTCGGCGGTCTGAAGGAGGACTCCACGGGCAACGTGACCGCCGAGAAGTTCTCGGCGGCGCAGCACAAGTGGCTGCCGATGAACCAGGTCAACCAGACCTGGTCGTACTGGGGCCTGTACCCGTCGATGATCCTGATGCAGGACGGCCGGCTGTTCTACTCGGGCAGCCACACCTTCGGCAACGGCACCCCGGGCACCGGCGCCTCCGTCTACGACTACGACGCCAACACCATCACCGACGTGCCGGGCCTGCGGAACAAGGACCAGCGCGACGAGTCGGCGAGCGTGCTGCTGCCCCCCGCCCAGGACCAGCGGGTGCTGACGATCGGCGGCGGCAACAACGAGACCAACCCGGCCGCGAACCGCCTCACCGACATCATCGACCTGAAGAAGCCGAGCCCCGCGTACGTCGCCGGCCCCGACATCCCGCTGGGCCTGGTGGACCAGGGCGCCGGCAAGCGGCCGCAGACCGGCGCCGAGGGCAAGATGTACGTCTCGGCGGTGCTGCTGCCCGACGGCAAGGTGCTGGAGACCGGCGGCGGGCTGCACGACCGGGCGGACCCGGTCTTCGAGGCCTCGCTCTTCGACCCGGTGACCAACACCTACCAGGCCGGCATGGCCACCGACCCGATCCCGCGCACCTACCACTCGGCGTCGTTCCTGATGCCCGACGGACGCGTCATGTCGGTCGGCGACAACCCGGGCAACGGCACGTACAACCACGCCGTGTCGATCTACACCCCGCCGTACCTCTTCAAGGGGCCGCGGCCGCAGATCACCTCGGTGATCGACACGCAGTGGGTGTACGGCGACACCCAGCGGATCACCGTGAACCGGCCGGTCGCCAAGGCGGAGCTGATCCGTCCGGCGGCGGTCACCCACTCCTCCGACCCCAACCAGCGGTTCGTGGACCTGCCGCTGACCGTGGTCGACGACACCACCGTCGACCTCAACGTCACCAGCAACCCCAACCTGGCGCCGCCCGGCTGGTACATGCTCTTCGCGGTCGACGCGAACGGCATCCCCTCGATCGCGCAGTGGGTGCACCTGGGCGGGCCGTCGGCGGCGGCGCTGAGCGTGGCCAACACCGACGCCCGGACCCCGGCCGCCCACGTCCACGAGTTCGCGGACAAGCTGCCGGCGCCCAAGGCCAACCCCGGCAAGCGGGACTCCGTACCCGTGGCGCCGAGCGTCGCGGGCTGCGACCGGCACTACGGCACGGCCAACGTGTGCGTGCCGACGGTCTTCCCGGCGGAGGTCAAGAAGACCACCAAGGCCCGCTGCGACTGGCTGGCCACCCACAAGTACCCGGCCCGGATGAAGGTCAACGGCAGCGACCCGCTGCGCCTGGACCCGGACGGCAACGGCGTGGCCTGCGACAAGTAGGCCCAGTCGTACCGGCCCGGGGCGTCGCGTCGGCGGCGTCCCGGGCCGGTCCTCACGGGGCCATCACGGTGTAGAGGCTGCTGTTGTCGGTCGGGTTCGTGTCGCCCGGCACGCGCAGCGTGGCGCGGATGATGCCCCGGCCCGCCGTGTCGACGTGGGCGAAGACCGGGAGCTCCTTCCTCTCGGCGGCCTTGAGGGTGCCGCCCGTGCAGCGGTAGCTCCTGACCTTGCCGTCGGCCCCGGGTGCCCCCAGCGTGCACTGGAAGCCGCTGAACGTGGTGTTCTCCGGCGCCTTCCTGATCGACAGCGATCCCTCGGTGGTGACGTCGACCACCGCGTTCTTGGCGTCCCCGCCGGAGCTGAAGTACGGCACCCAGTAGGTCCGGTTGGTGTTGACCGGGGGAGCGAACTCGCCGTTGAACGTGCCCAGCGAGGCGTTCGTGGGCGCACCGGCGGGATTGGCCGGGTCGGTGGCGGTGCTGCACCTGTTCTGGCTCCAGTTGCTGAACGCGCGCGTCGGCAGACCCGACGCGGTGTCCGTCGTGGGGACGATCGCCTGCGCGGCCCCGCAGTACGCCACGCCGGGCTTGACGCCGGGCAGCGTCCGGATGACCTGCCGCCCCACGCCGGGCGTGCCCGGGTAGAGCTTGCGCACCTTGCCGGCCTCGTTGTTCGGATTGTCCTTCTCGAAGACGGCGACCCAGAAGCCCTCCTCGTCGGAGGTGTTGTCCCTGAACATGACGTAGGCGGTCGTCCCCTGCGTCCAGACCCGTACGATCGTGGGAGCCGGGGGTTTGTCGACGGCGGCCGCCGGCACGGTCAGGCCGGCCGCGAGACCGCAGGCCATTCCGGCCCCTGCGCAGAGCCGGAGGATTCTTCTCGTCCGTTTCGCGATGGACGCCATCGGATGTCCCTTCGGGTGCCCCCTTTCCGGATCTCCCGCGCGCCGGGCCCCCGCCCCCGCCCCGCCCCCGCTCCTTCCCATGCTGCTCCGGGCCGGTGGCCGTGTCGATCGGAGCCGCCGCCGGGACCGGCTCGGGGAACCCCAGGGGGGCATCCGCGGGGCGGGGTCAAGAGAACCCGTTTGACGGCCCGTCATGCCGGGGTGCCGGGTGGCCCCGCTCCTACGCTGGGCCCATGCCCGAGACCGCCGCCCCGGCCGCCGCGCGCCGCCGTGTCCTGCCCCGTTGCCGCCGCCTGGCCGCGCTGTTCGCCGGCGGTCTGCTGTGCTCGGCGGTCCTCGCCGCCGCGCCCGCGCCGGGCGTCCCCGCGCCGGCCGTCCCCGCGCCGGCCGTTCCCGCGCCCGCCGCCCCCACGCCGGGCGTGAGCGACGTCGTACGCATCACCGAGTTCACCCCGCCCACCGCCGGCAGTGGTCCGCTCGGTATCGCCGCCGGGCCCGACGGCAACGTCTGGTTCACCGAGAACGGCGTCAACCGCGTCGCCCGGATCACCCCGCGCGGTAAGGTCACCGAGTTCCGGCTGCCGACCCCGGACGCCTTCCCCGACGACATCACCGCGGGCGCCGACGGCAACCTGTGGTTCAGCGAGCCCTCCCTGAACCGGATCGGGCGGATCACCCCGCGGGGCAAGGTCACCGAGTTCCGGCTGCCCACCGTGGACGCCTTCCCGTTCGGCATCACGCGCGGGCCGGACGGCAACGTGTGGTTCACCGAGAACGGGTCCAACAGCATCGGGCGGATCACCCCGCGCGGCAAGGTCACCGAGTTCCGGCTGCCGACGCCCGACAGCCTCCCGTACCGGATCACGGCGGGCCCGGACGGCAACCTGTGGTTCACGATGCCCTTCGTGAACAAGATCGGGCGGATCACCCCGAAGGGGAGGGTGACCGAGTTCGCGCTGCCGAACCTCCAGGGCGCGCCGTTCAACATCACGGCCGGTCCGGACGGGAACCTCTGGTTCACCGACGGCGGCGGGCTCGACCACGAGATCGTACGGATGACGCGGTACGGAACGGTCACCCGGTTCCCGCTGCCCACCCGCAACGCCGGCCCCATCGGGATCACGGCCGGCCGGGACGGGAACCTGTGGTTCGCGGAGTCCAACCTGGACCGGATCGGGCGGATCACCCCGCGCGGCGTGATCACCGAGTACCCGCTGCCGGGCTCCGCCGAGGGGCGCAGCCCCTTCCACATCGCCCCGGGCCCCGACGGCACCCTGTGGTTCACCGAGCTCATCGGGAACAAGGTCGGCCGGGTGAAGCCCGGCGGCCGGGCCGGCTGACGACGGGGCCCGGGACCGCCGGTTACGCGTGCTGGTACGCCGCCAGCGAGATGCCCACGAAGTGGGTGATGAAGGCGACCAGGGTCAGCGAGTGGAAGACCTCGTGGAAACCGAAGAAGCGCGGTGAGGGGTTGGGCCGCTTCATGCCGTAGATGACCCCTCCCGCGCTGTACAGCAGCCCGCCGACGATCACCAGGACGAGGACGGCGATCCCGCCGGTGCGCATGAAGTCGGGCAGGAAGAAGACGGCCGCCCAGCCCATCGCGATGTAGCAGGGCGTGTACAGCCAGCGCGGCGCCCCGACCCAGAACACCCGGAACGCGATCCCGGCGGCGGCCGCGAGCCAGACCGCCCACAGGAGCGTACGGCCCGTGGAATCGGGCAGGAGCAGGACCGTCAGCGGGGTGTAGGTGCCCGCGATGATCAGGAAGATGTTGGCGTGGTCGAGGCGGCGCAGCACCGCCTCCCCGCGCGGTCCCCACGTGCCCCGGTGGTAGATCGCGCTGATACCGAAGAGCAGGCACGCGGTGAGGATGTACACCGCGCACGCGACCCGCGCCCGCGTCGAGTCGGTGAAGGTCATCAGGGCCAGGCCCGCGACGAGCACGGCGGGGAACATCCCGGCGTGCAGCCACCCGCGCATCAATGGCTTGCCGACGACCGTGGCGGCCGGGGCGTCAACGGCTTCGGAAGTCATGGCGCTCATGCTACCTACGCGCGCGTAGGTTTCCGGGAGCGCGCCGAGGGCACATTTACCGATTGTTCGCTTTGCCGAAGATTGACGCGAGTGGCGATGCTCACGTGAGAGGCCCTCTGGACATATGCGCACACGCACCGGATGATCAGATGAGTGCGGTCGGCACCGGATGAGCGGAGCGCGTAGCGTCCGGGTCGCAGCCCCCACGGGGCATACACCAAACAAACCCCTCAACAAGGAGCAATCGTGGCGCGCGACAACGCGGCTCCCACTTCCGTCCCGACGAATCACCCGGGCCTGATCGCCTGGGTGGAGGAGATCGCTGCCCTGACCGAGCCGGACGCCATAGTCTGGTGCGACGGTTCCGAGGCCGAGTACGAGCGCCTGTGCGAGGAGCTCGTCGCCAAGGGCACCTTCACGAAGCTGGACCCGGTCAAGCGCCCGAACTCGTACTACGCCGCCTCCGACCCGACCGACGTCGCGCGCGTCGAGGACCGGACCTTCATCTGCTCCGAGAAGGAAGAGGACGCGGGCCCGACCAACCACTGGAAGGCTCCTTCCGAGATGAAGGAGATCTTCGCGGGGGAGAAGGGCATCTTCCGCGGCTCCATGAAGGGCCGGACGATGTACGTCGTCCCCTTCTGCATGGGCCCCCTCGGCTCCGACCTCTCCGCGATCGGCGTCGAGATCACCGACTCCGCGTACGTCGCCGTCGCGATGCGCACCATGACCCGCATGGGAGCGCCGGTCCTGGACGAGCTCGGCACCGACGGGTTCTTCGTCAAGGCCGTCCACACCCTCGGCGCGCCGCTCGCCGAGGGCGAGGCCGACGTCCCGTGGCCGTGCAACACCACCAAGTACATCTCGCACTTCCCCGAGACCCGCGAGATCTGGTCCTTCGGCTCCGGCTACGGCGGCAACGCCCTGCTCGGCAAGAAGTGCTACGCCCTGCGCATCGCGTCCGTCATGGCCCGCGACGAGGGCTGGCTGGCCGAGCACATGCTGATCCTCAAGCTCACCCCGCCGCAGGGCGCGCCCCGCTACGTCGCCGCCGCCTTCCCGTCCGCCTGCGGCAAGACCAACCTCGCCATGCTGGAGCCCACGATCTCCGGCTGGACGGTCGAGACCATCGGCGACGACATCGCCTGGATGCGCTTCGGCGAGGACGGCCGCCTCTACGCGATCAACCCCGAGGCCGGCTTCTTCGGCGTCGCCCCCGGCACCGGCGAGCACACCAACGCCAACGCCATGAAGACGATGTACGCCAACACGGTCTTCACCAACGTCGCGCTCACCGACGACGGCGACGTGTGGTGGGAGGGCATGACGGAGGAGACTCCCGCCCACCTCACCGACTGGAAGGGCAACGACTGGACCCCGCAGAGCGGGACCCCGGCGGCCCACCCCAACGCCCGCTTCGCCGTCCCGGCCGCCCAGTGCCCGACGATCGCCCCCGAGTGGGAGGACCCCAAGGGCGTCCCGATCTCCGCGATCCTCTTCGGCGGCCGCCGCGCCTCCGCCGTCCCGCTGGTCACCGAGTCCTTCGACTGGAACCACGGCGTCTTCATCGGCTCGAACATCGCCTCCGAGAAGACCGCCGCCGCCGAGGGCAAGGTCGGCGAGCTGCGCCGCGACCCGTTCGCCATGCTGCCGTTCTGCGGCTACAACATGGGCGACTACATGGCCCACTGGGTCAAGGTCGCCGCCGACAAGGACCAGAGCAAGCTTCCGAAGATCTACTACGTGAACTGGTTCCGCAAGAACGACGCGGGCAAGTTCGTGTGGCCCGGCTTCGGCGAGAACAGCCGCGTGCTCAAGTGGATCGTCGGCCGCCTCGACGGCACCGCCGAGGGCGTCGAGACCCCGATCGGCATCCTGCCGACCAAGGACTCCCTCGACCTCGACGGCCTGGACCTCCCCGCCGAGGACCTCGACTTCCTGCTCACCGTCGACAAGGAGGTCTGGCGCGAGGAGGCCGCCCTGGTCCCCGAGCACCTGAACACCTACGGCGACCACACTCCCAAGGAGCTGTGGGACCAGTACCACGCGCTCGTCGAGCGCCTCGGCTGAGCCGGAACACGCCCTGAAGAAGGGCACGCCCTGAGGAAGGGCACGCCCTGAACAAGGGCCGATGAACGTGGGAGCCCCCGACCAAGCGGCGCCCACCGCTGTGGGAGCCCCCGACCAAGCGGCGCCCACCGCACAACACCCGGTCCGTCCGGCCACGAGCATCCGCTCACGGCCGGACGGGCCGGGTGCCTTTTCACGTACGGGGCGGCGCCGCTCCTCAGGAGCGGCCGCGGTCCTCCAGGTAGGTGGTGTGAGTCTCCTGCCGCCGGGCCTCCGCCTCGCGCAGGGTCGCCGCCAGCCGCTCCGCCTCCTCCAGCAGGACCGCCAGCTGCCGCTCCAGATGCTGCTCCGGTGACTCCCCGCCGCCCGGCAGCCGGTTCCACCAGCGTGTCCGCAGGTAGGTGTCCACGCACTCGGGCAGGTCCTGGCGGATCGCCCGCGACAGCGCGTGCAGCGCCTCCGGGTCGGCGGCCACCACCTCCGGCGCCCAGCCGGGGTCGAGCAGCGCGCCGTACAGGCCCATCAGGGGGTCCAGCTTCTGCGACGCCGCCGCCGGCAGCGACTCCACCGCCTCCAGGTACTCCTGGAACCGGCCCAGGTCGTCACGGAGCGCGCCCAGTTGCTCCTCCACGCCCGGCTCGGGCAGGACGGGCACGTCCGGCGGGGCGAGCAGCGCGCCCGCGCCGTACAGCCCCGCCACCACCAGCCACCAGAACGGGCCCGCCACCCCGGCCACGGTCAGGCCGAGGCCCGCGACCCCGCCGGCGCAGCCGGCCAGGTTCTTCTTCGACTCCAGGTAGCGCAGGACCGCGCCACCGCCGCCTCTGTCACTGGTAGCCACGGATCTCCTCGAAGGCCCCGTCCAGCGAACCGTTGCCGGAGGTGGCGTCGAAGAGCCGGCCACCGGTCAGTTCGGTGATCTTGGTGAGTTCCTTGCGGTCCGAGTCCCCGAACAGCACCGCGAACACCGGGGTCTTCTTCTGCTCGTCGGGCAGGCCGGCGTAGAAGCGGTCGAACTCCTTGGCGTCGTCGCCGCTCTTGCCGTCCGTCATCAGCACGATCGAGGTGAACGCGTCCGCGCCGCCCTTGCCCAGGTGCTGGTACGCCGCCTTCAGGCTGCCGTACACGGCCGTGCCCCCTTCCGGCTCCAGGGACTTCACGTCGCGGCGGATCGCGTCCAGCGCCGGACCCGGATTGCCCGGCTCGACGACGTGCGTGAGGACCTTCTTCACCTTGTCACCGAACGGCAGCAGCGTCACCTCCTCGCGGTCGCGGAACCGCTCGCCGGTGCCCGAACTCCCCGTACCCGTCAGGTCCGTCAGCGCCGTCTTCAGCCGGCCGATCCGGTCCTCCTCGGACATCGAGCCCGAGGTGTCCAGGACGTACACCGTGCGCGAGGGCCGGCGCAGCTCGTTCTCGTACGACGCCAGCAGCCCGTCGGCGACCGAACGGCTGCCCGGGAACGGCAGCTCGCGCCGCTTGTCGGCGGCCAGCCCCGCCGCCGGGGTCACCCCGGGGACCACCGGGCGGCGGAACGTCCGGTCGGTGATCGCCTGCTGCGGTCCGGCCCCGCGCAGGTACTCCGTCAGCGCCCGGCCCGACTCGCGGGCCCCCTGCGGCGCGGAGGTCAGCAGCGTCAGCGGGTAGTGCGCGGTGACCACCCCGTCCGTCGGCCGGACCACCGTCAGGTTCGTCTTCGCGTCCCGGTTCATCGACAGCAGCACGGACTCGTAGTTGACGAGCGCGTCGACGTCACCGCGCCGCGTGTACGCGGTCGCCAGCCAGCCCGACGAACCCGAGGTCAGCTTCTGCCCGGTGAAGAACTCCTTCAGCCGCGGGCCCGCCGCCTTCACGTCCGCGTCCGTGAGCGCCGACTGCGCGCCGGACAGCCCCGACGCCACCGAGACCAGCGCCGAGAAGCCGGAGTTGGAGCGCACCGGGTCGGTCATCCCGTACGTCAGCTTCCCGCCGGCGACGGCCTGGTGCACCGCCGACCAGGTGACCTCCTCCGGCTTCCAGCCCAGCCGGGCCAGTGCCTCGGGCTTGATGCCCAGCGCCACCGGCGAGGACATCACCGGCGTCTCCGAACTCAGCTTCCCGGCCGCCTCCGGCCGCAGCCGCAGGTAGTCGTTGGACGACAGCCAGATCGCGTCGTACTTGCCGTCGGCCTTGCCCGAGGCGACCTGCTCGACCGCGTCCAGCGTGCCCGTCCAGGTCAGGTTCACCGACACCCCGGTGGCCTTCTTGGCGTCGGCGAGCACCTGGTCCATGTCGGCGAGCTCACTGGAGGCCAGCACCCGCAGGGTGCCCTCCTTGTACGGCGCGCTCTTCGACGCCTCGGGCTTGTCCCCGTCGGGGGACGGCGACGTACAGGCGGCCGCGCCCATCAGGGTGGCGGCGAGCGCGACGGCCGCCGCCAGCCGGCGGCGCACACGCGCGGAACGAGGGCTCACGGGGTGCCGCCTTCCAGGCTCGTGGAGGTGCGCGTGCGGGCCAGGTACGCCGAGGCCGCCCGGAGTTCGCCGGTCAGCGACTCCACGGTGGCGGCCATCGACTCCGTCGCCTGCACCTTGTACGTGTCGATCGCGTCCAGCGTCTTGTAGATCTGCCCGAACGCCGTCCGCAGGGTCTCGGTGCCCACCGCCGGGTCGGCGGCGATCCGCTGGATCTCCCCGCTCTGCGTGGACAGCATCTCCGCGTTGCCCCGGATCAGGTCCTCGGTCGTCCCGCGCAGCGCGTTGACCTGCTCGACCACCTTGCGCTGGTTGTCCAGCGCCGACGCCAGCATCACCGCGATGCGCAGCGCCGAGACGGTCGTGGTCGCGGCCCGGTCGACGCCCTTGATCAGCTCGTCGTTGTTGCGCCGTACGACGTCCATCGCCAGATATCCCTGCGCGCACACCGCGAGCTGGGTCAGCAGGTCCTGGTGCTTCTGCCGGACGGGGAAGAGCACGTCCGCGCGCAGGGCGTCGGCCTGCGCCGGATCGGCGTACTCGGCGTCCGCGACGCGCTGCTCGACGGCCGCGTCCAGCGCCTCGGTGAGCACCGCGTACTCCTGGAGCTTGCCCATGGTCTCCCACAGCCGCGCCCGCTCGGTGTGCAGCGCGGCGTTGTCGCGGCGCAGCTCGTCCTGGCCGCTGCGCAGCGCGCTCACGATCCGGCTGAGCGTGGCCTGCGAGGAGGCGTACTTCGCCACGTGGTCGCGGAACCGGTTGCCGCCGGGCAGCTTCGCCAGCAGCTTGCGCGCCCCCTTGGCGGGCGACTCCCGCGGGTCGAGGTCCTCGACCGTACGGCGCAGCTCCACCAGGGACCCGGCCACGCGCGCCTGCGCGTCGCCGCCCTCGGAGCCCAGCGAGCGCACGGCCCGGTCCAGCATCCGGTTGGAGGCCTGCGCGGCGCTGCGGATGTCGGCGGAACCGAGACCGGCGATCTCGCCGAGGCGGGTGGTGAACTCGGGGGAGCGGGCGTCGAGTCCGGCGAGCGAACCCACGTACTCCCCGGCCCGGCGGGCCATTTCCTCGCGCACCCCGTCCTGCAGCGGGACCAGGCCGGCGGCCTGCTCCTTGCGGACGGGAGCCACGGGCTCCGGGGGGCTGAGGACGAGCGGGGCGTCCTCGGGAGGTGTCAGCGTCATGGTGGTGCGTTCCCCCTAGCCCTTGGCCCGCTGCGCGAGTGCCATCAGGATCTTGACGTTGGGCGTGTTCACCTGGCGGATGCCGGCGAGCTTCTGGTTGAGGAAGCCGGCGTGCGTCTCGGTGGCCTTGGTGAACTCGGTCAGCCCGTCCTTGGGGCGGTAGCCGTGCTTGATGGCCAGCTCGCGCAGCTTCGGGTCGGTGACGAGCAGCGTCCCGAGCTTCTTCGCCGGCTCGCTCAGCGGCACGAAGGTGTGCTCCGTGTTGACGGTGGTGTCCGGGTAGAGCACCACCATGTCGCCCGGATCCTGCTTCTGCATCAGCAGCGATGCCACCTGGGACTCGTACGCCAGGATCAGCGGGTCACCGGCGCCGCTGATGAACGCCCGGAACGGGTCGTCGGTGCTCTGCGCGAGCGACCCCTGCACGCTGATCAGCTTGTGCATCAGCGGGGCGGTGCGCTCGATTCCGGCGTCGTCGGAGACGATCGTCTTGTTGTTCTGGACGTTGGAGGTCGCGGCGAGGAACAGCGCGCCGGAGTTGGACGTGGTGGGGTCGGTGGTGCGGATGAACACGGTGCCGGCCAGCTCCGCGTACGAGGACGAGCCCGGCAGCTGCTGCCAGGTACGGCCCTCGGAGACGGCCTTGAGGTAGGGCTCCATCAGCAGGGTGCCGGTGTTCTTGCCGTTCGTCTTCGCCAGGCCGTTGTCGGCCAGCACCTTCGCGGCGTTGCCGCGGGCGATGACGACCAGCGGCGAGTAGAACGGCTTGGCCGTCTGCGCGCCCTTCAGGTCGACCTTCGCCTCGATCTCGGCGGCCGGTTCGCTGCTGCTGGGGAACGCGAAGCCGTACTTCCCCAGGGGCAGTTGGTCCATCGCCCAGGAGCCGGACGTCTCCGTCGTCACTGTGAAGTCCTTGTCGGCAAGGGCCTTCTTCACCTCGGGATCGTCGAAGAACGCTGCCTTCTCCGACCCGATCACACCGTGCACGGTCGTCGTTGCCGTGCCTTCGCCCTTCAGCAGGTTGATGGCCAGGATGGCGAGAACACCACCGAGCAACACCACCGCGAGGGCAATTCCGAGTATGCGTCTCACGGGTGCAGCGTGCTCGCGGAAACCCACATTCCGCGCTGGGTTGGGTGAACGTCGGGTGACGAGCTCGTCCCACTTCGAAGGCCGGAGGATGATGGGGAGCATGACGCAAGTGCGTGGCTGGGTAGCGGCGCTGATGGCGCTCGCGGCACTGCTGGTGTTCGGTCCCCTGGGACTCTACTTGTGGGCGAGCGGCGGCTCGCGGGAGGCTGCGCGGCCTGCCGCCTCGGTCTCGGTGACGGGTTGCCGAATCGATCCGGCAACCCGCCGGGCGCTCGCCCGGGTCGAGGTGGTCTGCGACGGCACCGGGCCGGGCGCGCGCGCCGTGCGGGTGAGCTTCCGTCAGGGCGAGAGCGGCCCGGTGACCGAGACCCTGGTCGAACTGCCGACCGTCCCCGCGGGCGAGGTCGCCGAGACCGAGGCGATCGGCCCCGCCTGGCCCCGCTGGACGCCGGGCCTGGTGCCGTGGTGCGCGGCCGCGACGACGGACCCCGCCCCGGCGTCCCGGGGGCGCTGAAAGCCCTGTGCCCGGCCGGATGACCGGCCGGGCACAGGGGTGGGACGCGGGGGCCTTCCGGCGCTACGACGTGTAGTAGCCGGCGATGTCGGCGATGAGGTCGACCGCGCCCGCGTTGTTGTAGAAGCTGACCTTCCCGTTCACGACGGGGACGATGACGAGGTTCGGGATCGTCTGCCCGGCGGTGAAGTTGAGGTTGGACGCGGTGGTGCGGGGGGTGCCGTTGGGGTAGACCGACACGTGGCTGGCAGTGGTCGGGTCGGTGGCGGTGACGTTGAGGACGACCGCCGTGACGCCCGACGCCGGGATGCCCGCCGTACCGGTCACCTGGAGGGTGACGTTGGTACCGCCCGCCACCTTGGCCTTCGGTGCGCCGAGGCCCTCGCGGGTGTCCATGAGGCGGGTCGGGGCGACCGGCTTGTAGCCGGATCCGGTGCCGTCGGTGGTGTAGTAGCCGGCGACGTCCGCGATGAGGTCGACCGCGCCCGCGTTGTTGTAGAAGCTGACCTTCCCGTTCACGACGGGGACGATGACGAGGTTCGGGATCGTCTGCCCGGCGGTGAAGTTGAGGTTGGACGCGGTGGTGCGGGCCGTGCCGTTCGGGTACACCGACACGTGGCTGGCGGTCGTCGGCTCGGTGGCCGTGACGTTCAGGACCACGGCCGTGACACCGGTCGCCGGGATCCCGGCCTTCCCCGTGACCTGGAGCGTGACGTTGGTGCCGCCTGCCACCTTGGCCTTGGGCGCGCCGAGGCCCTCACGGGTGTCCATCAGCCGGGTGGGCGTGATCGGCTTGTACGTGGAACCGGTGCCGTCGGTGGTGTAGTAGCCGGCGACGTCGGCGATCAGGTCGACCGCGCCCGCGTTGTTGTAGAAGCTGACCTTCCCGTTCACGACCGGGACCACGACCAGGTTCGGGATGGTCTGCCCGGCGGTGAAGTTGAGGTTGGACGCCGTACTGCGCGGGGTGCCGTTGGGGTAGACCGAGACATGGCTGGCGGTGGTCGGGTCGGTGGCGGTGACGTTGAGGACGACCGCCGTGACCCCGGTGGCGGGGATGCCCGCCGTACCGGTGACCTGGAGGGTGACGTTGGTACCGCCCGCCACCTTGGCCTTCGGCGCGCCGAGGCCCTCTCGGGTGTCCATGAGGCGGGTGGGCGTGATCGGCTTGTACGTCCCCAGGCCGGAGACCGGGGCCGGCGTCACCGTCAGCGTGCCGCCGGGGTACGAGCGGCCGAGCGCGGACACGGCGACGGTCCACGTGCCGGCGGGGGCGGTGCGCAGGTCGACGGTGGCCTTCAGCGTGCGGCCGTCGTCGGAGACCGAGACGGTCGTGGCGGTCAGCGGCACCGGACCGCCGGTCAGCTGGATGGTGGTGCTCATGCCCAGCGCCGTGCCCTGCACGGTGAGGGTGGCGACCGAGCCGCTCTGCGCGGTGGCCGGCGTGACCGTCCCGACGCTCACGTCCTCGGGGCCGCAGGGCGCGTAGTCGCAGACGAGCGCGGCGCGGTACGCCGTACGGTCCGTGCCGTCCGGCAGCGCGAGGGCGAACACGCCCCCGTCGCCGGCCTGGCAGCTGTACGGGGACGCGTGACCCGTGCAGAGGTTGCGGCCGGTGTCGTTGTAGAGGGCCGGCTCGGGGATGTGCGTCCCGCCGTCCGTGGCGGTGATCTGGGCCTTGAACGAGTCACCCCGGACGCTCGGCAGGACGGCGCACACGCCGGTGCGCTCCTCGGAGAGCGTGCCGGTGAGCGGGCCGTACCCGTACGCGACCGAGGCCGGCCGTGCGCACTCGGGCCCCGGACCGGACGCCGTGGAGATCCGCCAGGCGTCGAGCTTGTAGGAGGCGGGCAGGGTCCAGTTCTCCGGGACCTGGGTGACGACCTGGTAGCCGGTGGAACCGGTGACCGGGCACTCCCGGGTCTTCTGGTGGCAGACGATCCCGCCGTTGTCGCTCATGACCAGCTGGTGCGTGGTGTCGTGGGCGTCCCGGGGGTTGAGGATCAGCCGGTCCGAGGCGGCGGCCGTGGTGATCCGGTGGCAGCGCAGGCTGCCGTTCTGTCCGGACGCGCCGGACACGGCCGGGGCGCCGACCGCCGTCGCGGCGGAGGCGGCGCAGCCCTTGGCCGTGGCGGTGACGTCGCGGCGGTCCAGGGTGTGGACGCGCGGGGCGTCCTGGCCCTGGAGCAGCACGGTGTAGGCCTTGCCCTCGGTGAAGGAGCAGCTCGTGAGACCGTCCGTCCGCAGGGACTGGCCGGGGGCGGGGTGGCTGTAGCAGTCGGGCCCGTTGCCGTCGGTGTCGACGAGGCTGATCTCGTAGTCCGGCCACAGCTCGTCGTCGTCCGGGAGCGCGTAGCGGATCCGCAGGAGCTCGGCGCCGGAGTGCGCGTCGGCCGGGATGCTCAGGCAGTGCGAGAAGACACCGGCCCCGGTCTCCAGGCGTACGGCCGCCGCGTCGTCGGCGAAGCTTCCGGCGGGCAGCACCTGGCAGCCGTTGCCGGCCGTGTCCGTGCGGACGAAGTGGACGCCGTACGGGCCGGTCGCGGAGTCGTCCGCGGCGCGCACCAGGGCGCGGAACGGAGCCGTCCCGGTCAGGGCGCAGCCGCCCCGGCGCAGCTGGAGGGCGGTGCACTGGGCGGTGCCGTTCTTGTCGACCACCTCGGCCTGGACGGTGACGCCCGCGCCGCCGCGCGAGGTGAGGGCGGCGATCCGCGCGCCCTGCGGGCTCGGCAGCTCCAGGCAGTGCGTCTGCCCGGCGGTGGCGAACGTTCCCGCGTACCGGCCCTCGGTGACGGCGACGCAGTCCTCGGCGACCGGCGCGGCCGCGGCGGTGCCCGCCGGCAGGAGCAGGGTGGCGAGGACGGTGGCGAGGACGGCGAGCAGGCCCGTCAGAGCGGTGGAAAGCGGACGTCTCGGCGACGCCGAAGGCGTTGGCATGAACCCCCCAGGGTGATGTGCGACGAGCGATGTTCGCACATCGTGCGAGCACGGGTCACAGGGGTATTCACGCAGGAGGGGATGGGGTGGATATGGGGGGCGATGGCTCCCGGTCCGAGGCCTCCGCGGCCTCGGACCGGGGCCGTCAGTGGGCGCCGGCCAGGTCGAGGGCGGCGGTGTGCGCGTCCATGCGCTCGGCGGCGAGGATCGCGGCGGCGGTGTCGGCGCGCGAGGCGGCGACCACCAGGGCGCGGGCGGCGAGATCGTGCGCGCGCCGGTGCAGGGCCGCGGCTTCGGCGCCCTGCGGGACGGTACGGCGTACGGGCTGCGCGCCGCGCAGCCGCGCCACCTGGGCGGCGATCTGACCGCCGGCCTCCTCCAGGCCCAGCTCGTCGGTCACGGCGAGCAGGGCGGAGAGGTGCCCGGCGAGCTGGATGTCCAGTTCCTCGCCGCGGCTGCGGTGCGGGTAGTCGGCGCGGCCGCCGCCCATGCGGTGGACCGACTTCGTGCGGATCGGCTCGTACATGAGGATGGCCTCCTGCGTCGTCAGGAGACCATCCTACATTGGATCCGGTCTAAAGTTGAGCTGTATCCGATTGAACCCGGCTGGAGCGGCCCTGCGCCGGCATCAGGGCTGGCTGTAGCCGTCCAGGAAGTTGCCGATCCGGGTGACGGCATCGGCCAGGTCCGAGGCGGCGGGCAGGGTCACGATCCGGAAGTGGTCGGGCTCGGACCAGTTGAAGCCGGTGCCGTGCACCACCATGATCTTCTCGGCCCGCAGCAGGTCCAGGACCATCTGCCGGTCGTCCTTGATCTTGTAGACGGCCGGGTCCAGGCGCGGGAAGAGGTACAGCGCGCCCTTCGGCTTCACACAGGTGATGCCGGGGATCCCGGTGAGGATGTCGTACGCGGTGTCGCGCTGCTCCAGCAGCCGCCCGCCGGGCAGCACCAGGTCCTCGATCGACTGCCGCCCGCCCAGCGCGGTCGCCACGGCGTGCTGCGAGGGCATGTTCGCGCACAGCCGCATGTTGGCCAGGATCGTCAGCCCCTCGATGTAGGAGGAGGCGTTCTTCTTCGGCCCGCAGACCGCCATCCAGCCCGCGCGGTAGCCGGCCACGCGGTAGTTCTTGGACAGCCCGTTGAAGGTCAGGGTCAGCAGGTCCGGGGCGATCGCGGCGGTGTTGGTGTGCGTGGCGCCGTCGTACAGGATCCGGTCGTAGATCTCGTCCGAGCAGACGATCAGGTTGTGGCGGCGGGCGATGTCCGTCAGCCCGCGCAGCATGTCGTCGTCGTAGACGGCGCCGGTGGGGTTGTTCGGGTTGATGATCACCAGCGCCTTGGTGCGGTCGGTGATCTTGCGCTCGATGTCGGCGAGGTCCGGCATCCAGTCGGACTGCTCGTCGCAGCGGTAGTGCACGGCGGTGCCGCCGGCCAGCGAGACGGAGGCGGTCCACAGCGGGTAGTCCGGCGCCGGGACGAGCACCTCGTCGCCGTCGTCGAGGAGCGCCTGCATGGACATCTGGATCAGCTCGGAGACGCCGTTGCCGAGGTAGATGTCCTCGACGTCCAGTGCGATGCCCTTGGTCTGGTAGTGCTGCATCACCGCACGGCGTGCGGACAGCAGCCCCTTCGCGTCCCCGTAGCCGTGGGCGTTGCCCAGGTTGCGGAGCATGTCCTCAAGGATCTCCGGCGGGCACTCGAAGCCGAAGGCCGCGGGGTTGCCGGTGTTGAGCTTGAGGATGCGATGACCTGCCGCTTCGAGCCGCATGGCCTCTTCGAGGACGGGGCCGCGGATCTCGTAGCAGACATTGGCGAGCTTCGTTGACTGGATCACCTGCATGACGGGAGCTTACGGGGCCGGGGGCCCGCCCGCTTCGGCATTCCGGCCGATCGGGGCCGTGCCGAAATGTCCAGATTGACGGGACGGGTGGGTGGGGGCGGCGGCCGCCCTTGGAAACGGGGGCGGAGGTGGGCCCGGACCTGCGGAATGCGTGGGCGGCGTACGGGCGCCCCGGCGCGGATGTTGCGCTCGTCACGCGGAGGCGTCGGGAGCCCCGAACCGCCGCACGTACCGCGCCTGCCAGGGGGTCTCGACGGCGCGGGGGTGGTAGTGCCGGCGTACGAACGCCACGGCCCGCTCGGGCGCCACCCCGTCGAGCACGGCGAGGCAGGCCAGCGCGGTGCCCGTACGCCCCCGCCCGCCGCCGCAGGCCACCTCGACCCGCTCACCGGAGGCCCGCTCCCAGACCTCGCGGAGGGCGGCGTACGCCTGCCGGTGGTCGCTGGGCACCCGGAAGTCCGGCCAGCGCAGCCACCGCACCTCCCAGGGCGTCGCGCCGAGGTCGGGCTCCTTCCCCAGCAGGACCAGCCCGAACCCGGGCACGGGCCCGTCGGGCACCCCCCGCCGCACCCCCCGCCCCCGCACAAGCCGCCCGGACGGCAACCGCAGCACGCCGGGACCGGCGGGGTTCCAGGGGTCGGTGGTGGTCACGCGTCCACGGTACGGGGTGAGGGGCGGGCGGAGGCGGGCCGTTGCGGGGTCAGCGTTCGTAGTTCGTCAGGACGCAGCCGTCGACCTGGGACTTCTCCAGGCGGTAGCCCGAGGGGGCCTTGAAGCCCGGTTCGCAGTTCAGGTAGAGGAACTGGAGCTGGTAGAGGCCGTGGCGGACCGACTTGTCGTTGGTCTCCACCACGATGTTCTCGCCGACCATGAGCTTGCTGACCGTGGCCTTCAGGCGGCCGTCCTTCAGGTCCTCCTGCTGCGCCGCCTTCGCCTTCTGCTGGAGCGTCTTCATGTCGGAGACCGTGCTCAGCCAGTTCAGGTTGTGCGCGCGCCGCTCCCCGCCCAGGTCGCCGCAGATCGCCCGGTCCTTGATGCCCCACGCGCTGGGTGCGCCGTCGACGGCCGGGGCGTAGTCGATCGAGCTGACCGCGACCGCGTCGGCGGCCGTGGACATGTTCGTGCAGTCCACGGTGTGCGGGTGCACGAGCTTCTTCAGCTCGGTCAGGCTCGACGCCTTGGGCAGGCCGAGGCTGCCCTGGGCCGGCTGGCCCGGCTTCTCGGAGGCGTCGGGGTTCTGCGGGTGCTCGAAGTTCGGGCTGCCGGAGCCGTCCGAGCTGTTGACGAAGTCGCTCAGGACGCAGTGCTCCACCAGCGCGGCTTCCCGCTTGTAGCCCTCGGGAACCCGGGACATCGGGTTGCAGGTCAGGATCCGCAGGTCCGACCTGGACAGCAGCAGGGCCGTCTTGGTCGAGGTCGGCGTGACGGCGAAGTTCTTGCCGACGAAGACGCGGCTGGTCTGGCCGTAGGTGCCGTTGCCGGCCGCGATCTTGTCCATGACGTGCTGCTTGTAGCGAGTCTGGAACTCCTTCATGTCCGAGGCCATGTAGAAGATGAGCTCCCCGCGCTCGACCCGGTCGCTGCACACCCCGCGCTGGGTCACCGACCACTTCCCGACCGTCGTGAGGTCCGTGAGGGGGAGGCGCGAGTCCTTCGGGTTCGTGCTCAGGTCCTCGCACGAGACCTGCTGCTGCTGGACGTACCGCTGCGCGTCGGCCAGGGAAGTGATGCCGTCCGTGCCCGACCCCGCGGCCGCGCCGCTCGCGGCCGGTTGCGAGGGGGCGGCGGCGGGCGTGGTGAGCGGCCTGGCGTCGGGCTCCTTGTCCTCGCACGCGGTGAGCGTGACGAGGGCGGTGAGGGTGGCGGCGGTGGCGAGGGCCCGCTGGATCCGCTGGATGCGCATGGCTCGCTTTCGTCAGGAACTGGCGTATGGCGTGCACATGCTAGGCGGGGCGGGTCGGCTTGATCAAAGTCCGTGTGCTCAGCGGCCGGTGAGGGTGTATGTGGTCTGCATGAACCCGGCGTCCAGCACCTTCGCGGCGGTGAGGCGCAGGTCGAGATCGGCGTCGAGCTCGCCGAAGGGGCGGATGCCGGAACCGATCAGTACGGGGGCGGTGGTGAAGGTGAGTTCGTCCAGCAGCCCCTCGCGCACGAAGGTCTGGATCAGCCGGCCACCGTCGACGTAGACGCTCTCCGCGCCGGAGGCGGCCAGGTGGGCCAGCAGGTCCGCGAGCGTGCGGTGGACCGTGACGCGCTCGTCGCCGGTGGCGAGGGTGGTGCTGAGGACGGCGACGCGCTTGCCCTCGTACGGCCAGAAACCGAAGGTCAGGACCTTCTCGTAGGCCTTGCGCCCCAGGGCGACGGTGTCGATGCCCGCCAGGAACTCCAGGTAGCCCGTGTCGCCGGCCAGCGCGCCGCGCGTGGTGAGCCATTCGATGTCGCCGTCGGGACGGGCGATGTAACCGTCGAGGCTGACCCCGATGCTGACGGCCGTCCGGAACGAGCGGTCGGTGGGGTGGTCGGTTGCCATGGCTGGTCGTCGCCGCCTTCTGCCTCGGAGTGGATGTCAGTGGGAGGTTGGAGGATAGACATATGGAGCCGATGCGAGTCATCCGGGGGGACGCGACGAGTCCCCAGGCCAAAGGGCCGAAGATCATCGCGCACGTGTGCAACGACCTCGGGGGGTGGGGGAAGGGCTTCGTGCTGGCGCTGTCGAAGCGCTGGTCCGAGCCGGAGGCCGCGTACCGGGCCTGGCACCGGGGGCGCAGCGGGAACGACTTCGCGCTCGGCGCCGTACAAGTGGTGCGGGTCCAGGCGGACGTGTGGGTGGCCAACATGGTGGGCCAGCACGGCATACGCACCGGCAGCAGCGGGCCGCCGATCCGGTACGAGGCGCTGGAGCGGTGTCTCGACGCGCTGGCCGGGCACGCGCTGGAGCTGGGGGCGTCCGTCCACATGCCGCGCATCGGGTGCGGTCTGGCGGGGGGTACGTGGGCGCGGGTGGGGCCCCTGGTGGAGCGGGCGCTGTGCGAGCGGGGGGTCGCCGTCACCGTCTACGACGTCGGGTGAGGGGGTTCAGGGGGGCTCAGGGGGGTTGATGTGCGGAATCCCGTGTGGGGGCGTGCGGGGCTGTGGAACGATGGCGCCCCCGCTCGGTGACACCGCACTCCCGAGCCGGGCATCTCCGCGCCGCCGAAGGGAACTTCCGCATGCCTTCCGCCCTGCCGTCCGTGTCCCGCCCCACCCGTCGCACGGTCGTGCTCGGGTACGGGTGCATATCCGCCGCGCTCCTGGTCTTCGCCGTCGGCTGCGGCTCGTCGTCCGCGCCGAAGGCGGACGCCAAGCCCGCGCCCACGGTCACCGTGACGGCCACCGCCACCGTGACTCCCGAGCCGGTGGCTCCGAAGGCGACCGTCACCGCGACCGCGACCGCGACGGTGACCGTCACGGCGCCAGCGCCGACCGTCACGGTGACGGTCACCTCGTACGCCCTGTCCACGACCGGCGGGAGCGGCGGTGGTGGCGGCGGTGGGGACGACAGCGTCTCCTACAAGAACTGCACGGCCGCCCGGGCGGCCGGCGCCGCCCCCGTGCGCCGCGGCGACCCGGGCTACGGCCGCCACCTCGACCGGGACGGGGACGGCGTCGGCTGCGAGTAGGCCCGCCCTGCTAGCCGGTCGACGTTCGGCCGGCCGCCAGCCACTGCTGGAACGCGCGGTGCCGGAACTGGTACGCGCCACCGGACGTGCGCAGCAGGCCGGCCTCGTGCGACCAGTGCAGGAACGGTCCGAGCCGGCGGGGGAGCCGGCCGCGCACGCACAACAGGAACACCAGGTACCTCCGGCCGCCGCCGAATCCCGGCACCCAGAACAGGGCCGCGGCCATCAGGCCGAGGGTCAGCAGGTCCAGGATGGGCACCGATGAGGGCACCAGCACGTCCGAGAAGGACATCACCCACCGGGCCGCCGCCATGGAGAGCACGGCCGCGAGGAGCATGACGCACCCGAAGAGGAGCTCGCCCCTCAGTACGTAGCGCCACCGCACGGCCGAATTGACGTCCGGTGGGTACGTGCCGCCGAAGGTGTGGGTGATTCCCGCCCCGTGCACGAGCATCGTGCCCAGCTGCACCGACCAGAACACGGCGAGAACCGGCAGGGACGTGACGAGCGAGTCGAGGCCCAGCGCGTCGAGGAGCCACGCGACGGGGAGGGCGGCCAGCGCGCCCAGCCCGCCGAGTACGAGTCCCGCCGGCAGCGTGTCGATGGCCAGGGTCAGCGTCGCCCCCGAGAACACCCGCCCCCACGGTACGCACGGCGGGAAGTCGCCCGCCTGCCGGGAGACCTCCCACGCCACCACCACAGCACCCAGCCCGGCGGCACCGAACAGCCAGGCCCCCGTACCGTCCCTGACGAGCAGCAGGGGCAGGGTGAGAGCGAGGAAGACGAGCGCGGCCGCCACGGCGTCCGCACGGCGTACGAGGTCCTCGCCCGCGATCGGCCACAGCCGCGGCCGGTGGATGTCGACGCGTTCGACGCGTTCGCGGCGTTCCCCGGCACCGGGTCCGTCGCGCAGATGGCGGGCGATCACCACGAGCCAGTCCCGGACCCGCGCGGCGTCGTACCGTGGCGGGTGGAGGTCCACGACGGCCGGGATGAACAGGGAGAGCAGGTGGTCCCCCAGCGCCTGCGCCGTGGTGTGGGTGAAGAGTTCGGAAGGGTCGCCGCGCCGGTGGTAGACGGCCTTGACGAGGAAGAGCCACCACGGCGTCACCAGGGTCCGGCGCAGCACCTCGGACGCGGGCAGGCCGTCGGCGAACCTCCGCCAGCGCTCCTCGCCCTCGAACACGGTCATCAGATGCGCCGCCACGTGCTCGTGGCCGAGCGGGTCGATGTCGACGCCGACCGCGTGTCGCAGCCGCTTCGCCCGCGGCAGGGCGTCGTAGTGGGCCGTGCGGCACAGCAGGACCAGCGGGAACGTGGAGACCCCCGCCACGTTGTCGCTGAGCGCCTCCAGCGCGGCGAGGGCACGCGGCGCCGCGGGGTCCGGCAGCTGCTGCCCGTCCGGCCCGTACACGGGAGCGCCGTTCGCGTCGGCGAGGCCGGGGTCCATCTCGTCCAGGCCGTCGAGGACGGGCAGCACGAGCCCGTTCGCCACGATCCATTGCGCCCGCTCCTCGGACGTACCGGCCCGGATCACCTGCTGGACCAGCAGTTCCTTGAACGGAACCGTCAGGTCCCATTCGGCCAGCGACACCCGTACGGGCAACGGGTCGTTTGGCGTGCGTTGTTCGAGAAGGTCGAGGATCAACCGCACCGACAGCACGGTCTTTCCCGCGCCGGGGGCGCCGGTGACGACGAGGCGGGGTTTCGAACAGGCCCGGTAGTACGCGGCGATCCCGGGAAGGCCGGGGCCCGCCGAAGGGCCGCTCCTCGCGACCCGGCCACGCTCCGGGCCGGTGCCGGCGAGCTCGTCACGCGGGCGCCGGGTGAAGGTGAGCGCGAGCAGCTCCTCGTCCTTGCCCACCAAGGCGCGCAACTGCGTCCGCTCGGCAATGAGCATCTCCTGCGCCAGCGTGTCGGCGGCGCTCTGGGCGTGCTTCAGCGCGTCCTCCGGCTGCGGAAGGGTTTTGAGGGTCGCCCTCAAGCCGGCCAGCGCGACGACGAGACCCACGACCGCGAGCACCATCGACACGATGGAGGACGCGTCGCCCGGGTTCTGCCCGCCCCGCAGCAGCAGCTGTACGAGCGCCCAGCCCGCCGCGCCCACGATGCCCAGCCCGCAGAGCAGCCACCTCGTCGCCCTCGCCATGTGCTTCCCCCGGCCGTGAGCACGCGCCGATCTGCCGCTGCCACCACGGTAGTCGGCGAGCGGCGCAGCGTCAGGGCGTCGGCATGGACAGGCCGCTGTAGACCTGGTTGAGGACCGTGGGCGCGAGCGTTATGGCCGTGGTGCGGCCTTCGGGGGACAGGGTCAGGTTCGTCCAGACGACGAGGGTGACGTCGTTGTCCGGGTCGTGGCCCATGAAGGAGCTGAAGCCCGGGAGTTCACCGTCGTGGAAGTAGAGAGAGGCGTTCGGGGCAAGGCGCTGGTGGACGATGCCGTAGCCGTACGCCTGGCCGCCCGGCGCCGCCGGGTCCTTCGCCTGCGGACTGCGCAGCCACTCCCGCTGCGCCACGGGGTTCAGGATCTTCCCCCTCACCAGCGACCTGACCCATACGGCGAGGTCGTCCGCGGTGGAGATGCCTGCTCCCGCGGCATACGTGTGGGAGGGGTTCTGGTGGGTGTAGTCGGTCGGCTCGAGCTTTCCCGCCCGGGCCGCCTTGGTCAGGGACGCCGGGTAGGGCTGGTCGACCAGCGCGTACGAGGTCCCGCCGTACATGTAACCGTGCGAGAAGGGCGTGGGCAGCGACCGGTCGTGCGGGCCCGGCAGCGACGTCTCCTCCAGGCCGGACGGCGTGAACAGCCGGTCCTGGAACTGCTCGGCCAGGGGACGGCCGCCGGCCTTCTCCGCGACCAGCCCCAGCAGGGCGTAGTTGGTGTTGTTGTACTCGTACGAGGTGCCCGGCGCGAAGTTCGGCGGCCGCCGGAAGGCCATGGCCAGCACGTCCTGCGGGGTGAAGACCCGGCCCGGGTCGGCGTCCAGGGCGGCGGAGAGTTCGGGCGCGTCGGTGTAGTTGTACAGCCCGCTGCGCATCTTCAGCAGCTGGGCCACCGTGATGTGTGCGCCGTTCGGCACGTCCGCGACGTACCGGGACACGGGATCGCTCAGCCGCACCTTGCCGTCCTGGGCCAGGAGCATGATCAAGGCGGCTGTCATCGTCTTGGTGTTGGACGCGATCCGGAAGTGGTCCCCGGTGGCCGGCGGGTCGGTCCGGCCCAGCTCCGTCGTCCCGCTGACCGCCCGGAACGTCCCCTGCGGGGTGCGCAGCAGGACGACCGCGCCGGGCACCATGAGCTTCTTCGCCGCCGTGTCGACGGCCGACTGGAACGCCGCCGGGTCGATGGGCTTCAAGACGGGCGACGGGGACGGGGCGGCGCTGCTCGCGGCCACGGCCACGGCCGGGGCCGGTTGCGCCGCGGCGGCCGGGCCGGCGGCCAGGGCCAGGGCCAGGGCCAGGAACGCGTACGAGGCCACGCGTGTCACTTCGGGGAGTCCCACGGGCGCATCACCACCTCCACCGTTCCCTTGCGCGCCACGGGGGCGCCCACCTCGACCGCGGTCGAGGTCAATCTCCCGTACGGGCCGCCAGGGCCTTCGTGAGCAGACTGCCCGCCACGATCAGGGCCACCCCCAGCCACCACGTGGTGTCGAAGATCAGGACGGCGATCCCGATCGGCACCAGCAGCCCGGCCAGCGGCAGGAGCAGCCCCGCCACGTGCGGCGGCTCGGGCCCGGGCTGCCCCGCCGCGCGCAGCGCGCGGGCCCGGACCACGTCCGGGTACCAGGCGGTGAAGCGCAGCGCCGCCACGATCGCCAGGATCTGGATGATCCATCCGGTCCAGATGTTGTTCGGGTTGCGCAGCACCAGATCGCCGTACGCGCCCGCGACGGCCGCGACCAGGAAGGCCAGCCCCCACACCCCGGTGATGACGTAGTTGGTCCGCAGGAACGCGGGCGAGTCCCAGTGCGCCCGGTCGACCTGCTCGCGCGCGTACTGGAGGGTGAAGGGCATCCGGACCGCCATCGACCCGAACGCGATCACGAAGAGGGCGATGTTGGAGACCTCGCCGGCGTACGTCTCCAGCCACCGCCGGGTGCCGTCGCTCGCGAACGCGCCGACGACGGCCATGCCGGCGAAGAAGACCAGGTCGGCGATCTCCAGCAGCTTCCAGGAACTGCCCCGGTGGACGATCCGACCGGCTGCCACCAGCACGATCGTGGCCACCAGGGCGAGGACGACCGCGATCTCGAACCGGCCGGGACCGACCAGCAGCGAGAAGATGATCCACGGCGCCATGCCGACGACGGGGTTCTCCAGGAACCCCGCGACGGCACCGCGGCCCGTGGTGGGTGCCTCGGGCGTCACCTCTCCAGACTGCCCGGGGGTGCTCCGTTGGGCCATTCGGGCGGCGGCGGATCGATTCCGCGTGCGGGGGACGTGGTGGGGCGCCGGAGCGGGGGAAGGCAGTGGCCGCCGGACAGTCACTCCCCGTGAACAGGAACCCCCATGCGCCTACGCAACGCCACCGTCGCCGCCCTCGGAGCACTCGCCCTCGTCCTGACCGTCCCATCGTCGGCCTCGGCCGCCGCGATCGGCCAGTTCCAGTACACGTACGTCGGCCTGGACGGCACCCCGCGCATCGCCGTCCTCGACGACCCGGAGAGCAGGGACTGCATCACGCTCCCCGAGGTCGCCGACCCGGGCGCCAGCTCGCCGGCGCACTCGCCGCGCAACCGGACCACCTCGACGGCCACCGTCTTCACCGGGCCGGACTGCGAGGGTGACTTCTTCACGCTGCGGCCCGTGACGGGGTACGGCAGCGAGCGGCTGAAGCTGCGGTCGGTCGTCTTCAGCTGATCCGCGTCAGGAACGCGGTCCAGGCGGCGGCGGGGACGGCGAACGTCGGGCCGTCCTCGCCCAGCTTGGAGTCACGCACGTGCACCGTGTCGGGGCACGTCGCCACCTCTACGCATGCGCTGCCTTTGTCGTCGCTGTAGGTCGACTTGTGCCAGTCGAGAGCCACTTCGACGCAGGCCCCGCCTTGGCTGTCGCTATAGCTGGACTTGAACCACGCGAGTCGGTTGGTCATAGCTCCTCCGCGACCTTCTTGATGAACTCGGCCGATTCAGCTGCGCCGAGGGCGTTCGTCCGGATCATGCCATGGGACTGCGCGAGAGCGCTGACCTTGTCCGCCTCGGAGTAGGCGGCGCTGGTCTCCTGGCCGTCGCACCAGGCCCACTGCTGATGCTCAGGGGTCTCCAGCAGGATCACCGGGCCTTGCAAGGCCACCCCGCAGGCCCTGCCCTTGAGCAGGATCTGGATTGCCACGTTGCGCAGGGAAGCCAGCTCCAGCAGGTGTTGCAACTGCTCCCGCATGACCTCGCTCCCGCCGACACCGGTATGCAGAGCAGCCTCGTTGATGATGAAGCTGTAGACGGTGCTGATCCGGCGGATCATGGTCTGTTTGCGTTCGAGACGCGCGCGGACCCGCTCGTCGATCGTCTCGTCGTCCAGGGGTGGGCAGGTCTCGTTCATCAGTGCGCGTACGTACGCCTCGGTCTGCAACAGCCCCGGGATGAACAGTGGCTCGTACCAGTTGATGCCGTAGGCCTCGGACTCCGCCTCCATGTAGACCTCGGACCGCTTCGGGAACGGCTCCGGCTTCATGAACTCCGCCGCCGCCAGCAGCTTCCCCTTCGCCCCGAACATCGTGTCCGAGACCTGGAGCAGCCGCAGCGTCGGCCGCCGTCGGCCCTGCTCCATCGACTTCACGTACTCCGCCGCGTACCCGGCTTCCGCGCCCAGTTCCTCCCGGGACACCCCCGCCTCCGTACGCCACAGCTTGATCTGGTTGCCGCAATACCGCCACGCCTCGCTCATCGCGCCTGTCCTCCCCGGGTACCGCCTGGGTACAACGGCCAGCACCCCCGGTGCCGTTGCTCGTGCGGCCCTTACCCGGCGCGGGAGTCTGCGGACCATGGATCACACCATCGAGTGCCACTTTGTCCGAAGCCCGCGCAGTGTCGGCCGGGCGCGGGCGCTGCTCGCCGAGCAGGCGCGGGAGTGGAAGTTGGGGGAGGAGACCGTGGACACGGCGGTGCTGTTGCTCAGCGAGCTGATGACGAACGCCACGCGGCACGCCCGGGTGCCACCGGGCCGGGAGGTGTGGATGCGGGCCGCGTGGGCGGACGACCGGCTGCGGGTGGAGGTGCTGGACGCGAACCGGGCGCTGCCCGTGGTCCGGGCCGCCGGGGCGGCGGACGAGAACGGGCGGGGGCTGGCGATCGTCGCCGCGCTGGCCGGGGAGTGGGGGGCCTACCCGCGGGCGTGCGGGATCGGGAAGGTGGTGTGGTTCGAGCTGGCGGCGCCGCGCGGGGAGTTGCTCTGATCGGGTGGTCTCGGCGCGCTGGGCTGGCATGTCCACCGCGCCGGTCGCGATCATGATCGGCATCTCGGCCCGGTCGGGCCATCCCTGACGCTCCCCCCACGGAGGCTTCCATGAAGCTGCGTTCCCTGGCGTTCGCCGCCGCCGTCTCGCTGACCTCGCTGCTGCTGCCCACCAGTGCCTCGGCGGCCGCCGCCGTGCCGGCCTGTCCCGGGGGATCGGTCTGCTTCTACTCCAAGGCGGACTACCGCGGTCAGAGCTGGGAGTGGACGCGGCACAGCGGTTACCGGGACATGCCGTCCGGGCTGCACGACCACGTCGGGTCGTTCGTCGCGAGCACCGAGGCGTGCTTCATCAACTGGGGGCCGAAGGAGACGCGGTCCGTCTACAACGGGGACTGGCGCCGTGACTACCAGGGCGACTTCGGCGGGCGGATCGACGGCGTCGGTCCCACCTGTTAGCCCGCGAGGCCGCCCGTCCGCTCGATGATGACCAGGGGGATCTCGCGGTCCGTGCGCTCCTGGTACTCGTCGTACTGGGGCCACAGGCCCGTCATCACGCCCCAGTACGTCTCCCGCTCCTGCGGTGTCGCCGTGCGGGCCTTGGCCGCGCAGACCTCCGCGCCGACCTGGACGCGGATCTCCGGGCAGGCCAGCAGGTTGCGGTACCACGCGGGGTGTTCGGGGGCGCCGCCGTTGGAGGCGACCACGAGGAGGCGGTCCTCGTCCTCGCCGTAGATCAGCGGGGTGCGGACCGCCCGGCCCGAGACGCGGCCCACGGTGGTGAGGAGGAGGGTGGGGACGCCGTGCCAGATGTGGCCGTCCGTGCCGTCGGTTTCGACGTACGAGCGGAGGTGGTCCAGCTGCCAGCCGGGGCGCGGGTCGGTCGGGTGGTCCCAGTCGACGTCGGTGGAGTGCATACCGGGTGAACGACGGACGACCGGCAGGCGTCACGTTCCTTCTCCTTCCCGACCGTAGCGGGAGGAGGCAGGTCTGGACCAAGCTCGGGGGATGGACTTGGAGTTGAGGCACCTCAAGACGGTCAGGGCCATCGCCGACGCCGGGAGCCTGACCAGGGCGGCCACCGCCCTCGGGCTCGCCCAGCCGGCGCTCAGCGCGCAGCTGAAGCGGATCGAGCGGGTGCTGGGCGGGGAACTGTTCACGCGCGGCCGGGACGGGGTGCGGCCCACCCCGCTCGGTGAGCTGGTCGTGGAGCGGGCCCGGGTGGTGCTGCCCGCGCTGTGCGAGCTCCAGGAGGAGGCCGTGCGCTTCGCGCGGCAGGGGACCGAGGGGTACCGGCTCGGCGGGACCCACGGGCCGCTGCTGGGCGGGGTCGTCGACCGGATCGCGCGCGGCGAGCCGGGGGCGGCGGTGACGACGTACACCGCGTGGTCGGAGACGGAGATCGCCCGGCAGGTCGCCGAGGGGCGGCTGGACTTCGCGCTGGTCGGGGTGTGCGGGGAGAGCGCGCCGCCCGAGCCGGGGCGGCTGGCGTGGCTGGAGGTGGCGCGGGACCCGGTGTACGTGATGCTCGCCGAGGACCATCCGCTGGCGCCGCGCGCGCAGATCGAGCTGGCGGAGCTGGCCGCGGAGGCGTGGACCGACGTACCCGGCGACGGCTGCTTCGGGGACTGCTTCGCGGCGGCGTGCGTGCGGGCCGGGTTCACGCCCGCCTGCGTGTACGAGGCGGACACGGCCTCCTGCGTGCACCTGGTGCAGGTGGGACGGGCCGTCGGGCTGTGCCGGGCGACCTTCCCCGCCACCCCGGGGCTGGTGACCCGGCCGCTGGCCGGGGCGCCGCTGGTGTGGCGGCACCTGCTGGGCTGGCACCCCGCGGCGCGCGCGGCGGCCCGGGCCGCGGCCGTACTCGACCACGCCCGGGCCGCGCACGCGGAGGCGCTGGCCCGCTCAGCGGGAGCGGTTCAGGGAGCGGCTCAGGGAGCGGCTCAAAGGAGCTCGGCCTTCTCGATGACGACCGGCTCGACGGGGACGTCGGCGTGCCCGCCCGCGCGGCCGGTCTTGACGGCGGCGATGGAGTCCACGACGTCCTGGCCCTCGGTGACGGTGCCGAAGACGGCGTAGCCGAAGCCCTGCATCGTCTCGGACGTGAAGTCGAGGAAGGCGTTGTCCGCGGTGTTGACGAAGAACTGCGAGGTCGCGGAGTGCGGGGCGCTCGTGCGCGCCATCGCGACCGTGTACTTCTTGTTCTTCAGGCCGTTGGCGGCCTCGTTCTGGACCGGCGGCTGGGTCGGCTTCTGGTTCATGTCGGCGGTGAAGCCGCCGCCCTGGTTCATGAAGCCGGGGATGACCCGGTGGAAGATCGTTCCGTCGTAGTGCCCGGCCTGCACGTACGAGAGGAAGTTCGCCACGGTCAGCGGCGCCTTCTCCTCGTCGAGGTCGATCACGAGGGCGCCGTGGTTGGTGGTCAGCTTGACCTGGGGCATTGCGGTGTCCGGTCCCTTCTCGGGGGTGAGGTTTTTTACGCTCCAGCTTCGCAGACGCCTCCCTTGAGTCGATCAGTCGGCAGGCTTCACACTCGGTGACATGCGACGACGTGGGGTGAGGGCCGGCGTGGCGGTGGCGGCGCTGGTGGTGCTGTCGGTGGCGGGGTGCGAGGGCGGGACGGCGGCCGGAGGGTCGTCCGGGGGGTCCTCGGGCGGGGCGTCCGCGGGGGCGTCCGGAGGGGCCTCCGGCGGGGCGTCCGGAGGGGCGTCCGGCGGGTCCGGGCCTCGTGCGTCCGGGACCTCGGCCCCGGGCGGTGGCGGCGCGAGTCAGGGGGGTGGCTCGGCCCGGCCCTCGACGCCCGGGGGCAAGTTCCCCGGGACCCTGCCGGTCCCGGGCAGGACGGTGGACAAGGACGGCCTGAAGGCCCCGCGCGACAAGGTCTGGCCGTACGAGGACGGGCTGGGGGGCGGCATCACCGACGTCGGGGCGCTGGACCCCTACCGCCCGGCCGGGAAGTCGGGCGGGTTCATGATCACCTGTACGCCGAAGATCCACGAGGGTACCGGCGTCTACATCGTCCCCTCGAACGGGCGGGCCTCCTTCAAGGCGTACGCCGTCCTGGCCGAGTACCGGTATCCCGAGGAGCCGGCGGTGTACGGCAGGCTGCCCGCCCGCTCGGCCTGGCGGAAGGCGCCGGGGGTGGTGATCACCCCCTCCTCCGGGACCCTGGAGCGGGGGGCGAAGATCCCCCTGGTGGTCAGCGGCCGCGTCTCCCTGGGCGACAAGAAGTTCTTCCTGGTCGTGGAGAACGGGGACCGCAGCAGCAGCGTCTCGATCCCGTTCGAGTGCTTCCGCTGAGCGCGAGCGCGCTCCCCGGCCCCTCCGCCCGGGCGTGCGGAGGGGCCGGGCCCGTACGTGCGTGCTACGGCAGGTAACGCTCGATGACCTGCGGCCCCTCCTTCTCGATCAGCTTCCGGGCCTTCTCCACCCGCTCCGGAGTCGGGTCGGCGCCCGTCGCCATGACGAGGTCCTCGGGGTCGTAGGCGCGTTCCCCGCCGGTCCACAGCTTGACCGGGCGGGCCTTGCTCCCGGGCTGCTGCTCGTCGCCTTCAGTGGCCATGTCGTACCTCCCTCGGATGCCCCCAGGCCCCCATCCTGCGACGGCCCGCGCATGAACGCATGTCGGCCGGACGGGTGGCGGGCCCCGGGCGGGCCCGGGCCGGGTGACCGGCGTGGCCATAACGCGTAGGGAGGGGCCAACTGGCAGCTCCCGCGCCCCGGTCGGGGATTCCTAGGGTTTCGGCAGACCCCCACCGAACCTCCGACCGAGGAGATCCCCCATGCTCAAGCGACACGCCCGCGCGGCGTGTACCGCCCTGGCTGCCGCCGGTCTGCTGCTCGCCGGTACGGCCGGTACGGCCGGCGCGAGCGCCGCCGCGGCCGCCGGCGGCGCCCCGTCCGCGGCCGTCACCCTGCGTACCGCCGACGCGCAGCCCGAGCTGCTCGCCGCCCTTCAGCGCGACCTGGGCCTGGACCCGGCCCGCGCCCGGGCGCGGCTGGCCAACGAGGCCGAGGCCGGGGCCACGGCCGCCCGGCTGCGGGCGGACCTCGCCGGGTCCTTCGCGGGGGCCTGGGTGGACGGCGCCGAGGCGCAGACGCTGACCGTGGCCACCACCCGGGCCGCCGACACCGCCGCGATACGCGCCGCCGGGGCGCACGCGAAGGTGGTCCCGCACGCGCTGGGCACGCTGGACGCCGCCAGGGCCGCCCTGGACGCGGGCGCCACCGCCGCGACCCCGGTCCGCTACGTCGACCAGCGGGCGAACGTGCTGGTGGTGGAGGAGACCGAGGCGGGCGCCGCGGCGCGGCTGCTGGCCGCCGCCGGGGTGCCGGCCGGCCTGGTACGGGTGGAGCGGACGGCCGAGGCACCGCGTCCGCTGTACGACCTGCGGGGCGGGGACGCGTACTACATGAACGGCAGCGGCCGCTGCTCGGTCGGCTTCCCGGTGACCCGCGGGACCACGCAGGGCTTCGCCACCGCCGGGCACTGCGGGCGGGCCGGGACGACGACGACCGGGTTCAACCGGGTCGCGCAGGGCTCGTTCCAGGCGTCGGTCTTCCCGGGCAGCGACATGGCGTGGGTGGCCGCGAACTCCTCCTGGACCGCCACCCCCTACGTCAAGGGCAGCGGCGGTGCGAACGTGCAGGTCACCGGCTCGGTGCTGCAGCCCGTCGGGGCCTCGGTGTGCCGCTCCGGCTCGACCACCGGGTGGCACTGCGGCACGATCCAGCAGCACAACACCTCGGTCACCTACCCCGAGGGCACCATCTCGGGCGTCACGCGCACCACGGTGTGCGCCGAGCCCGGGGACTCCGGCGGCTCGTACATCTCCGGCAGCCAGGCCCAGGGCGTGACCTCGGGGGGCTCCGGGAACTGCTCCAGCGGCGGCACCACCTTCTTCCAGCCGCTGAACCCGCTGCTGTCCGCGTACGGGCTGACCCTCAAGGTCACCGGCTCCGACCCGGGCCCCGGCCCCGGCCCCGAGCCGGAGCCGGGCGGCAGCTGGAAGGCGGGCGCGGTGTACGCCGCGGGCGACACCGTGACGTACGGCGGCGGCAGCTACCGCTGCCTCCAGGGCCACCAGGCGCAGACGGGCTGGGAGCCGCCGAACGTGCCGGCGCTGTGGCAGCGGGTGTAGCGACCCGTACGGGAACCCCCACGGGGCGGACGGGCCGCGGCTGCCGGGGGGCAGCCGCGGCTCCGGCCGTTCCCGGCCCGGGGTTCAGCGCGGCGGCGGCTCAGTGGGACAGCAGCGCGACCAGCACGCCGAAGGCGGCCAGGATGCCGCAGATGATCAGGTTGACCCCGCGGTGCTCCCAGAAGACGGCGACGAACTCGCGGATGGTGGCGCTGGGCCAGAAGTAGCGGGCGGTGGGCGAGCCGAGGACCTGGCCGTCGACGCCGGCCTTGCGGGCCATCATCGCGGCCCGGAAGGCGTGGAAGTTGTTGGTGACGACCACGCACCGGTAGCCCGGGACGGCCTCCGCCATGATCGTGCGGCTGAAGGCGAGGTTCTCCTCGGTGGTGCGGGAGCGGTCCTCCAGGCGGACGTGGCTCCCCGGGACGCCGTGGGCGATCAGCCAGTCGGCCATGGCGCGGGACTCGGCCAGCTTCTCGTCCTCGCCCTTGCCGCCGGAGGTGAGCAGCACCGGCACCCGGCCGCCCCGGGCGAGCTGGGCGGCGTAGATCTGCCGGCCCTTCTCCAGGCGGGAGGCCAGCAGCGGCGGCACCCGCTCCCCGCCGATCAGGCCCGAGCCGAGCACGACGACGAAGTCGACGTCGCCGCGGACCCGGATGCGCCCGTAGAGGTAGGCGTAGCCGAGGAAGCACAGGAAGACGAAGGAGACGTAGACGCTGATCAGGGTGAGCGCCGCGACGACGCCGTCGAGGACGAGGGAGCCGGAGAGCTGAACGGCGATCAGCAGGCCGATCATCCCGAAGATGGCGAGCCCGGCGAGCATCGAGAGCAGGTTGGCGGGCCGGCCGCCCTCCTTGCGGATCATCGTGACGCCGTTGGCGATCAGGAAGACGCCGAGGGCGACGACACCGAGCAGGGGCAGCGCGAAGACGGCCACGAGGACGGTCTGGGCCAGCCAGAAGGGCAGTTTGGCCACCTGCCACAGCAGGGCCAGCGACGTGAGGATGAACGTCAGGCCGAGCAGGACGGCGTTCTGGAAGCGCCGGCGGTCCTTGCGGACGCTGACGCAGAAGACGAGGAAGAGCAGGAGCGCGGGGGCGAAGGCCGACATGTGTTCATCGT
This sequence comes from Streptomyces sp. NPDC042102, assembly GCF_055582305.1. Classification (NCBI taxonomy): domain Bacteria; kingdom Bacillati; phylum Actinomycetota; class Actinomycetes; order Kitasatosporales; family Streptomycetaceae; genus Streptomyces; species Streptomyces sp. NPDC042102. Next base: position 563,683 of record NZ_JBVJDL010000003.1, read on the forward strand.
ATGGGCGGCGCATGGGGTGTTCGGCGGACGGAGCGGCCGGCCAGGACGTCCGTGCGGCGCCCGTCGCGGATGACGGGGCGGCCGTCGATCAGGACGTGCGGGATGCCGGCGGGCAGCGCGCGCGGGTGCTCGTACGTTGAACCGGCCGCGACCTCACGGGGGTCGAAGAGGACCAGGTCGGCGCGGAAGCCGGGGCGGACCAGGCCCCGGTCGGGCAGCCGCAGGCGGGCGGCGGGGCGGCCGGTCAGGTGCGCCACGCACTCCTCCAGCGTGAGCACGCCCAACTCGCGGACGTAGTGGCCCAGGTAGCGCGGGAAGGTGCCGTAGGCGCGGGGGTGCGGTTTGGCGCCGCGCAGGATGCCGTCGGAGCCGCCGGTGTGCGCCCGGTGGCGCATGATCGTGCGGACGTTCTCCTCGTGGCCGACGTGCTGGAGGACGGTCGTGGCCAGCCGGTCCTCGATCAGCAGGCGGCGGGCGCTCTCCCAGGCGTCCAGCCGCCGGCCCACGTGGTGGGCGAGCGCCGGGTCGCCGGTGCCGGAGATCTCCACCGTCGGCCAGTCCACCGGCACCCCGTGGCAGCCGTCGGAGCCCTGGACCTCCAGGGCGTGGCGGATCCGGTCCGCGCTCGCGGGGTCGGCGAGGCGGGCCAGGACCGCCCCGGGGCCGCCCTCGCCGGCCCAGCTCGGCAGCAGCGCCACCAGCGTGGTGGAGCCGGCGGTGTACGGATAGGTGTCGAAGGTCAGGTCCGCGCCGGCCGCCAGGGCCCGGTCCAGGAGGGCCAGCAGTTCGCCGCCCCGGCCCTCGTTCTCGGGGAAGTTCATGGTGGCGTGGGCCAGGTGCAGGGCGCAGCCCGCGGTGCGGGCCAGCTCGATCATCTCGGCGTAGGCGCGCAGGGCGCCGCGGCCGTAACTGCGGTGGTGCGGGCAGTAGTAGCCGCCGTAGGAGGCCACGACCCGGCACAGCGCGGTCAGTTCGGCGTCGTCGGCGTACATGCCGGGGGTGTAGGTCAGCCCCGAGGACATGCCGACGGCGCCCTGGCGCAGGCCCTCGGCGACGAGCCCCCGCATCCGGTCCCGTTCGGCGGCGGTGGCCGGGCGGTCGCTCCAGCCCACGACCTGGGCGCGGACGGTGCCCTGCGGGACGAGGTAGGCGGCGTTGACCGCGATCCCGCGGTCGAGGCGGTCCAGGTACTCCCCGACGGTCCGCCAGTCCATCTCGACGTCCGCGTCGTCCCCGTTCCAGCCGGCGATGGCGGTGCGGACCTCGCCGAGGGTGCGCTCGTCGGCCGGCGCGTACGACAGCCCGTCCTGGCCCAGGACTTCGAGCGTGACGCCCTGGGCGGCCTTCGCGCTGTGGTCGGGGTCGCGCAGCAGCGCGAGGTCGCTGTGGGCGTGCATGTCGATGAACCCGGGGGCCAGCGCGAGCCCGTCGGCGTCCAGGGTGCGCCGGCCGCCCGCGCGGATCCGGCCGATCTCCACGATGCGGCCCCCGTGGACGGCGACGTCGGCGGTGTACGCGGGGCCGCCGGTGCCGTCGAGCACACGGGCCCCGCGTACGACCAGGTCCACGGCGGCTAGAAGAACGTACGGATCAGATCGCCGACGGTGCCGTCGGCGTCGACGACGGGGATCAGCGGCCACTTCTCGAAGATGGTGCAGGGGTGGGACATGCCGAGCGCCACCCAGTCGCCGACCTCCAGGGCCGTGCCGGGCTCGGTCTCCAGCCAGGCGTGCTGGTCGGAGAGCTTGACCACGCGCACGCCGGTCGCCGGGCGCTCGCTGCCGTCGAGGGCGTCGCGCACCAGCTCGGCCTCGGGGAGCCCGACGTCGTAGGCGATGTCCCGCTTGCCGGCGTTGACGAAGGCCTGGGTGGGGGAGGGCCGGGAGACCACCTGGGTCCACAGCCGGAACGCCGGGCGCAGCCCGCCCTCCTCGGGGATCCGGTTGAAGGGGGTGAGGCGGGTGTACCAGCCGTGGTCGTGGGAGACGTACGCGCCCGAGCGCAGCAGCTTGAGCACCGGGCGGGACAGCTGCGGGAGTTCGGCGAAGACCTCGGCCACGGAGTCGAACCAGGAGCTGCCGCCCGCGCTGACGACGATCTCCGGCACGTCGGCGAAGCGGCCGTCCTTGTCGAACTCGACGGCGAGCGCGGTCAGCCGGCGCAGCCAGGCGCCCACCCGGTCGGGGTCGGCGTCGGGCACCTCCGCCTCGTAGCCGGCCACGCCGACGAGCCGGAGGGTGGCGGTGGCGGCGACGGCGTCCGCGACGGCCCGGCAGTCCTCCTCCGTACGGGCTCCCGTCCGCGCGCCCTCGCCGGCGCCGAGCTCCACGACGACGTCGAGCGGGCGGGAGGTGCGGCCGGCCAGGGCCCGGTCCATGAGCTGGACCCCGCGCACGGAGTCGACGTAGCAGACGAAGGTGAGGCCGGGGTCGGCGGTGAGCTCGGCGGCCACCCAGTGCAGGGCGGCGGTGTCCACCAGCTCGTTGGCGAGGAAGATCCGCTGGATGCCGAAGGCGCGGTAGACGCGGGCCTGGTGGGGGACGGCGGCGGTGATGCCCCAGGCGCCGTGCGCCAGCTGGCGCTCGAAGAGCTGTGGGGCCATGCAGGTCTTGCCGTGCGGGGCGAAGGCGAGCCCGTGGCGGGCCGCGTAGGTGCCCAGGGCGGTCAGGTTGTGCTCCAGCGCCTCGGCGTCCAGGGTCAGCACGGGGGTGGTGAACCCGCCGGTGAAGAGGTTGCGGCGCTGGGCGGCGAGCTCGCCCACCGTGAGGGAGGCGGCCTCGGCGTCCGGCGGCAGGCCCTTGAAGCGGTGGTCGAGGGGTTCCCGGGCGAGGTCCCGTACTGCTGCGCCGGTCATCGGTGCCTCCTGTGGTGCGCTGGTCGTACGCGACGCGCTCGTTGCGTTGTGTGCAACGGTCGTTGCGTGAGGTGCTCGCTGCTGTCTAACATCCCGCGTGACGGCGGGTCAACGCCGACCGACCGCCGCCGACCGACGCTCACCGCCCACCGCCCGACGCGCCCGTGCCCGCGCCCGTGTCCGCGCGCGGTGGGCGCGGACGCGACGAAGGGACCGACCTCCATGAGCCAGTCGCTCGACCGGGCACTGCGCATCCTGCCGCTGCTCGCGCGCGGCGCCGCCGGGCTCGGCGAGGTGGCCGGCGCCCTCGACGTGCACAAGAGCACCGCCCTGCGCCTGCTGCGCACGCTCGACGAGCACGGGTTCGTCTACCGGCAGAACGACGGCCGCTACCGGCTGGGTTCCCGGCTCTTCGCGCTGGCCGCCGAGGCCGTCGAGGGCCTGGACCTGCGCGAGATCGCGCACCCGCACCTCGTGGCCCTCAACCAGGCCACCGGCCACACCGTGCACCTCGCCCTGCACCAGGACGACGAGGTCCTCTACGTCGACAAGGTCGACAGCCGCTATCCGGTACGGATGTACAGCCGCATCGGCAAGCCCGTCCCGCTCACGGTCGCCGCCGTCGCCAAGGTGCTGCTGGCCGACCTGCCGGAGGCCGAGCGCCGGGCGCTGGCCGCCCGGATCGACTACCCGCGCTACACCGCCCGCTCGACCCCCGGCGCCGAGGCCTTCCTGCGCGAGCTGGACCTCGTGCGCGAGCGGGGCTGGGCCACCGACCTCGGCGGGCACGAGGAGAGCATCAACTGCGTCGGCGCGCCCGTGCGCGGCCCCGGTGGGCGGGTCGCCGCCGCGATGTCGCTCTCCGCGCCCGGTGTGGTCGTCAGCGGCGAGGAACTGCTCGAACTGCTGCCCCTGGTACGGCGCACCGCCGATGCCATCAGTGAGGACTACTCAGGAGAGGACGGCGCGTGACCGAGAAGACCGCCATCACCCCCGCCACCCACACCGCCCCGCCCGCGGCCTTCTCGCACGGTGTGCGCAAGGGCAACATCCTCCAGGTCGCCGGCCAGGTCGGCTTCCTGCCGGCCGTCCCGGGCCAGGCGCCGACGCCGGCCGGGCCGACCCTGCGCGCGCAGACGCTCCAGACGCTGGAGAACGTCCGCTCGGTGCTTCAGGCGGGCGGGGCCGGCTGGGACGACGTGATGATGATCCGCGTGTACCTCACCGACACCGGCCACTTCGCGGAGATGAACGAGATCTACGACGCCTACTTCGCGGAGCAGGGCCTGAAGCAGGCGCCGGCGGCCCGGACGACCGTGTACGTCGGGCTGCCCGCCGGTCTGCTCGTCGAGATCGACGCGCTCGCCGTCCTGGGGTGACGCGCGAGGGGCGCCCCCCTGGCGGCGGGGCGCCCCGTGGCGCGGGTCAGCTGATCAGTTGATCAGCGGATCAGCCGGTCGGCGGGTCACGGCGTCGTGCAGTACTGCGCCTCCTTGCCGATGGAGCGGTACATGCAGTCGGCGTTCTCCAGCAGCTGGAGCACCGCGTCCTTGTTGCGCGCGGTCTCGCGGTCGATCACCTCGTCGGGCGGGTAGAAGCCCCCGCCGCCGCTCCTCGGGTACATCTCGAAGGTGTACCCGAAGATCTTCTGGTCGCCCCACAGCCAGTCGTCGATCGTGCCGTCGGTGATGTAGAGGTCGCTCGCCTGCTCCGGGGTGTAGCCGTTGCTCCCGGCCATGTTCTGGCCGATCTTCTTGAACGCCGCCAGGTCGTCGGCCGTCAGGCCGGGCGCGGTGTCGTTGTAGGTCCAGCCGTACGGCCACAGCACCAGCTCGCTGTACGTGTGGAAGTCGATCGCGGCCTTGATCTGCTGCTTGCCACCGACCACCCGGCCGCGGACGAAGTCCGAGACGGCCTTGACCTCGGGTGCCGACTCGGCGGCGGGACCGCGGTAGGTCTCGGAGCTCCTGCTGCCGCTGGAGCCGCCGCAGCAGCCCCACTTGTAGTTCCAGTTGCGGTTCTCGTCCGTGCCGACGTACGAGGAACCGGCGTTGGGCTGGCGGTTCTTGCGCCAGGAGCGGTAGGAGCCGGTGGCGATGTCGTACTCGCCGCCGTCGGGGTTGAGGTCCGGGATGATCCAGATCTCGCGGCCGTTGACGGCGTTGGTGACGCGGGACTCCGAGCCGTACTTCGAGCCGAACTCCTTGAGCAGGTACAGCGCCATCTCGACGGTGAGGTGCTCGCGGGCGTGCTGGTGGTGCGTGAAGAGCACCTCCGGCTCGTTCTCGTCGGTCGCGACGTTGTCACTGATCTTGATCGCGATCAGGTCGCGGCCCTGGTAGGACTTGCCGATCACCTTCTTGCTCATGATGGCCGGGTACTGCGCGACGCGCTGGTCGATCTCGGTCATCATCTCGGCGAAGTTGTGGTAGCGGGCGTCGGCCGAGGGGAAGTCCATGGGCGCCGCCGTCAGGCCCGGCACCGACCGGTCCGGCGGGCCGGGGAGCGCTTCCAGCTTGTAGCCGAGCGAGCGCAGCTTCTTCGCCTGCATGGTGTCGGCGCTGACCACGACCGCGTGGTCGTCCACCTCGTCGATGGAGACGCCGTGGGCGAGGAGCGCGGTGCGGTCGGCCGGGGTCGAGGGGCCGTGGATCTCGTACTGGACGATGGCCTCGTCCTGGGTCGCGGTGGACGGGGTGGGCGGCGGTGAGGCCGTCGCGCTCATGCCGTAGGCGGGTGCGCCGAGGGCGAGCGCCAGCAGGGCCGCGACGGTGGCGGTCCTCCTGCGAGTGCGTAGCCGCATGCGATCTCCTGGGTGTGGAGTGTGGGGGTAGCCGTGCGGACGCGCACAGCGTGCGCTTCTGACATGGCCCGGTCAAGAGGTCCGAACCGGCCATCCCCACATGTACCGCTACGGCAGGTTGTGCACGTGCGGACCCACCGCGTTGGACCACGCGTTTGCTGCCTTCGCGTCCCAGTTCGTCGACCAGGTCATCGCGCCGCGCAGCCCCGGGTAGGTCTTCGACGGCTTGAAGGATCCGCAGTTCGTACCGCGGGTGAGGCAGTCCAGGGCGTTGTTCACCACGGCCGGTGACACGTAACCGCTGCCCGCCCCGCTGGGCGAGGCCGGGACGCCCAGGCCCACCTGGGACGGGGCCAGGCCGCCCTCCAGCTGGATGCAGGCCAGGGCGGTGAGGAAGTCGACCGAGCCCTGCGAGTACACCTTGCCGTCGCAGCCCAGCATCGAGCCGCTGTTGTAGTACTGCATGTTGACGACGGTGAGGATGTCCTTGACGTTCAGCGCCGTCCGGAAGTAGGCGTTCGACGTCGACTGCATGTCGATCGTCTGCGGAGCCATCGTCAGGACCAGCGAGGGGCCCGCCTTCTGGGACAGCGAGCGCAGCGCCTGGGTCATGTAGGTGGCGTTGAGGCCGTTCTCCAGGTCGATGTCGATGCCGCTGAAGCCGTACTCCTGCATCAGCGCGTACGCCGAATCGGCGAGGTTGTTCGCGGAGGCCGCGTCATTGACCGTGATGGTCCCCTTCTCGCCGCCGATCGACAGGACGACCGACTTGCCCGCCGCCTTCTTCGCGGCGATGTCGGCCTTGAACTGGGCCACCGTGTAGCCGCCCAGGCCCGCCGAGTCGAGGTTGAAGGCGATCGCGCCGGGCGTGGCGGTGGCATCGGCGAAGGAGACGGCGATGATGTCGTACTGGGCCTGGACCTCGGAGAGCTTCTGGACGGTCGCGCCGTTGTTGAAGTTCTGCCAGTAGCCGGTGACCGCGTGCCGGGGCACGGCCGGGTTGCCGGGGTCGCCGCCGCCACCGGTGGTCCGGCCCGGCACGGGGGCCGAACGGGGACCTTCACCCGCCTGGTTGTACGCGCTCACCTGGAAGGAGTAGGACGTGTCGGGGGTCAGTCCGCCGAGCGTGGCCGTGGTCCCGGAGACGGTGGCGACCCGCGCGCCGTCCCGGTAGACGTGATATCCGCTCGCCCCGCTGACCGCGCTCCACGAAAGGGTGAGCGCGTTCGGGCCCTGGCCGGAAACCGCGAGTCCGGACGGCGCGCCCGGGACCGAGGGGCCCGGGTCGGTGCCCCCGCCGCCGTCCGGGCCGAAGACGGAGAACTCGTCCACGTGGTAGGCGGGCTGTCCGTACCAGCCGTGGGTGTAGACGGTGACCTGGGTGGTGGAGGGGCCGGTGGTGAAGGTGGTGGACAGCTTCTGCCAGCCGCCGCCGCTGCCCGGGGTCCAGGTGGAGACGTCCTGGGTGCCCGTGCCGCTCGCGCCGAGATAGACGTAACTGCCCTGGACCTGCGTGCTCAGCGTGTACGTGGAGCTCGGCTTGACCGTGACGGTCTGGCTGCACCGGGCGTTGTCGGACCCGGCCGGGGTGGCCTTGAGGGCGCCCGCCCCGGCGAACACCGGGCTGGAGACGGCGGCGCCGCTGCCGGCCGTGCAGCTCCAGTTCGACAGACCCGACTCGAATCCGCCGTTGCGGGCGACATTGACGTCGGCCGCCCGCGCGGTGCCGGCGGTCAGGGCGGTCAGTCCGGTGGCGGTGAGAGTGGCGGCGCCCAGCAGGGCGAGGGAGCGTATGCGATTCACGAAGGGCTCCGGTGGGGGGAGTTGGGGATTTCGTGGTGAGTGGGACGCGAGGCGACGGGTAGGGGCGTGGGAGGTGGGGAAGTGAAGTGGGGGACCCCGCGCCCAAGTTGGTCCAGACCAATCCGTCTGTCAAGGGTCTTCGCAAAGTGGCTGGAAATGGCTGATCTCCGGATCTGCGTTGTCTGCGTTGTCCGCATTTCCCGCGGGTTCTCCGCACCCTGTGATCGCCTGGGCACCCACAGGAATCGGCAAGGCCCTGCCCGACCGGCGATGACGTGGATATGGTGCTGGGGCAGGAGGGGAGAGCGTCGATCGTTCGCGGTCGCGCAGCGGGTGCGTGTACGTGGCGGCGACGCGAAACGTCCGTGGCGCAAGGGGTGAACGGGGGAATTCGCGTGCCGACCGCCATCGCTGTCACCAGCGCCGACCTGGTGCTGCCCGCCCCCGACCGGCACACGCCGGCCGCCGCCGTCCTCACCGGCCCCGACCGGACCGACCTGGCGGGCTCCCTCGCCGAGACCGCCACCCTGCTGGAGCGGTACGGGCACGTGGTCACCGTCGTCCCCAGCTGGCTGCCGCCCGCCACCGCGCGCCGGCTGCACACCGTACGGTCCCTCCTGGAGAGCGACCGGATCGCGCTCCTGGAGACCGATCTGCCCCCGCTGGGCACCGCCCTGCTGGTACGTCAGTTACGCCAGCTCACCGTCTGCGACTTCAGCCCCGGCGTGATCGCCTCCGCCGCCCGGCTGCTCTCCCACTACGTCTACGCCGGCGCCCTGCTGGGCTCGGTCGCCAAGCTCGACCGGGTGCCCGTGGGCCTGCGCGCCCACGCCCGGTCCTGGTCACCGGGCGCCCTGTTCGCCGTACTGGCCCATCCGACGCCGCACCTGGCCAAACTGGGCACCCCGGCGGCCCAGCTGCCGCCCGGACCCGGCTTCGCCACCCACCTCACCTTCGCGCGCGGCCAGCTCGCATCCGACTGGGTCACCGCCGAACTGGCGGGCGCCTGGCAGGTCCAGGGCGTCCTGGAGAACCCGCTGCCGGACGACTCCGCCTCCTGGTGGGCCACCGGCAGACTCGTCGAGTTCGCCGCCGCCATCCCGGACCTGACGGTCCTCTACCAGCTCGTCGCCTCCGTCCGCCGGGAACGGTGCCGCTGGTGCGGGCTCGAACTCATCGGCGACCGCTGCGGCTTCTGCGCCGCGCGGCAGTCACCGGCGGCACCGGGCACACCTGCGCCCGCGGCCGCCGCTTCCTGACCCCTGACCCCTGGCCTTCCCTCTCGCCCCGACCCCGATCCCGACCCCGACCGACGGACCGACCGCACCGCCCGACCCCCGAACGACGAGGTAGTACGGCCCATGAACTCACGCCAGCGCCGCGGCGTCATCCTGCTGCTCCTGTCGGTCCTGTGCGCCCTGGCGGCGTTCGCCGGCGTCCTGTCGGTCATCGGCGACGTCAACGCGAAGGTCGGGCGGGAAGTGGTGGCGTACGAGGTCAAGAACGGCATAGCGCCGTACGCCCCGCTGAAGGAGGCCGACTTCGACGAGGTCAGGATCCCCCAGCGGTGGCTGCCGCCGAACGCCGTCACCGACCTGGCGGCCCTGCGCGAGAAGACCACGCTCGTGCCGCTGAAGAAGGGCAGCCTGCTGCAGAGCGACATGCTCGTGGACCGGCCCACGCTCCAGCCCGGCGAGCAGGAGATGGCCATCATGATCGACGCGGCCACGGGCGTCGCCGGAAAGATCACCCCCGGTGCCAGGGTCAACATCATCGCCACCTTCAAGGGCGCCAAGGAGACCGACCCCGACCGGTCGGTGATCATCGTGGCCAACGCCCGGGTGATCGGCGTCGGCCAGCTCACCCCCGTGGAGAAGACCAGCGGCGACCGCAAGGGCCCGGACGAGGCCGTGCCGATCACGTTCGCCCTCAACACCAAGGACACCCAGCGCGTGGCGTACGCCGAGTCCTTCGCCGAGCACGTCCGGCTGGCCCTGGTGGCACCGGGCGGCGAGGGCCAGCAGCCCGGCCCGAACGAGCGCACGTACACCCTCGACGGGGACAAGTGAGGCCCGGATGACGACCCGAATCCTCCCGGCGGCCGGCGAGGCGGACGCCGCCCGCTCCCTGGTGACCCTGATCGGCCAGCTGCCCGACGCCGAACCGGCCGCCCCCGTCCCCGACTCCACGACCCTGCTGGACACCCTGGGCCGGCTGGCCGCCGAATCGCTCGACGAGCTGCCCGAGGTGGTCCTGGTCCACGAGCGCATCGGGCCGGTCCCCGCGCTCGACCTGATCCGCGAGGTCGCCCTGCGCTTCCCGGCGGTGGGCGTCGTCCTCGTCACCTCCGACGCCGGGCCCGGACTGTTCGCGGCCGCCATGGACTCCGGCGCGCGCGGCGTCATCGGGCTGCCCCTGTCGTACGAGGAACTCGCCGCCCGCGTCCAGGCCGCGGCCCAGTGGTCGGTGGGCGTACGGCGGCACCTGGGGCGGGGCACGGAGGTCTTCACGGGTCCCGGTGGCAGCGTGGTGACGGTGACCGGGGCCAAGGGCGGGGTCGGCACCACCCTCACGGCCGTCCAGTTCGCGCTGGCGGCGGCCGCGTCGGGGCGGCGCACGGCCCTGGTCGACATGGACCTCCAGGCGGGCGACGTGGGCTCGTACCTGGACGTGCAGTTCCGCCGCTCGATCGCGGACCTCGCCGGCATCCAGGACATCTCCCCGCGGGTGCTGGGCGACGCCGTCTTCGAGCACGGGACGGGGATCGCGCTGCTGCTGGCGCCGGCGGAGGGCGAGCGCGGCGAGGAGGTCGACGACCGGGCGGCACGGACCATCGTGACGGCGCTGCGCAGCCGCTACGAGCTGGTCGTCATCGACTGCGGCACGCAGATGACGGGCGCGAACGCCTCGGCGGTGGAGATGGCCGACGTCGCGGTGCTGGTCACCACGCCGGACGTGGTGGCGGTCCGGGCGGCCAAGCGGATGGTGCGGATGTGGGAGCGGCTGCAGGTGCGCAAGGCCGAGGACACCGCGATGGTCGTCAACCGCTGGTCCCGGCACACCGAGATCCAGCCCGCGCTGATCGAGAAGATCACCAAGGCCCGGGTTGCGCGGACCCCGGTCCCGGCGGCGTTCAAGGAACTCCAGGCGGTCGTCGACGCGGGCCGCGTCCAGGACCTCGACAACCGTTCCGCCGTCAAGCAGGCCCTGTGGTCGCTGGCGGGCGAACTGGGCCTGCTGGCCACCCCCGACACCGCGGCCCCCGGCACGTCCGCCGGCACCCCGGGCACCACCCTGGCCCTGCGCGTGCCGGGCCCGGTGGCCCGCCGGCGCGGCGCCGACCGCACCGCCCGCACCACCCTGGGCCTGCGCCGCCGCAAGGACCCCCGGTGAACCGCCCCGGACGCCGGGCGGCGGGCGGGGACCGCGGCCAGGTGGCGGTGGAGTTCGCGGGCACGGTCCCGCTGATCCTGCTGCTGGTCGCGGCGGTGTGGGAGGGCGTCCTGATCGGCTACGCGTTCTCCCTGGCGGGCAACGCGGCGGACGAGGCGGCGAGGGCGGGCGCGGTCAAGGCGGGCGCGTGCGAGGCGGCCGCCGTGGAACACATCGGCGACTCGTGGCAGCCCACGGTGCTCTGCGGCCCGGTGGTGAACGGGGTCTACAAGGCCACGGTGGACCTGAAGCTGCCGATCATCTACCCGGGCATGCTCGACCTGAACGTCACGATCAAGGGCACGGCCGGCTCCCCGATGGAACGGGAGACCAACTGATGTCCGCCCGACCGGCGTCGCCGCGCCCCACCCCAGCCCCGCCGGCGTTTGAGGCGCTGGGGGTACCCCCAGCGGTAGCTGGGGGAGGTCCGGGGCGGAGCCCCGGTTACGGGAAGGGGCGGGGTGGAGCCGCCCGCAGGGCCCCCCGCCGCACCCCGACCGGCCCACGCGACCGCGGCCAGGTCGCCATCGAATACATCGCCTTCGTCCCGATCCTCCTCTTCGTCGCCCTCGCCGGCATCCAGCTCGGCGTCGTCGCCTACGCCGAGGAACAGGCCGGCACCGCCGCCCGCACCGCCGCCCGCGTCCAGGCCCGCTACGGCGAGGGCGGGGTCGAGGCCGGCAAGGCGGCCCTCAGCGACTGGCTCGCCGACGACGCCACCGTGGAGGTGCCGCCCGGCGGGGACGCCATCACGGCCACCGTCACCGTCCGGGTGCCCTCGGTCCTGCCCGGCCTCGACGGCCACGTGGCCACCCGTACCGCCGTGATGCCCAACGACGACCCCAAGGAGGCCCGCCCGTGAGCCTGCGTTCCCGGGTCGGCACGCCCGACGACCGCCACAGCCCCCGCGAGGACGGCCGCCTCGTATCGTCCTACCGCGCCAAGCTGCTGGAGGAGATCGACCTCGCCGAGATGTCCGCGCTCGCGCCCGCCGAGCGCCGCGCCCGGCTGGAGCGCGTACTCGGGCACATCATCAGCCGCGAGGGACCGGTCCTGTCCACCACCGAACGCGGCCAGCTCATCCGCCGCGTCGTCGACGAGGCGCTCGGCCTCGGCGTGCTCGAACCGCTCCTCGAGGACGCCTCGATCTCCGAGATCATGGTCAACGGCCCCGACCACATCTACGTCGAACGCGGCGGCCGCGTCGAGCAGCTCCCCCTCCGCTTCGCCTCCCACGACCAGCTGATGCAGACCATCGAGCGCATCGTCTCCACCGTCAACCGCCGTGTGGACGAGGCCAATCCGATGGTCGACGCCCGCCTGCCCAGCGGCGAGCGCGTCAACGTGATCATCCCGCCGCTGTCGCTGACCGGCGCCACCCTCACCATCCGCCGGTTCCCGCGCGCCTTCACCCTCCACGAGATGATCGGCCTCGGCTCGCTCGACGAGCAGATGCTGCTCCTGCTGTCCGGGCTGGTCCAGGCGAAGATGAACGTGATCGTCTCCGGCGCCACCGGCACGGGGAAGACCACCCTCCTCAACGCCCTCTCCGGCCTCATCCCGGAGGGCGAACGCATCATCACCATCGAGGACTCCGCCGAACTCCAGCTCCAGCAGGCCCACGTCATCCGCCTGGAGTCCCGCCCCGCCAACGTCGAGGGCAAGGGCCGCATCACCATCCGCGACCTCGTCCGCAACTCCCTGCGCATGCGCCCCGACCGCATCATCGTCGGCGAGGTCCGCGGCGGCGAGACCCTCGACATGCTCCAGGCCATGTCCACCGGCCACGACGGCTCCCTGGCCACCGTGCACGCCAACAGCGCCGAGGACGCGCTGATGCGCCTGCAGACCCTGGCGTCCATGTCGGAGGTCGAGGTCCCCTTCGAGGCCCTCCAGGACCAGATCAACTCCGCCGTCAACGTCGTCGTCCAGCTGACCCGCTTCGGCGACGGCTCCCGCCGCGTCACCGAGATCTCCATCCTCGACTCGCACGGCCGCGAACCGTTCCGGATCACCACCGTCTGCCGCTTCGCGGCCCGCCCCATGGGACCCGACGGCCGCGTCCACGGCTCCTTCGACCACTACCCGGTCCCGCGCCGGATCGCCGAGCGCCTCTACATGTACAACCAGCCGGTCCCCCCGGCCTTCGGGGTCGCCCTCTCGGACGACCAGCTCACGACCCGCACCACGGCGACCGGAACGCTCAGGGGGACGATCCTGTGAACCCTCTCGTGCTCCTCACCCTCGGCGCCACCCTGCTCGCCTGCCTGCTCGTCGTCGCCGGCACCCACGCGTACGCCGCCGGCCGCGCCCAGCGCGCGGCCCTCATCGAGCGCCTCTCCGCATCCGGCGCCCCCGCGCCCGCCGGGCGCCGGCGCCGCTTCCACGCCGTCGACCGGCGGCTGCGCCGGACCCGCGTCGGCCGGTACATCGAACGGAAGCTGGCCACGACCGGCCTGGACCTCACGCCCGGCGAGTTCTTCGTCGCCATGCTCGCCGGCATCGCCGGCGTCTGGCTGCTCGCGGCCTCCTTCCTGGCCCCCTTCTTCGGCCCGGTGGCGGGGCTCATCGGCCTGTGGGCCGCCAACGCCTTCCTGACCTGGCAGCGCGTGCGGCGCACCGAGCGGTTCATCAACCAGCTCCCCGAGCTCGCCCGGATCCTGGCCAACGCCACCCAGGCCGGCCTGGCCCTGCGTACGGCCATCGGGATGGCCGCCGAGGAGCTGGAGGCACCGGCGGGCGAGGAGCTGTCGCGGGTCGCCGACCGGCTGGCGGTCGGCCACTCCGTCGAGGAGGCGCTGGGCGAGCTCGCCGAGCGGCTGCCCTCGCGCGAACTCGTCGTGCTCGTCTCCACCCTCGTGCTGTCCGCACGGGCGGGCGGCGCGATCGTCGGCAGCCTGCGCAACCTCACGGTCACCCTGGAGCAGCGCAAGGAGACCCGGCGCGAGATCCGCACGCAGCTCTCCCAGGTGACGGTGACGGCGTACCTCGTGCCCGCCATCGGCCTGGGCTCGCTGCTGCTGGTGGACGCGATGATGCCGGGCGCGCTGGACCGGATGACCGGCGCGTTCGTCGGCCAGACCGCCGTCCTGATCGCGCTCGGCCTGTTCACGCTCGGCTTCGTCCTCATCCGCCGCCTGTCGAAGATCGACGTCTGAGGGGCCGCCGGACATGACACCGACCCCGGACACGATCGCCGTCCTGCTCGCCCTCGCCGTCGCGGTGTGCGTGTTCGGCGTCTTCCACGGCATCCGCCTCTACCGCGCGGACACCGAACTCCCCACCGATCTGGCGCTCGCCCTGGAGGTCGGCGCGACCCGCACCACGGCCGTCGGCTCGGTCGTCGACCGCATGGGCATCCGCTGGGCGCCGCTCGTCCTGCGCCTGATGGGGCCCAAGCGGGTCGCGGCCAAGCGCCGCCAGATCGACATGGCGGGCAACCCGGCCGGTCTGACCATCGACCGGTACGCGGCCCGGCGCGCCGTCTACGGCGCGCTCGGCGCGCTCGGCGCGTTCGCCATGCTGATCAACGGGCAGCTGGTGCCGGCGCTGCTGATGGTGGCGTTCGGGCTGTTCTGGATCGAGGTCGGCCTCTGGTCGGCGATCCGGGTCCGCCGCGACCACATCGAGCGCACCCTGCCCGACTTCCTCGACGTCCTCGCCGTGGTCGTCAGCGCCGGGCTCGGCTTCCGGCAGGCGCTGGAGCGGGTCGCGGGCAAGTACGAGGGGCCGTGGGCGGACGAGGTCCGCATCACCCTCCAGCAGATGGACATGGGCGTCAGCCGCCGCCAGGCCTTCGACGAGCTGCGCCGCCGCAACGACAGCGAGCAGGTCGCCCAGTTCGTCACCGCCCTCCAGCAGGGCGAGGAGCTGGGCTCGCCGATCGTGGAGACGCTGATCGCCATCGCCGAGGACATGCGCCGTACCGACGCCCAGAACGCGCGGCGGCGGGCGGCCCGGGCGGTGCCGAAAGCGACGTTCGCGGTGACCATGTTCATGCTGCCGGGCACGCTGATCCTGCTGGTCTGCGGGTTCGTCTACGGCGCGAACGTCGACTTCGGCGCGATCCTCGGGGGCGGGTGAGGACGATGACGACGGCCACCGTGCGGGCGGCCCCCGTGCCGCTGCGACGCCTGCGCCACCCGGCGCAGGCACCGGGAGACCCTTCCCTGACCCTCCAGTCCCTGACCCTCCAGGCGAACGCCCTCCAGGCCCTGTGCCGCCAGGTGTTCGGCTTCCGGCTGGCGATGATCGCGCTGGGCGCCCCGGTGGCACTGGGCCGTACGGCGCGGGGCGGACCGCTGTGGCTGGTGTCCGCCGCGATCCTGCTGACGTTCATGTTCAGCTACGTGCTCTTCCGCGACTGGGAACGGTGGGGGCCGCGGCTGCTGCGGCACCGCTGGGCGCTGGCCGTGGACATGGGGTTCAGCGCGCTGCTGCTGGTCACGGCGACACCGGAGTCCCCACTGGGGCTGGTGTGCGTGTGCACGCCGCTGCTGGCCGGGCTGGTCTACGGCTGGCGCGGCTCGGCGCTGTACGCGGCGGCGCAGGCGGTGCTGGTGGCCGGCGTGTACGCGCTGGACGCCGCGTCGCCGGTCACGGTCACCGGGGCGATGGTCCTGCCCGGCCTGTGCGTGATCGCGGGCGCGGCCGGCGCCTGCCTGCGGGGGCTGCTCTTCCGCTTCGGTACGGCCGGCCGGGCGCTGACCGAGACCCGGGCCCGGCTCGCGGTGGCGGAGGCGGTCGCGGCGGAACGGGCGCGGCTGGCCCGGGAGATGCACGACTCGGTCTCCAAGACCCTGCACGGGGTCGCGTTGGCGGCCGAGGCGCTGGCGGCGGGCGGTACGGCGGATCCGCGCGAGCTGCGCGCGCAGGCCCGGCTGATCGCGGGCGCGGCGCGGCGGGCCGCGGCGGAGTCCCGCGACCTCCTGGCCGACCTGCGGGCGGACCTGGACGCGCCGGTGGTGTCGCTGGCGGGCGAACTCCGGCGCAGGGCGGGAGCCTTCGCGTCGGAAGCCGGCCCGGGCCTCGCGGTGGAGCTAGAGGTGGACACAAAACTGCCGCCGGTCCCGGCGGCGGTGGCCCGCGAGCTGTCGTACGTGGTCGGGGAAGCCCTGGAGAACACCCGCCGCCATGCGGGGGCGGGCCGGGTGGCGGTGTCGGCGACGGTCGACGGCGACCACCTGACGCTCCGCGTCCGCGACGACGGCCGGGGCCTGGGCGAGGTGGCGCCCGCGCCGGCCGGGGACGGCCACTTCGGCATCCTGGGCATGCGGGAGCGGGCCGAGGCCGTCGGCGGCCGGCTGACCCTCGGGGCGGGCCCGGACGGCGTCGGCACGGAGGTCCGCGTGGACATCCCGCTGGCGGCGCTGGCGCACGCGGCGGGCGGTACGGCATGACGGTGCGAGCCCTGCGGCCCCTGCGCGTGCTGATCGCGGACGACAACCCGGTGGTCCGGGCGGGCCTGGCGGCGCTGCTGTCGGCGCACCCCGGCCTGGTGGTCACGGCGGTGGCGGCGGACGGCCGCGAGGCGCTCCGCCTGGCCCGCCTGCACCGCCCGGACGTGGTCCTCCTCGACGTCCGCATGCCGGGCGTCGACGGCATCTCGGCCCTCCCGCACCTGACACAGCTGGCGCCGGTCCTGATGCTGACGTACAGCCGCGAACCGGAGGTGGTCCGCGAGTCGCTGCGGCTGGGTGCGGGCGGCTACCTGGTCCATGGCGAGTTCACGCCGGACCAGCTGATCGCGGCGGTGCGCGATGTGCGGGAAGGACGGGCGAACCTCTCGACGACGGCCGCGAGCACGCTCCTGGCGGAACTCCGCACGCACTCTTCGCAACCGCAACGCTATGTGCCACAATCCCAGGGCGAGCCCGCCAATCAAGCGTCGTTCGGGTTGAGTTCACGTGAGGTGGAGATCATGGATCTCATCGCATCCGGGATGAGCAACCAGCAGATCGCGGCCGTGTGCTTCATCAGCGAGAAGACGGTGAAGAACCACATCAACCGCATCTTCGCGAAGCTCCACGCGACGGCGCGCAGCGAAGCGATAGCCCGCTGGCTGGGAACCGCCCACCGAGGGACACCGGGCCATGCGTAGCCGCCGCGCGCAGTGGGTCCGCAATTGGGCCCACGGACCCTTGGACCGGCCCACCCGCCCGCCATACCGTCCGCAAATCGGAACCGGCACCGGCCCGGGAGGGAACCCCCATGTCACACAACACGCTGCTGAAGGCCACGGTCGAGGCGAAGATCCGGGTGACCGGCTGGACGGACACGGCGGTCTCCCGGATCCGCAAGCGCTACACAGGCCTGGACCGGGGGCAGACGGCGTTCGAATACCTAGGGATCATCCTGGTGGTCGTGGTGATCATCGGGGCGATCGCCGGTTCCGGTATCGGTACGGCGATCACGAACAAGATTGCTCGCGCCGTCGAGGACATCAAGGCGGGTGGCGGCAAGGGTTGACCGCCGCCAGGCCGTCCGACGGGGGGCAAGCCTTTCCCATCTACGTCGTGGTGGTGGCCGGTCTGTTGTTCGCGGCGTTCGCGCTCTTCGTCATCGGACAGGCTGCCGTGACGCGCAGCAGCGCGCAGGGTGCCGCGGATGCTGCGGCCTTGGCTGCCGCCCGGGAGGCGAGGGACGGCGCCTTTTGGGACCGTGATCTGCTCGCTTTGACGCAGAGGGGCTGGGAAGACCTGCTGGCCGGCGCAGGGCTGGACGGGAGGGCAGCCTGCGGAAAGGCTCAGGACTTCGCGGCGCTGAACGACGCCACTGCCCAGTGTTATGCGGAACTGCCTCGGTTCCGGGTGACAGTCGAGACCAAAGGAACTGTCGGGGACTCTGTGGTGCCGGGCACGGGGCAGATGCACGGAACGGCGACTGCTACGGCATTGATCGAGTCGCGCTGTTCACTGAGGTCCCTCCCTTCTCCTGTCCCGTCACCGTCCGCCTCAGCCACTCCCTCGCCCTCGCCCAGCACGGGGGAGCCGGGTAAGCCAGGCCCCATCGAGTTCAGGTGCAAGGGCGGAGAACTGGTCACACTCGACCCGCTGAAACCGGGTCCCTTGAGCAAGCTGGCAAGAAGCCTCTTCGATGTGCGACTGGTCGACTGACTGCGAACGAGAGACAAGGAAGCGACGTACATGAGCATTCGGCATACGGCGAAGGTCCGCGGGGGAGCGGCCGTCGCGGTTGCAGCGGCTTTGGCCATCGCGTTGGCCGGGTGTGGTGGCAGTGGCGACGGCAAAGCGAAGGACCAGGGAAAGTCGCCCAGCGCACAGTCCCAGAACGCCGGCGCGCAGGCCCCTGCGCCGAGCAGCGGCCAGAGCTCGGAGCCCAAGCAGATTCTGGCGACCTCGAAGGGTGGCGCCGGCATCGTCTTGACGATCAATTCTGCCGCTCGGGATCAGGGAGGCTTCCTCACCGTCAGTGGCCAGATCAAGAACGAGGGAAGCGAGGCGTATGTGGAGACTGCCGCCTGGCGGGGTGATGAACGAGGCGCCAGCGCGGCGTCCGTGGCGGGCGCCACTCTGACCGACAAGGCGGGAAAGAAGCGTTACTACGTGCTCCGCGACACGGAAAGCAGGTGCCTGTGCAGCATGGGCATCACGCGCATTGGCGCAGGGGAGAGCGTCCCCTTCTTCGCGCAGTTCCCCGCACCCCCCGCCGCCACCACAGAGGTCGAGTTCAGCCTCCCCACCTTCGCCACGGCCACCATCAAAATCTCCGGGTGAGTGACCCCATGACCACACGGACCCAACGCCAACGTCACCGCGCGGTCGCCGCCATAGGGGTGTCCGCGCTCGTCATCGCCGGGGTGCACCTCGTCGGTGCGGCCAGCGCAAACGCCGATGAGAAGCCGACCGCGCCCCCCGGCACCGAGCCCTCCGCATCCGCTCCCGTGCCCATCGACTCCAATTCGCCCGGCCTCAAGATCCCCCAGGGCGGCACCCTCGCACCGCCCAAGGTGCTCGACATCGCCGAGGTCGTCGAGGACCTCGGTGGCGAGCAGCGCCGGCAGGAGACCAATCAGAGCGTCATGATGGCGCTCCAGGCCGAGGTGCTGTTCCCCGAGGACAGTTCCATCCTCAACGCCCAGGCCACCGCCCGGATCCAGGCCATCGGCCAGGAGATCAACCAGCAGAAGGCCACCCGCGTCCGGGTGTTCGGGTTCACCGACGACCAGGGCAGTTACGAGCACGGCAAGGAGCTGTCCAAGAAGCGGGCCGACTCCGTGCAGGCCGAGCTCGCCAGGACCGTCACCGACCCGGGCGTGATCTTCGACATCCGCGGCTACAGCGAGGACTACCCGATCGCCGACAACACCACCGAAGAGGGCCGCAAGAAGAACCGCCGCGTGGAGATCACCTTCCCGCGCACCGTCAATCCGTAGGGGACAGCAGGCGCGCCGCCATCTCCCGGGCCCGCAGGGCCGGTGCCGGCCCGGGGGTGAGGGCGGCCACCGTCGTCGCGCCCTCGACCAGGATCAGCAGGTCGTCCGCCAGGGCCGGCGAGGAGCCGGGCAGGCCGGCCAGCAGGGCGTGCAGCTCCGCCTTGTGGCGGTGGACGACGCCCAGGACCGGCTCCGGGCCGCCGGCGCCCAGTTCGCCGTACGCGTTGAGGAACGCGCAGCCCCGGAAGTCCGGCTCCGCGAACCAGTCCGCCAGCCAGTCGAAGACGGCGAGGACCGGCTGCTCCGCCCCGTTCACCGCCTCCCGCAGGGAGCCGAGCCAGCGCCGGTCGCGCCGCTCCAGGTACGCCGTGACCAGCGCGTCCTTCGCCGGGAAGAGGCGGTACAGCCGCTTGAGGGGCACCCCCGACCCGGCGCGGATGCGGTCCATGGCGACGGCCTGGATGCCCTCGGCGTAGAACAGCTCCTCCGCCGTGTCCAGCAGCCGGGTACGGGCCTCTTCGTCGTCCATGCAGGCAGCGTAACCGAGATGCCCTTGCCGCGAGAACGATCGTTCTCTAGGCTGGTGGAGAACGAGCGTTCTCGCCCCCTTCCCCTCGGAGGCTTCCCGTGACCGATGCCGTACGCCCGCCCGTGCCCCCCTTCACCGAAGAAACCGCCCGCATCAAGGTCCAGGCCGCCGAGGACGCCTGGAACAGCCGCGACCCCGAGCGGGTCGCCCTCGCCTACACCGAGGATTCCGTCTGGCGCAATCGCGACCGTTTCCTCACCGGTCGCGCCGAGATCCGCGCGTTCCTCGCCGACAAGTGGGACCGGGAGCTGGACTACCGGCTGCGCAAGGAGCTGTGGTCGTACACCGGCAACCGGATCTCCGTCCGCTTCGAGTACGAGTGGCACGACGCCGACGGCCAGTGGTGGCGCAGCCACGGCAACGAGCAGTGGGAGTTCGCCGACGACGGGCTGATGCGCCGCCGCGAGGCCAGCATCAACGACGTCCCGATCCGTCCCGACGAGCGGCGCCTCGGGCGGGACTGACGGGGCGTGAGCCATCGCCCCGCACGGTCCGCGTGACGGCCCGCGTGACGGTCCGTCCCGGTCGAACGTCTGAGCCATGTGATCCAATGGCGTTTTGGACGCGTTGCTTACGGGGGGATCGAGACGTGGCCGTCACGCTGCCGGACTGGGCTGACACTCTGCTGGATCTGGTCGGGGTGAACTGGCCGAATGTCGACGAGGACGCCTACCGCGAGATGGCGGACGCGTTGCGGGAGTTCGCCGACGACCTGGCGGACGACGGGCAGCTCGCCAACAACCACTTCGAGCGGCTGCTGTCCTCCGGCGAGGGCGAATCCATCAAGGCGCTCGACGAGCACTGGAACACCGTCAAGGGCAAGCACCTCAAGGACATCGTGTCCGCGGCGCGGACGATCGCGGGTGCCCTGGACATGGCGGCCGGGGCGATCGAGGCCATGAAGTTCAAGGCCGTGGCCGAGCTGGGCCTGCTCGCGGGCCAGACGGGGCTGGCGATGGCCCTGATCCCGGTGACGGGCGGGCTGTCCGCGCTGCTCGGCGCGGGCGCCATCGCCTTCACGAAGAAGCAGCTGCTGAAGCTGCTCACGGCGGCGGCCGAGGAGGCCGTCGCTCATATCGTCGCGGCCATGACGGAGCCGGCCGTGGCCGCCCTGGAAGGGATGGCCGCCGACCTCGTCGTTCAGCTCGGCTCGATGGCGGTCGGCCTCCAGGACGGGGTCGACCTCGACCAGACCAAGCAGGCGGGCAAGGACGGCTTCAACGACGGCGTCCAGTCCGGCAAGGAGTCCCTCAACCTGGCCTCCGCCGGCGGCAGCGGGGGCGGTGGCGGTGGTGGCGGGAGCGGGCTGTCCGATCTGTTCATCGACCACGACGAGCACGACCGCGCCCACACCAAGCTGTCCGGCGTCAGCACGAACATCCACGGCAAGACCACCTCCAAGCTGACCAAGGCCAAGACCGCCCACGGCCGAACCCGGGGCCGGGACTCCATCGCCTCGGCCATCGACCCGGTCGCCGACAAGGCCGTGGCCGCCCTGATGAAGGCGACCAAGCAGGTCGGCGACCACGTCGGCAAGACCCTGCCCAAGGCCGTCAAGCAGATCTCCACCGACCACAAGAACAACGACGACGACCTCGCCGCCCGCCTGGCCCGCGCCAAGGCCAAGGACGCCCAGGAGGGCAAGGGCGGGAGCGGTTCGGGCGGCAGCGGCCGTCCCGGCGAGAAGCCGAACGGTCCCGGCCACAAGAAGCCCGACGACCTGAACAAGGCCAAGGACGAGACCCGCCGCAACAGCATCTCGGAGAAGGACACCCACTGCGAGGGCGACCCGGTCGACGTCGTCACCGGCGAGATGATCCTGACCCACACGGATCTCACCCTCCCCGCCACCCTGCCCCTGGTCCTGCGCCGCACCCACCTCTCCGCCTACCGCTACGGCCGCTGGTTCGGCCGCAGCTGGGCCTCCACCCTCGACGAGCGCATCGAGCTTGACCCCGTCGGCGGGGGCGCCACCTGGGCGCGCGAGGACGGCTCCGTGCTGGTCTACCCGCGGCTGCCGCTGCCCGGCGGCGAGCCCGTCCTGCCCGTCGAGGGCCCGCGGCTGGCCCTCGCGCACGGCGGCTCGTACGAGGACGAGACCACCTACACGGTCACCGATGTCCACGCCGGCCTCACCCGCGCCTTCACCGGCAGCCCCTACCAGGCGTCCCCCGCCTACTGGCTGACCTCCATCGAGGACCGCCACGACAACCGGATCGCCTTCTCCCGCGCCTCCGACGGCTCACCCACCGCCGTCACCCACAGCGGCGGCTACACCGTCCAGACCGTCACCCGCGACGAGCGGATCGCCTCCCTCGCCGTGCGCGGCCCGGACGGCCCCGTCACCGTCATGACGTACGGCTACGACGGCCGCGGCAACCTCGCCGCGATCACCAACTCCTCCGGCCGGGCGCTGCGCCTGACCTACGACGCCGCCGACCGCATCACCTCGTGGACCGACCGCAACGACTCCGCGTTCCACTACACCTACGACTCCGCCGGCCGCGTCGTGCGCACCACCGGCCCGGACGGCTTCCTCACCGGTGCCTTCGCCTACGACCCCGTCGCGCGCGTCAACCGCTACACCGACGCCACCGGCGCCACCAAGGTCTTCCACTACAACGAGCACCTGCAGATCGTCGCCGAGACCGACCCGCTCGGGCACACCGTCCGCAGCCAGTGGGACGCGTACGACCGCCTGGTCGCCCGGAGCGACGCGCTCGGCCGCACCACCACGTACACCTACGACGCCCACGGCAACCTGGTCCGCATCGCCCACCCGGACGGCACGACCGCCGTCGTCGAGTACAACGCGCTGCACCAGATGACCTCGGTCACCGGCCCCGACGGCGCCACCTACCGCCAGGAGTACGACGAGCGGGGCAACCCCACCGCGTTCCTGCGGCCCGACGGCACCGCGACCCGCCTCACCCACGACGCCTCCGGCCACCTCACCGGCGTCGGCGACCACCTCGGCCCCAAGGACCTGGTGCGCGTGGACGCCGCGGGCCTGCCGCGCGCCGTGCGCGACCAGCGCGGCGGCGTCACCCACTACGAGCGCGACGCGTTCGGCCGGGCCGTGCGCATCACCGACGGCCAGGGCCGCACCACCGAGCTGGAGTGGACGGTGGAGGGCCACCTCGCCCGCCGCATCGACCCCGACGGATCCGAGCAGTCCTGGACGTACGACGGCGAGGGCAACTGCCTGGTCCACACCGACGCCGCCGGCGGCAGGACCCGGTTCGAATACACCCACTTCGACCTGCTCGCCGCCCGCACCACCCCCGGCGGCGCCCGCCACACCTTCGGCTACGACGGCGAGCTGCGCCTCACCGAGGTCGTCAACCCGCAGGGCCTGACCTGGACCTACACCTACGACGCGGCCGGCCGGCTCACCGGCGAGACGGACTTCGACGGCCGCACCCTCGGCTACGCCCACGACGCACTGGGCCGCCTGACCGCCCGTACCAACGGCCTCGGCGAAACGATCCGCCTCGAGCGCGACGCCGCTGGCCGCGTCGTGACCCGGGACGCGGCGGGCGCGGTCACCCGCTTCCGTCACGACACCACCGGCCGCCTGGTCCACGCCGCCGGCCCGGACGCCGAACTGTCCTGGGAGTACGACGGGTCCGGCCGCGTCGTGAGGGAGACCACGAACGGCCGCGCCACGGCCTTCGCGTACGACGCGACGGGCCGGCGCGTGCGCCGCACCACCCCCTCCGGCGCGGTCAGCTCCTGGGAGTACCCCGCGACCGGCCGGGCCGCCCACCTCGACGCCTCCGGGCACCGCATCACCTTCGAGTTCGACTCCGAGGGCCACGAGACCAGGCGCCGCATCGGCGACGCGCTCACCATCGAGCACGCCTACGACGACCTGGGCCGCCTGACCGGCCAGCTCGTACGGGGCCCCGGGGAGCGGACCGTCCAGGAACGCTCGTACACCTACCGCCCCGACGGCCGGCTCGCCGCCATCGGCGACCGGCTGGCCGGCGCGCGCGCCTTCGACACCAGCCGCGAGGGCCGCGTCACGGGCGTGAGCGGCGCGAACTGGACCGAGCGCTACGCCTACGACGAGGCCGGCAACCAGACGCAGGCCCTGTGGCCGGGCGAGGACACCGCCACCGGCCCCCGCGAGTACACGGGCACCCGGCTCGGCCGGGCCGGATCGGTCCGCTACGAGTACGACGCGCAGGGCCGTGTCGTCCTGCGGCAGAAGACCCGCCTCTCGCGCCGGCCCGACACCTGGCGATACGCGTGGGACGCCGAGGACCGGCTGGTCGGGGTCACCACCCCCGACGGCACCCGCTGGCGCTACCGCTACGACCCGCTGGGCCGCCGGATCGCCAAGCAGCGGCTGTCGCCCGACGGCTCGGAAGCGGTCGTGGAGCAGGTGGACTTCACCTGGGACGGGGACGTGCTGTGCGAGCAGCGCTCCGGCGCCCCCGGCTCGCCCGAGGCCATCGCCCTGACCTGGGACCACGACGGGTTCAAGCCGGTCGCCCAGACCGAACGGCGGCTGCTGGACCAAGGCGAGGTGGACCGCAGGTTCTTCGCGATCGTCACCGACCTGGTCGGCACGCCCCGCGAACTCGTCGACGAGCGGGGCGAGATCGCCTGGCGGACCCGGGCCACGCTGTGGGGCACCACCACCTGGAACCGCGACGCCACGGCGTACACGCCGCTGCGCTTCCCGGGGCAGTACTTCGACCCCGAGTCCGGGCTGCACTACAACCACCACCGGCACTACGACCCCGAGTCCGGCCGCTACGTCTCCCCGGACCCGCTCGGCCTGGTCCCGGCGCCCAACGCCTTCACGTACGTGGACGACCCCACGACGTGGGTGGACCCGCTGGGCCTGTCGGGCTGTCCGCACAAGGGGGACGACAAGCCCAAGCACCACGTGGTGCTGGGCGTGAACAGCGACGGCAAGCACTCCGACGACCTGGCGACGTGGCTGCGCGCACAGGGCGGGGACGGCGCGGGCGCGCACACGTACAACGGAAAGCCCTACGACGCCGTCATCGACGGCGGGCCGTGGTGGATGCTCAACGTCAAGGGGGCCATCAGCGACCGTGAGGGCACCCGGCTGTCGATCATCCTGGACGGCATGTTCGGCGCCGACGGCAAGCCGATGAAGGTGGACACGCCGGAACGGATCGCGGAGGCGTTCCAGCAGGCGGCCGCCCACGGCAACAACTTCAGCCTGGCCAAGGAGAAGGACTGGCCCACGCCCGGCAACGGCACCGCCTGGGAGATGAGCCAGGTCGCCCTCGCCGTACGGCAGTACGAGGGCACCGTCGACGACCCGGACTTCGACACGCCCGCGGGCCGGGCCTGGAACGAGATCGACTGGTACACCCGCGACGGGGACGGCTTCCGGAAGATCGAGGGCGTGGACCGGCCGGACATCTCGATCCTCGACCCGAACAGCGAGGAGAACCGGCCCAAGGAGACGCGCCGCCGCCGGTGATCCCGGCGGCCCCGGCCTACTCCTGGTGGTGGGCCTGGGTGATCAGCTCCGTGGCGACCTCGAGGGCGGCCAGCCGGGTCTCCTCGGGGTCGCCCTCCACGTGCTGGAGGAACATCATCCCGGCGTGCAGCGTGAACAGGGCGCTGACGCAGCGGACCTGGTCGGTCTTGGGGCCGTCCTCCGTACGCAGCAGCTCGACCAGCGCGAACAGCCGCTCCTTGACGGTCCGGCCGATGCTGAGGTCACGCATCGTCGCCTGGTTCTCCTGCATGAACCGGTAGAGCGAGGCGCCGGCGGCCATCGCCTCGCTGTAGCGCCGCAGCACCTCCTGCTTGGTCTCCAGGGTGCGCGGCTGCTCGCCGGCCCAGGTGATCAGCTCGTCGATGGGCCGGGTCACATCGTCGAAGATGCTGATCAGGATCTCTTCCTTGGTCTTGAAGTGGTAGTACAGCGCCGCCTTCGTGACCCCCAGCCGCTCCGCGATCTCGCGCAGCGAGGTCTTCTCGTACCCCTGCTCGGCGAAGAGCTCCAGCGCCACGTCCTGGATCCGCTGGCGTGTGTCGCCGCGCCTCTGCTGCGGACCGCTGCTGGTCATGGCACTCCCCATTTACTTACTTGACGCCCGGCTAGTTACCGGTCTACCGTCCCCATTGTAATAACTAGCCGGGCGGCAAGTAAGTGTCAGCGCGGCAGCGGGCAGCGGCGGGTGGCGGGCGCCACGGGGAGTGGAACATGGGCGAGACGGTGAAGACGGCGGACCTCGCGGAGGGGGCGAAGCCGCGCAGCGTACGCGTCGTCCTGATGGCGCTCATGATCGCGATGCTGCTGGCGATGCTCGACAACATGATCATCGGCACCGCGATGCCGACGATCGTCGGCGAGCTCGGCGGCCTGGAGCACCTGTCCTGGGTGGTCACCGCCTACACCCTCGCCACGGCCGCCTCCACCCCCATCTGGGGCAAGGTCGGCGACATGTACGGGCGCAAGGGCTCCTTCCTCGTCTCCATCGTCGTCTTCCTGATCGGTTCGGTGCTCAGCGGCATGGCCCAGGACATGGGCCAGCTCATCGGCTTCCGCGCGGTGCAGGGCCTGGGCGCCGGCGGTCTGATGGTCGGCGTCATGGCGATCATCGGCGACCTGATCCCGCCCCGCGAGCGCGGCAAGTACCAGGGCATGATGGCCGGCGTCATGGCGCTGGCCATGATCGGCGGCCCGCTGGTCGGCGGCACCATCACCGACCACCTGGGCTGGCGCTGGTCCTTCTACATCAACCTGCCCCTCGGCGCGGTCGCGCTCGCCATGGTCACGGCCGTCCTGCACCTGCCGAAGAAGGAGCGCGGCGGGAGCAGGATCGACTACCTGGGCGCGGCGCTGCTGACCCTCGCCATCACCTCCACCGTCCTCGTCACCACCTGGGGCGGCACCGAGTACGCCTGGGGCTCGGCCGAGATCCTCGGCCTGATCGCGGTCGGCGTCGTCTCCCTCGCCGCCTTCCTGTACGTGGAGACGCGCGCCGCCGAGCCGGTCATGCCGCTGCACATCTTCCGCAGCCGCAACTTCACGCTCATGTCGGTGATCGGCTTCCTGACCGGCTTCGCGATGTTCGGCGGCGTGCTCTACCTGCCCCTCTTCCAGCAGTCGGTGCAGGGCGCCTCCGCCACCAACTCGGGCCTGCTGCTCCTGCCGATGCTGCTGTCGATGATGGCCGTCTCGCTGATCGCGGGCCGGGTCACCACCAGCAGCGGCAAGTACAAGGTCTTCCCCATCGCGGGCGGCGCCCTGATGGTCGTGGGCCTCTACCTGCTGGCCACCATGGACACCGGCACCACGCGCCTGGTCTCCGGCCTCTACATGGCGGTCCTCGGCGCCGGGCTCGGCTTCCTGATGCAGATCACGATGCTGGTCGCCCAGAACAGCGTCGAGATGAAGGACATGGGCGTCGCGTCCTCCTCGGCCACCCTCTTCCGGACCCTCGGCGGCTCCTTCGGTGTCGCCCTGATGGGCTCGCTGTTCACCTCCCGGGTGCAGGAGACCATGACCGAGCGGCTCGGGGAGGCCGGCGCCGGGGCGACCGGGGGCGGCGCCCAGCTGGACGCGGCGAGCCTGGCCAAGCTCCCGGAGGCCATCCGGGAGGCGTACCAGCACGCGGTGGCGGCCGGTACGCACGCGGCCTTCCTGCTCGGCGCGGCCGTCGCGGTGCTCGGCTTCGCGGCCGCCTGGTTCGTCAAGGAGGTCCCGCTGCGGGGTGCGGGCCCCGCCCCGGCGCAGGCCGGCCCGGACGACGGGACCCCGGTGGCGGCGAACCGGCCGGAGCCGGTCGCCCGCTGACGGCACGCCACGAGGCCCCCGGCGGACGCGCACGCGTCCGCCGGGGGCCTCCCGCATGTGATCTTCGCCTCGGTGATCGCCGGTGGCCGGACGGGCGTCGCCCGGACGGTGCCGCGCGCGGGGAGGATGAACACGAGCCCGCGTGGGCAGAGTTACGTGGGTTCTGTCCCGTTTCCCCTGAGGTGCAAATCGGCATCTTCGCTGACCAAGATCCCCTTAGGAGATCTTTAACGGCAAATGGTGCGGAACCCGCGGCCGTTGAGGGACGTCCTGATGCACAGACACTCAAGGCGGATGGGGGAGTGGACCGTTCATGAAGCTTAACGACTTGCAGGGAACCAGGGCCCGGATAGCCATCGCGGCGGCGGCCGCGGCCACACTGGCCGGCGCGACGTGGGGAGCGGTGGCGCTCACCGGCACCGCGGGCGGCACCGAGGCCCCGCAGCAGAACCTGACCCGCCCGAAGGACGGCGGCTCCGGAGGCGGTGACGGCAAGGGCGGGCCCCAGCCCAGCGCCTCCGGACCCTCCGGCCCGCAGGTCCCCGACAGCATCGCGCACGCCTCCGAGGCCGGGGGCGGCGCCGTGAACATCACCATCGACGACGGCCCGGACCCCACCTGGACCCCGAAGGTCCTCGACGTCCTCGCCCGGTACGACGTGAAGGCCACCTTCTGCATGATCGGCCCGCAGGCCCGGGCCCACCCCGACCTCGTGAAGAAGGTCGTGGCGGCCGGTCACCGGCTGTGCGACCACGCCGTCTCCCACGACACCCGCATGGACAAGAAGCCCGTGGAATACCAGGAGCAGCAGATCCTGGACGCCAAGAAGATGATCGAGGACGCGGCCGGCGGGGCGAAGGTGGAGTACTACCGGGCGCCCGGCGGCGCCTTCACCCCCGACAGCCGGCGCATCGCCGCCGCCCACGGGATGCGCCCCCTCGGCTGGAACGTCGACAGCAAGGACTTCAAGGCCACCGGCCCCGGCGCCATCGTCGACACCGTCAAGGGCCAGATGTCCAACGGCCCGACCATCCTCCTCCACGACGGCGGCGGCGACCGCCGGCACACCGTCGAGGCCCTCGACCAGCTGCTGGCCTGGCTCAAGGCCGAGGGGCGCCCCACCGGCTTCCCCGTCCGCACCGCCCCGTGACCCGGACACGCCGCCGGGCGGCGAACGGGTGAGGATCGGCGGCCCGGACGCCCTCCGGGTGTTCCCTGGTCGTGCGTACGAGCCCGTACGCCCGTACGTCCGTACGCCCGACCAGGAGGCCCCGTGACCATCGCCCCGAGCAAGCTGTCCGACCCCACCGTCGCCGCCCTCGTCACCGCCGTCAACGCGCACAACAAGGACGGCTTCCTCGCCCTGCTCACCCCCGACGCGACCATGTCCGACGACGGCTCCGACCGCGACCTCCAGGAGTGGATCGACAAGGAGATCTTCGACTCCGCCGGCCACATGGACGTCCAGACCGAGTCCGACGGCGGCCGCAGCCTGGTCGTCAACTACCGCAACGACGCCTGGGGCGAGATGCGCACCGCCTGGCGCTTCACCGTCACCGACGGCGGCCGCATCAGCCGGTTCGAGACCGGTCAGGCCTGACCGAGCTCCTTCACCACCGCCAGCACCGCCGCCGTCAGCCGCGCGTTCTCCGGGGCCGTGCCGCCGGGGAAGCGGAAGCGGCGGCGCGTGTACGCGTACGCGACGGCCGTGTCCGGATCGGCGAACGACTGGGCGCCCGCCGCGCCGCAGTGCCCGAACGCCCGGGGCCCGGCCGCGGGCTGCCGCTCGAAGCCCAGCCCGAAGTGGTCCGGCTCCGACGTGACCCGGTCCACGCCCGGCGTGTGCGGCCGGGCGAACTCCGCCGCCGTCCCCGGCTGGAGCAGCGGGGCCCGCCCCGCCACCTCGCCGATCGCGGCGGCGTACATCGCCGCGATGCCGCGCGCGGTGCCGACACCGCCCGCCGAGGCCGGGCCCTGCGCCCGGACGGCCGGGTCGTTGGCGTACGCCACCATGTCCATCGGGACCCCGCCGCGCGCGTTGAAGGCGACGGGCAGCAGCTCCGGCGCGGCCGGCCCGGCGGCGTACGCGGCGAGCTCCTGCGGGGTCGGCAGCGCCTCCAGCACCGGCTTCCAGCGGCCCTCCAGCCCCTGCGGCAGCCCCATGTACAGGTCCAGCCCGTACGGCGCGCGGATCCGCTCCTCGTACACCTCCTGCATCGACCGGCCGGTGACCCGCCGCACCACCTCGCCGGTCAGCGCGCCGATGGTGAAGGCGTGGTAGCCGTACGCCGTCCCCGGCTCCCAGTACGGCTTCGCGGCCGCCAGCCGGGCCGCCACCCCCGCGTCGTCGGCCAGCTCGGCGACGGAGAGGCCCCCGTCCACGTTGACCAGCCCGGACCCGTGCGCGATCAGCTGCCGCACGGTGAGGTTCTCCTTGCCGTGGCCGGTGAACTCCGGCCAGTACGCCGAGACCGGGCGGTCCAGCTCCAGGCTGCCGTCCTGCACGAGCAGCGCCACCACCAGGTGCGCCGCGCCCTTGGTGATCGAGTAGACACCGCTGAGGGTGTCGCCGTCGGTGTCCTCGCCCGCCCAGAGGTCGACCACGCGGCGGCCCTGGTGGTGGACGGCCAGCTGGGCCTCGGGAGAGTGCGGCTCGTCCGCGACGAAGGCCGCGAACTCCTCCCGCACCGGCTCCCAGCCCGCCGCCACCGTTCCGTACACGTTCCTGTCCACGACATCCCCCTGAAGATCGTTTACGTTCCGCCGGGCACAACAGGCCGGCCCGCGTTCCCATTCCCGGCCCGTACGGGTGAAGGTGCGGGCCCCGACGTTCCGGGCCGCCGCGGGCTCCCGTTGGTCCGGGCATGAAGCGCACCCGTACCGCCGCCGTCGCCCTCGCCACCGCCGCCGCGGCCCTCGCTCCCGCCTTCGTGGAGGCCGCGGCCGCCGAGGGGTCGCCGTACCTCCAGGACCCGGCGGGCGGCGAGAAGACGATGAAGTCGCTGTGGACCCAGGACGACCAGCACAAGCTCGAAGCGCAGTTCCGGTTCCACCCCGGGGTCACGTACGCGATGAAGGACCGGCCCGGCCCCGCGGCGGCGCCGGAGTGGAACTCGAAGACGGGCGACGCCGAGACGCTCGCCTGGCGGCCGACGTTCGAGTTCGCGTGGGCGTTCTCGGACTCGCTGGTGGTCAAGAAGGCCGTCCGGACCAAGGACGGCAAGCACCCCGTCACCCTGTACGCCGTCCTCAAGCGCGCGGACGGCACCACGGCCGCCGAGGTCCGCGACGAGACGAAGGACCGCCCGGCCACCGGCCGCACGACCCTGGAGGGCGGCCGGCGCATCGCCTGCGACACCGGCGACTACACGGTGCACTGGTCGGTCACGCGCACCGGCTACGGCACCCTGCGCGGCACCCTGCCCTGGAACGCCGACTGCGAGCAGTACCGCAAGGCCTTCACCACCGGCCAGGACCCGCGTTAGACGGCACGGGAAGGAAGAGGGCCCGGTGTCCCGCGGGCACCTTGTGGGTGCGGGGCGGGCGACCGGGCTGCGGCGCTCGGATCGAGTGCCGTGACAGCCGTCGTGCCGCACGGGGTGGGATGCGGCAGGGGGACGAGTTCCCGGACGTCGGGCCGGATGTCTGGACGTCCGGCCGGGTCAGGACTTCTTGCCGGCCTCGCGGGACTTCTCCGCGATGTCCTCCAGGATGGCCTTCGGATCGCCGGAAGGGTCCACGGCGCGCCCGATGTTGCGCTTGATCGTGTCGCTGACCGTCACCCAGCTGGGGTCGTTGACCGGGTAGAGCTGCGCGCCGCGCAGTGCCGTCAGGAAGGCCTCGTCGGTCTTGTCGAGGCCGCCGCCGGCCGGGGTACGGGCCGCGGAGATCGTCGAGGGCAGCAGGTGGTAGCGGCCCGCGAAGTCCGACAGGTTCTTGTCCTGGTAGAGGAAGTCCAGGAACCTGCCGATCCGGTCGCGGTTGCCGTTCTGCCTGAACGCCATCATCCAGTCCGCCACGCCGACCATCGGCGGCCGGTCGGAGGAGCCGAGCGTGTTGGACACCGGCATCTCCACCGCGGTGACGCCGATGCCCTTGCGCTTGGCCTCGTGCAGCAGCGACGGGTAGCCGTTGACCATGCCGACCTCGCCGCGCAGGAACGCCGCGAAGGCGTCCGCGCGGTTGAGCTGGGAGGGCGGGACCGGCCCCGTCAGCCCCGGGGCGACCAGGTTGTCCTTGATCCAACGGAACGCCTCGACGTTCTGCTCGGAGGCGAGGCTGTAGTTGCCGCTGCTGTCGACGTAGCCGCCGCCGTTGCTCAGCTCCCAGATCATCGCCTCCGCGTGTGCCTCCTCCGGGCCCAGCGGCACGGCGATCGGGAACTTCACGCCCTTGTCCTTGAGCGCCTTGGCGGCGTTCCGCAGATCCGCCCAGGTCCTCGGCGGCGAGGTGATCCCCGCCTTGGCGAAGAGGGCGTCGTTGAAGAAGAGCAGCCGGCTGCTGGCCACGAAGGGCAGGCCGTAGAGGGTGTTGCCGACGGATCCGGCCTCCGCGAGGGGCGGCAGGAAGTTCGCCTCGGCCGAGACCGAGAGGAGTTCGTCGGCGGAATAGAGCTTGCCCTGCGCCGCGAAGTCCGAGTAGGCGCCCATCAGGGCCATGTCGGGCGCCCGGCCCGCCTTGACCATTCGGGTGACCTCGCGGTCGATGTCGGCCCACGGCAGGAGTTGTACTTCGATCTTGATACCGGGGTGCTGGGTCGAGAAATCGGAGGTCAGCTTGGACCAGAAGGCCTGGGAGTCGCCGTATTCGGCGGCCACCAGCTTGAGGGTGTCGCTTCCGCCGTCACCAGCGGAACTTCCGCAGCCGGAAAGAGGGATGAGTAGGCCGAACACGGCCGCGCCGGCGGCCGCGCCGAAAATTCTTCGTCGCACGGGTGAATTCCCCTGTTGTTTATTTCTGAATCCCGGACGCGAGATGGCCCGATGGCCGGAATTCTCTCCTGTGGCAGGGGGGTTTGAATCGTTGGGTCGGTACTTGTGTTCATTGCTCCAAGTACGGCTTTTCCGGCTGGTGTTTTCCGATATGCACGCAGTAAAGGAGACGCGCGTAGACATGCCGAAACGCCCGTTTCGCGTCGCGGAACGGGCGTTTCGGCCGGGAAGGCGGGGTGGCGGGGGTGGCCGGGATCAGTCGGTGAAGTCGCCGGCGTACGGGTCGGGCTCGCCCGTCTCGGGGTTGCGGCCCTCCTGCCAGCGCCGCTGGGCCTTGCGCCAGTGCACGAAGCTGAGCGGCCCGCCGTCCCAGAAGGTGATGCTGACCGGGCTCACGTCGAACTCGTCCGAGAAGAGCCGGGTGAGGAACTCGGCCATGCCGTACGGGTGGACGGCGAACGTGTCGGCCGTGTGCCGTCCGCACACCAGGACCGGCCAGCGGTCCGGGTCGGGGTCGGAGGTGAGCCAGCACAGGATGTCGGCGCCACCGGTGACGCCCCAGGCGACGATCGACTCGGGGTCCACGTCGAAGGCGGCCCGGCCGCCCCCGGCCTCCCAGGCGGCGCGGGCGTTCCGGGTCTCCTCGCGCATCTGCGCCGGGTCCCACTGCAGGCCGGGCTTGGGCAGCGGCAGCAGGATGTCGGCCTCGCCGTTGATGGTGCCGGCGCCGTAGCGGCCCATGAAGGCCACGTAGTCGGAGGGGAAGCGGCCGCCCCAGGCCGCTTCGACGGCCGGCCAGTCGATGTCCTCGTCGGCGCCATGCGTCGCGGGCATGATCTGCTCAAGTGCCTTGACCTGCATGTTCTCCGTCATGGCCGCTCCCCGACACCCCGCCCTTTGCCCAACCGTCCCAACCTACCCTGTGGTCGGTGGACAGCCCAGGGGTGTCTCGGGGGTCAATGGTCGTCGCTGCCGCCCCCGACGTCCGGGCCCTCCCCGCCCTCCCCGCCGTCCTGGTGCACCGTCACCGTCGTCCCCGGGCGCAGGCCCCAGGCCGCCATGGCGCCGGCCTCGGCCTCCAGGACGTGGCGCGCCCGGGGGCGGGGCAGGCCGAGCCGGCCGGGCGGCATGGTCCGTACGGCCAGGACGCGGTCGTGGCGGTCGAGGTAGGCCACGTCGATGGGGAAGCGCATCCGGAAGGTGTGCACGCTCGCCGCGGGCGTCAGCAGCATCGCCCCCGCGATGCCGTCCCGCCCGAGCAGCCCCCGGGTGCGCGCCCGGTAGGAGGCGGCGATCTCCAACGGGACCGCCCGCGCCGGCGGCCCGTCCCCGGCCCCCGCCGTGATCCTCAGCGTCCCCCTGCCGTCCCGCCAGCGGCGTGCCATCGCGGCCCCCTCGTCTCGCTCGCCGAGCCGCCAGCGTACGGAGAGAAGGCGAGGAAGGGGAGGAAAGGCGAGGAAGGGGAGGAAGGCGAGGAAGGGGCGGCGGGAGACGGTGGGGCGGGAGACGGTGGGGCGGGGGAATGGGTCCCCGGGCCCATGTCCGGGTCCGGGCGGGGTGCCTAGGGTCGGCGGATGGGCCTGGTCGTGATCATCCTTGCCGCCGGGTACGGCGTGGCCGCTGGCCTGCTCCTGCCCCGGGCCGCCCACCGGCTCTCCGTCGAGCCCGGCGAACCCTGGCGCGCGGCCTGCCCCCGGGGGCACCCGCTCACCGGCTGGTTCGGCCGCGCCCGCTGCCCCGGTCCGCCCGCCCACCCGTACGGCCCCCGGCCCGCGGTGCTCGCCCTGCTGACCGCGGCGCCGGCCGCCGCCCTGGCCGGCGCCGTCGGCGGCCGGCCCGAGGCGGCCGTCTACGTCGCCGCCGTCCCCGTCGTCGTCCTGCTGGCCGCGGTGGACCTCGCCGTGCACCGGCTGCCCGACGTCCTGACGCTGCCGCTCGCCGCCGCCGTGGCCGCCGGGCTGGGCGTGGCCTCCCTCGTTCCCGGGGCGGCCGGCCGGTGGCCGGCGGCCCTCGCGGGCGGGGCGGCGCTCGGCGCGGGGTACCTGGTGCTGTTCCTGATCAACCCCGCCGGGATGGGCCTCGGGGACGTCAAGCTCGCGCTCGCCCTCGGGGTCGCTCTTGGGTGGTACGGGTGGGGGGTATGGGCGGCGGGAGCCTTCCTCGGTCTCCTCTACGGCGCCCTGTACGGCCTTTGCCTTGTGCTGCGGGGCCGGGCGGGCCGCGGGACGGGCTTCGCCTTCGGCCCGTACATGGCCGCCGGGGCGTTCACCGGAGTGCTCCTGGGCGGATTCGGAGCGTAATCGTGTCGCGCCAATGCACGCATCACGCTTTACGAAGGGTTATGGTGGAACCCCCCCCTCGGGCCGGTCCGTATCCCCCCCCACGGACCGGCCCGTTTTTCATTTCCCCCACCGCCCCCGCAAAAGCGCAGGTCAGCCGCGCTGGGCCCAGATGTTCGTCCCCGGGGTGGAGACCGCGAAGGAGTCGATCTCCTTCAGTTCCTCCTCGGAGAGCGGCGCTCCGGCCAGGGCGGCCACATTTTCTTCCAGCTGCCGCACGCTCGACGCGCCGATCAGGGCGGACGTCATCCGCTCGTCCCGCAGCACCCAGGTCAGCGCCAGCTGCGCCAGCGACTGCCCGCGCCGGGCCGCGAGGTCGTTCAGACCGTTCAGGCGGCGGACGACGTCCTGCGAGAGCAGGCCCGGGTCCAGGGACTTGCCCTGACTGGCCCGCGAGCCCTCGGGGATGCCCGTGAGGTACTTGCCGGTGAGCATGCCCTGCGCGAGCGGCGCGAAGGAGATGCAGCCCATGCCGGCCTCCTCCAGGGTGTCCAGGAGGCCGTCCTCCTCGGTCCAGCGGTTGATCATCGAGTACGACGGCTGGTGGATCAGCGGGCGCACGCCCATGCCGTTCAGGATCCGCACCGCCTCCGCCGTCTGCTCCGCGGTGTACGAGGAGACGCCGACGTAGAGCGCCTTGCCCTGCTGGACGGCGGACGCGAGCGCGCCCATCGTCTCCTCCAGCGGGGTGTGCGGGTCGAAGCGGTGCGAGTAGAAGATGTCGACGTAGTCCAGGCCCATCCGCTTCAGCGAGGCGTCGAGCGAGCCCAGCAGGTACTTGCGGCTGCCCCACTCGCCGTACGGGCCGGGGTGCATCAGGTAGCCGGCCTTGGTGGAGATCACCAGCTCCTCGCGCAGGGACGCGAAGTCCTGCGCGAAGATCTTGCCGAAGTTCAGCTCGGCCGAGCCGGGCGGCGGCCCGTAGTTGTTGGCCAGGTCGAAGTGGGTCACCCCGAGGTCGAAGGCACGGCGCAGGATGGACCGCTGGGACTCCAGGGACCTGTCGTCGCCGAAGTTGTGCCAGAGGCCCAGGGAGATGGCGGGGAGCCTGAGGCCGCTGCGGCCCGTGCGGCGGTACTCCATGGAGTCGTAGCGGGAGGCGGCTGCCCGATAGGGATTGTTATCAGTCACGTTGTCCTCCCTATCACGGACCTGTGACAGACCGGGTTGGGCCAGGCCTCCCCGCGCGCAGTAATGTGGCGCACTCGGGGGACCGCATTTCGCACGGGGGCATTGCACGGAGGGGCTGGAAGATCGTGAAGCTGCGCGACCTGGTGTACAGGCTCTACGCACGCCGGGTGGAAGGCCGCCTCGATCACGCCGCGGTGCCCAAGCACATCGGCGTCATCCTGGACGGCAACCGGCGCTGGGCCAAGGCGTCCGGAGGAACCACGGAACAGGGCCATCAGGCCGGTGCCGACAAGATCTCCGAGCTGCTGGGCTGGTGCGACGAGACGGACGTCGCCGTCGTCACCCTGTGGATGCTCTCCACGGACAACCTGGACCGCCCGGAGGACGAGCTCCGCCCGCTGCTGAACATCATCGAGAACACCGTCCGGGGCCTGGCCGCCGACGGCCGCTGGCGCGTCCACCACGTGGGCAACCTCGACATCCTCCCCGGCCGCACCCAGGCGGTCCTCAAGGAGGCCGAGCAGGCCACCCTCGACGTCAAGGGGATACTCGTCAACGTCGCCGTGGGCTACGGCGGCCGCCAGGAGATCGCGGACGCGGTGCGCTCGCTGCTCCTGGAGCACCACGAGAAGGGCACCTCGATCGAGGAGCTCGCCGAGATCCTGGACATCGACCACATCTCGGAGCACCTCTACACCCGCGGCCAGCCCGACCCCGACCTCGTGATCCGCACCAGCGGCGAGCAGCGGCTGTCCGGATTCATGCTCTGGCAGAGCGCCCACTCCGAGTACTACTTCTGCGAAGTCTTCTGGCCGGCCTTCCGGAAGGTGGACTTCCTGCGGGCGCTGCGCGACTACGCCGCCCGCCACCGGCGCTACGGAACCTGACGCCCCCTCGGCCGGCCCCTCCCGGCGACCGGTGTCCCTCGCGTCACGCGCGCACAGCCTTCACCAGGGATTCACCGAGCGTCCGTCATATGCCATGGCATGGCGTCGCGTGTTCGAGGGCATATCCCTTACAGGTCGATGCCCGATCCACGGGTGTCGAGTCTCAGCGGGCGGCACAGGGCCGTCCGCCCGGGAGGCCCTTTGCACCAGGACGCTCGTGCGGTTCGCACGGACATCAAGGGAGGGCCGGAAATCGGCCCTTGCATTGCGGCCGATGACCGGTCCGGTCTTCATGGCCCGACCTCTTCCGAGGGGGTACGTCCTTCCGTGGTGACCAGCACAAAGCGCCGCCTGCCCGACAGGCGGACCTACGTCCTCGACACCAGCGTCCTGCTGGCCGACCCGCACGCGTTCTCCCGGTTCGACGAGCACGAGGTCGTGCTCCCGATCGTGGTGATCACCGAGCTGGAGGCCAAGAGGCACCATCCCGAACTCGGCTACTTCGCCCGCCAGGCCCTGCGCCTGCTGGACGACTTCCGGGTCCGGTACGGCCGCCTCGACGCCCCCATCCCGCTGGGTGATCTGGGTGGCAGCCTGCGCGTCGAGCTCAACCACTCCGACCCCGGTGTGCTCCCGGCGGGCTTCAGGCTCGGGGACAACGACTCGCGGATCCTCGCGGTCGCCCGCAACCTGCAGGCCGAGGGGTACGACGTCACGGTCGTCTCGAAGGATCTCCCACTGCGCATCAAGGCCTCCTCCGTGGGCCTGCTCGCCGAGGAGTACCGCGCCGAACTCGCGATCACCGATGCCGGCTGGACCGGCATGAGCGAGCTCTCGCTCTCCGGGGAGCAGGTCGACCTCCTCTACTCCGAGGAGCGGCTGTACGTCCCGGAGGCCGCCGAAATGCCCGTGCACACCGGACTGGTCCTGCAGTCCGAGCGGGGCAAGGCACTGGGCCGGGTGACGTCCGACGGCAACGTCAAGCTCGTACGCGGCGACCGCGAGGCCTTCGGGCTGCACGGCCGCAGCGCCGAGCAGCGCATCGCGCTCGATCTCCTGCTCGACCCCGAGGTCGGGATCGTCTCCATGGGCGGCCGGGCCGGCACCGGCAAGTCCGCCCTCGCCCTGTGCGCGGGCCTGGAGGCGGTGCTGGAGCGCCGTCAGCACCAGAAGGTGATGGTCTTCCGGCCGCTGTACGCGGTGGGCGGGCAGGAGCTGGGCTACCTGCCGGGCACCGAGGCCGAGAAGATGAGCCCGTGGGCGCAGGCGGTCTTCGACACGCTCTCGTCGGTGGCGGGGCGCGAGGTCATCGAGGAGGTGCTCGGCCGCGGCATGCTGGAGGTGCTGCCGCTCACGCACATCCGGGGCCGCTCGCTGCACGACGCGTTCGTCATCGTGGACGAGGCGCAGTCCCTGGAGCGCAACGTCCTGTTGACCGTTCTGTCCCGGATCGGGGCGAACAGCCGGGTTGTCCTCACCCATGACGTCGCGCAGCGGGACAATCTGCGCGTCGGCCGGTACGACGGAGTGGTGGCCGTCGTTGAGAAGCTGAAGGGACACCCCCTCTTCGCCCACGTCACGCTCACCCGCTCCGAGCGTTCGCCCATCGCGGCGCTGGTCACGGAGATGCTCGAAACCATCTGAATCACCGCATAGCGGCAGGTGAGTTGGCGCCGCCCGGCAAAGGCCGAAGAGCCTAGCCGGGCGGCGCCGTGCTGCACAGGGGTTTCCAACAGCCAAGCGCGACATGCCTGGTGTGACCTTTCCCACGCAACGGGGAATTGCCTTGCGGTGTCGGGGTCCGGCAGAGTCTGTTTTCCGTCAGGCCCCGCATACGGCACAGCTGTACCTCTCGCAGGTACGGCACGCAGCACCACAACTCCACAGACGACGCCGTATGCCGCCCGGAAGCACCACGCGGCACTCCCGACCAGGGAGCTGCCCACGGGCCCGCGTCTCCAGTGACCACCGCTCCATGGAGACCAGTGTCGAGGGGCACTCTTGCGCACGCCCGAGGTCACGGGCGGACGCTGCTGGAAGGACACCGTGTGAGCCGGATCTCGGTCCGGGGTATCGCCGTGGCTTCGGCCACTGCGGTGACCACCGTCGGCGCTGTCGTGGGCGTCGCCACTGGCGACGGCCAGAACTCGAACGACCTCGAGACGACCGCTTCCGGCGCGACTCTCCTCACCGACATCGCGGTCGGCGACCAGGCCCAGGTCCAGAGCGCGTCCCTGACGCAGCAGGCCGACACCCTCGCCCAGGCCGCCGATGCCGACACCATGCGCTCGGCCCAGGAGGAAGCACGCCTCCAGGCCGCCAAGGACGCCAAGGCGAAGAAGGAATCCGCGCAGAAGGCGGCGGAGGAGAAGGCGAAGAAGGAGCGCGAGGAGAAGGAGCAGATCGCCAGCCGCTCCGCGGCCCGCGACGCCTCCGACTTCGCGCCCCAGAGCTCGTACACGGTCGCCCAGGTCCAGGCCATCGCCCGTCAGATGGTCCCCGCCGGGCAGTGGTCCTGCTTCTCCGAGATCATCGACCGGGAATCCACCTGGAACTACAAGGCCGTGAACTCGTCCTCGGGCGCCTACGGTCTGGTCCAGGCGCTCCCGGGCTCGAAGATGGCCTCGGCCGGTGCCGACTGGCGCACCAACCCCGCCACGCAGATCAAGTGGGGCCTGAACTACATGGAAGACCGCTACGGCAGCCCCTGCGCCGCGCTGACTTTCCACAACGCCAACGGCTGGTACTAGTACCGCCCCCTGCTCAACCCCGCTGAGCCCCGCACCGTCCTACGGTGCGGGGCTCGCCGCGTGTACGGTCGACCTGGTGTGCGTACGGCGGGCGGGGGAAGGGAACGAGATGGCGAAGACGGTGGGCTGGCTGGGACGGCTCGGCAACAGACTGAACCGGGTGGAGGCACGCCTCCACCAGCGCCGGGCCGAGGTGGAGGCCGAGAGCACCGCCGCCCTGCCCGGCCCCGTCGCGCCCGCGCCCGTGTCCGCCGCGGTCCACGACCCGCGGCCCGCCCCGGAGGACCCCTACCAGCGGGTGCGCCCCGACCCGGTCACCGTCGTCCCCTGGGGCATGCGGGTGGCCGCCGAGGTCAGCTGGCGGCTGCTGCTGCTCGCCGGGATGCTCTGGGTGCTGATGAAGGTGATCAGCGAGGTCCGCCTGGTCGTCCTCGCCTTCGCCGCCGCCCTGCTCGTCACCGCGCTCCTGCAGCCCTTCGTCGTCCGGCTGCGCCGGCTGGGCCTGCCGCGGGGGCTGGCCACCGCCGTCACCGCGATCCTCGGCTTCGTCGTCATCGGGCTGGTCGGCTGGTTCGTGGTCTGGCAGGTCATGGAGAACCTCGACGACCTCTCCAACCGCGTCAAGGAAGGCATCAACGAGCTCAAGCAGTGGGCGCTCGACAGTCCCTTCCACGTGACCGAGCAGCAGATCAACGACATCGCCAAGAACCTCACCGACACCATCGGCACCAACACCGAGCAGATCACCTCCGTCGGTCTCCAGGGCGTGACCGTCATGGTCGAGGTGCTGACGGGCATTCTGCTCGCGATGTTCTCCACCCTCTTCCTGCTGCACGACGGCAAGAAGATCTGGCGGTGGGTCCTCGGCCTGGTCCCGGTCGCCGCCCGCCCCGGCGTGGCGGGCGCCGGCCCGCGGGCCTGGCGCACCCTGACCGCGTACGTGCGCGGCACCGTGATCGTGGCGCTCATCGACGCCATCTTCATCGGCCTGGGCATCTACTTCCTGAAGGTCCCGATGGCGGTCCCGCTGGCCGTCTTCATCTTCCTCTTCGCCTTCATCCCGCTGGTCGGCGCCGTGGTCTCCGGCGCCCTGGCGGTGGTCGTCGCCCTGGTCACCCAGGGCGTGTTCACCGCGCTGATGGTGCTGATCGTCGTCCTGGCCGTGCAGCAGATCGAGGGGCACGTCCTCCAGCCGTTCATCCTGGGGCGGGCGGTGCGCGTCCATCCGCTGGCGGTCGTGCTCTCCGTGGCCGCGGGCGGCATGATCGCGGGCATCGGGGGCGCGGTGGTCGCGGTCCCGCTGGTCGCCGTCACGAACACGGTGGTCGGCTACCTGCGGGCGTACTCCCGTGAATCGCAGCTGCGGATCGGGCCGGGCCCGCACGGCGCCACGGCCGTGGACATGAGCCCCACCATGGAGGGGGAGGCCAGGACAGGTGATCAGCGAGCCTGAGCTCGACGGACCGTACGAAGAGCCGGACCGGCCCGGGGAGCCGGATCCCGCACCGCCGCCCGCCCCCGCCGCGCACCGCCGGCGGCCCTGGCTGTGGGCCCTGGGCGGCGCGCTGACCGCGTCGGCGGTGTGGGCGGGCGGCCTGTACGCGGTGGGGGAGCGGGGGCCGCTCGGCCCCGAGCGCTACCGCTGGGCCGAGTACCTGTGCGACGACTTCACCGCGCCCGCGCTCAGCCGGTTCACGGGGGTCTCCCTGCCCGGGCGCAAGCTGGACAACAACCGCGAGCACCCGGCGCTGGACTGGACGGGCTGCCGGCTGAGCGGCAGCGCCGACGGCGTGCTGTACGAGGTCACGGCGGCGGTCGCCCTGCACCACAGGACCGACCCGGGGCCGGAGTTCGAGGTGGACCAGGCCGACGACCCGTGGCTGGAGCAGGACGCCGTGACGGTGGAGAACGTCCCGGGCCTCGGCGAGCGCGCCGAGCTGCGGTACGACGGCCCGTTCGACCGGCGGACGCTGCGGGTCGTGGACGGGCAGGCGGTCTTCACCATGAACTTCTCCGCCGTGCGCGACTACCGGGACAGAACCCCGGAGAAGGTCCTGGACCCGTCCGGCCCGGGGGTCGACTTCGCCGCGGCGCGCACGGCCCTGATCGAGGACATGCGCACGCTGATGGCGGCGCTGCGCATCTGAGACGGGACGACACGACACCACACGACACCACACGATGCGGGGGCAGAGCTGTGATCAGTGAACCGGAGCTGGACGGCGGCTGGGGCGCGACGGGGGCCGCGGGCACCGCGGCCCCGGCGGACCCGGAGCGAGCGGGGGAGCCGCCGGCCGGGACGGCGCGCGGGGCGCGGCGGCCCTGGCTGTGGGCGCTGGGGGGCGTGGCCGCCGCCTCGGCGGTGTGGGCGGGGGCGCTGTACGCGGCCGGGGGAGCGCAGCCGGGGCAGCCGGAGATCGCGTACCGGATGCCGGCGAACCTGTGCGACGACCTCAAGGCCCCGCGGCTGACCGCGCTCCAGCCGGGCCTGCGCGGCGACACCCCGACGCACCGGGAGTTCACGCACCCCGCGATGGACACGGCCTTCTGCCTCCTGGAGACCCCGGGAAAGGCCGGGCTCTCCACGACCGCAGAGGTCGAACTGCACCGGAAGGTCGATCCGGAGATCGAGTTCGAGCCCCGCATGGAGGTGTCCGAGTTCCTGGCCCAGTTGAAGCGCACGGCCGTGCCGGGCCTCGGCGAGCAGGCCATGATGGTCACGATGGACAAAGGCGACTACGCGCAGCTCACGGTGGTCGACGGCGGGGCCGTCCTCACGCTGACGGTGCACGCGTTCGCGGTGAACGGCCAGACCGAGCCGGAGATCGACCCCGACGCGCTCCAGACGGCCCTGATCGAGGACATGCGCGCCCTGATGGCGGCGCTGCGCGCGTAGCGGATCCGGGCGGGAGCACGAAGGGCCCCGCGGCCAAGGGACGGCCGCGGGGCCCGGGTTCGTACGGTCGTAGGCCCGTACGGGGCTGGGTGCGGTACTACTCGGCGGCGAGCGCCGACTCCGCGTCGAGGGTCACGGCGACCGCCTGGATCACCGAGGCGACCTTGAAGGCCTCCTGGACGGTCTCGCGGTCGACCCCGGCCTTGCGCAGGACCTGCTCGTGCGAGTCCAGGCACTGGCCGCAGCCGTTGATCGCGGAGACCGCGAGCGACCACAGCTCGAAGTCGACCTTCTCCACGCCGGGGTTGCCGATGACGTTCATCCGCAGGCCCGCGCGCAGCGTGCCGTACTCCGGGTCGGAGAGCAGGTGGCGCGTGCGGTAGAAGACGTTGTTCATCGCCATGATCGCGGCGGCGGACTTGGCGGCCGCGTACGCCTCCGGCGACAGGTTCGCCTTCGCCTCCGGCTCCAGCTCACGCAGGACGCGCGGGGAGCGGGCGGCGATCGCGCAGGACAGGACGGTGCCCCACAGCTGCTGCTGGGTCAGCGTGTTCTGGTTGCCGATCACCGAGCCGAGGTTGAGCTTCAGGTCCTTGGCGAAGTCCGGTATGGCGGACTTGAGCGCGTCGAGGGACATGGGTCACTCACCGGCCAGCAGCGCGCCGGCGTCCAGGGTGTCCTCGCCCTTGGTCCAGTTGCAGGGGCACAGCTCGTCGGTCTGCAGGGCGTCCAGGACCCGCAGGACCTCCTTGGGGTTACGGCCGACGGAGCCGGCGGTCACCATGGAGAACTGGATCTCGTTGTTCTGGTCGACGACGAAGACGGCGCGCTGCGCGAAGCCGTCCTCGCCCTGCACGCCACAGGCCTGCATGAGCTCGTGCTTGGAGTCGGCCAGCATCGGGAAGGGCAGGTCACGCAGGTCTGCGTGGTCCTTGCGCCAGGCGTGGTGCACGAACTCGGAGTCGCCGGAGACACCGAGGACCTGCGCGTCGCGGTCGGCGAACTCGTCGTTCAGCTTGCCGAACGCGGCGATCTCGGTCGGGCAGACGAAGGTGAAGTCCTTCGGCCAGAAGAACACCACGCGCCACTTGCCCTCGTAGGTCTTGTGGTCGATCTGCGCGAACTCCTTGCCCGCTTCGAGCGAGACGCAGGCGGTCAGATCGTAGGTGGGGAACTTGTCACCGACAGTGAGCACGTGCTCTCCTTGCGGAATGGAAAATAGCCCTTTTGGGGGTTTTCCGAGGGGGTTGGACGGATCTCACATGCTGGCACAGCTGCATTGATTACAGAAATAGCTAGCCTTGTGCTGGGTGATCGGAGGTACCTATCAGTGGCCGTGAGTAATAGGGGAGCGAAGCAGCCGACGCTCGCGCAGCTGCGCGCCTTCGCCGCCGTCGCCGAGCACCTGCACTTCCGCGACGCCGCCGCGGCGATCGGGATGAGCCAGCCGGCGCTGTCCGGCGCCGTCTCGGCGCTGGAGGAGGCGCTCGGCGTGCAGCTGCTGGAGCGCACCACCCGCAAGGTGCTGCTCTCGCCCGCCGGGGAACGGATCGCCGCCCGTGCCCGGACCGTGCTCGACGCCGTCGGCGCCCTGCTGGAGGAGGCCGAGGCCGTCCGCGCCCCCTTCACCGGGGCGCTGCGGCTCGGAGTGATCCCGACCGTCGCGCCGTACCTGCTGCCGACCGTCCTCGGGCTCTTCCACCGCCGCTGGCCGAGCCTGGACCTCCAGGTCTACGAGGAGCAGACCTCCTCGCTGCTGGAGGGCCTGGCCGCGGGCCGGCTCGACCTGCTGCTGCTCGCCGTACCGCTCGGGGTCCCGGGCGTGAGCGAACTGCCCCTCTTCGACGAGGACTTCGTCCTGCTCGCGCCCCGCGAGCACCCGCTGGCCGGGCGCCGGGACATCCCGCGCGAGGAACTGCGGGACCTGCGGCTGCTGCTGCTCGACGAGGGCCACTGCCTGCGCGACCAGGCCCTCGACATCTGCCGGGAGGCCGGCCGCGCCGACGGCGCCGCCGTCACGACCACCGCCGCCGGGCTCTCCACCCTC
The DNA here is from genome assembly GCF_055582305.1 of Streptomyces sp. NPDC042102. Lineage (NCBI taxonomy): Bacteria > Bacillati > Actinomycetota > Actinomycetes > Kitasatosporales > Streptomycetaceae > Streptomyces > Streptomyces sp. NPDC042102. Next base: position 608,338 of record NZ_JBVJDL010000003.1, read on the forward strand.
GTACAACTGGTCGCCGGGGGACTGGGCGTCACGCTGTTGCCGCGGACGGCGCTGCGCCTGGAGACCGCGCGCAACGACCAGCTGGCCACCGGCTACTTCGCCGAGCCGGCGCCTTCGCGGCGGATCGCGCTGGCCATGCGGACGGGCACGGCCCGCCAGGACGAGTTCCGCACGATCGCGGCGGCCCTGCGCGAAGCCGTACGCCCCCTGCCGGTGTGGCCCACCGACTGACGGCGGCACCGGGAGCGGGCGTACGGCTGCGGGGCGCGAGGCCGCGGGGCTACTCCGTGCGCAGCCCGTCCGGGCGCATCATGCGCAGCAGGGACGGCAGGCTGAACAGGGTCACCGCGGCGATCATGCCCGCCCCGATGCCCGACATCGCCAGCACCGAGGCCCAGTCGACCCGGACCGGGACCGCGGACATCCGCAGCAGCACCGTGCCCAGCGTGACTCCCACCGCGGAGGCCAGGGCCAGGCCGAGGGCCACCGGCACCGCCGTCTGCCACAGCACCGACAGGCTCAGCGTCGAGCGCCTCGTCCCGAAGGCCACCAGCGTGGACAGCAGCCTCCGGCGCTCGCGCAACTGCTCCACCTGGGACAGCAGCAGACTGGTGCCGATCAGGACCAGGACCGCCGCCGCGCCGAAGAACAGCCCGGCCCGGATGGTGGCGTAACGGGCGTCCTCCGTCCCCGAGAACGTCCCCGCGTACGCCAGCGGCTCCGCCCGGTGGACCGCCACCCGGGCCTCCTCCATCGCGTCCGGCACGGTGTGGTCCAGCCGGAGGTGGACCTGCGTCACCGCGCCGGCGGCCACGCCCGCGGGGGCGGCCGAAGGCGTCACCAGGACCCCGGTCCGGACGTCACCGCCCGGGTCCTCGCGGGCGGTGACGTGCCGGGCCGTCGCGGGCACGGTCCAGGGCACCGTCGGGACACCGCCCAGGTAGCCCGACACATTGCCCGTGAACAGCCGCTGTCCGGGCTCGGGGACGACGCCGTACGGCCCTCCGTCGGGCAGGACGAAGGAGTCGCCCTCCGCGCACGGGCCGAGCACGGCGACCTCGCGCAGCGCCTCGCAGGTGCCGACGGTGATGTCCACCGTCGCGGTCTTCTCGTGCTCCGTGACGGCGGCGTCGAGCCGGGCCAGCGCGGTGGCCGAGGCGATCCCCCGGGCCTCGCCGAGCCGCCCGCCGAGCGCGGCGACCCGGTCCCACTCCCCGCCGGCCGGGGCGCCGTCCCGCAGGAGGACCGTCAGTTCGGCACGGCGCCCGTCCTCGGCGCTCTGCGCGGCGTACCCGCCCCCGACGCCCGTGAACATCATCTGCAGGGCGATGGCGCCGGCGACGGCGACCGCGACGCCGTTGACCAGCCGGGCCGCCGGACCGCTGTTCACCTGGAGCCGGCGGATGCCCAGCTGCCAGGAGACCGGCCCCGCGCCCAGCCGGCCCACCAGCCGCTCCAGCAGCCACGGCAGCAGGGCGGTGACACCGACGAGCAGGAGGACGACACCGGCGCCGACCTGCCACTGGCTGAAGTCGCCGAGCTCGCGCCCGTCCCCCATCAGCGGCGCGAGGAGGGCGAGTCCGGCGACCGGCATCAGCAGCCGCCACCAGATCCGGCGGCGGACCCGCCGCGCCGTACGGACGACGCCCAGCGGTTCGACGACCACGCGGCGCATCGTGAACAGCGTCACCGCGACCGACAGGAGGGGCACCGCGACGGCGACGAGCGCGAGCAGCCACCCGGCGGGGTCGAGGTCGGCGGGGAAGACGTCGCGCTGGTAGAGGTGGACGTAGCGCACCAGTTCCCGGCCGGCCAGGAAGAACACGGTGCCCAGCCCCAGCCCGGCCAGCGCGCCGGCCAGGGCCTCGCCGGCGGCGATCCGGCGGACCGTCCGGGTGTCGGCGCCCACCAGGCGCAGCGCGGCCAGCCGCCGGTCGCGGCGCTCGCCGCCGGAGCGGACGGCGGCGGCGATGAAGACGACGACCGGCATCAGCAGCGCCACGAAGGTGAGCAGGATCAGCAGGCTGAGGATCGGGTCCAGCGGCTTGCGCTCGACCTCGCCGGAGAACCCCGAGACCCGCTGGACGGTCCCGAGCCCCCCGGCCGGCGGCCGGAGCAGGTCCGTGCCGGCGTAGAAGCAGAGCTCGCCGGGACCGACCAGGCCCGCGTCGCCGATGGTCCCGGTGATCCGCCCGCCCAGGCGCTCGCGCAGCAGCCGGCCCTCGTCCGACGCCAGCAGCTCCGCCAGGGCGGGGGAGACGGCGAGTTCACCGGGGGCGGGGAGCTCGCGCAGGCCGGGCGGTACGGCCGGGGCGGCGCCCTCGGCCTGGACGAACAGGCCGTCGATGTGCTGCCCGCGGTACTCCTGGCGGGCACTCATGGTCAGGAGGGTGGCGGGTCCGGGCCCGACGCCCTCGGCCACCGCCACCGGCGTGCGCGCGTCCTCGCGCAGGTGCCGGGCGGACAGGGCGTTCGGCAGCGCGGTGGTGATCAGCAGCAGGGCGACGCCCAGGCCCACGCCGACGGCGGTGAGCAGGGTGCGGGTCCAGCCCTCGCGGCCGCCCGTGCACGCGAACCGGACGCCCATCGCCAGGTCGCGGGCCCAGACGTGCGGGGCGCCGGGCGGCCGGGCCGGACCGGCCGGTCCCCCGGGCGGTGCGCCGAGCGGCCCCCGGGCGCGGGAGGCGTCGTTCATATCGCGCGCTCCATGTCGCGGGAGCGGCCGTCGCGTACGACGATCTCGCGGTCGGAGTACGCCGCCACCCGCGCCTCGTGCGTCACCAGGACCAGGGCCGCGCTGGAGGCGCGGGCGGTCTCGGCGAGCAGCTGCATCACGAGTTCGCCGTTGAGGGAGTCCAGTGCCCCGGTGGGCTCGTCGGCGAAGATCACCCGGGGGCGGGTGACCAGCGCCCGGGCGACCGCGACCCGCTGGCCCTGGCCGCCGGAGACCTCGCCGGGGCGGCGGCCGGCGACGACGTCGACCTCCAGCCGGGTCAGCCACTCCCGCGCGGTGTGCTCGGCCTCCTTGCGCCGTACGCCCGCCAGGCGCAGCGGCAGGGCGACGTTCTCCAGGCAGGTCAGCTCCGGGACGAGCTGGCCGAACTGGAAGACGAAGCCGAACTCGTCGCGGCGCAGGGCGCTGCGCTCGCGGTCGCCCATCGCCGTCAGCTCGCGGCCGGCGTACGTGACGGACCCGGAGTCCGGGGTCACGATGCCGGCGAGGCAGTGCAGCAGGGTCGACTTGCCGGAGCCGGAGGGCCCCATGACGGCGACGACCTCGCCCGGGTGGATGGAGAACTCCGCGCCGGTGAGGGCGGTGGTGGAGCCGTAGGACTTGCACAGGTCCCTGGCGGTGAGCAGGGATCCTTCGGGTATCACGCGCCGACCTCCCGGGCGAGCTGGTCCAGGCGGGCGGCGGCGAGTTCGAGCCAGCGCAGGTCTGCCTCCAGGTGGAACAGGGCGTGGTCGCAGACGAGTTGGTCGGCGAGGTCGCCCTTGCGCTTGCGGGTGGTCAGGATGCGCATCAGGCGCAGGTGCTCGGCACGCTGGGTGTCGAGCAGGTCGGCGGCGCTGCGGCCGGTGAGCAGCGCCAGGACGACCTTGGTGTAGAGGGTCGACTGCAGGTACGGCTCGGGCTTCTCCGGCTGGGCCAGCCAGGCGCCGACATCGGTGATCCCGGCGGCGGTGATGGCGTAGCGCTTGCGCTCGGGCCCGCCGCCCGCCTCGATGCCGTCGACCTCGACGAGGCCGTTCTTCAGCAGGCGGGACATGGTCGAGTAGACCTGCCCGTAGGCGAGGGGACGGTCGTGGCCGAACCTCTCGTCGAAGGCGCGCTTGAGGTCGTATCCGTGGCGTGGACCGGCCTCCAGGAGGCCGAGCAGAGTGTGACCGATGGACATACGTGGCACTCTACACCGTGTGTATACGCGGAGTGTATAGATGGCCTTCCGGCCGGCCGCCGACCGGAAAACGACCGGAAAGCGACCCGCCGGCGGGCAGGTGACGGGCGGTTGCGGGCCCGCGGGCGGGCGGGCTGCCGGGGGCGCGGCCATTCGAAGGGACTCGGCCCCCGCGGGCGGCCGTCCGGCACCGACGCCCGGCGGGGGCTGGCATGTTGAGGGCCGGCCCTGCCCCGCGTACGTCCGAAAGGCGCGCCATGCCCGCACCCTCCACCGACCTCGCCGCGCTCCCGCCCCAGCAGTCCGGAACCACGCGGCGCCCGGTGGCCGAGCCCGCCCCGCCCGCCCGCGCCCGGACGCCCTGGTGGCTGTGGACCCTCGCCGGCGGCCTCTTCCTCCTCTACACGGCGCTGTCCTGGCGCACCCACGACCGGCTGCTCTCCCACAGCTTCGACCTCGGGATCTTCGACCAGGCCGTGCGCTCCTACGCGCAGGGGCGGCTGCCCGTCGCCGAGGTGAAGGGGCCCGGCTTCCCCGTGCTGGGCGACCACTTCTCCCCGGTCCTGGCCCTGCTGGCGCCGCTGTACTGGCTGTGGCCGTCGGTGAAGGTGCTGCTGGTGGCGCAGGCGGCGCTGATCGCGTGGAGCGTGCTGCCGCTGGCGGGCTGGGCGCGTACGGCCCTGGGGTCGCGGGCGGGCGCGGTGACGGGGTGCGCCTACGGACTGTCGTGGGGCATCGCCAGCGGCGTCGGCTTCGACTTCCACGAAGTGGCCTTCGCCGTACCGCTGCTGGCGTGCTCGCTGGCCGCGCTCGGCCGCGGGCGGCTGCGGGCCGCCGCGTGCTGGGCCCTGCCGCTGGTGCTGGTCAAGGAGGACCTGGGGGTGACGGTGGCGGTCATCGGTCTGCTCGTCGCCCGGCGCGGTGCCCGCCGTACCGGGATCGCCACCGCTGCGGCGGGGCTGGCGTGCACGCTGCTGGCGGTGCTGGTGCTGGTGCCCGCGTTCAGCCCGACCGGCAGCTACGTCTACACGGGGTACCTCGGCGGTTCAGGTTCCGGCTCCGGTGGCGCGCCGGGCGGCCTCGGCGGCCTGCTGTGGCGCGGTACGGCGGGCCTGGTCACCCCCCAGACCAAGCTCGCCACCCTGGTCCTGGTGCTCGCGCCCACGCTGTTCCTGGCGGTGCGCTCCCCGCTGGTCCTGGTCGCCGTACCGACGCTGGTGTGGCGCTTCGCCTCGGACAACGAGGCCCACTGGGGGACCGGCTACCACTACTCGCTGATCCTGATGCCGGTCGTCTTCGCGGCCTTCGTCGACGCCCTGCACCGGCGCGGGAGCAGTCCGCAGAGCCTGCGTCGCTACCTCGCCGGTGCGGCGGCGGTCTGCCTGCTGGCCCTGCCCGCCTTCCCGCTGTGGCAGCTGGTCCAGCCGGCCACCTGGCGCACCGACCCGCGGGTCGCCGTGGCCCACCGGCTGATGGACAGGATTCCCGACGGAGCCACCGTGCAGGCGTCGGACGGCCTGGTGCCGCACCTCACCGGCCGGACCAGCGCCAGCCTCCACGGCTGGCCCGACAGCCGCCCCGACCCGGAGTGGATCCTGGTGGACACGCTGGTCCCGCCGGAGCGGCGTTGGCCGCTGTCCGCCGTGGACGAGTCCGTCGCCCTGGCCGAGGCGCGGGCCCGGGGCTACCGGGAGGCGGCGCAGGAGGACGGCTTCGTGCTGCTGCGCCGGGCCGGCCACGGGGTGTCCGGCCCGGCCGGCTGAGCGTGTCCGGCCCCGCCGCCCGAGGCACCGGCTGGGGGTCTCCGACCGTGCCGGCCGGACGTCAGGCGTCGGGGGCCCTGCGCGGCCGGCCGCGCGGGGCGATCGGCGCGGCGCCACCGGGGAGCCGGCCCGATTCCGCGAGCGCGCGCCGGAGCAGGAACTCGATCTGCGCGTTGGCGCTGCGCAGTTCGTCGCCAGCCCAGCGGGCCAGGGCGTCGTAGACCTGCGGGTCCAGCCGCAGCAGCACCTGCTTGCGGGCCTGCCGCCCGCCGCGCCCACCCGGGGCGGCGGCGGGCTCCGGGGCCTGCTCGCCGGGGGTCACTGGTAGAGGGTGCCCGTGTTGACGACGGGCTGTGCGGAGCGATCACCGCACAGCACCACCATCAGGTTGGAGACCATGGCGGCCTTGCGCTCCGGGTCCAGCTCCACGATGTCCTCCTCGGCGAGGCGGGTCAGGGCCAGCTCGACCATGCCCACCGCACCCTCGACGATCTCCCGGCGGGCCGCGACGACGGCGCCCGCCTGCTGGCGCTGGAGCATCGCCGAGGCGATCTCCGGAGCGTACGCGAGATGCGTGAAGCGGGACTCGATGATGTGCACACCGGCCGCGTCGACCCGGGCCTGCAGTTCGGCCGCGAGCTTCTCGGTGATCTCCTCGGCGTTCTCGCGCAGCGACAGCCCGCCCTCGTCGTGGGAGTCGTAGGGGTACTCGATGGCGATGTGCCGGACGGCGGCCTCGGTCTGGGTCTCGACGAACTCGGAGAAGTCGTCCACCTCGAAGACCGCGCGCGCGGTGTCCTCGACCTTCCACACCACCACGGCCGCCAGCTCGATCGGGTTGCCGTAGGCGTCGTTGACCTTCAGGACGGCCGTCTCGTGGTTGCGGACGCGGGTGGAGATCTTGTGACGGGAGGTCAGCGGGTTGACCCAGCGCAGGCCGTCGGTACGGATCGTGCCCCGGTAGCGGCCGAAGAGCTGGACCACCCGGGCCTGGCCGGGCGCCACCGTGTTCAGCCCGCACATCGCGAAGACCGAGCCGATGTCGACCAGGATGCCCAGCGCGATCAGGAGGCCCTTGGCGAGGGCGGCGGCCGCCGCCGCGCCGGCCGCGATCAGGCCCCCGCCCGCCAGCAGTCCGGCCAGTCCGAGCAGCAGGGCCAGCCCGCCGCCGACGCTGTGCGCCGGGAACTCCCGTACCTGCGGCTCCTGCTCGGGCACCGATGCGTTCGTCATGATCCACCCCGTTTTCCATGGGTCCGCTCGATCGCGGCCCCTAGCAAAGTGATATCACTTTATCGTCGCACCGCAACCCTCGGGGCCTCCCGTGCGTCGGTTCCTTCGGCGTGGGTGCTGATTCTCACGTCCGAAATGACCGGTATTGGCCTTGCTTGGCCAACCTATGTCACAGCCTGCGGTGTTAGTTTTCGGAGCTGACGTCGGGGGGTTATCGAGCGGAGCGGGAGCGATGGGCCGAGCAGAAGCGCGACGGGCGCAGAAGCAGCGCGGAACGCGGCGGGCGTCGCGCGGTCGCGCGGCGAACAGCGGCGCGGAGGCCGGCCCCGGCCGCGGCGCCGGCAAGGCCAAGCGGGGCGGTATACGCAGGTTCTTCACCTGGAAGAAGATCCTCGGCACGTTCTTCGGCCTGATCCTGCTCGGGATGGCCGCGCTGGTCGGTCTGTACTTCTACGTCGACAAGCCGGACCCCAACACCGAGGCGACGCTCCAGAGCAACACCTACCAGTTCTCCGACGGCTCGGTGATGACCCGGACCGGAAAGATGAACCGCGAGATCCTCCCGATCGACAAGATCGCGAAGGACACGCGCAGCGCCTTCATCGCCGCCGAGAACAAGTCCTTCTACAAGGACAGCGGCGTCGACATCAAGGGCCTGGGCCGCGCGGCGCTCCAGGCCGTCACCGGCGGCCGCAAGTCCGGCGGCTCGACGATCACCCAGCAGTACGTCAAGAACTACTACCTGAACCAGGACCAGACGGTCACCCGCAAGCTCAAGGAGCTGGTGATCTCCCTCAAGGTCGACCAGTCCATGGAGAAGGACGACATCCTCGCCGGCTACATGAACACGAGCTACTTCGGCCGCAACGCCTACGGCGTCCAGGCCGCCGCCCAGGCCTACTACGGCGTGAACGCGGACAAGCTCACGGTCGAGCAGAGCGCCTACCTCGCCGCCCTCCTCCAGGCCCCCAGCCAGTACGACTGGGCCGTCGCCAGCGAGACCAGCAAGAACCTGGTCAAGGAGCGCTTCGAGTACGTCCTGAACAACATGGTCGAGATGGGCGAGCTGGACCCCGCCAAGCGCGCGGGCATGCAGTTCCCCATACCCAACAAGCCCAAGGCCGCCCCGGGCAGCGAAGGCCAGAAGGGCTACCTCATCGAGGCCGCCAACGCCGAGATGGAGGCCCAGGGCATCACCGCCGACCAGCTCAAGGCCGGCGGCTGGACGATCAAGCTGACCATCGACCCCAAGAAGCAGGCGGCGCTGGAGAAGGCCGTCCAGGACGAGCTGGAGTCCAAGCTCGACCGCAAGGACGCCAAGCCCAAGGCGGTCGACCCCACCGTCCAGGCCGGCGCCACCTCGGTCGACCCCAAGACCGGCAAGATCGTCGCCATGTACGGCGGCACGGGACAGCAGGACCACTGGTCCAGCAACGCCCTGCGCAAGGACTACCAGCCCGGCTCGACGTTCAAGCCGATCGTGCTGGCCTCCGCCCTGGAGAACAAGTCCCGCACCCAGGACGGCAAGCCGATCACGCCGAACGCCCTCTACGACGGCACCAGCGGCCGCGCGGTCGTCGGCAGCGCGGTGCCCTTCAACCCGCAGAACCAGGACCAGCAGGACTACAAGACCGGTGACAGCCCGCTGATCACGGTCCAGAAGGCCACCAACTCCTCGGTCAACTCCGTCTACGCCCAGATGATCGTGGACGTGAAGCCGCAGAACGTGAAGAAGACGGCCCTCGCCCTCGGGATGAAGGACCGCAAGGGCTGGCCCGAGGACAAGCCGGCCATGTCGCTGGGCACCATGAGCGCCAACACCCTCGAGATGGCCGCCGTGTACGCCACCTTCGACAACCACGGCAAGAAGGTCACCCCGACCATCGTCGAGTCGGCCAAGCACGCCTACCGCACCTACACGCCCGTCCAGGCCGTCGGTGGCCAGGCGATCAGCAAGGTGACCGCCGACACCGTCACCAAGGTGCTCACCGGCGTCGTCAACGAGGGCTCCGGCAGCGCGGTCAAGTCCAGCGCCTACGAGGCCGCCGCCAAGACCGGTACCACCGAGTCCAACGTCGCCGCCTGGTTCACCGCGTACACCCCGGAGCTGGTCACCGTCGTCGCGATGTTCGGCGAGGAGCCGGGCACCGGCACCCAGGTCAGCCTCTACGGCGCCGCCGGCAGCAACGCCCGTGTCGGTGGCTCCAGCTTCCCGGCCGAGATCTGGAAGACGTACACGCTCGCCGCCCTGCGCGGCGGGAAGGCCGGCCAGTTCGACCTGGACGACGCCGACATGGGCGAGCCCCCGGCCGCGCCCAGCCGCACCACCTCGCCGTCGGCCACGACCAGCCGCACCCCGGACCCGACCACCAGCGGCAGCAGCAAGCCGCCGACGTCGTCGGGCAAGCCGGACCCGACGCAGAGCAGCACGGGCAAGCCGGACCCGACGCAGAGCAGCACGGGCAAGCCGGACCCGACCCAGACCAGCACGGGCAAGCCCGGCCCGACCCTGACCGGCGGCCCCCCCTTCGGCCAGTAGCCGCGAGGAGAGGCCCCGCGCAACGAACAGACCGCCGCCCGGCAGCCCACAGGCTGCCGGGCGGCGGTCCTTTTCTCGCCCGGACCTACGTCTCCGCGACCGCCGCCGCGATCGGGCCGCCGCAGGTCCTTGTCGCCCTCGGCCCTCCCCGACCAGTCAACGCCGCTCGCGGCCACCCGGCAACGGGAGCTCGAACCAGACGACCTTTCCGCTGCTCAGACGGGTCGCGCCCCAGCGCCGGGCCATCCGGTTGACCAGGAACAGGCCACGGCCGCCCTCGTCGGTGTCCCGGGCACGGCGCTGGCGGGGCAGCTGCGGGGAGTCGTCGCCGACCTCGCAGCGCAGCACGTCCGTACGCAGCAGGCGCAGCGTGACCGGCCGCTCCGCGTACCGCACGGCATTCGTGACGACCTCGCTGACCAGCAGCTCCAGGGAGTCACCGAGCTCCTCCAGGCCCCAGCGCGACAGCGCGCGGCGGGCGAACCGGCGGGCCCGGCCCGGAGCCGTCTCCTCCGGGTCCAGGAACCAGTACGCGACGTCACTGGGCGCGATCCCGTCGAAGCGGGCCGCGAGCAGCGCGATGTCGTCGTCCCGGTCGCCGGGGCCCAGCATGTCCAGGACGTCGTCGCACAGCGCCTCCAGCGGCGGCGGGTGGTCCAGGCCGGTCAGCTGGGCGGTGGTCGCCAGCCGCTCGCGCAGCAGCTCGATGCCCGTCCAGACGTCCCGCAGCCGGGACTCCACCAGGCCGTCGGTGTACAGCAGCAGCGTCGCCCCGGCCGGGGCGTCCAGCTCGACCGCCTCGAAGTCCACGCCGCCGACGCCGATCGGCGCGCCCGGCGGCACCCGCAGCACCTCGGCGCGGCCGCCCAGGTGCAGCAGCACCGGTGGCGGATGGCCGGCGTTGGCGATGGTGATCCGGTGCGAGACCGGGTCGTAGACGGCGTACAGGCAGGTGGCCATCCGGTCGGTGCCCAGGCGCTGCGCCTGCTCGTCGAGGTGGTGCAGGACCTCGGCGGGCGGCAGGTCCAGCTGGGCCAGGGTCTGCGCCGTCGTCCGCAGCTGGCCCATGATCGCGGCGGAGGTCATGGAGTGGCCCATGACGTCGCCCACGACGAGGGCGACCCGGCTGCCGGGCAGCGGTATGGCGTCGTACCAGTCGCCGCCGACCCGGGCCGTCTCGGCGGCGGGCAGGTAGCGGGAGGCCAGCCGGACGCCGGTGGGCTGGGGCAGGCTGTCGGGGAGCATGGTGCGCTGGAGCTCGTCGGCGATGTACGCCTCGCGGCCGTAGAGCACCGCCTTGTCGATGCCGAGCGCGGTGTGCGTGGCCAGCTGGGCGGCGACCAGGAGGTCGTTCTGCTCGAAGGCGGGCCGCTCCGGGGTGCGCAGGAACACCGCGGCCCCGATGACCCGGCGGCGGCCGCGCAGCGGCGCCAGGATGGCCCGCTGGCCGCGCGGGATGGGATGCTCGGCGCCCAGCAGCTCGGGCAGCGCGGCCCGGGCGGCGGGGGAGGACCCGAAGACCGGCCGCACCCCGCGCAGCACCTCGGCGAGCGCCCCGCCGGGGCGGATCTCGCACAGCTCGGCGGCCGGCAGGTCGCCCTGCGGGCCGAGCAGCGGCAGCTGGCTGAAGTCGAGCTCCCCGGCGGCCCCGGTGACCCCGGTGACGGCCGTGAGATCCAGTCCGGCGCCGGAGGTGTGGTCGGTCAGGTCGTCGATCGGCCGCAGCCGGTCGGTGCGGCGCAGCCTTAAGACGACCGCGCCCATCGGCCGTTCGTCGCCGACCGGCAGCGGGTCCCGCAGGTAGACGAGGATGGCGTCGGAGAACGTGGGCACGGTGGCCCGGCACAGCCCGAGCACGATCTCGTCGAGGTCGATGCCGCGGGCGATCCGGCGGGTCGCGGCTCCGACGAAGCGCAGCCGGTCGCCCTCGCGCCGGGCGACACCGAGCTCGCCGGTGCCCGGCGTACCGGCGCCCGGCGTACCCGCGCCGCCCGCGGCGGCGGAGCCCGGGCCTTCGGTGGCCGAGCCGGTGGCGGCCGGGCCGGTGGTGGTCGCGGCCGGGTCCGTGGTGCCGGCGGCCGGGTCCCGGCCGGATACGGGCGTGCCGCCGGGCCCCGCCGCGTTGCGCGCGGCGGCCGTGTCGCGGCGGTGGGCGCCGCGCACCCGCGCCGCGCCCTCGCGGGAGCCGGAGCCGGAGCCGGTGCCGTCGTGGGAGGTGGGGGAGGCGGGGGCGCCCGTCGTGGTGCCGGGCAGCGCCGTGTCGTCCCCGGCGCCGTCGCCGCGGCGGGCCGGGGGGATCGCCGCCGGACCGGGGCAGGCGTCGGCGGGGTCCGGGCGGGTGGCCTGGGCGGCCGGGGCCGGCGTCTTGCCGTGGCCGGCCTCGTCGGAGCCCGCGGCCGCGCGCCCCGTGCGCTGCTGCCTCGCCCCGCGCGGCACGGGCACGGCGGAGCCGCCCGCCGCGGCAGACTGAGGCTGCGGGCCCTCGTGAGAGGTGGGGTACTCCGTCACGCGTGGAAGTCCGTCCGTTTGCGCTCGATGTGCGCTGCACTCAACTCGGTTCAGTCGCGGTATACCCGCTCAGCGGCCCGGGCACCGTCACCTCCCGGGAACGTCCCCCCAACTTTGTCGTGGGGCGCCGCCACCCCGCCCGTTTGCCCGCTCGTCACCAAGTCCCGCGCGCAGCATGCCAATTACGCAGCCTTACGGAGGACGATCCTACGTTTGAACCCCGGGGGCGCATCAAGGGTCTCATGAGGTCATATGCGCCGGGGTGCGGTCCCAGTCCTCGGGAAGAACCGGAACATCCCAGGTCGGATCGGGTCTCCAGCCCTCCCAGCCGTCCGAGAACGGCGATCCCCACGCCTTGATCACATTCACCGCGGCCCGCCCCGCGGCCTGCACCCGGCGGGCCTCCGAGGAGTCCATCAGCCCGGCCCGCTGCGCCTGGGCGAACTCGTCCTCGTCGCGCCACTTCCAGGTGCGGTCGGGGTAGACGGAGATGTCCAGGAAGTGGTCCACGGAGTCCACGCCGCCGGCCCACCGGGTCCGCGGCTCCTCCAGGTTCACGTACCAGCTCTTGAACTCCCAGCCGTGCTCCCAGAACAGCCACACCGACCACGGCTCCCCGGGGCGGGCCAGCTTCAGCACACCCGCCCCGAACCACCGCGACCGCACGGTCGTGCGGGGCGCGGTGTAGCGGGTGGCGAGCGGCTCGTCGTGCACGGCGGTGCCGTCGGCGAGCACCGGCTTGACGCATTCGGTGCCGGGGGCCATCCACACCGCCAGCAGGTCCTCGGTGTCCTGGACGACGGTCACCGGGCGGGCGATGTGGACCGGGCCCTTCAGGCCCGGGGCATGGTCGCGGTAGCGCCAGAGGATGTGGTCCCCGGGCGCCCAGTGCGTGTCCGGAGCGTCACCGCGTGCCGCGCGGTGCGTCCCGTGCGCGTCGCCGCCCCCGCGGCCTGCCGTACCTGTCATGCGCAGATCTTAGGGCGCGGCCGCGGCGCCCGCTGCGGCGCGGGTCACGGAGGTGGCCCGGGGCAACAATCGGCCGGAATCCGGCCCCCGGTCAGGGCCGGGTCATGCGCAGCACGTCAAGGGCCTGATCGAGCTGTTCCAGTGTCAGATCGCCGCGCTCGATGTACCCGGACTCCAGCACCACTTCCCTGATGGTCCTGCGTTCCGCGAGCGACTTCTTGGCGACCTTGGCCGCCTCCTCGTAGCCGATGTAGCGGTTCAGCGGGGTCACCACGGACGGCGAGGACTCGGCGTACTCCCTGGCCCGCTCGGCGTTGGCGGTGATCCCGTCGACCGTACGGTCGGCCAGCAGCCGGCTCGCGGCGGCCAGCAGCCGGATCGACTCCAGCAGGTTCTTGGCCATGACCGGGAGCATCACGTTCAGCTCGAAGTTGCCCGCCGCGCCCGCGACCGCGACCGTCGTGTCGTTCCCGGTCACCTGGGCCGCGACCATCAGGACGGCCTCCGGGACCACCGGGTTGACCTTGCCGGGCATGATCGAGGAGCCCGGCTGGAGGTCGGGGAGGTTGATTTCGGCCAAGCCGGTGCGGGGGCCGGAGGCCATCCAGCGCAGATCGTTGGCGACCTTGGTGAGGGAGACCGCGATCGTACGCAGCATGCCGGACGTCTCCACCAGCGCGTCCCGTGCCCCCTGCGCCTCGAAGTGGTCGCGCGCCTCGGTCAGCGGCAGCCCGGTGTGGTCCGCGACCTCCGCGATCACGGCGGCCGAGAAACCGGGCGGGGTGTTGATCCCCGTACCCACGGCCGTGCCGCCCAGCGGCAGCTCGGCCAGCCGCGGCAGGACCGCGCGCAGCCGCTCGATCCCGTAGCGGACCTGGGCGGCGTACCCGCCGAACTCCTGGCCCAGGGTGACCGGGGTGGCGTCCATGAGGTGCGTGCGGCCGGCCTTGACGACCTCGGCGAACTCGGCGGACTTGCGGGAGAGCGCGGCCGCGAGGTGCTCCAGGGCGGGGATCAGGTCCTGGACGACGGCGGCGGTCGCGGCGATGTGGATGGAGGACGGGAAGACGTCGTTGGAGCTCTGCGAGGCGTTGACGTGGTCGTTGGGGTGCACGTCCCGGCCCAGCCGCTCGCCGGCGAGGGTGGCGATCACCTCGTTGGTGTTCATGTTGGACGAGGTCCCCGAGCCCGTCTGGAAGACGTCGACGGGGAAGTGCTCGTCCCAGCGGCCGTCGGCGACCTCCAGGGCGGCGGCGCGTACGGCCGCGGCGATGTCCGGGTCCAGTACGCCCAGTTCGGCGTTGACCTTGGCGGCGGCCGCCTTGATGCGGGCGAGTGCGGCGATGTGGGCGCGCTCCAGGCGCTGGCCGGAGACGGGGAAGTTCTCCACGGCGCGCTGTGTCTGGGCGCGCCACTTGGCGTGTGCGGGGACCCGCACCTCGCCCATCGAGTCGTGCTCCAGCCGGTACTGATCGTCGGTCATGTTCGTAGCCTCCTCAAAAAGTTGAGCAATTGTCTTGTTCAAAGTGTTCCCAACTCCCCTACCGGCCAGTAAATACCCGGGGTAACACCGACACCGGGGAGGCGTCCATGGCGCGTAACAGACCCAGACTCAGATCTACCTTCGCCGCCGCCGCGGCGATCGCGGCCGCCCTCGGGGGCGTCACCGCCATCACCCCGATGGCCCAGGCGGCCCCGTCGGCCGCGGCAGCCGCCACGGCGGCCACCGCGGTGGCCGCCGTCAAGCCGCTCCCGCCCGAACTGGAGGCCGTCCGGGCCGCGGAGGCCACGAAGATCTACGGCGACCCCGCGATCCGCCCGATGAGCGAGCGCCGGACCGGGCTCATCTCCCTGGGCGACAGCGAGATCTCCGGCGAGGGCGTCGGGAACTACGACCCGGCGACCAACACCCCGTCCAACCAGTGCCACCGTTCGCCCGACGCCGCGATCCACCGCACCGGGATCCAGGCCGACCTGACCTTCAACGTCTCCTGTTCCGGCGGCTACACGGGCAACATCAGGATCGGCGGCAGCAAGCAGTACGCCGACGAACTGGTGCAGAGCGACAACCTCGCCGTCAAGGCCCGCAACACGAAGATCAAGATGGTGCTGCTGGTCGCCGGGGCCAACGACGACCTCCAGTTCGGCCCCGTCATGACCGACTGCGTCACCCGCTGGGTGCTCAGCCAGGGCACCTGCCAGCCGAAGTACGCCCCCGGCTGGCAGGCCCGCGTGGAGGGCCTGCGCCCCAAGGTCGAGGCGACCGTCGGCGACCTCAGGACGGTCATGCGCGACGCCGGCTACGCCGACTCCGACTACAAGCTGGTCGTCATGGGCTACCCCAGCCCCATCGGCCCCGACTTCTACGACAACCCCTCCTTCCCCGGCAAGCTGCCCGGGGGCTGCGCCGGCTACGACTCCGACGCCACCTGGGGCCGCAACTACGCCGTACCGGCGTTCGAGAAGGGCATCCGCGAGGCCGCCCGCAACTCCGGCGCCCTCTACCTGGACAACTCGCGGCTCTTCCACGGCCACGAGGTCTGCATGGAGGACACCTGGGCCCGCGGCCTCTACCTGGACCTGGCCGACCACTTCCCGTGGGACGAGAACACCGCCCGGCAGTCGTTCCACCCCAACTACCGGGGCCACGGCGCGTTCGCGTCCTGCCTGACCCAGTTCTACGCCTCGGGCCTGCGCGAGGCCTCGTGCGCAGACCCGGCGAGCACCGGCACCCCCGTGCTCCAGGCGGGGGCCTGGGACGACCTGTACCGGCCCCTGCGGGGCGAGGCGACCGGCACCTGCCTCGACACCAACGGCGGCGCCAGCGCCAACGGGACCGCCGTCCTGGGCTGGGACTGCCACGGCGGCCGCAACCAGGGCTGGTGGTACGACACAGCCCGCACGTCCGTCCACGTCGAGCTCACCCACGACCGCTGCCTCGACGTCCCCGGCGCGCGCTACGGCGCCGGCACCGCGCTGATCATCTGGAACTGCCACGGCGGCGCCAACCAGAAGTTCCTGCGCGACGGCGCGACCCTGCGCCCCGCGGCCGCCCCGGCCATGTGCCTGACGGTCGCCGCGGCGGGCGGACCGGCCCGCCTCCAGCCCTGCGACGGCTCCCCGGCCCAGCGCTTCGCCTGACCGCCACCGCACCCCCCACATCCGGCCGGCGCACCCCGGCCGGATGTCGCCTTTCCGGAGCCCGCTCCGCGCAGGCCCTCAGGACGCCATGCCCTCCGGCATCGGCGGCAGCGGCGCCGGGGTCACGGTGAAGCCGCCCCGGACCACGGTCGTGAACGGGGCCGGAGCCATGCACGTGCCGACCGTCGGCTTGACGACCTCGCCGTGCTCGTCCTGGTGCGGCGGGTCGATGTTGACGATGCCCCACGAGAACCCGAGCCGGTCCGGCTCCCCGTGCCGGCCGTCCTGGACGCTGATGCCGATCCGCTTGCCGACGCCGCCGACGGTGGACTTGGTGACCACCGCCGTGACCGTCGCCGTACGGCCGCCCGTCACCATGCAGTCGACCTCGGCCTCGGAGGTGCCGGGCTCGCGGCCGGGGATGCCGTGGTACACGGTGATCTTGCCCCGGGCATCGGTCGGTGCGCCGTGCGCGCCCCGCGGATCGGGGAAGGGCCGGGTGAACGGGGCCGCCTCGGCGTCCACGGTGAAGCGGATCTCCTGGTCGTCGGGAGCGTAGGCGAAGTCGACGGTGGCCGCGCCGTGCACGGAGGCGGTCCTCGGGGGCGCGGCCGGCGCCGCCGGGGCGGGGGCCGCGGAGCCGAGGGCCCCCAGCAGTGCGAGGGCGGCGGCGCCCCCGGCCGTCGCGAGACGACGCCGACGCTTCGATGCGACCTTCATGGTGAACTCCTGTTTCCAGCTCGGCTGTTCGGTTACGGCAACAGCCTCGCCGGAGGGCGCCCGGCCCACCATCTGCCGATCGGCCGGACCCCAGGCCCGCCGGGCCCGGCCCGTACGCCGATCGGCAGAGCCGGGGATCAGCGGGTGCGCAGGTACTCGCGCACCTCGCGGGGCCGGTTGGTGATCAGCGTGTCCACGCCCAGCCGCAGGCACAGCTCCACGTCCTCGAACGCGTCCACCGTCCACACCCGCACCCGCAGCCCCTTGGCGTGCAGCCGCGCCACCAGGCCCGGGTCCTTGCGCACGAGGTCGATGCCGGGACCCGCGTGCCCGGCGAACGGCGGCCGCGGCGGCCGGACCCGGTGCTCGATCAGGTAGACGGCGGGCAGGCCCGGCGCGAGACGGTGCAGGCGGGTCAGCGCGGTGCGCGAGAAGCTCATCACCTCGACGCGGCCGCCCGCGCCGTCGGCGAGCCCGTACTCCTTGAGCACCCGCACCAGCTCGGCCTCCAGCCGGCCGCCGGCCCGCGTGGGGTGCTTGGTCTCGACGGCCAGCCCGACGGGCCGGTCGGCGGCCAGCGCCTCCCGCAGCAGGTCCTCGAAGAGCAGCACCCGCGACCCGCGGTGCGCCTCGCCCTTCCACCCGCCGAAGTCGAGCGCGGCCAGCTGGTCGTACGTCATCGCCGACACGACGCCCCGCCCGTCGGAGGTCCGCTCCACCCGCCGGTCGTGCACGCACACCAGCCGCCCGTCGGCGCTGAGCCGCACGTCGCACTCCAGCGCGTCGGCCCCGTCGGCGATGGCCTGGCGGTACGCGGCGAGGGTGTGCTCGGGGTGCTCGTGGGAGGCCCCACGGTGGGCGATCACGCGGGTGGCGCGGGCGGTGACGAGAGAACTCATGCCCCGACGGTAACCGGCCCGGCGCCGCCCCGGGTGCAGCCTGCCGCACGCCCGGCCGAACAGCCGGTGACGTTCCACGACGTACGGCGAGGGGCCGCGCGCCGCGCGTCGCCCGGGGCGGGCCGCAGCGCGCCACGCCCGGCGGCGGCGGGGCCCGGTCCGGGCCCCTGGTCAAGGCGCGCCCCGAAGAACCCCCCTGTCCGGCAAGGACGCGGGGGTTTTCCGTGTGTCGACTGAACGGGCGGGGCGGTGGTCAGGCGGTGTAGAGCGCAGGGCGCTCCGCCACCTGGTCCGGGGTGAGCCCTTCCACGGTCAGGTTGCCCGTCCAGAGGTGGTCGCGGTTGGCGTACGTCGTATCGAACCGGACGCGCTTGCCGCCGGGTTCCAGCTTCCAGCCCTGGTCCTGGAACTGCGCGATGCGGTCGCTGCCGCACACGAACGCCCGGGTGGCCTGGGTGAGCACCCATTGGGCGAGCTCGGTCTCGTCGGCCGTGGGCCGTCCGCAGGTGCGGGCCATCTGCCACAGCCGCCCCCACTCGATACCTGGAGTCAGCGGGCCGACGACGGCCACGTCTCCGATCCGCCGCTCGTCCAGGTGGTGCGTGGCGTAGCCGAAGACCACGCCGAACAGGGCGAACACCGTGACCCTGCTGCTCCCGGTCAGCCCCTCGTCGGATGCCATGGGCGGTACCTTTGCTCAGAGTGGGACCCGGGCACCTGTGACGTGTCCGGGTCCTCCTTCGTTCGAGGGTTCAGCAGCCGTCGCCGTCGCCGCAGCAGGCCGGGGGGTTGCACTCCTTCGCGGCGCCCCACATCCGCTCGTCGACGTGGAAGCCGGCCGCCTTGACCCGCTCGACCACGGAGCCGATCAGGGGACGGGTTCGGACGGTGGCCTTCGGTTCGTGGTCCAGGAAGTAGCCGAACTGTTCCTGACACCACACGGCGTAGGCGCGGGTGTGGAGCGCGAACGAGTGCCAGCCCGGGTCGACGGTCTCGGACGGGGTCATGTCGAACGCGCGGCTGTCGCCCATGACCTTGAGGAAGGCAAGGGCCTGGTCCACGATGCCGCGTGCCGTGGACAGTTCGTGCCCGTACTCCTCCGCGCAGAACTCGGACACCTTCTCGAACAGCTCGGGGCTGACGAGGTCCCGACCGTGCCGTAAGGCGACGGGGCTTTCCACCATGGCCGTCATCGTGTGACTCCTTCTGGTCGATGGCTCTCGCGGTTCCTCGTATGGGTCGCGTCCTCGTCGCCAATACTGTCGGGGCGGGGTCCAGGTTTCTAACTGGTTTCCTGTTCCCGCAAGAACTCTTGTCGAACTGTCTCAAGCATGGCGCGCGCTTCGTCGCCAGAAAGCGCCAGCGTTGCGAAACCCTCGAACTTGCGGACGTATAGAGCTGCATCCCGAGGGTCTGTCACCACGATTTCAGCATGCGTGGTCTCGACGGTCACCGTACGATCGTCCCGGACTACAAAGGTGTCATTTGGGATTCGAGAGCCCTTGTTTGCTGCTGGGCCTTGTGTACTCCCATTCGACGGATGAGGCGCCACGCCGTGGCCTCCGTCGCCGCCGCCCTGACGGCCTCTAGATACTCTTCCTTAACCTCATCTGAAACGCCTATGGCCGTAAGGATGCGCTCAACGTCCGCAGCGGACGGAGCGAGCTTGGCCGTCTCGATTTTGCTCAGCTTACTTGCGGACATGACGGCGCTGCGGGCGACGGCTTTGGCTTCCTTCCCGGATGCTTGCCGTAGCGCCCTCAGCGCGGCCCCCAGCTGTCCTTTGTTCACTCGCCGTGCTTCGCCCACCATTCGGAGAACGGCACGGCATGACTCATCGCCGCTTCGCGGTAGGCGCAGAATTCGGCCGCCCGCTCCTCGGGAAGAATTTCAACACCAAGGAACGACCCGTCGTCCGAGTAGTTCATTACGCCTGGAGTCGCGTTGTCCATCAACCAGAAATCGGGGACGCCTTCCAGTGGGTTGGGCTTTCCGGTGACGTCGAGGATGAAGAACTCTTCGCCGCCCGTCACGTTCTTCTGGTAGCCCCAGCCCAGCTCGAACCGCAGGTACGAAGTCAGGGGTCGGGACAGGATGTGCACACGATAGATGCGCTTCCCTCTGCTGGTGTGGGAGAGCAGTTCTGACACCCAATCGTCGTTGTAGTCGGCTGGTTGAGGTTCGTCGGCCAGGAAAGCCTCGTAGGCCTGCGTGTTGCCCGACCTGCTGTAATCGTCCAGCGTCTCCAGCCGAAATGCCTCTTGCTCGAAGGTGTCGAAGAGTTCCCCGAGAGTCTTAGGCGCCACGGAGGCCCTTCCGGATGAGATCGAAGATCAGCTGCTCCGGGATTTCGACAACGGTTTCGTGCGCGGGAATCTCCAGACCGTGGTCGGTCGGGGTCTCGCCCTGAACCAGCAGGGTGCCCCTGTCGGTGAGGTAGATGGTTGGACAGTCCTTCAGATCACAGGTGCTCACGATCTTGGTGACCTTCACGGCTTCCCCTCCTTGGCTCTGCGCTGGTGTGTCGTGATCGATCCTGGCGACCAACTCAGGGCAGGTGCAAGGGGTTCGAGTTTCCGGAACAGGAAACCGCGTCGCCCGGCTGGCAGCCCGTGGGCGCCCCCTGCCGTCCGGTGCGGAGGCA
This sequence comes from Streptomyces sp. NPDC042102, assembly GCF_055582305.1. Classification (NCBI taxonomy): domain Bacteria; kingdom Bacillati; phylum Actinomycetota; class Actinomycetes; order Kitasatosporales; family Streptomycetaceae; genus Streptomyces; species Streptomyces sp. NPDC042102. The sequence goes on from NZ_JBVJDL010000003.1 coordinate 628,653, forward strand.
GACACGGCGAGAGCCCCCGGCGGGGGTGCCAGGGGCTCTCGGGGGGCGTTCGGATGTCGGGTCAGGCCAGGCCGGGACCGCGGACCGGGATGTGGGTGAACGTCGGTTCCGGGGCCGGGTTCTGGAAGAAGTCGTTGCCCTTGTCGTCCACGACGATGAACGCCGGGAAGTCCTCGACCTCGATCTTCCAGACCGCCTCCATGCCGAGCTCCTCGTACTCGACGACCTCGACCTTCTTGATGCAGTCCTGGGCGAGACGGGCGGCCGGGCCGCCGATCGAGCCCAGGTAGAAGCCGCCGTGGCTGCCGCACGCGTCCGTCACCTGCTGCGAGCGGTTGCCCTTGGCCAGCATCACCTTCGAGCCGCCCGCCGCCTGGAACTGCTCGACGTACGAGTCCATGCGGCCGGCCGTGGTCGGGCCGAAGGAGCCCGAGGCGTAGCCCTCGGGGGTCTTGGCCGGGCCGGCGTAGTACACCGGGTGGTCCTTGAGGTACTGCGGCATGTCCTCGCCCGCGTCCAGCCGCTCCTTGATCTTCGCGTGCGCGATGTCCCGCGCCACCACCAGCGGACCGGTCAGCGACAGCCGGGTCTTGACCGGGTGCTTGGTCAGGGTCGCCAGGATGTCGTCCATCGGCTGGTTCAGGTCGATCGAGACCACGTCCGAGGACTGCGCGAGGTGCTCGTCCGTGGTGTCGGGCAGGAACCGCGCCGGGTCCCGCTCCAGCTGCTCCAGGAAGACGCCCTCGGCGGTGATCTTCGCGGTCGCCTGGCGGTCCGCCGAGCAGGACACGGCGATCGCGACCGGCAGGGACGCGCCGTGGCGGGGGAGACGCACGACGCGCACGTCGTGGCAGAAGTACTTGCCGCCGAACTGCGCGCCGATGCCGATCTTCTGGGTGAGCTCGAAGACCTGCTGCTCCAGGGCCTCGTCACGGAAGCCGTGGCCCAGCTCGGATCCCTCGCGCGGCAGCTCGTCCAGGTAGTGGGCCGAGGCGTACTTCGCGGTCTTCAGGGCGTGCTCGGCGGACGTGCCGCCGACCACGATCGCCAGGTGGTAGGGCGGGCAGGCCGCCGTACCGAGCGAGCGGATCTTCTCCTCCAGGAACTTCATCATCGAGGCCTCGTTGAGGACCGCCTTCGTCTCCTGGTAGAGGAAGGACTTGTTGGCCGAGCCGCCGCCCTTGGCCATGAAGAGGAACTTGTACGCGCCGCCGTCGGTCGCGTACAGCTCGATCTGCGCGGGCAGGTTCGAGCCGGTGTTCTTCTCCTCCCACATCGTGAGGGGGGCCATCTGCGAGTAGCGCAGGTTCAGGCGCGTGTACGCGTCGTAGATGCCGCGCGAGAGCGCCGCCTCGTCGCCGCCCTCGGTGAGGACGTTCTGGCCGCGCTTGCCCATCACGATCGCCGTGCCCGTGTCCTGGCACATCGGCAGGACGCCGGCCGCCGCGATGTTCGCGTTCTTCAGGAGGTCGAGGGCGACGAACTTGTCGTTCGAGGAGGCCTCGGGGTCGTCGATGATCCGGCGCAGCTGCGCGAGGTGGGCCGGGCGCAGGAAGTGCTGGATGTCGTGGATGGCCTCCTCGGCGAGCTTGCGCAGCGCCTCGGGCTCGACCTTGAGGAACGTACGGCCGTCCGCCTCGAACGTGGAGACGCCCTCGGACGTCACCAGGCGGTAGGGGGTCCGGTCCTCCCCCAGGGGGAGCAGGTCGGTGTACGCGAACTCCGGCATGTGGCCATTCCTCACTCGGCAGACGGCGCTGGCGACCAATTGGCAGCGCGGCTGTCCAGCGTAGGACCTGTTCCCCGGGTCGTGTCTGTGAGGTAAGGCTCACCCAGCACTATCGCGATCTATCGTGTTTGGCTATGCTGGGCGACGTGGACCTGGAAAAGCACCCCGCCGCAGCACCCACCGCCGCCGCCGAGCCCGCCGCGCTGCGGGCCTCGGACGCCGACCGCGACCGGATCGCGCAGATCCTCGGCGATGCCGTCGCCGAGGGCCGGCTGACCGCCGAGGAGCACTCCGAGCGCCTCGACTCCCTCTACGCCGTCAAGACCGTCGGCGAGCTGGACCTGCTGGTACGGGACCTGCCCGCGCCCGGTGGCGCCCCGGTCGCGGCCGGCGCGGCCGCCGCCCCGCCCGTCGCCGCGCCGCCCGGCTCCGGGTACGTCGACAACGTGGTCGCGGTGTGCAGCGGCGCCGCCCGCAAGGGCCGCTGGCGGCCCTCCGCCCGGACCCGCGCCGTATCCGTCCTGGGCGACGTCTCCATCGACCTCACCGAGGCCGTCTTCGAGCAGCAGGTCACCGAGATCGACGTGACCTGCCTGCTGGGCAACGTCGAGATCCTCGTACCGGAGAACGTCACCCTCCGGGGGTACGGCAGCGGTGTCCTCGGCAACTTCGAGGTGCGGGGCGAGGGCCGTGGCGAGGGGCGTGGTGAAGGGCGCGCCGAGGTCGATCCGCAGGCTCCCGTCGTGATCGTCCGCGGCTTCGCGATGCTGGGCAACATCGAGGCCCGGCCCAAGCTCGGCGCCCGCCTGGTCGACCTCGCGCGGCGGCTGCGGGGGCGCGTCGACGGCTGAGCGGACGGCCGGCCTGGTGCGGCGGCCTGCGTTGCGGAGGGTTGTCTTTCGGTCGAACTTCCCCGGAGCGGCACGCAGTGCATAGGGCCGGATGCAGCGGGTAGAGACAGGTGCATCGTCTCTCGCTCGCGAATACGTCGTCAGGAGTAGACCGTGCAGCATCCGCCGCATCAGTCCCTGCAGGTAGCCGCCGTACAGCGCGTTCAGGGTCTTGAGGCTCTGCCAAAGCCGCGGGTGCCGGCCAGGGAGGAGGACGGCCCATGGCACGCGGAGGCGGTGTGCCGCAGGGACGAGGCGGGGCTCTTCTTCGCTCCCTCCAAGGAGCCGACCGCGGCCCGGCTCTCCCGCGAGGAGGCCGCCAAGCGGGTCTGCGCGCGCTGCCCGGTCATGGTGGCCTGCCGCGAGCACGCCCTGCTCCAGCCCGAGCCCTACGGCGTCTGGGGCGGCCTGACGGCCGCCGAACGCCGCGTGGTGCTGGCGCGCCGCCGCCGCCGGGCGGCCGAGCTGCGCCAGGGCCAGGCCGCGGGGCCGGTCGCCGCCGCGGGCTGAGCCCCGTACCGGCGCCGGGGCCGGAGGCCGGGGCGGAGTCCGGGGCGGAGTCCGAGTACGCGCAGACGAAGAGGGGCGGTCCCGCCGCACACGGGAACCGCCCCTCTCGTCGTGCGGCGCGCGCCCTGCCGCCCGCGCGCGCCGCGGCCGCCGCGGTGGGCGGCCGGGGTGTCCTACTGGGCGCGGTCGAAGTCGACCGCGCTGTAGGCGCGCAGCTTCGAGAGCCGGTGGGTGGAGTCGATCTTGCGGATCGTGCCCGACTTCGAGCGCATGACCAGCGACGACGTGGTCGCGGTCTCCGAGCGGTAGTGGACACCGCGCAGCAGCTCGCCGTCCGTGATGCCGGTGGCGACGAAGAAGACGTTCTCGCCGGACACCAGGTCGTTGGTGTGCAGGACCCGGCCCAGGTCGTGGCCGGCGTCGAGGGCCTTCTGGCGCTCGGCGTCGTCCTTCGGCCACAGCTTGCCCTGGATCGTGCCGCCGAGGCACTTGATGGCGCAGGCCGAGATGATGCCCTCGGGGGTGCCGCCGATGCCGAGCAGCAGGTCCACACCGGTGCCCTCGCGGGCGGCCATGATGGAGCCGGCGACGTCGCCGTCGGAGATGAACTTGATGCGCGCGCCGGTCTCGCGGATCTCCTTGACGATGCCCTCGTGGCGCGGGCGGTCCAGGATGACGACGGTGACGTCCTCGGCGGCCATGCCCTTGGCCTTGGCGACCCGGCGGATGTTGACCGAGACGGGGGCGTTGATGTCGACGAAGTCGGCGGCCTCGGGGCCGGTGACCAGCTTGTCCATGTAGAAGACCGCGGACGGGTCGAACACGGTGCCGCGGTCCGCGGCGGCCAGGACGGCGATGGCGTTCGGCATGCCCTTGGCGTTCAGGGTGGTGCCGTCGATCGGGTCGACGGCGATGTCGACCTCGGCGCCGGTGCCGTCGCCGACCCGCTCGCCGTTGTACAGCATCGGGGCTTCGTCCTTCTCGCCCTCGCCGATGACGACGACGCCGTTCATCGAGACGGTGGAGATCAGGGTCCGCATGGCGTTGACCGCGGCGCCGTCCGCGCCGATCTTGTCGCCGCGTCCGACCCAGCGGCCGGCCGCCATGGCGGCGGCCTCGGTCACCCGGACCAGTTCCAGGGCGAGGTTGCGGTCGGGGGCTTCGGGCGAGACTTCGAGCTGGGGCGGCAGGTTGTGCTCGGTCATCGGAGCGCACCTTTCTGTACGACGACGGCCGGAGATGTGAGGGTGCTGGAACTCTATCGTTAGGTCGACATATTGAGCAGAGGGGGTCACGTATGAGCGCCGTATCGGTCATCGAACGGCCGGGTACGGACCCCTGCCCACGATCGCCGCGGGGCATGCGGGACGATGGGGGCGTGGCAGGTATGAAAGGCAAGCAGACGATCTGGGACATGGTCCGGTCGCTGGCGGTGATCCTGGTCGTCGTCGCCGGGATCTACATCTTCGTCCCGCACGACGAGGACGCCGACCCGACGCGCGTCGTGGACTACCGCGTCGAGACCCTCACCGCGCGGCGTGCGGCGCCGTACCCCGTGGCCGCCCCCGTGGGCCTGCCGCAGGAGTGGCGGGCGACCTCCGTCACGTACCAGCGCAAGAACGCCAACGCCTGGCATCTGGGCTTCCTGGACCCGGGCGACCAGTACGCGGCGGTCGAGCAGTCCACGGACCTCTCGCCGAAGTACCTGGCGAAGGTCACCCAGCAGGCCACCGACACCGGGCAGACGCAGGCGGTCGGCGATCTGGTGTGGCAGCGCTGGGACGGCGAGAAGTACGACGCGCTGGTGCGCAAGGAGCAGGACCACGTCACCGTGGTCACCGGCACCGCGGGCTTCGAGCAGCTGGGGAAGCTGGCGGCGGCGCTGGAGTTCAAGAAGGGCTGAGGTACGGCGAAGGCCCGCCCCCTGGTGGGGGCGGGCCTTTGTCGTACCTGCGGTGCGCGCAAGGGCTCAGACGGTCGTGACGACCTGGTCGAAGTCCAGGCGCGGGGAGCGCGGGAACCAGGCGTTCTCGCCCGGCTTGCCGATGTTGATCACCATCAGCGGGGTGTGGTCGTCGTCCAGGAACTCCTTCTGGAGGCCGGCGAAGTCCAGGCCGGTCATGGGGCCCGCGGCCAGGCCGGCGGCGCGCACGCCCACGATGAAGTACGCGGCCTGGAGGGCGGCGTTCACCAGCGCGGAGTGCTCACGGGCCGGGCGCTCGGCGAAGAACAGGTCCTTGGCCTGCGGGAAGTGCGGCAGCAGGGCCGGGAGCTCCTCGTGGAACTCGTTGTCCGCGGCGAGGATGGCGACCAGCGGGGCGGCGGCGGTCTTGGCCTGGTTGCCCTCGGCCATGTGCTTCACCAGGCGCTCGCGGGCCTCGGCGGAACGGACCAGGGTGATGCGCAGCGGCGTCTGGTTGAAGGCGGTCGGGCCGTACTTGACCAGGTCGTAGATGGCCTGGACCTGCTCGTCGGTCACCGGCTCGTCGGAGAACGAGTTGGCGGTGCGGGCCTCGCGGAACAGGAGGTCCTGGGCGGCGGCGTCGAGAACGAGGGACATCGGAAAGCCTTCTTCCAAAACGGGTGGGTCAAGCGATGTCCCCGACTCTACGAGCCGAATAGATGAAATTTCAACTAAACCGGGTGGTTCGTGACCCGGATCACAAGGACGCTCCCGGCCCGCCGCCCTCCCGGTCGCCGCCGGCGGGGCCGGTCTCCTCCGCCTCCCGGGCCGCCAGCGCCGAGTCCAGCCGGGCCCGGGCCCCCTCCAGCCAGTGCCGGCAGACCTTCGCGAGCTCCTCGCCGCGCTCCCAGAGCGCCAGCGACTCCTCCAGCGAGGTGCCGCCCGCCTCCAGGCGCCGCACGACCTCGATGAGCTCGTCGCGGGCCTGCTCGTACCCCAGTGCCGTATCCGCCTCGGCCATTCCTGCCACCTTATGTGTGTAATGCAATCAATTTGTTGCGTGCGTATGAAAGCGCGTGGGCCGCACGGCTCCACCGTCTCGCCGCGCCCGCCCGCCCGCGCCCGCCCGGCCGCTACCCGGTGACCCGCACCGTGAACTCGCCCTGCGCCACCCGCGCCCGCAGCACCTCGTCGGGACCGGCCTCCTCCGGCGAGCGCACCACGTGCCCGTCCGCCCGCTGGAGGACCGCGTACCCCCGCTCCAGGGTCGCCGCGGGGGACAGCGCCACCACCCGGGCCAGGGTGTGCGCGAGCTCGGAGTCGGCCCGGTCCAGCAGGTGCCCCAGCGTGCGCCGGCTGCGCGCCAGCAGCGCCGCCAGCTCGTCCTCGCGGGTCTCGGTCATCCGCTGGGGATGCGTGAACACCGGCCGCGCCAGCGCGTGCGCCAGCCCCCGCTCCTCCCGGTCCAGCAGCCCCCGTACGGCGCGCAGCGCGCGGCCCCGCAGCTGCTCCACCCGCTCCATCTCCTCCCCGACGTCCGGGACCACCTTCTTCGCGGCGTCCGTCGGGGTCGAGGCCCGCAGGTCCGCCACCAGGTCCAGCAGCGGCGAGTCCGGCTCGTGGCCGATCGCCGAGACCACCGGCGTACGGGCCTCGGCGACCGTACGGACCACCTGCTCGTCGGAGAACGGAAGCAGGTCCTCCACGCTGCCGCCGCCGCGGGCCACGATGATCACGTCGACCTCGTCGAGCGCGTCCAGCTCCTTGACGGCCTGCACCACCTGCGGCACCGCGTGGACCCCCTGCACCGCCACGTTGCGCACCTCGAAGCGGACCGCCGGCCAGCGCCGCCGGGCGTTCTCCAGCACGTCCCGCTCGGCCGCCGACGCCCGCCCGACCACCAGCCCGATCAGCTGCGGCAGGAAGGGCAGCGGCTTCTTGCGGTCCAGGGCGAACAGCCCCTCCGCCGCCAGGGACCGCTTCAGCCGCTCCAGCCGCGCCAGCAGCTCACCGATGCCCACCGGCCGTATCTCGGTGGCCCGCAGCGACAGCTGCCCGCGCGGCGCGTACCACTCCGGCTTGGCCAGCATGATCACCCGCGCGCCCTCCGACACCGCGTCCGCGACCTCGTCGTACACCTGCCGGTAGCAGGTCACGCTCACCGAGATGTCGTGCGACGGATCGCGCAGCGTCAGGAAGACCACCCCCGCACCCGGCCGCCGCGACAGCTGCGTGATCTGCCCCTCCACCCACACCTGGCCCAGCCGCTCGATCCAGCCCCCGATGAGCCGGGACACCTGGCCGACGGGCAGCGGCGCCTCGGCCGACGTATTCAGACCCATGCACGCAGGCTAACCGCCCGCACCGACAGTCCCCTTGGGATCGGCGGGAGGCGGCCCCGCGCGTCGCCCCCGCTGCGCCACCAGCACCACCAGCCCCACGGCCAGCCAGATCGCCCCCACCAGCTGCGCGGCGGGCGCGGCCTCGACGATCACCGCGAGCGTCACCGCCGCTCCCAGCACCGGGACCAGCAGGTGCCGCCACCAGACGGGCGGGCCCGCCGCCCGGCGGACCACGAACCAGCCCACCACCGAGGCGTGCAGCAGCGTGAACGCCACCAGCGCCCCGATGTCCACCACCGACACCAGGTGGTCCAGCCCGTCGTCGCGCCGCGCCGCCCACACCGCGGCCACCAGCGTCACCGAGGCCGCCACCAGCAGCGCCCGGCGCGGCGTTCCGCCCGAGGTGTGCGCCAGCGCCCGCGGCAGCCGGCCCTCGCGCGCCATCGCGAACAGCAGCCGGCCGGCCGCCGCCTGCCCGGCCAGCGCCGCGAACGCCGCCCCGATCGCCTTGCTGACCGCCACCAGGTCGTGCAGCCAGCCGCCGACCGCCGCGTCCACCGTGTCGTAGAACGCCGGCCCCTGCGCGCCCGGGTCGGCCGCCAGCTCCGCCGCCGTCACCGGCGCGAGCAGCGCCGCCAGGTAGGTCTGCGCGAAGAACAGCACCCCGGTCAGGCCCAGACAGAACAGCACCGCCCGCGCCACCTTCGCCGAACCGCCGGTGACCTCCTCGGCGAACGAGGCGATCGCGTCGAAGCCCAGGTACGACAGCACCGCCACCGACACCGCGCCCAGCACCGCCGCCAGGGAGAAACCGAGCGAGCCGTCCCCGGTCAGCGGCGACAGCCAGCCGCGCCGCGCGCCGCCGCCGGCCAGCACGGTCACCGCCGAGACCACGAACACCACCAGGACCGCGATCTCCATCGCCAGCACCGCGAAGCCGACGCGCGCCGCCACCCGTACCCCCCAGAGGTTGAGCAGGGTCGTCACCAGCACCGCCAGCGCCGTCCACACCCACCGCGAGACCCCGGGGACCAGCGCGTTCATGGCGATGCCCGAGAAGAGGTACGCCACGGCCGGGATCAGCAGGTAGTCCAGCATCGCCATCCACCCGGCGATCAGCCCCGGCCCCTCGCCCAGGCCCTTGCGCGCGTACGTGAACACCGAGCCGGCCTGCGGGGCGACCCGCACCATCTGGGCGTACGAGAAGGCGGTGCACGCCATCGCGACGGTCGCCACGAGGTACACGAGCGCGACCGCGCCGTGCGACCTGGCGTCCAGGGTGCCGAAGATCCCGACCGGGGCCATCGGGGCGATGAACAGCAGCCCGTAGACCACCAGGTCGCGGAAGCCCAGACTCCGCGAGAGCCGCCCGTCGGGGGCCCGGGCGGCCGTGGGGGATTCGGTGCCGGACGCCATCCGTCCTCCGAGCGACGCTGCGGACAGGTTTGCGATCAAGTGTGCGCCGACCGGGCGACGATCTGCCTGCTGAGCGCCCCCGTACGATGGAGGGCATGACTGCTCCCGCTTCCCGCCGTGTCCTGCTCGCCGCGCCTCGCGGCTACTGCGCGGGCGTCGACCGAGCCGTGATCGCTGTCGAGAAGGCTCTCGAGCAGTACGGTGCGCCGGTCTACGTCCGTCACGAGATCGTGCACAACAAGTACGTGGTCCAGACGCTGGAGAAAAAGGGCGCGATCTTCGTCGAGCGGACGGAGGAGGTGCCCCCGGGCAACATCGTGATGTTCTCCGCGCACGGCGTCGCCCCGGTCGTCCACGAGGAGGCCGCGCGCGGCAGGCTCGCCACGATCGACGCGACCTGCCCGCTGGTCACCAAGGTGCACAAGGAAGCGATCCGGTACGCCAACGAGGACTTCGACATCCTCCTCATCGGCCACGAGGGCCACGAGGAGGTCATCGGCACCTCCGGCGAGGCCCCGGACCACATCACGATCGTGGACGGCCCGCACGACGTCGAGAAGGTCACCGTCCGCGACGAGTCCAAGGTCGTCTGGCTCTCCCAGACCACCCTCTCGGTCGACGAGACGATGGAGACGGTCGACGCGCTGAAGACCAAGTTCCCGCTGCTGGTCTCGCCGCCGAGCGACGACATCTGCTACGCCACCTCGAACCGCCAGGCGGCGGTGAAGGTGATGGGCGCCGACTCCGACCTGGTCATCGTGGTCGGCTCGAAGAACTCCTCGAACTCCATCCGGCTGGTCGAGGTCGCGAAGGACGCCGGCGCCCGCGCCGCGTACCTGGTGGACTTCGCCAGCGAGATCGACGAGGCCTGGCTGGAGGGCGTCACCACGGTCGGCCTGACCTCGGGCGCCTCCGTGCCGGAGGTCCTGGTCGAGGAGGTCCTGGGGTGGCTGGCGGAGCGCGGTTACGCGGACGTCGAGCTGGTCAAGACGGCCGAGGAGTCGATCACCTTCTCGCTGCCCAAGGAGCTGCGCCGCGACCTGCGCGCCGAAGCGGCGGAACTGGTCGCCGGTCAGGAGTAGTTTTCGTACCGTATGTCCATGCAGACGCAGATCATGGGTGTGGACATCGGCGGATCCGGCATCAAGGGCGCTCCGGTCGACCTGGAGCGCGGAGACCTGGCGCGGGAGCGCCACAAAGTACTGACGCCGCAGCCGGCCACCCCCGAGGGGGTCGCCGGCTGCGTCGCCGAGGTCGTCCGGCACTTCGGGTGGACCGGGCCGGTCGGCGTCACCTTCCCGGGCGTGGTCACGCACGGCGTCACCCGTACGGCGGCGAACGTCGACCCGGGCTGGGTCGGCACGGACGCCGCCGCGCTGCTCTCGCGCGAGCTGGACGGGAGCCCGGTCACCGTCCTCAACGACGCGGACGCGGCGGGGATCGCCGAGATGACGTACGGCGCCGGGCGCGGACGCGGCGGCACGGTCATCCTGCTGACGCTGGGCACGGGCATCGGCAGCGCGCTCTTCACGGACGGGCGGCTGGTGAGCAACAGCGAGCTGGGGCACCTGGAGCTCAAGGGCCACGACGCGGAGAAGCGGGCGTCGGTGAAGGCCAAGGACGACGGAGACCTCAGCTGGGAGCGGTGGGCCCGGCGGCTGTCGAGGTACCTGGAGCACGTGGAGATGCTCTTCTCGCCCGACCTGTTCATCCTCGGCGGCGGCGTCAGCCGGCGGCCGGAGAAGTTCCTGCCGCTGATCGAGGGCGTCCGCGCCGAGATCGTCCCGGCGGCGCTGCAGAACAACGCGGGCATCGTGGGCGCGGCGATGGCGGCCAGGGCGGCGCAGGCGTGACCGGGTACCGGGGCGACAGACCCCAGACCCCAGACCCCGAGACCCCTAGACCCTCTAGACCTCTAGACCTCTAGACCTCTAGACCTCTAGACCTCTAGGCCCGGCGGGGGACGCGCCGCCGCCCGATGAGCGCGGCCTTCCTGACGACGACGATCAGGGCGGCCAGGAGCGTGCCGGCGTACAGCCAGCCGGCGTTCAGCGACAGCGCCGTGACCACGCCCATCAGCTGGCCCCCGAGGCCGCCCGACCCGCCCGCGAGGGGCCACACGCCGACCGCGAAGGCGATCGGGACGGCGATGGGCGCGGTGATCAGGTCGGCGGGGCGGACCCAGAGGGCGGTGGCGGCGGCCGCGGGCAGGAAGAGCAGCCCGTACCCGAGCATGGACGAATCGAAGATCAGCCAGTCGATGCCGGCGGCCAGCGCCATGGCGACGCAGGCGAACAGCCCGCCGCCGAGGCCGGTCAGCAGGGGCCGCGGAAACCGCCGGGCCGCCCCCGGGGCACGGTCGGGGCCCGCGCCGGAGCCCGGCCGGGGCCGCGGCCGGGCCGTCGGCCGGGGTCCGGGTACGCCGGCGGCCGGCCCGCGCTGCGCCGGGGGCCGCTGCCGCTGCGCGGCGTGATGATCTGACCGCGTCCTGTATTGCTCCACCCCACGAGGCTAGGCGTCGCACCCCCTCGGAGCCCCGTGGGACACGCGTAAACTGTCTGACGGCCCGTGCCCGGGCCGTATCCTCCAGCAGCTACGGGAAGTCGCCAACGTGTCGCTCACGATCGGAATCGTCGGTCTGCCGAATGTCGGCAAGTCGACCCTGTTCAACGCCCTGACCAAGAACGACGTGCTGGCGGCCAACTACCCGTTCGCCACCATCGAGCCGAACGTCGGCGTGGTCGGCGTACCGGACCCCCGTCTGGCGGTCCTGGCGGGCATCTTCAACTCGCAGAAGCTCCTCCCGGCGACGGTGGACTTCGTCGACATCGCGGGCATCGTCCGCGGCGCCTCGGAGGGTGAGGGCCTGGGCAACAAGTTCCTGGCGAACATCCGCGAGTCGGACGCGATCTGCCAGGTCATCCGCGCCTTCAAGGACGAGAACGTCGTGCACGTCGACGGCAAGGTCTCGCCGAAGGACGACATCGAGACGATCAACACCGAGCTGATCCTCGCCGACCTCCAGTCCATCGAGAAGGCGATCCCCCGCCTGACGAAGGAGTCCCGCCTCCAGAAGGACAAGGTCGCCGTCCTCGCCGCCGTCGAGAAGGCCCAGGCCATCCTCGAAGCGGGCGACACCCTCTTCTCCCAGGGCATCACCAAGGGCACGGAGCAGGGCGACCTGCTGCACGAGCTGCACCTGCTCACCACCAAGCCGTTCCTCTACGTCTTCAACGTGGACGAGGACGAGCTGACGGACGACGCCTTCAAGGCCGAGCAGTCCGCCCTGGTCGCCCCGGCCGAGGCCATCTTCCTCAACGCCAAGCTGGAGGCGGACCTCGCCGAGCTGGACGACGAGGAGGCCCTGGAGCTCCTCCAGTCCGTCGGCCAGGACGAGCCGGGCCTGGCCACCCTGGGCCGCGTCGGCTTCGACACGCTGGGCCTGCAGACGTACCTGACGGCCGGCCCGAAGGAAACCCGCGCCTGGACCATCAAGAAGGGCGCCACGGCCCCCGAGGCCGCTGGCGTCATCCACACCGACTTCCAGCGCGGCTTCATCAAGGCCGAGGTCATCTCGTTCGCGGACCTGGTCGAATGCGGCTCGGTGGCGGAGGCCCGCGCGAAGGGCAAGGCCCGCATGGAGGGCAAGGACTACGTGATGCAGGACGGCGACGTGGTGGAGTTCCGCTTCAACGTCTGATCGCGTATCCAGATGCGGCCTGACCTGCGAGGATGCAGGTCAGGTCCTTCTGCTGTCCGCAACAGTCCGCAGAACCGGGAGCAGCTACGTGTCGTAGACCGTGGAGCGGTGTCCGACGTGTACGACCCACACCACCAGCTCCCCGTTGTCGATCGTGTAGACGACACGGTAGTCGCCGACCCGTAGGCGGCGGCGCTCAGGCTGGGATACGAGTGCCGTGGTGTTGAAGCCGAAGGGGTCGCTCTCCAGCTCTGTCAGTTTGGCCAGGATGCGAAGCGCCATGTCACGCGGGATCTTGCGCAGCTCGGCCTGGGCCTCGGGCCGGAACACCGTGCGATAGTCACTCACTGCGTGCCAGCGTCTCCCTCATCACGTCCTCGATCGGGACGCCGACGGCCGGGCTCGCCATGCGCTCGTCGATGATGCGGTTGATCTCGCGCTCTTCCCACTCCTGGTATTTGCGCAGCACCTCGATCGAGACCACGGCGGCGACCTGCTTTCCGCGACGGGTGATGACAGTGGGCACGTCGTCGCGGTCGGCCCGTTCGACGACTTCGGCCAAGTGGGCGCGTACGTCGCGGATGGACTCTATGGGCAGCGGCTGAGTCATGCCTCAAGGGTACCGAGTGTGCCATGTGTACACAATCGGGGTTGCATGCACTCGTTGGGATGAGCCGCCGATTGGGTGGCTGATTCCGGGGACAGAACCCGTTCTGGCATGCTCATGCCGACTTGGTGCTGACTCGCGATCGCGGAAGCGGAGGCAGGGTCAGGCGTGGGGTACCGCCGTGGCGAGGACCACCTCGAATTCCTCGAGGCTGCGGGTGGTTGCGCGAGCCTTCGCCGTGGCCTCTCCGCGGACCGCCGCGACGGCGCCACGGGATGCCACGAGTGCGTCGCGGTCGGCGTAGAGCGCGCCGACAGCGGCTCTGCCCCCGTCGCGATCGATGAGCAGGGAGATGCCGGCCAGTCCGGGGACCTTCTGGACCTTGGGCAGTGAGGTGTCGCGGAACGTGTCCACCAGCAGGTCGATGTCGGCCGGCTCGACGTCCATGTGGACCAGCCGGAACCCCGCGCCCGGCCCGAGTTCCTCTGCGCGCCGGGCGACCGCCGCTTCCCAGTTGTCGACCGTCACGGTCTGCGCGAACGGCGCCATCATCTCGGCCCGCCGCTTGCTCAGGTTCTCGTAGCTGGCCTGCCGGGAGGCCTCGTCCTCCCACCACGATCCCACCAGGAGCTTGCCGAGCTCGCGGTCGGCGAACAGCCCCATCCCGCGAAAGCCCGGTTGCGCCGACAGCAGCGCGCGCCCGTCGGTCCGGAGCGCCTCGGCGACTCCGTCGAGCTCGGCCGGATCACCCGTTGCATAGATGCTGCGAACGTACATAGCGCCCTTTCCTGCCTTCCGGTGGCCCCGCGCGGGCTCCTTTTCCCACTCCATGCGATGACCGGGGCGGATGGGGGGCAACGCGGCAGGGGCATTCAGGTGAAGAGGTGAGCCGTTGGCCCCTGCTGTTTCCCGTGCTGGGATGGCGCTGGGCGTCTGATCATCCATCAGCCGTTCGGCTCGCCTGAAGGGCGCCGGTGCGCGGTCCAGCGGGGCGAGGAGACCGTGACGCTTCACGGTGCGGAGCCTGGCGCGCTACGGTCGACTCCCTGGAGAGGACTCTGAGGGAGACATTCCCGAGCCCACGTTGCGCGGTGGCTCCGGGACTCCTTCGTGCCCGCACCGCACCTCGTCTGGTTCGCGAGCGGCCTCGCCGTGGCGAACGGCGAGCAGGACCTGTGGCCGCTGCCGGCCGAGGGTGGCGACGAAGACATCGCGGCCGAGCTGCGCAGGCACCTCGACGCCGTCGAGACCCCGTAGCCAGTCCGCAGACATTCCGCTTCAACGTGTGATCGTGCCGGCACTGCAGGCTAGGTGATTCGTCAAGCGTGCAGGTCAGAAGGGGTCGACTTCTCATGGAGTCGACCTTTTCGTCGTCACCGTGCTGGATGGGTGCTGGATATTCTGACGCTGAATCAGTCAGTATCAGGTGTCGTAAACGGTGGAGCGGTGCCCGACGTGTACGACCCGCACCACAAGTACCCCGTTGTCGATCGTGTAGACGACTCGGTAGTCGCCCACTCGCAATCGCCGGCGTTCTGGCTGCGACACGAGCGCGGTGGTGTTGAAGCCGAGGGAGTCTGCGCTCACCGGCGAATGCGCGCCGCCTGCTGAAGGCGTACGAGAACGCGCTGGCGCACATCAACGTGTCCGAGCGGGAGCTGATCGATCCGGATTCGGCGGACGCGGGTGCGGGCGCCGCAAGGAGATCATCATCCTCGCAGCCAGATACCACTACTGACTGCCCGGATGGGCCTGCACGGCGGCGTTCAGCTGCTGCGCGGGGGTGTGAGCGTGTCGAGGTCCAGGCTGATCTCGAAGGGCACCGGGCGGTGCAGGGTGCCCCGGAAGATGCCGGCGGGTGCGTAGGAACCGGTCGGTTCGTCGAGCTCGTAGACGTGGACGACGGGCGCGCCGTCCACGTCGTCGATGCACCAGTAGTGCGCGATGCCCGCTTCCGCGTACTTGCGGAGCTTGACCGTGCGGTCCCGGTGGGCGGACTCGGGGGAGACGACCTCCGCGACGAGCAGCACGTCATCGGGGGCGTAGCAGGTGCGGTCGGGGTCGTAGGGCAGGTTCGTCAGCAGGAGGTCCGGCTCGGGGCGGTTACGGGCATCGAGGCGGATCGTCATCTCCCGCTCGACCTCGACGCCGGCCGGTGCCTGCGCCATGAGCGTGGTGGTCAGCGCGGTGAGGAGACGACCGTGCCAGGACCGCTGGGGCGACATCATGAATACGAGGACTCCGTCGATCAGCTCGGTGTGGCGCGGGGCCTCGGGGAGGTGGTCCAGGTCCTCCGCGAACCAGCCTTCCGCGCGGGGCGGGCGCATCCAGTCGGGCAGTGCGGTCATGGCTTCACGGTAGCGGCTGGGGCCGCAGCGGGCCGGGTGCTCCTGTAGCCCCGGCCCCCGCCCGGCTACGGGGGCCTACCGCGTGGGGACGATGCCGCCGTCAAGCGCGTCCCGACGGATGCGTTGCGTCAGGGCGAGCTGTTCGCGCAGCAGGCGCTCATGTTCGTCCAGCCGCTTCATCGTGTCGGCGATCGCCTGCTGGGTCGTCAGGCCGGGCAGGACCACGGGCAGCTCACCGAGCACGTCGAGGGAGATCGTCTTCATCTTCATGCTTCCCGTGGAATGGGCCTCCAGCCACGTACGCGCCTCTGGACCGCGCAGGTACGCGGCGAAGTAGTCGGCGTCGAGCCCGGCAGGCGGGCGCAGCAGGAAGCACCCGGTGCCGCACACCCAGCCGCGCTGTTCCTCGCGGACGACGGCGGCCCGCCCGAGTTCCCCGCGGCGTGCCAGAACGACGTCGCCGGGGCGGAGGCGGAAGCGTTCCAGTCGGCCGGCGTGCCGCTCGCTGATGTGCCGGATGCTCGCCGTGCTGAAGTCGCTGCCGGTCAGGTCCTTGGGCATCACGACGGGGACGCCGCCGGTGTCGACGTAGTCGTCGGCGCGGATCAGGCTTCCCGACGGCCCGGCGAGCAGCTGGCCCGGAGCGTCGAGCCCCCCTTCCCCGGTGTCCTCCAGCACGCGCCGGAGCGGCACGCGCGGGGTCCCGGTCCCGGTGCGCGCCACCCGCTCGCTCCGGTCGAAGCTCTTGCGGACGCGAGTCGTCGAGCCGGTCGCCGATGCGGCCTGCTCCACCAGGTGGTCGAGCCGGCGGCGTACGTCCAGTGCCGCGGTCGGTTGCTCGAGGGCAGGCGCCACGTACAGCTTGGGGTCGAGGGGGCATCCTTCGTTCTCCAGGATCTCGTCGTACGAGACCGAGCGGGAGAATCCGGGTTCTTCGGGGGTCGCGAGGGGAGAGCGCAGCCAGGCGTGGAACCTATCGCTGATGCGGCGCCGGTCCGCCGGACCGAGTGCGCGCGCCTGGCGCGGACCCTGCGTGCCGAGCCGGCTCGCGTCGATGAAGAGGACGGACCCGGTCTCCCCGTCGGGGAGATGGCGCGAGGCGTCACGAGCCAGTATCCAGAGGTGCACAGGAACGGTCGTGTGGGGCGAGAACATCCCTTCCGGTAGCGCGACGACGGCGAGCAGCGCCCTTCGGGCCAGCAGGCCCCGGCGGTTCTCCTGCGCTCGATCGCGTACGGAGGCGGCGCCCGTCGGCATGATCAGGGCCGCCTTCCCCGTCTCGCTGAGCCGGGTCCACGCGAGTTGGATCCAGGCGAAGTTCGCGCTCGACTCGGGCGGCGTTCCGAAGGGCCAGTCGAGGTTCTCCAGCCCCTGGACACGCTGGTTGAACGGCGGATTGCACATGACGAACTCGGCCATGCCGCTGCCCGGACCCCGGAACAGCGACCCGGGGTCGGAGGCACCCACGAAGGGCCGCTCGACGCCGTGCAGGGACAGGTTCAGCATGGCCAGTTGGGGGTTGCGGTGATCCAGGGCGTAGCCCTCGAACGAGGCTGCGCCACCGTGACCCTGCTGTGCGACGTACTGGGCCGCGGCGGTGAGGAACCCGCCGGTGCCGCAGGCGGGGTCGAGCACCCGGTCGCCGGGCTGGGGGGAGAGGGCTTCCACGAGCAGCCGTGCCAGCGAGCGAGGGGTGTGGTACTCGCCCGTCCGGGCCGTGCTCTCCGCGGCGAACCGTTCCAGGAGCAGGTCGCCGACTTCTTCGAGTCCGGCCTCGGCGGCCGCGGGAGGCTGCTGGAGCGCGGTGAGGAAGGCCGCCACCCAGGGCAGGTCGTCCGCCTCGCCCCTGTCTGCGAACACGCTCTCCGGATTCCAGGGTGTGAGTACGGGAAACCGGTCGTGCCGGGAAGCGAGGAGCAGCGCGTCGTTCAGGTCCCTCAGCGGGGGGGACCCGGTCTGTGCCTCCGCAAGGGCTCGGGACCATCGCTTCGTGAGTTCCTCACCCGGGTCGTTCGCCGGGTCGATGAACCGGGCGAGCACCAGGATGGCGAGCATGGCGGTGAGGTCGCGGTCCGTGCTGCGGCCCCGCTGAAAGGGTGCGTACGTCCGCCACAGCCGGTCCACGGCCACCGCGGCGGGGCCGTTCGGGCCCGTGCTCTCCATGGGAACTCCTATCGGAATAATGTGCGCAGATGTACTGCGCACTTTCCTGCCGGATTTCGTCCTCAGGGTCCGCTCAGGGGTCTCTTCCGAGGTTCCCTGAGGAGACGTCACCAAAGTAGCAGCGCACACTGGTTGATGCCGGGGAGCGGGCCGCGCCGTGTATCGCTCACGGAGAACTGCGCAGTAGAACTGCGCGGAGAACGTGCCGAGATCTTGCTGCTCGCGAGGACAGGAGAGGGGGTGCGGTGCGGGAGAGGTCCCCGCGTGCAGGCCTTCGGTTGTGGCGCACCTCACAGGGGGTGCGGGGCGGCGCGGTCCATCCGCGTGATGTCGACGAAGACGTCGTCGCCGGCGGGGGTTTGGTGGCTCCAGCAGGGACTGCGTGCGCGTCTCCTCGACCAGGTCCGCCCAGAGGGCGTACCTGTCGGGCTGCCGGTCCGGCCAGGGAGTCGTTCGCCGGGGCGGCGCGCAGGCTCGCGGTGAGGGGCGGGACGACGGAGGGTGCGGGCGCCGAGGTCGGTCAGGGCCTGGCGGAGGGCGACCGGCTCGTGCCGGCCGCCGGGGGCGTCATGGGGTCCAGGCGGACGCGGTAGGCCCGGCGCGCGGGTTCCGCGAGGGCAGGCCGTATCGGTCGGGCTGTGAGGGTGCCGGCATTGGTTTGTGCGGTTCTGGGGCGGCGGGCCGGTCCTGTGTGGTGGGGCGGGTCCGGCCCTTCGCCCGGGTGGGTGGGTGAAGGGCCGGGGGTGTGGGGCGGGTGGGTCAGAGGGTGCGGATCGTGGCCACCGTGAATGTGGTCGGGCGGCCCGTCGACGGGGTCAGCGGGCCGTCCTTGTCGAACTGGCTGCGGACCACCAGGGTGCGGCCCCGCGTGTGGGTCAGGGTGGTCGGGATCTGGAGCGACGGGTCGGTGAGGGTGCGGACCAGGTAGGCGTGGCGGCCGTCGGGGGAGAGGTGCCACCGGGTCAGGGTGTTCGTGGTGTTGTGGGCCACGCGCAGGGTGGCGCCGTCGGCGGAGAGGGCCAGCCCGTCGGCGTGGGTGAGGTCGCCGCCGTGGAGCGTGACCCGGCTGACGGTGCCGGTGCGCAGGTCGACGCGGTGCAGGACGCCTGCCGTCATGTCCACCGCCAGCAGGAAGCGGCCGCCCGGGTCCGAGACGATGCCGTTGAGGGTCAGGCCGCCGGGCGCGGTGTGCAGGTCGTACGCGGTCTCCAGGGTGCCCGTGCCCGCCGCGAGCAGCTCCGGGGTGACGCGGTGGATCACGCCGCGCAGGCTGTCCGTCAGGTAGGCGGTGCCGTCCGGGGTGATGGTCAGGTCGTTGATGAAGAACGGTGTCGTGCCCGTGGCCTCGAAGTGGGCCAGGCGGGCGCCGGTGCGGGTGTCGTAGACCGCCACGCCCGTCGTCGAGTCCGTCACCCACAGGCGGCCGTGGGGGTCGACGGTCAGGCCGTTGGCCGTGTCGCGTCCGTCCGTGCCCGCCGCCAGGAACACCTCGGCCCGCCGGCTGCCCGGGCGGGCGCGGTAGACGGTGCCGTCCGCGTACGAGCCGACGTACACGTCGCCGGTGCGCCGGTCGGTGGTGATGCCCTCCGGGTAGACCTTGGCGCCGGGCAGGACGAACGCGGTGGATATCCGCTCCGCGGCGTGGGCGGAGGGGGCGGTGACGCCGGTGGTGAGCGACGCGGTCAGGGCCAGTGCGGCCAGGGTGGCGGCGGTGGCTGCCGTGGCGTTCTTCGTGCGCTTCATTCCGTGAGACCTCTCTTGATCGTGTGTGGTTGAAGCTAGATTAGAGCTCTAATGAACGCAAGAGCCTTAGGATGCTGGGATGACCTCCATGCCCGCCGAGGAGCGCATCGGCGCCTACCTCAAGCGCGCCGAGCAGGCCCTGCTCGCCACCAAGCACGCCGCGCTGAAGCCGGCCGGAGTAACGGTTCCGCAGTACGCCGCGCTGTTCGTCCTCTCCGAGAAGCCCGGCATCTCCGCCGCCGCGCTCGCCCGCGAGTGCGGGGTCACTCCGCCGACCATGACCACCGTGCTGAAGAACCTCCAGGAGCGCGGCTTCATCGAGCGGACCCCGCACGAGTGGCACCGCAACGTGCTGGAGACCCGGCTCACCGACGAGGGCCGGGCCGTGATGGACGTCGCCGACGCCGCCGCCGTACGGGTGGAGCGGGCGCTGGCCGCCGCGTTCTCGGCCGGCGAGCGCGAGCAGCTCATCGCGATGCTGGAGCGGGTGACCGAGGCGCTCGACGCGCAGCGGTGAGAGCGCTGGTCAGCGCGCCGGTCGGCGCCGGTGAGTGCGCCGGCGCGTGCCTCGGTGAGATGAGATTCACCTCATGTTTTGGCCGGGATGTGAAACCTGGCGCGGGGTTAGCGCATCAGGAGTAGAGGGAATCCCTAGCCGTTTCTGTCCCGTGGGGGCAGTCATGACCGTTCGGAGCGAAGTCCGTGCACCAGTACCCGCAGCGCCCGCGGCCTGATGACCAGCCGTACCCGGGACACCGGCCGCAGCAGCCCCATGGGCACGACGGTCAGGCCACCCAGGAGTTCCCCGCCTACCCGCCGCCGCCCCGCCAGCAGTACCCGTACGACCGCCAGCAGCAGCCGCCGCAGTACGCGTACGAGCCCCAGCAGCAGGGCCACTACGAGGCCCCCGAGCCGGTCCGGCCGCCCAAGAAGTCGAAGAAGAAGATATGGATCAGCGCGGTGGTCGTCTGCGCGCTGCTCGCCGGCGGTGGCGGCTGGGCGTACTTCAAGACCGACTGGTTCGACGGCAACGGCGAGGCCGTCTCGTACGGCAAGACCCCGCCCGCCGCGGGCGGCGGCGGCGCGAGCTCCGGTTCCTCGGCCAAGCCCACCGGCGACCCGGACGTGTCCCTGCCCACCGGCCCCGAGGCGGCGTTCAAGCAGACCACCAAGCTCGACGACGGCACGCGCATATCCAAGACCCGCCTCAAGGGCGCCAAGTCCGGCTTCGAGAGCGACGTCTGGGTGTGGACGCCCAAGGAGTACGACGACCCGAAGTACGCCAAGTCCGGCTTCCCGGTCCTCATCGCGCTCCCCGGCGGCAACGGTTTCCCGGCCAACTACTGGGCCGACCGCAGCCTGGGCCTGCAGAAGGCGATCGCCGAGCAGGCCGAGAAGGGCAAGAGCCTGCCCTTCGTCGTGATCATGCCGGTCCTCAACCCGGACGCCAAGTACTACTACGACGGCTCGGACATACCCAACCAGCCCAAGATGGGCACCTGGATGGCCGAGGACGTCCCGGACTTCGCCAAGGCCAACTTCCGCACCTACAAGTCCCGTGACGGCTGGGCCTTCATGGGCAACTCCTCCGGCGCCTTCGTCGGCCTGAAGCAGCTCATGCAGCACCCGGACAAGTTCAAGGCCGTGATCGCCAACGGTGGCGAGGTCGTGCCCGACTCCCCGCTCTGGAAGGGCTTCCAGAAGGAGATGGACGCGAACAACCCCGAGAAGCTCGCGCAGAAGCTGATCGACAGCAAGGGCCCCGAGGTGACCGTCGCCTTCCAGTACGGCACCAAGGAGGGCGGCCGGGCCCGGCTGGAGAAGTTCCAGCAGAGCTACGGCAAGGGGCCGGTCAAGGTCACGATCTACGAGATCCAGGGCGGCGACCACAACGGCTGGGACTACGTCCGGGGCATGAAGGAGAACGGCCTGGAGACGATCAGCAAGGTGATGAAGGGGCCCAAGCCCAGCACCGGCTGATCCCCGGCCCGGCACCGGCCGGTCGCCCGCCGGTCGCCAGCCCAGCCCAGCCCAGCCCAGTCCAGCCCAGCCCAGTCCAGCACCGGCCGGTCCCGGGGCCGTTCCTGTTGATCCTCCGGCGGTCTCCGGGCAACCCAATCGCTCGTTCCTGCCTCTGTAAGGGGGCAAGGGGGATCAACCAGAAACGGGACACTTCTGTGCAGCAAGACCAGCTGGAACAGCGCAGCCATCAGCAGCCGGGTCCGGGGGCGCCGGCGGCCGGGCCGGAGCCCGGGGCCCGCCCCCGGCGCCGCCGCCCCTCCCGCCGCACGCTCCTGATCGGCGGGGCGCTCGCGCTCACCGTGGCCGTCGGCGGCGGCGCGGCGTACAAGTTCGGCCTCTTCTCCGACATAGGGGACCCCACGTCGTTCGGCAAGGTCCAGGAGGCCGCCGCGAACGGCGACGCGCGGACCGGCGTACGGCTGCCGACGGGGCCGCAGGCCGAGTTCATCCGCACCAGCAAGCTGCCCGACGGCACCCAGATCGCGCAGACCACCCTCAAGGGCGCGAAGTCCGGCTTCACCGGCGACGTGTGGGTGTGGGTCCCCAAGGAGTACTACGACAAGCAGTACGCCAAGAGCGCCTTCCCCGTCCTGATCTCGCTGCCCGGCGGCCGCGGCTACCCCAAGAACTACTGGGGCACCGGCCCGGGCCTGGGCCTCCAGCAGGCCGTGATCGACGGCGCGAAGGAGGGCAAAAGCCTGCCCTTCATCCTCGTCATGCCGGTGATCAACGCCGACACCAAGAACCACTTCGACGGCTCGGACATCCCCGGTCAGCCCAAGATGGGCACCTGGATGGCCGATGACGTACCGGATTTCGTGAAGGCCAATTTCCGCACCTTCACCTCCCGCGACGGCTGGGCCTTCATGGGCTCCTCCTCGGGCGGCTTCGGCGCGCTCAAGCACGTCCTGAAGCACCCCGACCGGTTCAAGGCAGTGATCGCCAGCGGCGTCGACATCGTGCCCGATTCCCCGCTGTGGAAGGGGAACACGCAGGCCATGGACGCGAACAACCCGGAGAAGCTCGCCCAGAAGCTGATCGCCAAGGGCGGCCCGGACGTCTACATCAACTTCCAGATCGGCACCGCCGAGTCCGGCCGCGACAAGGCGGAGAAGTTCATACGGGATTACACCAAGGGCCCCGTGCACACCCGGCTCCAGGTGATCCAGGATGGGGAGCACAACGGAAAGTCGTACGTACGAGGAATGAGGGAGGGATCGCTGGAGTGGATCAGCAAGGTGATGTCGCCGCCCACCCCCGATCCCGGCGCGCGGTGAGCACAGCGGTCAAGGGCGCGTCCGCCGCGGCCGCCGGCATCGCGGCGCTGGCGGCCGTGGCCTTCGTCAGGACGACGACGCAGGAGGACATACCCGCCTCGCCGTTCCCGGCCGTGGGCGTGCTGATGGCCAACGGGGAGCACTGGTGCACGGCGAGCGTGGTCGACAGCCCGAAGGGGAACGTCGTCGTCACCGCCGCGCACTGCGTGGCTCCCGAGGGGGCCGACGGGCAGCCGGGGGAGGTCGCGCACGACGGCCTCGCCATCGGTGACCTGTCCTTCGCCCCCGCCTTCTCCGGCAGTTCGGGCAGGCATCCGCTGGGCCTGTGGAAGGTCCGCGCGATCCACGTCGACGAGCGCTGGACGCGGTGGGGCGAGGACACCGCCGACTACGCCTTCCTCACGGTCGAGCCCGACAAGGACGGCCGCAGCCTCCAGGACGCGGTGGGCGGCCGGGGCGAGGCCCCGATACCCGACTGGACCTCCGGCTACCAGCGCGACGTGACCGTCGTCGGGTACCCGGAGTCCGACCACAACCCGGAGAACAAACCGGTCTCGTGCACCACGCGGACCGACCACGACGAGGACGAGCCCGACATGCTGTACATCAGCTGCGCGGGCTTCTGGACGGGCACCAGCGGAAGCCCCTGGGTCGCCGACCGCGGCGGCCCGGGCCTGCCGGGCCGGCTGATCGGGGTCCTCAGCGGCGGGGACACGGACGTGGACTCCACCGCCGCCCTGTTCGACGGACGGGCGAAGGCCCTCTACGAGAAGGCCGCCCGCGGCTGACCGCCTGGGCAGGCGTGGGCGTACCGGTCAGCTCTTGCGCTCGGTGGAGACGATCACGCCGACCGCCAGCACCACGATCGCGCCGCCGGCCACGATCGGCCAGGTCAGCGCCTCGTCGAGGATCAGGGCCCCCAGGATCACGGCGACGACCGGATTGACGTACGCGTACGTCGCGGTCAGCGACAGCGGCGCCGACTGCAGCAGCCAGGCGTACGCGGTGAAGGCGACCAGCGAGCCGAACACGACGAGATAGCCGAGCGCCACCCACGAGCCGGTGGACACCTCGGCCAGGTCCATTCCCCGCTGCTCCCCGCGCAGGAGGCCCACGGCCACCGCGCCGGCACCGCCCACGATCATCTCGTACGCGCTCGCGGTGAAAGGATTCTTCGGCATCGGCAGCCTGCCGGAGGAGAACGAACCCACCGACCACAGCACGGACGCGGCCAGCACCAGGCCCACCCCCCACAGCGCCACCGAGCCGCTCAGCCCGGACGAGGTCAGCACCGCGAGCCCCGCCAGCCCCACCAGCACGCCACCCAGGGTGCGCGGCGAGGGCCGGTCCCCGCCGCCCGCACGCAGCAGCACCACCCACATGGGGACGGCGGCCACCAGCAGCGCGGCCAGCCCCGAGGGGATCGAGGTCTCGGCGAGCACGACCAGGCCGTTGCCGCCGAGGATCAGCAGCAGGCCGACCAGCAGGGCCGAACCGAGCTGGGCCCGGGTGACCTTCAGGGCCGCCGGGCCCTGCCGCCACGCCACGAGCGCGGTCAGCAGCAGCCCGGCGGTCACGAAGCGGGCGCCGGCCGAGAGGAACGGCGGCAGCGTCTCGACCACGACCCGGATGGCGAGGTAGGTCGAGCCCCACACCACGTAGACGATGGTCAGGGCCACCCAGACGGCGCCGGTGACCCGCCTCGCGGGGGAGGCGGCGGACGATGACTTCCCGGTGGTGCCCGCGACGGGCTTCGTGGTGCGCACGGCCGGATCCTAGGTCCGGTCGGCTGGTACGGCATCTGGATTGCGGGCCGGCCCGGACCTCGTCCGGCGGCCGCAGCCGCACGGAAGGGGTCAGCGCGGGAACAGGCCGTTCAGTTCCCCGTAGCCCAGGGAGCCGTCGAGCGCGTCGTACGTCCCCTTGGTGAGCAGTTCCTCGGTGGCCCGCCGCACCAGGGCGTACGCCGCCTCCGCGACCCACGAGCCGAGGCTGACTCGGGCCACGCCGAGCGCACCGAGGTCGGCGACGGTCGGGGCGCCGGGGCCGGCCAGGACGTTCAGCGGCGCGTCGATCCCGGCCGTGAGCTCGGCGACGGCGGCCGGCTCGTGCACGCCGGGTACGAAGATCCCGCTGGCCCCGGCCTCCCGGTACGCGGCGGCGCGGGCCAGGGTCTCGGCGAGGCGGGCCGGGCCGGGCTCGCCGAGCCCCCGGAGGTAGGTGTCGATGCGGGCGTTGATGTAGAGCGGGATCCCGGCGGCGTCGGCGGCGGCCCGGGCGGCGGCCAGCCGCTCGACGTACGCGGCGGGCTCGTGGGCGCCGTCCTCGAGGTTGATCCCGACGGCGCCGGCCGCGATGACGGCGGCGACCGTCTCGCCGACCTCGGCGGGGTCCGCGCCGAAGCCGCTCTCGATGTCGGCGGTCACCGGTACGCCGACCGCCCCGGCGACCCGGGCCACGAGGTCGACGGCGCGCTCGCGCGCGAGGGCGTTGCCGTCGGCCGCGCCGAGCGACCAGGCGACGCCGGCGCTGGTGGTGGCGACGGCGGGCGCCCCGGCGGCCTCGACGAGCCGGGCCCCGGCGACGTCCCACACGTTGGCGAGGGCGAGCGGGGCGGCGGGGGTGTGGAGCGCGGCGAAGGCCTCGGCACGGGCACGGGAGCTGTCACGATGCATGGTCATGGGGGCAGTCCATCAGACCGGCGGCGCCGGGTCCGGCGGATTTCCGACACCTGCCGGAAGCCGAACCATGCGGGTACCGCGGCCGGCCCCGGACCCCGTGCGGGGCCCGCACGAAAGCTTCACAAATGAGCCCGGTGGGTCCGCCGCCGGCCGCGGCCCGCCGCGCCGTGCGGCCGGTGGCGGAAAAACGATCCGCCGCGGCACCGGGCGGAGGGGGTGGTTCCGGCCGGGGGCACCGGCGGTGGTCTCGGGAGGAGCCGGCGCCCGCGCCCGTGGCGCGCGGGGCGGTCGAGACGGGGTGGAAGGGGGTGGGCTGGCCGGAACCGGTATTGGGCCCCGGGCCGTCCTGTGCGTGCAACCTTTGCCTGATCATGGCCGTTGTGTGGCACGCGTGTTACGCATCCGTCGTCCTCTTGTCGGATGGCGAGAACGTGGGCCAACCTCTTGGAGGCGACGGTCCGTCAGACAACGGCGTTTGTCATGGGCATGTCGCTTCACCCCCCGCAGCGCACCACCTATGAGGAGGACCCCTCACATGTCCGTGATGCGTCATACCCGTCGCAGGCTCGTCGGCGTCAGTGCGACCGCCGTCGTCGCCCTCGTGCTCGGCGCCGCGTCCGCACTCCCGGCCGCGGCCGCCGGCGGATCCGCCGCGGAAGGCCGGATCGAGAACGCCGGCGCGGCCGACACGGTCGCCGGCAGCTACATCGTGATCCTGAAGGACTCCGCGGCCCGCTCCACCGCCGCCGCGGGCAAGTCCGTCGCCGAGAAGCACGGCGCGAAGATCGACAAGGTCTACACCGCCGCGCTCAACGGCTACTCGATCGAGGCCTCCGAGGCGCAGGCCAAGAAGATCGCCGCCGACCCGGCGGTCACGTCCGTCGTGCAGAACCGGACGTTCACGGTCAGCGCCACCCAGCCCAACCCGCCGTCGTGGGGGCTGGACCGCATCGACCAGGCCGCGCTGCCGCTCAATCAGAGCTACACCTACCCGGACAAGGCCGGCGAGGGCGTCACCGCCTACGTCATCGACACCGGTGTCCGGATCAGCCACTCCGACTTCGGCGGCCGCGCCTTCAACGGCTACGACGCCATCGACAACGACAACGTGGCGCAGGACGGCCACGGCCACGGCACCCACGTGGCCGGCACCGTCGGCGGCAACGCCTACGGCGTCGCCAAGAAGGCGAAGATCGTCGGCGTCCGGGTGCTCAACAACCAGGGCTCCGGCACCACCGCCCAGGTGGTCGCGGGCATCGACTGGGTGACCCAGAACGCGGTGAAGCCGGCCGTGGCGAACATGTCCCTCGGCGGCGGCGCCGACACCGCCCTCGACACCGCGGTGAAGAACTCCATAGCCGCCGGCATCACCTACGCGGTCGCGGCGGGCAACGAGAACACCAACGCCAACACCAAGTCACCGGCCCGCGTGGCCGAGGCCATCACGGTCGGCGCGACGACCAGCACCGACGCCCGCGCCAGCTACTCCAACTACGGGGCCATCCTGGACCTCTTCGCGCCGGGCTCGAGCATCACCTCGGCGTGGAACAGCGGGGACAGCGCCACCAACACCATCTCCGGTACGTCGATGGCCTCGCCGCACGTCGCGGGCGCGGCCGCCGTGTACCTCTCGCAGAACCCCGCGAGCACCCCGGCCCAGGTGAGCGCCGCTCTGGTCGGCGCGGCCACGCCCAACGTGGTGACCGGCCCCGGCACCGGCTCGCCGAACCTCCTGCTGAAGGTCGGCGGCGGCACCACCAACCCGCCCGGGCCGAAGTTCGAGAACACCGCGGACTACGCGATCGCCGACCACACCACGGTGGAGTCCCCGGTGACCGTCAGCGGGGTCGCGGGCAACGCCCCGGCCGCCCTCAAGGTCAACGTGGACATCAAGCACACGTACATCGGTGACCTGAAGGTCGACCTGGTCGCCCCCGACGGCAGCGTGTACACCCTGCACAACCGCGGTGGCGGCAGCGCGGACAACATCCTCCAGACCTACACCGTGAACGCCTCCTCCGAGGTGGCCAACGGCACCTGGAAGCTGCGGGTGAACGACAACGCCAACATCGACACCGGCAAGATCGACGCCTGGTCTCTGCAGTTCTGACCCTGAACGGACGGCGTGGCGGGGGCGACCGGTCGACGGTCGCCCCCGCTGCGTACTATTCGCGCATTCGTTCGCGCCTTCCGTTGGAGCACCTGCCCCGTGAGCTTCCCGCCGCCGACTCCGCCGCCCTCCCACAACTGGCCGCCACCGCAGTCCCCGCAGAACCCGCAGAACCCGCAGTCCCCGCAGAGCCCGTGGGCCCCGCCGAACCCGCAGAACCCGTGGGCCCCGCCGCCCGGCTCCCCGCAGCAGCGGACGCTCAACGGCTTCGCGGTCGCCTCGCTCGTGCTCGGGCTGGTCTGCCTGACGCCGCTGGGCATCGTGTTCGCGATCGTGGCGCTGGTCCAGATCCGGTCCCAGGGGCAGCGCGGCAAGCCGCTGGCCATCGCGGGCCTGGCCGTGTCGGTGGTGATGAGCGTCGTGATGGTGTTCTTCGTCCAGGCGGTCGGCCCCGAGTTCATGAAGGGCGTCCGCGAGGGGATGGCCGAGCGTGCCGGGGGAGGCGGGACCGCGGAGGGCCGGCGCACGGACATCGAGCGCGTGCGCTACGGCCAGTGCTACAACGTGCCCGGCGGCGACATGGAGCGGCGTACCGTCTTCGTCTTCGTCGTCCCGTGCGCCGAGCCGCACCACGCCGAGGTCACCTCGGCGGAGGTCACGGTGGAGAAGAAGGGCGGCTTCCCGGGTTACGAGGTCATGGAACTGCAGGCCGAGGACGCCTGCTGGAAGGCCCAGGACGACTACGCCCCGGACTCCTGGGCGCTGCCCGAGTACGCCGAGATGTACTACTTCACCCCCAGCAAGGAGTCCTGGGTCCTGGGCGACCGCCGGATCATGTGCGTGATCGGGACGACGCGCGAGCAGCACAGCGGCAGCCTGAAGCAGACGGGGGTGACGTCGGAGCAGGCGGTCTTCCTCAAGGCCGCCAACGACGTCGAGTTCCAGCTCGGCCAGGCGCCGGACGAGGACGACGTGGCCCGGGCGCTGCCCGAGTACCGGGCGTGGGCGCGCCAGGTCGAGGGCGCGCTGGCCTCCGAGACCACCGCCCTGCTGACGGTCAGCGGCAACAAGGCCGTCAAGCGGCCCGCCGACGTGCTGCGCGCGGAGGTGGACCGGGCGCGGGCGGCCTGGCGCAAGGCGTCCGGGGCCAAGGACGCGGCGGCGTTCGAGGACGCGTGGGCGGACGCGGCGAACGCGGTCGGCGTCGAGGCGGAGAAGAAGCTGCGCGGGGCGCTGGGGCTGTCGACGACGGTCCCGGGGTGGCTGTCGGAGCGCGGCGAGGGCGGGAGCGGGGCCCCCGGCGCGGGCCGGACGCCGTCGCGCGAGGCCGCGTAACGCACGGTAACGGGTTTGGGGACCAGGCTTCATCACATCGGGTGAAACCCTGGCCCTTACTTGCGGTCATCAACCACTGGTTGCCAGGCTGTTGCTGTCTGTCAACCTGATGGGAGTGGCCAGTGACTTTCGGTGAGCAGCCGGCCTATCTTCGCGTCGCCGGGGATCTGCGGCGGAAGATCGTCGATGGGTCCCTGCCCCCGCACACCCGGCTGCCCTCGCAGGCCCGCATCCGGGAGGAGTACGGCGTCTCGGACACCGTCGCCCTGGAGGCCCGCAAGGTGCTCATGGCGGAAGGGCTGGTCGAAGGCCGCTCCGGGTCCGGCACGTACGTACGGGAGCAGCCGGTGCCGCGCCGCGTCGCCCGCTCCGGCTACCGCGAGGCCGGCCTGTCGACCCCCTTCCGCCAGGAGCAGGCGGACCCCACGTCCCGCGGCACCTGGGACTCCAGCAGCGAGCAGACCGACGCCCCGGCGGGGATCGCCGAGCGGCTCGGCATCGAAGTGGGCGAGCGCGTGATGCGCACGCGGTACGTGTTCCGGGACGCGGGCGAGGCGATGATGCTCTCCACCTCCTGGGAGCCGCTCGCCGTGACCGGCCGCACCCCGGTCATGCTGCCGGAGGAGGGGCCGCTGGGCGGCTGCGGCGTGGTCGACCGGATGGCCGCGATCGACGTGGTCGTCGACAACGTGGTCGAGGAGGTCGGTGCCCGCCCGGGGCTGGCGGAGGAGATCCTGGCGCTCGGCGGGGTCCCGGGCCACGTGGTCCTGGTGATCGGCCGTACGTACTTCGCGTCGGGCCGCGCGGTGGAGACCGCCGACGTGGTCGTCCCGGCCGACCGCTACCGGCTGGCGTACCACATGCCGGTCCGCTGACGCGGGGGCCGCGGGCTCCCGCGCCCGCGCCGCCGCCCGCCCCGCCGTCGCCCCGGGGATGAACGGCGGGTTTCGGCGTGATGCCGATCGCCCCCACCCCCGGTGTCCGCGTCCCGCGCGCGGCCTCCCCGGTGGGCCCGCCCGCCGGGCCGGAGGTGCGTACGGCCTGGCCCGGCCCGGTGCCGGGCGTCCGTGCGCCGGTGCTGAACCGGCGTGCGCGGCCCGCTCGTACGCATGGCCGGATGCGTACGCCTGCCAGGTACCTCTTCGTGAAAAACCGTATCCGCTCTGTAAAGGTCGGGCGTAAGCTCGGGCATATGCGCAATGCGGTTTCCTGGGCAGGTACGGCGGCGGAGGGTGGAGCGCGATGAACGACAGCGGTGCCTTGCTCCCGTGGCTGGTCATACGGCAGGACGACAACGGCAACCGCTACCGGGTCGGGCGCTACGCCACCCGGTCCGAGGCCCAGAAGGTCGCCGACAGCCTCGACGACCGCGGACACAAGCAGCTCTACTGGGTCGAGCGGATCAACCAGACCGCCACGGCGAACTGAACCGCACGGAACTCCCCGCGATGCGGTGGCATAGGCTCCGTCCATGACTGAACGAGTGGTCGTGGGCGGGGCCCTTTGTCATGGGGGGCGCCTGCTGGCCGCCCGCCGGAGCGCGCCGCCCGAGGTCGCCGGCCGCTGGGAGCTGCCGGGCGGCAAGACCGAGCCGGGGGAGAGCGTCCCCGACGCCCTGGTCCGCGAACTGCGCGAGGAGCTCGGGGTCGAGACCGCGCCGGTGGACCGCATCCCGGGCGCGTGGCCCGTGCGGCCGGGCCTGGTCCTGCACGTGTGGTCCGTGCGGTTGCTGTCCGGCACGCCCGCGCCGCTGGAGGACCACGACGAACTGCGCTGGCTCGGTCCCGACGAGCTGGACTCGGTGGACTGGCTCGACCAGGACCGCCCGGCGGTCGCGGAGGTGGGGCGCAGGCTGCGCGCCGCCGCGGCCGGGAACGTGGTCGCGGCCGGGGGCTCCGCCTCCCCCGTGCCCGGGGCCGGGCCCGGGGGCGCGTAGGGCTCGCGCTGTAGGCCGTACGTGCCACAGTGCGCCGGTGGTCGGCGGATCGGGTGGTACGACGCCTTAATAACCGGGTATGTCGCTATTAATCCCTATCTCGTCCCTATCTCGTCGCTGACGAACGGATCGGGGTCCGCTGCTGGCCCGGGAAGTGATCGGCGTGATCGACACAGACGGTGAATGCGCCGAGTGGGCCTTCCCCGCCGAACCCGGCGCCGTCCGCACCGCCCGGCACGCCGTGCGCGGGGCCCTGCACGAATGGGGCCTCGAAGCCGTCGGCGACGTCACCGTCCTGCTGGTCAGCGAGCTGGTCACCAATTCGCTCCGGTACGCCTCCGGCCCGATCGGGGTCCGGCTGGAGCGGCGTAAACAGGCCACCGGGAGCCCCGCGAGCGGCCCCGCGCTGCTCGTGGAGGTTTCCGATCCGCTTCCGGATCCGCCCCGCGAACGGGTCGCCACCCCCGACGACGAAGGTGGCCGGGGACTGCACCTGGTGGCCGTCTCGGCGCAGCGCTGGGGGACCAGACACGGAAAATCGGGCAAGACTGTGTGGTTCGAGCTGGCCCTGCCTGGTGAGTAACAAAGTGACGGTTGGCTGACGCCCGGCCGGCCTGGCCGGAAATGACTGAGACCTTGCTGTGATCGTGAACGCCGTGCCGTCCGGGGCCGTGGTGCTGAATACTTCGGTCATGGCCGGTCCGGTTGCGGTGAGCTGGAGGGGACGGTCGCGTGAGCGAAATACCTGCGCAGGCACATCAGACGCGCGTGCCCGGGGAGGCGTGGCACGACGCCCTCTGGCACAGCAGTCCGCCTGGCTCGATATATGACTACATCAAGGTCGCGTCCTTCTCGATCGGGCCGGACGGTCTCATCGACCAGTGGAGCCTGCGCGCCCAGGAACTCTTCGGCCTGAGCGCGGATCAGACGGTGGGGCGCGACCCCGTCGAGGCGTTCATGCCGCCGGAACTGCGCGACGGCGGCCACCGCAAGGTGGCCGAGATCCTCGACGGCAACGAATGGACCGGCCTGGTCCCCTTCCGGATCCCCGGCGGCGACGGCCGGCACGGCGTGGCCGAGATCTACGTGATGCCCACCGAGACCGAGACCGCCGAGCGGGCCGCGCTGTGCGTCGTGGTCGACGTCCGCGCGCTGCGCAGGATCGAGTCCGATCTCGCGGCGTCCCAAGCCATTTTCGGACAATCCCCCTTCGGCTTTCTGCTCTTCGGTACGGACCTGACCGTGCGGCGCGCCAACCGGCGCTTCGCGACCGTCTTCGGCGGCACGGCGGAGGAGCACCGCGGCCGTACCGTCCACGACTACCTCGCCCCGCACGAGGCGGACCGGATGACCGACGCCCTGCGGCGGGTGCTGGAGACCGGCGTGTCCGTCACCGACCTGC
This sequence comes from Streptomyces sp. NPDC042102, assembly GCF_055582305.1. Taxonomy (NCBI): domain Bacteria; kingdom Bacillati; phylum Actinomycetota; class Actinomycetes; order Kitasatosporales; family Streptomycetaceae; genus Streptomyces; species Streptomyces sp. NPDC042102. Next base: position 660,767 of record NZ_JBVJDL010000003.1, read on the forward strand.
AGATCACCGGCGCCGCCCCCGGCAGCCGCGAGCACCGGCACTGGTCCATCAACCTCTACCGGGTGCACGGCGGCACCGGCCGGCCCATCGGCGTCGCCGGGCTCGGCACCGACGTCACGCGCCGCCACCTGGCCGCGCGCGAGGCCGCCGGCGTACGGCGCAACCTCGCCCTGCTCAACGAGGCGGGCCACCGCATCGGCAACTCCCTGGACCTGGAGACCACCGCCCGCGAACTGCTCGACGTGACCGTCCCCGGGTTCTGCGACCTGGCCGCCGTCGACCTCTACCAGGGGCTGCTGCTCGGCGACGACGACCGCCCCGCGCGGCCGCAGGGCCCGGGGGTGCCGACCCTGCCGGACCAGGGCGCGGCCCGGGTGCCGTCGGCCGAGCTGCGGCGGGTCGCCTTCGCCAGCGCCGTCTCCGACGCCCCGTTGTGGGGCCCGCTGGTCGCCGTCGGAGAGGTCCACCGCTACCCGGCCGCCTCACCGGCCGCACTCGCCCTGCGGACGGCCCGGCCGCGGCTGATCGAGGGCGGCGGACCCGAGGACCTGGTCCAGTCGACGCTGGTCGTGCCGATGGTCGCGCACGACACGGTGGTGGGCCTCGCGCAGTTCTCCCGGACCAAGGGCAGCGAGCCCTTCGGGGAACGGGACCGGGCGGTGGCCGTGGAGCTGGCGGCGCGGGCGGCCGTGTGCATCGACAACGCGCGGCTGTACCGGCGCGAGCACGAGCGGGCGCTGATACTGCAGCGCAGCCTGCTGCCGCCCGGCGACCCGGAGGCGGCGGGCCTGGACATCGCCTGCCGCTACCTGCCGGGCAACGCGGCGACCGAGGTCGGCGGCGACTGGTTCGACGTGATCGAACTGCCCGGGCACCGCACCGCGCTCGTCGTCGGCGACGTCATGGGCCGCGGCCTGCGGGCGGCCGTCGCGATGGGCGAGCTGCGCACGGCCGTGCGCACGCTGGCCCTGCTGGACCTGGAACCGGCGGAGGTCCTCACGGCGCTGGACGAGGTGGCGCGAGGGCTCGGCGCGCGCGGCGGCACGTCCCCGTCGCGGGCGCGGGGCGGGGAGGAGGACCTGGCGGAGGTCTACCTCGCGACCTGCGTGTACGCCGTCTACGACCCGGTGACCCGGCGGTGCACCATCGCCAACGCCGGTCACATGCCGCCGGTCCTCGTCGAGAACGGTGAGCCGGCGCTGATGCTGGAGGTCCCGCCCGGGATGCCGCTGGGCGTCGGGGGCGAGCCGTTCGAGGAGGTCGAGGTCGAACTGCCCGAGGGCGCGCTGCTGGCGCTCTACACCGACGGCCTGGTCGAGTCGCGGGACCACCCGCTGGAGGAGGGCCTGCGCGGCCTGCGCGAGGCCCTCGCCGACCCGGTCCGGCCGCTGGAGGACGTCTGCGACCACGTGCTGGCGACCCTGGACACCCGGCACGGCGAGGACGACATCGCCCTGCTGATGGCACGGGTCCAGGGGCTGCCGAGGGATGCGGTCGGCGACTGGCAGCTGCCGCGCGAGGCCCGCTCGGTGGGCCGGGCCCGCGAACTGGCCCGGACCCAGCTGCCCGCGTGGGGTCTGGAAGACCTGCTGGACACCACGGAACTCCTGGTCAGCGAGCTGGTCACGAACGCCCTGCGGTACGGGCAGGGCGAGATCCGGATGCGGCTGCTGCTGGACCGGACGCTGGTGTGCGAGGTCTGGGACGCGAACCTGGCGCAGCCGCGGCGGCGGCGGGCGCGCGACACCGACGAGGGCGGTCGCGGGCTGCAACTGGTGGGGCTGCTGTCGGCCGGATGGGGGACGCGGCGCACGCACCGCGGGAAGACGGTGTGGTTCGAACTCCCGCTGCCGGGGGCGGGGCCTGAACAGTCCTCCGACCTCTCGGCGGAAGAACTCCTGAACCTGTACGGCTAGCCGGGCCGCGGGCTGATCCAGCCTCGCCGGCGTTTGAGGCGCGGGGGTGCGGGGGCGGAGCCCCCGCGGTCGGTGGTCCCGTCAGGACGTACGGCCCTTCAGGGCCGCCAGGCGGGCGTCGATCTCCGAGCGGCGGTCGAGGTCGTCCAGGGCCTCGAACTGCGCGTCCAGGGACGACGCCGCCAGTTCCCCCTTCCCCAGCGCCCGCGCCTCCTCCCGGCGGACCTTGTCCTCGAAACGGTGCAGCTCGCTCGTCGGGTCCAGTACGTCCATGCTCTTCACCGCGTCCAGCATGGTGTTCTGCGCCTGCGCCGTCTTCGCCCGCGCCACCAGCTCGTCCCGCTTGGCCTGGAGCTGCGCCAGCTTCTCCTTCATCGACGTGAGCCCCGCCTTCAGCGAGTCCACGACCTGCGTCTGCGCCGCGATCGTCGGCTCCGCCTCCGTCGCCTCCTTCTCCGACCGCAGCTGCCGGCCCAGCGCCACCTTGGCCAGGTTGTCGAAGGTGTCGGCCTCCGCCGTCGAACCCGCCGCCCGCAGTTCGTCGGCCTTGCGGCTCGCCGCCAGCGCCTTGTTCCCCCACTCCGCCGCCGCGTCCACGTCCTCCTGGTGGTCCTGCTCCAGCATCCGCAGGTTGCCGATCGTCGTCGCCACCGCCTGCTCCGCCTCCGAGATGTTGTTGGAGTAGTCGCGGATCAGCTGGTCCAGCATCTTCTGCGGGTCCTCCGCCTGGTCCAGCAGCGCGTTGATGTTCGCCTTCGCGAGCTGGGTGACACGGCCGAGGATGGTCTGCTTGCTCATGGACGTCCTTCTTCCATCGGGATGTCGGGTTGTCAGAAACGGCCGCCGCCGCCCATCCGGCCGCGCGTGCCACCACCCCCGAACGAGCCGGGCCCCGGGCCGGAACCGCCCCCGAACCCGCCGCCGCCCCCGCCACCGAAGCCACCACCGAAGCCGCCCCCGAAGCCACCCCCGCCGCCGAAACCCCCGCTCCCGCCCCCGCGCCCGCCCCGCAGCAGCTCGCCCAGGATGATCCCGCCCAGCACCGCACCGCCCGTGCCACCGCCGGTACGCCCGGCGTACGGATCGCGGTAGCCGCGCACGTCCTCCTCCGCCAGCCGCTGCGCCTCGCGGGCCAGCGCGTCCGCCCGCTGCGCCTCCGCCAGCGCGCCCGCCGCGTCCGAGCCGGCCAGCGCCAGCGAACGTTCCAGGTGGCGCTGGGACTCCGCCAGGCGGGTCCGGGCCTGGCTGCCGACCGCGCCGCGGCTGGTCGTGATGGAGGCCGTGGCCGCGCCGATCGCACTGCGCGCCGAGAGCAGCGCCTGGTCCAGCAGGTTCCGCGCCCGCCGGTCGGCGCTCTCCCGCTCCCGCGCCCCCGCCAGCGCCTCGTCGAGCGCCGCGTCGGCCTCCTCCACCCGCCGCAGCGCGTCGATGGGGTCGTAGCGGCCGGCCGCCACCTCCCCGCGGACATCGCCCAGCACCGACTCCGCCCGCGCGATCCGGCCGCGCAGATCCGCCGTCGAGACCCCCTCCGGGGTGCCGGTCAGCAGACCCCGCGCGTCCGCCAGGTCGGTCTCGGTCTCCGTCAGCGCGCCGTCCAGCTTCCCCGCCGCCTCCGCCAGCTCCTGCGCCCGCCGGTCCACCGCCTCCACCAGCGTGCCCGCCTGGTCCACCGCGCCCTCGGCCGCCCGTACGTGCACCGCCGCCCGGCCGGCCTCGCCCGCCGCGAGCGCGGCCCGCGCCTCGCCGAGCTGGCCGGTGGCGAACAGCAGCCGGTCCTCGGCCCGTTCGGCGTGCGAGGCCACCGGAGCGGCCGCCGAGTCGGCGTACCGCCCGGCCAGCGCCGTCAGCGTCGCCCGGGCGGTGGTGGCCCGGCCGGTCAGCTCCCGGAACCGGGTCTCGACCGCGGCCAGCGCCTGCGGGGCGTTCTTCTCCAGCGCGCGCAGCCGGTCGAACGCCGCGGACTCCGCGTCCAGGCGCCGGCCCGCCTCCGTGCACCGCGCCACGATCTCGTCGAGCATCCGGCGCCGGGTCGCGTCGTCCTCGGGGTAGGCGTCGTCGAGCTGCTGGCGCAGCCGGAACGCGTGCGTCAGCTCGTCCTGGGCGTACGCGACGGCGTCCGTGAACGGCTGCGCGGCCTCCTCGCCGAACTGCGCCACCGCGAAGCCGAGTTCCTCGGTGCTGGTGCGCACCGCGTCGTCGGCCTCCACCAGCAGGGCCTTCGCCCGGGCGTCCAGTTCGGGCAGCGGCAGCCGCGCCGCGGCGCCCTCCCCCCAGCCGGGATGGGCCGGCGTGCCCGCCGTGCGCGGACCGCCGCCCCCGCGGCGCCTGGAGCGCCGGTAGGCGTACGCGGCCAGCGCGCCCGCCGCGCCGACCGCCACCACCGGCAGGACGTAGTCCCCGGCTCCGTCCGTGCCGGTGGACCCGTCACCCGGGTCGGCCGGGCCGGGGGTGATCGCGGGCGCGGTCACGGGCCGGCCGGCCAGCACCGCGTCGTAGCCGTCGGCCGCGCCGATCGCCGCGCCCGCCCAGTCGTTCTGCCGCAGCGCCGGCTCGATCGCGGTACGGGCGACCTGCGCCAGCTGCGCCTCGGTGAAAGCGGAGTCGACGTCGGCCGAATAGGCGTAGCGCCGGGCCCCGGTCGCGACGGCCAGCAGCAGGTCGTCCCGGCCGAGCCCGTTGCGCTGTGCGGTGGCGTCGGCCCAGCTCTGCGCGGAACGCCCGGAGAAGTCCCGTACGTACGCCACGAAGAGCTGGACCTTGTGGCGGTCGTAGAGCCGGCCGAGCGCGGCGGCGACGGCCGGCGCCCGGTCGCCGAGCGCTCCCACCCGGTCGGTGACCTGGCCCTGCTTCGACAGGTCGACCGGGTCCTCGGCCCGCGCGGCGGGCGCGTGGAGGCCCGAGACCGCCGCGACCCCGCCGAGGCCCAGCAGCACGGACCCCAGCGCCAGCCCGGCCCGCACGACGGTACGTTTCTTCGGCGGCGTCACAGTTGGGAGGTTATGGGCGCTTCCCCACCCCCGCACCCGGAAGGCGCGCGCCGGCCGACGTGGTCAGGGGAGGGCGATCGCGGTCAGGGCGGGGAGGGCGAGGACCGCCGTGGTGTCGACGAGGACGGCGTCGGCGTGGCCGATGCCCGGGTGTTCCCAGAACCACCGGGGCTTGCCCGTCGTCACGTCCAGCGCGGACAGGAAGGGGCCCTGCGGCACCCGGCCGAACCGGCCCCGGCTGCCGCGCGCCGACTTCACGTACAGCAGCCCCCCGCGCACGCCCACCAGCTGGAGCGCACAGCCGCCGTCGTGCTGCGCCATCCGCTGGCGCCACCGCTCCCGCCCCGTGGCCGGGTCGAACGCGAACACCAGATCGCCCTTGTCCTGCGGCCGCCGGCCCGCCGCGTACACCACCGGGCCGGCCGGCAGGACCGCCGACGGCGTGCCCAGTTCCGCGGACCACAGCTCCGTGCCCCGCCGCCGGTCCAGCGCGCGCAGCGCCGTACCGTCGCGGACCGCGACCACGCCCTCGGAGACCGGCGGCGCGCCCGGGGGCACCAGCACCCGGCCCGCACCGCGCTGCCAGGTCCACAGCAGCGCGCCGCCGTCCAGGTGCAGGCCCAGCAGCGTGTCGCGGCTCGCCAGCACCAGGCAGTCCCCGCCCACGGCCGTCCGCAGCGAGGGGTGGTAGCGCCCGGGCCGCCGCCAGCGGACCTCCCCGGTGTCCGCGGCCAGCGCCGTCAGCTCCCGCTCGCCCGCGTACAGGACCAGCCCGCCCGTCACCGTCAGGGGCGACTGGTCCCGCCGGGCCGGGCCCGCCTCGGGCAGGTCCCGCCACCACCGCACGCGGCCGTCCCGGGGTTCGCGGGCCAGCAGCCGTACGCCGGTGCCCTCGGCCTGCTCCACGGCGACGGCGACCGTGTCGGCGTCGGCCGCGCAGAGCACCCGCTGGCGCTCGTCCAGCGGTGGCGCGGGCACGCCCTCGTCGGCGGCCGCCGTCCACCGGGTGCCGCGGCCGTCGCCCCGTACGGCGCCCACCTCCTCGCCCGCCGTCCAGACCACGCCGTCCCCGGCGGCGCACACGGCCTCCGGGTGCGCGCCGGTGAACCACTGGCGTGCGCCGGGGGAGGTGTCCGCGGCCGGTACGGGGGTGGCCGCTTCGGCGTTGACCGCGAGCACCGCGCCCTCACGGGGCCGGGCCCCGGGGTCGGCGGCCGCCTCCGGAAGCCACGGTGTGCGGCGCGCGCCCACGCACTCCTGGGCGAGCCGGGCCAGCTCACGCGCCCGCTCGGGGGCGTCGAGCAGATCACGGGCCGCGGCCGCGCGCTCCCGGGCCGCCGCCAGGCCGAGGAAAACCGGCCGCTGCCGCGCCGCGCCCTGTCCGCGCGCCCAGGCCAGCGCCGCCCGGACCCGGTCCCCCCGCTCGTCGTCGGAGGCGCTGCCGTCCTGACGCAGGACGGCCTCCGCCTTGTTGCGCAGCCGTTCGGCCTCGACGAGGCGGCCGGCCTCGGCGTGCTCGGCCGCGTGCTCGCGCAGCCAGGCGGCGTACTCCGGCACCCAGCGCGCGTACGCCCGCTCCGCCGCGCCGAGCGCCTCGGCGGCGCCGCCCCGGTCCCCGGCGGCGTCGAGTTCGCCGGCCATCCGGCACAGCAGCTCGACCCGGTCCGCGCCGTCCAGGATCTGACCGGCCAGCAGCAGCGCGGCGGGCAGGTCCCGGCGGCTGAGCACCACGATCATGTCCGCGTGCGTGCTCACGCGCAGGATGACGTCGCCGATCCGGGCCTGGTGCGCCCGGGCCAGCGTGAAGTCGGTCTCGGCGGTGGCCACGGCCACCCGGGCCCAGATCCGGTCCGCGGCCGCCGACCCCTCCTCGAAGTACCGCCGGGCGAGCGCGGCGCCGCGGGCGGGCGAGACGCGGGCCAGCTCCTCGGCGACCAGGCGCAGCGGCGCCGGCCGGTTGGACCCGAAGACGGTGAACAGCGCCTGCTGGGCGTCGGTGAGCAGCCGCTCGCTGCGGGCGGGCGCGTGCCGCGAGGTCCGGCGGGCCAGGAAGGTCAGCAGTTCGGCGACCCGGACCCCGTTGCCCTGCCCGTCGGTCCACGCGTACCGCTCGGCGCCCTCCAGCAGCCGGCCCGCGAGGGCGGCGTCGAAGTGGGCCGCCGCGTCGGCCGCGGCGGCGAGCGCCTCGACGCGCAGGTTCTCCCTGTCGGGCACCGCGGCCCGCAACGCCTCCTCGGCCTCCAGCACCAGCTCGCGGGCGAACTCCCGTACGGCTTCGGGAACCGCGTCGCCCGCGGCCCCCTCGGCGGGGTCCGCGTCCGGGTCCGTGGCCACACTCCCGGCCGCGTTCCGGTCCGTGGCCCCGTCGGCGCTCCCGGTCCCGCTCCGGTCCGCGGGCCCGTCGGGGGTCCCGTCGGGGGGCCCGGTCGTGCCCCCGGCCGCCTGCGGGGCGCCGCTCCCGTCCGCCGGCTCCCCGTTCGTGCCCCCGGCCACCGGATCCGGCGATCCGGCCGCCCCGGTTCCGCCCGTCTCCTCCGTCCCGCGGCCGTCCGTACCGGCCGGCACGCGCGGATCGGCCACCGTGGCGGCGTGCCCGGCAGCCGCCCCCGCCGCACCCGCCGGATCAGCCGCCCCCGAAGGACCCGCGGGGCCGGGACCGCCCGCCCCCACGAGGCCCCGCAGGGCCTTGGCCACCACCGCCGCCGACTCCGGCCGGTCCGCCCGGTCCTTCGCCAGCAGCGTCTGCACCAGCCGTTCCAGTTCCGGCGCCACCGGGAACCCGGCCTCCCGGAGCGGCATCGGCACCTCCTCGACGTGCCGGCGCAGCAGGACGTACGGCGACTCGGCCGCCCCGAACGGCGGTTCGCCGCTGAGCATCTCGCGCAGCACGCACCCCAGCGCGTACAGATCGCACCGCGCGTCCACGTGCGCGCCGTGCCACTGCTCCGGCGCCATGTACGGCGGCGAGCCGAACCAGCGGCCCGTGACCGTCCAGCCCGCCGTCGCGTCCGAGGAGTGCGCGATGCCGAAGTCGCAGATCTTGACCCGGTTGCCGGGCAGGACGAAGAGGTTGGCGGGTTTGAGGTCGCGGTGCACCACCGCCTGCTCGTGCGCGGCGGCCAGCGCCTCCGCCGTCTGCGCCGCCAGGTCCACCGCGAGGGCCTCCGGCAGCCCGCCCGCCGAGCGGCCCAGCAGCGTGCGCAGGTCCTCGCCCGCCAGCAGTTCCATGACGATGAACAGCCGCCCGGCGTGCCGGCCGACGTCGTGCACCACCGTGATGCCCGGGTGCTGCAACCGTGCCCCGATGGTGGCCTCGCGCCGGAACCGGCTGACCACCTCGTCGTTCTCCGACGCCGCCTCCAGCAGCACCTTGACGGCCACGGACCGGTCCAGCGTCAGGTCGTACCCGCGCCACACCTCGCCCATGCCGCCCTGGCCGAGCCGCTGGTCCAGCCGATACCGGCCGGCCAGCTCGTCCCCCACCCGCACGCGAAGCCCCCTGACATCACACCGGTCGGCACCCGGCGTTCTCCCAGGGGGCATTGTGTACCGTGATCGCGCTAACGGGGGTCGGAACGCCGACGCCCGATCTTGCTTCCCAGCCAGACCAGCGGGTCGTACTTGCGGTCCACGGCCCGTTCCTTCAGCGGGATCAGCGCATTGTCGGTGATCTTGATGCCCTCGGGGCACACCTCCGTACAGCACTTGGTGATGTTGCAGTAGCCCAGACCGTGCTCGTCCTGGGCCGTGGCCTTGCGGTCCAGGCCCGCCTCGGCGGCCGCGTCCAGCGGGTGCATGTCGAGCTCCGCCACCCGCATCAGGAAGCGCGGGCCCGCGAAGGCCTTCTTGTTCTCCTCGTGGTCACGCACCACGTGGCAGGTGTCCTGGCACAGGAAGCACTCGATGCACTTGCGGAACTCCTGCGAGCGGTCGACGTCCACCTGCTGCATCCGGTAGTCGCCCGCGGCCACCCCCTGCGGGGGCACGAAGGACGGCACCTCCCGCGCCTTGGCGTAGTTGAACGACACGTCCGTGACCAGGTCCCGGACGACGGGAAAGGCCCGCAGCGGGGTCACTGTGATCGTTTCCTCACGGGTGAAGGTCGACATCCGCGTCATGCACATCAGCCGCGGCCGGCCGTTGACCTCCGCGCTGCACGAACCGCACTTGCCCGCCTTGCAGTTCCAGCGGACCGCGAGGTCAGAGGCCTGGGTGGCCTGCAGCCGGTGGACGATGTCCAGCACCACCTCGCCGTCGTGCACCTCGACGGTGAAGTCCCGCAGCTCGCCGCCGTCCGCGTCGCCCCGCCAGATCCGGAAGCGTGCGTCGTAGGTCGTCACTCGTAGAGCTCCTCTTCGGCGAGGTACTTGACCAGCTCTTCCTTCTCGAAGAGTGCGAGCAGGTCGGGTCGGATGGGTTCCGTACGGGTACGGGCGAGTCGGATCCGGTCGGCCGCCGGATCCGCCGGGGGCGGGTCCACCGGGTGGCACACCAGGTTCACCGGCCGCCAGTCCCGCTCCATCGACGGGCAGTCCTCGCGGGTGTGGCCGCCGCGGCTCTCGGTGCGCTCCAGCGCGGCGCGGGCCACGCACTCGCTGACCAGCAGCATGTTGCGCAGGTCCAGCGCCAGGTGCCAGCCCGGGTTGAACTGGCGGTGCCCCTCGACCCCGGCCCGCGAGGCCCGCACCCGCAGGGCCCGCAGCCTGCCGAGGGCCTGCTGCATCTCGCCCTCCCGCCGGATGATGCCGACCAGGTCGTTCATCGTCTGCTGGAGCTCCTGGTGGAGCGTGTACGGGTTCTCCGCCCCGTCCTCGGCGCGGAACGGGGCCAGGGCCTCCGCGGCCGCGACGTCGATCTGCTCCTGGGCGACGGCCGGGCGCGCGGCCAGCTCCTCGGCGTAACGCGCCGCGTGCAGACCCGCGCGGCGGCCGAAGACCAGCAGATCGGACAGCGAGTTGCCGCCGAGCCGGTTCGAGCCGTGCATGCCGCCCGCGACCTCGCCCGCCGCGAACAGGCCGGGCACGCCGACCGTGGCCGCGGTGTCGGACTCGACCGCGATGCCGCCCATCACGTAGTGGCAGGTCGGGCCGACCTCCATGGGCTCGGCGGTGATGTCGACGTCCGCCAGCTCCTTGAACTGGTGGTACATCGACGGCAGCCGCCGCTTGATCCGCTCCGCCGGCATCCGGGTGGAGACGTCGAGGAACACGCCGCCGTGCGGGGAGCCGCGGCCCGCCTTGACCTCGGAGTTGATCGCGCGGGCCACCTCGTCGCGGGGCAGCAGCTCGGGGGGACGCCGGTTGTTGTCCGGGTCCTCGTACCAGCGGTCGCCCTCGGCCTCCGTCTCGGCGTACTTCTCCTTGAAGACGTCCGGGACGTAGTCGAACATGAACCGCTTGCCCTCGCTGTTGCGCAGCACGCCGCCGTCGCCGCGCACCGATTCGGTGACGAGGATGCCCTTCACCGACGGGGGCCAGACCATGCCGGTCGGGTGGAACTGCACGAACTCCATGTTCAGCAGCGGCGCGCCGGCCAGCAGGGCCAGCGCGTGCCCGTCGCCGGTGTACTCCCAGGAGTTGGAGGTCGTCTTGAACGACTTGCCGATGCCGCCGGTGGCGAGCACCACGGCCGGCGCCTCCAGCACGAAGAACCGGCCGGACTCGCGCTCGTAGGCGAAGACGCCGCTGACCCGGCCGCCGTCACCGCCGTCGCCACCGTCACCGCCGTCGCCGCCGTCACTCCCGTCCTTCAGGACGCGGGTGACCGTGCACTCCTGGAAGACCTTCAGGCGGGACTCGTAGTCCCCGGTCTCCTTGAAGTCCTCCTGCTGGAGGGCAACGATCTTCTGCTGGAGGGTGCGGATGAGCTCCAGGCCCGTGCGGTCGCCGACGTGGGCGAGCCGGGGGTACTCGTGCCCGCCGAAGTTGCGCTGCGAGATCCGCCCGTCGGACGTGCGGTCGAACAGCGCGCCCCAGGTCTCCAGCTCCCAGACCCGGTCCGGGGCCTCCTGGGCGTGCAGCTCGGCCATCCGCCACTGGTTGAGGAACTTGCCGCCGCGCATGGTGTCGCGGAAGTGCACCTGCCAGTTGTCGCCCTCGTTGACGTTGCCCATCGAGGCCGCGATGCCGCCCTCGGCCATCACCGTATGGGCCTTGCCGAACAGGGACTTGCAGATCACGGCCGTACGGGCGCCCCGCTCGCGGGCCTCGATCGCGGCCCGCAGCCCGGCGCCGCCCGCGCCGACCACGACCACGTCCCACTGCTGCCGGTCGACTTGAGCCATGTCAGAAGATCCTCGGGTCGGTGATGGTGCCGGTCGCGAGCAGGTACACGTAGAAGTCGCACAGCGCCACGCTGATCAGCGACGCCCACGCCAGCTGCATGTGACGGGAGTTGAGCTTCCCGACCCAGCCCCACAGCCGGTAGCGCACCGGGTGCTTGGAGAAGTGCTTGAGCCGGCCGCCGATGATGTGCCGGCAGGAATGGCACGAAAGGGTGTAGGCCCAGATCAGTCCGATGTTGACGAGGAAGATCAGGGTGCCCAGACCCATGTGGCCCCACGCGTACGTCTCGTCCCGGAAGGTGAGGACGGTGTCGTACGTGAGGATGCCCGCGACCGGCACCGCCGCGTAGAAGAAGTAGCGGTGCATGTTCTGGAGGATCAGCGGGAAGCGGGTCTCGCCGGTGTACTTCGCGTGCGGCTCGGCGACCGCGCAGGCGGGCGGCGAGGCCCAGAAGCCGCGGTAGTAGGCCTTGCGGTAGTAGTAGCAGGTCAGCCGGAAGCCGAGCGGGAAGATCAGGATCAGCAGCGCGGGGGACAGGCCCCACCAGCTCCCGAAGATCTCCCAGTTGGGGCCGTCCTTCATCGGGACGCAGTTCTCCGCCAGACAGGGGGAGTAGAAGGGCGAGACGTACGGCGCCGCGTAGTAGTCGGCGTTCGCGAAGGCCCGCCACGTCGAATAGACGATGAAGGCGAACAGCCCTGCCGCGGTGACCGCGGGGGACAGCCACCAGCGGTCGGTACGCAGATGCCGGGCCGCGATCGCGGCCCGGGAGATGTCGTGGACGCCGGTCAGCTGCCGGGGTCGCGGTGGTTCGGTGCCTGTGGCCAAGGGGAACTCCGGGTGGAGTGGTCAGGGGTGGCCCAGGAGACCCAGCCGCGCACGGTGCGCGGCTGGGCCTGATGGGGTAGCGGGGGTACGGCTTGTGGGCTCAGGGTGCCCGACGGTCGCGGGCTCCGAGTCCCTCGTCGTCGCTGTCGGTCCACAGCGCGTTGTCGTACGGGGCGTCCGGGATGGTCACCATCCGGGACGGATCCGGTGCGGCGCCGGGGCCGCCCGCCGGTTTCTGCCGCGCGGCCTTCCGCTCCAGCTGCTCGACCTTGCGCGTCAGCTCGTCCAGGTTGCGCCGTACGGCATTCAAATCGTCCTGCAGGGACATGACTTGCCCTCACTTCCGCAGGTTGCGGTGGCAACGCTCATGTGCGCCTGCGAGTGTCGCGCCTCGCGTCCCCGGTTGTGAAGGGACGTGCAGCGATTGCGGGCGCGCAGGCGCGATCTGTGCGCCCCTCCCTGCTTCCATTTTCATCCCTCGTCCGAGGGAACGCGCGTCCGCGGGCGGGCGGGATTGGTCCGCACGGGTGGGGTTCGCGGCGTGGCGCGCGGCGGGTGCGCGGGGCGGGCCGGGGCGTCGATTTCAGTGGGTTTCGACATCAGTGTGATCAGCTCCAAATACCGCCATTAGTGATCACGTACGCGACGTGCGCGATCGAGTACGCGACCCGCTCGCCCCCGCCCCGGAGGTACCACCCATGTCCCAGAGAAGGCGCAGCTCCTTGGCGCTGCTGACCTCGGGCGTCCTCGCGCTGCCGCTGCTCGCGGGCTGCGGGGCCGACGACGAGGGAGGCTCGCCCGCCGCCGGGCCGGACATCGCCGCGACGGCCCGGGAGCAGGTGAAGGACGGCGGTGTGCTGCGGTGGGCCGTGGACACCCTCCCCGAGACCCTGAACTCCTTCCAGGCCGACGCCGACGCCACCACGTCCCGGATCGCGGGGGCGGTGCTGCCCCAGCTGTTCGTGATGGACGCCAAGGGCCGGCCGGTGGCCAATCCCGACTACCTGGAGAAGGCCGAGGTCGTCGCGCGCGAGCCGAAGCAGGTTGTCCTGTACAAGCTCAACCAGCAGGCGGTGTGGAGCGACGGGCGCGAGATCGGCGCACCGGACTTCGTGGCCCAGTGGCGCGCCCTGAACGGCAAGGACTCGGCGTACTGGACGGCCCGCAACGCCGGCTACGACCGCATCGAGAAGATCGAGCGCGGGGCGAACGACCTGGAGGTCAAGGTCACCTTCGCCAAGCCCTACGCCGACTGGCGCTCGCTGTTCACCCCGCTCTACCCCAAGCAGGTCACCGGCACGCCGGAGGCCTTCAACGAGGGGGCGCGCGGCACCCTGAAGGTGACCGCCGGCCCCTTCAACCTCGGCACGATCGACAAGAAGACCGGCACGGCCGCCCTCTCGCGCAACCCGCGGTGGTGGGGCCGGCCCGCCAAGCTGGACACCCTGGTCCTCACCGCCGTGCCCCGGGCGCAGCGCCCGGCGGCGCTGGCCGCCGGGAAGCTGGACCTCGCGGAGATCGACCGGGCGGCCGCGGACCGGATCGCGCTGGCCAAGCGCAAGGACCCGGCGGCCCAGGGGGCGCACGGGCCCTCCACCGAGCTCACCCCGGACCAGGCCACGCTGGCCTGGGCGAACGCCCACAGCGCGGACGAGGAGGTCGTCCGGGCCGAGATGCAGGCGCGGGCGAAGCGGGCGGAGGCCGTCCGTACGTACGCCGAGGAGCAGCGGGCGCTGGTCGGCTTCACCGTCCGCAAGTCCCTGGAGCCCGCCTACACGCAGCTGGCGCTGAACGGGGCCACCGGACCGCTGGCCGACGAGCGGGTGCGCCGGGCCGTGGCCCGGGCGCTGGACCGGCAGGCGCTGGCCGAGGTCGTCCTGAAGCCGCTGGGCCTGCCGGCGAAGCCGGTGGGCAGCCACCTGGCCCTGGCGGGGCAGCACACGTACGCCGACAACAGCGGCGCCCTCGGTTCCCAGGACACCAAGGCGGCCCTGGCGCTCCTCGCCGACGCCGGCTGGCGCCAGGGCGGCAAGCTCAACGTGCCCGCCGGCACCAAGGCGGGCGCGCAGCGGACCGGCAGCGACGACGCCAAGCGGGCGGCGGGGCCGGGCACCGGCAGCGACGGCCTCTACATCGTGGGCCAGGACGACGAGCGCAACGGCGACCTCTCGGCGGTCGGGGCCGCGGCGCGGGCGGCGGCGGACGCGCCGGGGGCGGTCCCGGCCACCGCGGCCGAGCGGCGGGCGGCGGCCGCGCGGGCCAAGAAGGCCGCGGAGTCCGGCGGGGTCGCGGCGCTCTTCGCCCAGCTCTCGGGCCGGCCGGCCACCGGCGCCGTGCCCGCCGGGGTGCACCGGCTGCCCGGTGACGACGTCGTCCGCCCGGCGGAGGGCGAGCTGCCGGAGGGGCTCGCGTACGGGCCCGACGGCGAGATCGTCGACGCCGACGCGTTCGCCGAGGGGACCCAGGGCGCCCCGGGCGCCGAGCCGGGCACCCAGGGCGCCCCGCAGGAGAAGGGTTCGACGAACCTGGTCGCCCCCGCGCCCTTCGCCGAGCAGCAGGAGGCCGCGCTGCTGGCGCAGTCCGAGGCCCTCCGGGCCGGCACCACCGCCGACGCCGACGACGCCAAGCGCAACCCGGCCCGCGACGGCGCGAGCACCCCGCCGGCCGCGCCCGCCAAGCAGGCCGCCAAGACGTCCGGGGCCATGCTGGCCAAGGACGGCAAGCCGCTCGCCCTGCGGTTCGTCCTGCCCTCGGGCCCCGGCTCGGATTCGCTGCGCGCGGTCGGCGACCGGATCGCCCTGATGCTCAAGAAGATCGGTATCGCCACCGAGGTGACCAAGGTCTCCGACGACAGTTTCTTCAAGGACCACATCGCCTCGGGCCAGTACGACCTCGCCCTGTACTCCTGGCCCGCGACGGCCTTCCCGGCCACCGACGCCCGCCCGATCTTCGCCAAGCCCGAGCCCGCGGCGGACGGCTCGCTCCTGGTGGAGCAGAACTACACCCGGGTCGGCACCGACCACATCGATCAGCTGTTCGATCAGGCGCTCGGCGAGCTCGACGAGAAGCAGTCCCGCGAGCTGATGCGCAAGGCGGACGCCCGGATCTGGGCCGCCGCCGGCTCCATCCCGCTCTACCAGCGCCCCGAGCTGGTCGCGTCGAAGCCGGGCGTGGTCAACGCCGGCGCCTTCGGCCTGGCGGCGCCCCGCTACCAGGACATCGGATGGAAGAAGCCCGCCCCCGCGAAGGGCAAGAAGAACAAGTGACGACGCCCGGGTGAACCCGGGGCCGCAAGCTCAGAACTGACTCAATTCACTTGCCCGCCGGATTTCCGGCGGGCAAGGTCGTACCTGCCCATTGACCCGATGGACCAGCGCCGGACGGCCACCCCCACCCTCAGCCGTCCGGCCTCTTGACAGCCCCCCGGCAGGCGCTTCCCGCCACGCGACGTACCATGGGGTAAGGCCGTGGCAGGTTTTCCGCCCGGCGAGGCTCGCGTGCCGGACCGTACGCGACGCCATCCACGATCCCGGGAGAAGCGCCGCAGTGCCCACGCGCCACGACATCCGAAACGTCGCCATCGTCGCCCACGTCGACCACGGCAAGACGACCATCGTCGACGCCATGCTCAAGCAGGCCGGTGCCTTCGCCGCCCACCAGCAGCTCGACGACCGCATGATGGACTCGAACGACCTGGAGCGTGAGAAGGGCATCACGATCCTCGCCAAGAACACGGCGGTGAAGTATCACCCCAAGGACGGCGGGGCCCCGATCACGATCAACATCATCGACACCCCCGGCCACGCCGACTTCGGTGGCGAGGTCGAGCGCGGTCTGTCGATGGTCGACGCCGTCGTCCTGCTGGTGGACGCCTCCGAGGGTCCGCTGCCCCAGACCCGCTTCGTGCTCCGCAAGGCCCTGCAGCAGCGCAAGCCCGTCATCCTCTGCATCAACAAGACGGACCGCCCGGACTCCCGGATCGACGAGGTCGTCAACGAGACGTACGACCTGTTCCTGGACCTGGACGCCGACGAGGACCAGATCGAGTTCCCGATCGTCTACGCCTGCGGCCGTGACGGCATCGCCTCGCTGACCAAGCCGGAGGACGGCACCGTCCCGGCGGACTCCACCAACCTGGAGCCGTTCTTCTCCACCATCCTCGAGCACGTCCCCGCCCCGACGTACGAGGAGGAGGCGCCGCTCCAGGCCCACGTCACCAACCTCGACGCCGACAACTTCCTCGGCCGTATCGCGCTCCTGCGCGTCGAGCAGGGCGAGCTGCGCAAGGGCCAGACGGTCGCGTGGATCAAGCGGGACGGCAGCGTCTCCAGCGTCCGCATCACCGAGCTGATGATGACCGAGGCGCTCACCCGCAAGCCGGCCGAGGTCGCCGGCCCCGGTGACATCTGCGCCGTCGCCGGTATTCCCGAGATCATGATCGGCGAGACCCTGGCCGACCCGGAGAACCCGATCGCGCTGCCGCTCATCACGGTGGACGAGCCGGCCATCTCCATGGTCATCGGCACCAACACCTCCCCGATGGTCGGCCGTGGTGGCTCCGGCAAGGGCGCGGACGCCAAGGCCGCGGTCAAGGACCGCAAGGTCACCGCCCGCCAGGTCAAGGACCGCCTCGACCGCGAGCTGATCGGTAACGTCTCGCTGCGCGTGCTCGACACCGAGCGCCCGGACGCCTGGGAGGTCCAGGGCCGCGGTGAGCTCGCGCTCGCCATCCTGGTCGAGCAGATGCGCCGTGAGGGCTTCGAGCTGACCATCGGCAAGCCCCAGGTCGTCACCAAGGACGTCGACGGCAAGACGTACGAGCCCGTCGAGCGCATGACGATCGACGTGCCCGAGGAGCACATGGGCGCGGTCACGCAGCTCATGGGTGTCCGCAAGGGCCGCATGGACAACATGTCGAACCACGGCTCCGGCTGGGTCCGCATGGAGTTCGTCGTTCCGTCCCGTGGCCTGATCGGCTTCCGTACGGAGTTCCTGACCCAGACCCGCGGCACCGGCATCGGCCACTCGATCCACGAGGGCCACGAGCCGTGGTTCGGCCAGCTGGTCACCCGTAACAACGGCTCCCTGGTCGCCGACCGCGCCGGTGCGGTCACCGCGTTCGCGATGACCAACCTCCAGGAGCGCGGCGTGCTGTTCACCGACCCCGGCACCGAGGTGTACGAGGGCATGATCGTCGGCGAGAACTCGCGCGCCGACGACATGGACGTGAACATCACCAAGGA
This sequence comes from Streptomyces sp. NPDC042102, assembly GCF_055582305.1. Lineage (NCBI taxonomy): Bacteria > Bacillati > Actinomycetota > Actinomycetes > Kitasatosporales > Streptomycetaceae > Streptomyces > Streptomyces sp. NPDC042102. Next base: position 678,025 of record NZ_JBVJDL010000003.1, read on the forward strand.
GAAGAAGCTCACCAACATGCGCTCCTCCTCCGCCGACTCCTTCGAGGCGATCGTCCCGCCGCGCAAGCTCTCCCTGGAGCAGTCCCTGGAGTTCTGCCGCGACGACGAGTGCGTCGAGGTGACCCCGGAGGCCGTGCGCATCCGCAAGGTCGTCCTGGACCAGAAGGAGCGCTCGCGCACCGCCTCGCGCGCCAAGGCCGCCAAGTAGCCTGCCGCCAGGGGTAACTGACCTCACAGAGGGTCGCCCAGCCCGGTCCCGCACGGTTTCGTGCGGGGCCGGGCTGTTCGCTTGTGTCAAGCGGATTATGTCGATCTGATGTCCGGATACCGACCGTCACACTCCGGAAGGTGTGCTAACCGTCCGTTTCGCGTGTGTCTGTCTCTGATCCCTTTGTCCGGATTTCGGGTTTCTGGCGGGGATCGATGTTGTGAAAACGAGACCACTTAAGTGTGGTTTACGGTCTGGGCGTCCCTGAGGATGGCTCCATTGAGCTCGGGTCAATGGGTCACGCGCTGTGGGGAGCGCCGACTCACGAGCACACTCGGGGCACTGTTCCTATCGCCGTCAGGGGTGTCGGCGAAACGTACCTGTGTCCCTCAAGTCGATCAGTGGACTCATGAGGAGGAAACCCATGCGTGGTGCCAAGAGCGCCAAGTGGGTCGCGGGCGCGATCATCGTCGCCCTTGCGGCGACTGCCTGTGGTGGCGGGGACAAGAAGGACGACGCGGGCAGCGCCGGTGGCGGCACGTTCCGCTTCGGCAGCACCGAGCCGGACACCATCGACCCGGGCCGTGCGCACGAGTCCACCGGCGTCGTGGTGGCGAACGCTCTCTTCACCGGCCTGTACGGAAACACGCCGGACGGCAAGATCGAGCCGATGCTGGCCGAGTCGGCCACCCCGGACGACGCCTGCAACAGCTTCACCTTCAAGATCAAGTCGGGCACGAAGTTCTCCAACGGCGAGCCCGTCGACGCCGAGTCCTTCGCCCGCGGCTGGGCCCGTGTCGCCCACAAGGCCGCCGCCTCCGATGTCGCGTACCACTTCGCCGGCATCAAGGGCTACAAGGAGCTGAAGGAAGGCACCACCACCACCTTCGCCGGTGTCACCACGCCCGACGCGTCCACCATCAAGGTCGACCTGAGCGCCCCGGACTGCGAGTTCACGCTCAAGACCGCGCACGGCGCCTACAGCCCGGTCCCGAAGGTCGCCAAGGTCGGCGAGGAGGACAAGGCGTTCGGCGAGGCCCCCATCGGCAACGGTCCGTTCAAGATGGACGGCGCCTGGGAGCACAACAAGTCCATCAAGCTCGTCCGCAACGACGACTACGGGCTGGAGAAGGCGAAGCTCGGCAAGGTCGAGATCGAGATCCTCAACACCAAGACCGCCCAGCAGCTCGAGTACGAGGGCTTCCAGGCCGGCAAGTTCGACTACGCCCACATCCCGACCCCGCAGCTGAAGGTCGCCGAGGCGAAGTACAAGCCGCAGGGCAAGTGGTTCACCAAGGACACCACCGGCATGAACTTCGTTCTGCCGATCGGCGACAGCGCTCCGCTGAACAACGTGGACGCGCGTCTGGCCGTCTCCTACGCGATCGACCGCGAGGCCATCGCCAAGGGTGTCTTCCAGGGCTTCCAGAACCCGTCGTCCTCCATCGTGCCGCCGGCGTTCCCGACCTCGTACCAGAAGGGCGTCTGCGGCTCCTGCGTCAAGCAGGACGTCGCCAAGGCCAAGGAGCACGCGGAGAAGGGCGGCCTGAAGCCGGGCACCGAGATCCGCTTCTCCTTCAACTCCGGTGCGGGCCACGAAGAGTGGGTCCAGGCCATCGCCAAGCAGCTCGAGGACGTCCTGGGCGTCAAGGTCAAGCTCGACGGCAAGGACTTCCCGGGCATGCTGAAGGAGCAGCAGAGCTCCTCGGCCTCCGGCCTGTACCGCTTCGCGTGGGGCGCGGACTACCCGACGGCGGAGAACTTCCTCTTCCCGCTCCTGCACTCGACCTCGATGGCCAAGGACGCGGACGGCAACGTCACGGGTGACAACCGCGCCCGTTACAACAACCCCGCGTTCGACAAGCTGATCGACGACGCGCGCGCCACCAAGGACGAGGCCGCCCGCATCAAGATGTACCAGGCGGCCGAGAAGATGGCGATGGACGACATGGCCCTCATCCCGACCTTCAACCGTACCCAGCACCGCCTGATGGCGACCGACAAGTTCAACGGTCTGGACGACATCAACTTCAACGAGGACCCGATCCTCGAGAAGATCTCGCTCAAGAAGTAAGCGGTTCCTGACGGGAGATCCGTCACGAGCGCACGCGCCGCGGCCCCCGGGTGACCCGGTGGGCCGCGGCCCCGCTCGCCAGGGCCGTTTTCACTTCGGCACCCCTCACATTCGCGGGCTCCCCCGCCCGCCGAGAGCCGGTCCGTCGTAAGGACCGGAGGCCGCTGCTCCCAGAAGCGGCCAGGTAGAGAGGCAAAACATGGGAAGGTACGTCGCCCGTCGCCTCGGGCAGATGGTCATCACGCTCATCGGCGCGACCATGGTTCTGTTCGCTTGTCTGTTCGTGCTCCCCGGCGACCCCGTGGGTTCGATCGCGGGCAGCGACAAGGCACGTGACCCCGCAGTGGTCGCGGAGCTCCACAAGCGGTACGGACTGGACAAGTCGCTGCCCGAGCAGTACGTCAACTACGTTGCGAAGGTCGCTACCGGTGACCTCGGCGAGGACTACGTCCAGCGGCGCGAGGTCAGCGAGATCCTCGGCCCGAAGCTGGTCAACACGGCCAAGCTGGCCGTCTTCGCCATCATCCTGGTCTCGGCGCTCGGCATGGCCGTCGGCATCATCGCCGCGCTGAAGAGATACAGCATGCTGGATGTCACCACGACATTCATGACGACCATGCTGGTCGGCTTCCCGACCTTCGTCATCGGCTTCCTGCTCAAGCGGTTCCTCGCCATCGAGCTGGAGATCCTGCCGATCGGCGGTGACGACTTCCAGGCGCTGATCCTTCCTGCGGTCACCCTCGCCATCGTCGATGTGGCGTTCGTGGCCCGCCTCACCCGCGGCACGATGCTGGAGGTGCTGCGCGCCGACTACGTCAAGACGGCCGTGGCCAAGGGACTCCCGCGCCGCCGCGTGCTGTTCAAGCACGTCCTGCGCAACTCCGTCATCCCGGTCGTCACCTACCTGGGCATCGCCTTCGGCGGTCTGCTCGGTGGCGCGCTCATCACCGAGACCATCTTCAACTGGGACGGCGTCGGTCTGGCCATGGTCCAGGCCGTGCAGCAGCAGAACAACCCGATCGTGGTCGGTGTGGTGACGTACAGCGTCGGCATCTTCATCCTCCTCAGCCTGGTCGTCGACCTGCTCTACGCAGCCCTCGACCCGCGCATCCGACTCAGCTGACCGTCCCCCAAGGAGAAAATTCCTATGTCTGAGCTCGTCAAGAGCCCGGCGGTGGGTGACGAGGCCCCCGCGCCGGCGACGACCACCGAAGCCGCACCCAAGCAGGTCACCCAGTGGGGCGAGATCCGCCACCGCTTCTTCCAGAACAAGCTGGCCGTCGTCGGTCTGGGCATCGTCACAGTGCTCTTCCTGACCGCCGCGTTCGGCAACATGGTCACCCCGTACGACCCGCAGGCCCAGAACCTGATGAACACCCTGGCCTCGCCGGGCGGTGACCACTGGATGGGCACCGACTCGCTCGGCCGCGACGTGTTCTCGCGTCTGCTGGCCGGCGCCCGCATCGCCGTCATCGTCGGTCTCGCGTCGATCCTCTTCGCCGTGCTGATCGGTGTCTTCATGGGCGCGATCGCCGGTTACTTCGCCCGGTTCGCCGACACGATCATCATGCGCGCGGTGGACGTCTTCCTGGCGTTCCCGCTGCTCATCGGCGCCATGGTCATCATCCTGGTGACCGGCCGCGGCGTCACCCCGGTCATCATCTCGCTGGCCATCTTCTCGTGGGCCACCGTCGCCCGACTGCTGCGCAGCTCGATCCTGTCGGTCCGTGAGATGGACTACGTCCACGCGGCCAAGGCGCTCGGCGCCAGCGGTCCCCGGATCGTGCGCAAGCACATCCTGCCCAACTCGCTGACCGCGGTCCTGGTGTACGCGACGTTCAACGTCGGCACCGCGATCATCGGTGTGGCCTCGCTGTCCTTCCTCGGCGCCGGCGTCCCCGTGGACGTCCCCGAGTGGGGCAACATGCTCGCCGACGGCCAGCAGTTCATCGGCGTCGAGGACCACCTGTGGATCTTCCCCAGCCTGTTCGTCGTCGTCACCGTGCTCGGCTTCGCCTTCGTCGGCGACGGCCTGCGTGACGCGCTCGACCCGAAGCTGCGGTAGGTCCCCGCGATGCTCCGAGACAACATCAGCAAGCAGGACGAAGGTGGCGGCGTGACGACGTCGGAGATTCTCAGCGGGACGGAGGCCGGCGCCAAGCCCGGCACCCCGCTGCTGGAGGTGGACAACCTCCATGTCGAGTTCAAGACCCGTGACGGGGTCGCCAAGGCCGTCAACGGCGTGAGCTACAGCGTCGCCGCCGGCGAGACCCTCGCCGTGCTCGGCGAGTCGGGCTCGGGCAAGTCCGTGACCGCGCAGGCGATCATGGGCATCCTCGACAGCCCGCCCGGACGCGTCTCCGGGGGCGAGGTCCGCTTCCACGGACAGAACATCCTGGCCATGCCCGAGGAGGAGCGCCGCAAGCTCCGGGGCGCCAAGATGGCGATGATCTTCCAGGACGCGCTGTCGTCCCTGAACCCGGTCTTCTCCGTCGGCGACCAGCTCGGCGAGATGTTCACCGTGCACCGCGGCATGTCCAAGAAGGACGCCCGGGTCAAGGCCGTCGAGCTCATGGAGCGCGTGAAGATCCCCGCCGCCAAGGCGCGCGTGGGGGACTACCCGCACCAGTTCTCCGGCGGTATGCGCCAGCGCATCATGATCGCCATGGCGCTCGCCCTGGAGCCGGACCTGATCATCGCCGACGAGCCGACCACGGCCCTCGACGTGACCGTCCAGGCCCAGGTCATGGACCTCCTCGCGGAGCTCCAGAGCGAGATGAACATGGGCATGATCCTGATCACCCACGACCTCGGCGTCGTCGCCGACGTCGCGGACAAGATCGCGGTCATGTACGCGGGCCGGATCGTCGAGACCGCCCCGGTCCACGAGATCTACAAGCGCCCGTCGCACCCGTACACCCGCGGCCTGCTGGACTCGATCCCGCGCCTGGACCAGAAGGGCCAGGAGCTCTACGCGATCAAGGGTCTGCCGCCCAACCTGCTCAAGATCCCGAGCGGCTGCGCCTTCAACCCGCGCTGCCCCAAGGCGCAGGACATCTGCCGCACGGAGATCCCGGCCCTGCACCCGGTCACGGAGCAGGACGGCACCGAACTGCCCGGCCGCGGCAGCGCGTGCCACTTCTGGAAGGAGACGATCCATGGCTGAGCTCACCAAGAACGCCACCGAGCGCGAGCCGATCCTCCAGGTCCGCAACCTGGTCAAGCACTTCCCGCTGACCCAGGGCATCCTGTTCAAGAAGCAGGTCGGTGCGGTCAAGGCGGTCGACGGGATCTCCTTCGACCTCTACCAGGGCGAGACCCTGGGCATTGTCGGTGAGTCCGGCTGTGGCAAGTCCACCGTCGCCAAGCTGCTGATGAACCTGGAGCGGGCGAGCTCGGGCGAGGTCTTCTACAAGGGCCAGGACATCACCAAGCTGTCCGGGTCCGCGCTGAAGGCCGTGCGCCGCAACATCCAGATGGTCTTCCAGGACCCGTACACCTCGCTCAATCCGCGGATGACGGTCGGCGACATCATCGCCGAGCCCTACGAGATCCACCCCGAGGTGGCTCCCAAGGGCGACCGCCGGCGCAAGGTCCAGGAGCTCCTGGACGTGGTCGGTCTGAACCCGGAGTACATCAACCGCTACCCGCACCAGTTCTCCGGCGGCCAGCGCCAGCGCATCGGCATCGCCCGCGGTCTCGCGCTGAACCCGGAGATCATCATCTGCGACGAGCCGGTCTCGGCGCTGGACGTCTCGGTGCAGGCGCAGGTCATCAACCTGATGGAGAAGCTCCAGGACGAGTTCGACCTGTCCTACCTCTTCATCGCGCACGACCTGTCGATCGTGCGGCACATCTCGGACCGCGTGGGCGTGATGTACCTGGGCAAGATGGCGGAGATCGGCACCGACGCGCAGATCTACGACCACCCCACCCACCCGTACACCCAGGCCCTGCTCTCCGCCGTCCCGGTCCCGGACCCGCAGGTGCGGGAGTCGCGCGAGCGGATCATCCTCACCGGTGACGTGCCCTCGCCGGCCAACCCGCCCTCGGGCTGCCGTTTCCGCACCCGCTGCTGGAAGGCCGAGGACAAGTGCGCCACCGAGGAGCCGCTGCTGGCGATCCCGGAGCGCTTCAAGGGCAAGGACACCCCCGCCGCGCACGAGTCCGCCTGCCACTTCGCCGAGGAGAAGGCGATCCTGGCCGTCTGATCCGGCGCACCGGTTGAGGTGACGAGGGCACAGCCGACACGGCTGTGCCCTCGTCGCACGTCCGGGACCCTCGGGGGCCTTCGGGGGTATCCGGCCGTCCGGCTAAATGGTTTGCGCCGTACCGGCGTACGGCCGGACAGTGACCCGTATGGAGACGCTCACCGTGCGGCCCGCGACCGCGGCGGACGCACCCGCCATCTGCGCGCTGATGAACGCCGTCGACGTGATCGAGATCGGCCGGGAGGAGACCGACCTCGCCGAGCTCGAGACCGAACTGCGCCATCCCGAGATGGACCTCGCCAACGACTCCTGGCTCGCCTTCGAGGGCGACCGGCTCGTCGTGTACGCCTGCCTGTGGTGCGACGGCGAGCCCGAGCGGATCGACGCCGACCACTACGTGCTGCCCGAGCACCAGGACGCCGGCGCGCACGTGCTCGGGCTGCTGGAGCGGCGGGCCTTCGACCGCGCCCGCGAGGGCGGCGCCGACAAGGCCGTCGTCCACCTCAACCTCAACACCGACCCGACCGTCGACACCGACCGGCTCGCCGCCCGGGGCTGGCGCCGCGTACGCCGGTTCAACGTGATGACCCGCGCCCTGACCCCCGAGGCCGACCCGGCCCCGGCCCCGCTGCCCGGACTCACCCTGCGCGACTGCCGTGAGGAGGCCGACCGGCGCCTGGCCCACGCCCTGGTGGAGGAGGCGATGGCCGAGCACTTCGACCACACGCCCCGCAGCTACCAGCAGTGGCTCGACGACCTCGGCCTCGAAGCGGGCTTCGACTGGTCCCTCGTCTGGATCGCCGCCCTGGAGGGCCACGGCGACGTCGCGGTGGCCGTGACCCGCGACAACCGGGCCACCATGGGCTGGATCCGCACCCTGGGCGTCACCAAGGATGCCCGCGGCCGGGGCCTCGGCGGCCACCTGCTGCGCCACTGCTTCGCCGTGTACGCGCAGCGCGGCCGGGACACCATGGGCCTGGGTGTGGACACCCTCAACGCCAGTGGCGCACTGGCCCTCTACGAGGCGCACGGCATGGCCCCGCACTACGCCGTCGACACCTGGGAGATCACCGTCCACCCCCAGGAGTGACAGCCGTGTGGCGGGAGGGTGCAATCGGGCGAACCGACGGTGCGAGGCCCCGCGCATAGGGTGACATTGGGCCCCAGGTCAGTCCTGGGAGCCAAGGAGGCACTCCATGCGCGGAGCCACCCGCACCACGTGGGCCGCAGGTGCCCTCGTCCTCGCCCTCGCGGCGACGGCATGCGGCGGCGGCAGCGACAGCGGTGGCGGTGCGGACATCGTCAGCTCCTCCTGGGGTGACCCGCAGAACCCGCTGGAGCCGGCCAACACCAACGAGGTGCAGGGCGGCAAGGTCCTCGACATGCTCTTCCGCGGCCTCAAGCGCTACGACCCCAAGACCGGCGCGGCCGAGAACATGGTCGCCGAGAAGATCGAGACGACCGACAACCAGAACTTCACCGTCACCCTGAAGGACGGCTGGACGTTCAGCAACGGCGAGCCGGTGACGGCCCAGTCCTTCGTCGACGCCTGGAACTACGCGGCCGACGTCGGCAACAAGCAGAACAACGCCACCTTCTTCGACAACATCGTCGGCTACGCGGACGTGCACCCGGCCAAGGGCGAGCCCACCGCCAAGACCATGTCCGGCCTGGTGGTCAAGGACGCAAAGACCTTCACCGTCGCCCTGAAGGAGAAGTTCTCCACCTGGCCCGACACCCTGGGCTACCAGGCCTTCTCCCCGCTTCCCCAGGCCTTCTTCACCGACCACTCCGGCTGGCTGGCCAAGCCGGTCGGCAACGGCCCGTACACGGTGCAGTCGTACAGCAAGGGCAGCGCGATGCAGCTGCGCGCGTGGGACGGCTACCCCGGCGAGGACAAGGCGCAGAACGGCGGCGTGGACCTGAAGGTCTACACCGACAACAACACCGCCTACACCGACCTGATCGCCGGCAACCTCGACCTCGTCGACGACGTGCCCGCCTCGCAGCTCAAGAACGTCAGGAACGACCTCGGCGACCGCTACATCAACCAGCCCGCCCTCATCATCCAGACCCTCACCTTCCCGATGTACGACCCCGCCTGGGGCAAGCCGGGCATGGAGAAGGTCCGCCAGGGCATCTCGCGCGCCATCGACCGCGACGAGATCACCAAGCAGATCTTCCAGAACACCCGCAGCCCCGCCAAGGACTGGACCTCCTCCGCCCTCGGCTCCCAGGGCGGCTACAAGGACGTCTGCGGCGAGCTGTGCACGTACGACCCCGCGGCGGCCAAACAGCTCATCGAGGCCGGCGGCGGCCTGCCCGGCGGGAAGATGACCATCACCTCGAACGTCGACACCGGATCGCACCGCGTGTGGATGGACGCCGTCTGCAACAGCATCAACAACGCCCTCGGCCAGGGCCCGGTCTGCACGGTCAACCCCATCGGGACCTTCGCCGACTTCCGCAACCAGCAGACCGCCTTCAAGCTGACCGGGCCGTTCCGCTCCGGCTGGCAGGGCGACTACCCCCTGATCCAGAACTTCCTGGAGCCGCTCTACTACACCGGCGCCTCCTCCAACTACGGCAAGTTCTCCAACGCCCAGTTCGACCAGCTCGTCGACGCCGCGAACCGCGAGACCGACAACGCCAAGGCCGTCGCCACCTTCCAGCAGGCGGAGCAGATCCTCGCCGCGCAGATGCCCGCCATCCCGCTCTGGTACCAGAACGGCAGCGCCGGCTACGCCGAGCGCCTCTCCGCCGTCGAGCTGAACCAGTTCAGCGTCCCCGTCTACGACCGCATCAAGGTCGGCTGAACCTCCGGGCAGGCCCCTCCGACCCACCCCCACCCCGGAGAACCCCATGGGACGTTATGTGATCCGGCGGCTGCTCCAGATGATCCCCGTGTTCATCGGCAGCACGTTCCTGATCTTCTTCATGGTGTACGCGCTCGGCGACCCGGTCGCGGCCCTCTTCGGGGACAAGGCCCCCGACCCCGCCACCGCGGCGCGCATCCGCAAGGACCTCTACCTCGACCAGCCGCTGTGGCGGCAGTACCTGCACTACATGGGCCAGATCTTCCAGGGCGACTTCGGCACGGCCTTCAACGGCCAGCCCGTCACCGAGCTGATGGCCTCCGCCTTCCCCGTCACCCTGCGGCTGACGATCGTGGCCATCGTCATCGAGGTCCTCGTCGGCATCACCCTCGGCGTGATCAGCGGACTGCGCCGGGGCCGGGCCATCGACACCACCCTGCTGGTGGCCACCCTCGTCGTCATCTCCGTGCCGACGTTCGTGACCGGCTACCTGCTCCAGTACCTCTTCGGCGTCAAATGGGGCTGGGTGCGGCCCACCGTCTCCGGCGAGGCGACCTTCGGCGAGCTGATCCTGCCGGGCATCGTCCTCGCGCTCGTCTCCCTCGCGTACGTCACCCGGCTCTCGCGGACCTCCATCGCCGAGAACGCCAAGGCCGACTACGTCCGCACCGCCACCGCCAAGGGCCTGCCGCGCCGCCGCGTCGTCACCCGCCACCTGCTGCGCAACTCGCTGATCCCCGTCGTCACCTTCATCGGTACCGACATCGGCGCCCTGATGGGCGGCGCCATCGTCACCGAGCGGATCTTCAACATCCACGGCGTCGGCTACCAGCTCTACCAGGGCATCCTGCGCAACAACGCCCCCACCGTCGTCGGCTTCGTGACCATCCTCGTCATCGTCTTCCTGCTCGCGAACCTGCTCATCGACCTGCTCTACGCGGTCCTGGACCCGAGGATCCGGTATGTCTGAGCCCGAGCCCCCCGCCTACGACCCGCTGGAGCCCGGAAAGGGGGAAGCCATCGCCCCCACCGGCCAGGGCGGGCCCATGGACCTCGCGCTGGACGAGGCCGAGAGCCTGGAGAACCCGCCCGGGAACCTGCCCACCGGTCCCGGCCCCGCCGGGAAGGCGCGCTCGCTGTGGTCCGACGCCTGGCACCAGCTGCGCCGCAACCCCGTCTTCGTCGTCTCCTCGCTGCTGATCCTCTTCCTCGTGATCATCGCGATCTGGCCGCAGCTGATCGCCGGCGGCGACCCGCTGGCCTGCGACCTGTCCAAGTCGCAGGAGGGCTCCGCCCCCGGCCACCCGTTCGGGTACGACACCCAGGGCTGCGACGTCTACACCCGCACCGTGTACGGCGCCCGCGCCTCCATCACCGTCGGCGTGTGCGCCACCCTGGGCGCCGCCCTCCTCGGCTCGGCGCTCGGCGGACTCGCCGGGTTCTTCGGCGGCTGGAGCGACTCGCTGCTCTCCCGGGTCGCCGACATCTTCTTCGGCATCCCCGTCGTCCTCGGCGGCCTGGTCTTCCTCTCCGTGGTCACCAGCACCACCGTGTGGCCCGTCGTCGGGTTCATCGTGCTGCTCGGCTGGCCGCAGATCGCCCGCATCGGCCGCGGCTCGGTGATCACCGCCAAACAGAACGACTACGTCCAGGCCGCGCGGGCGCTCGGCGCCGGCAACGGCCGGATGCTGCTGCGCCACGTGGCCCCCAACGCCGTCGCCCCGGTCATCGTCGTCGCCACCATCGCCCTGGGCACGTACATCGCGCTGGAGGCCACGCTGTCCTTCCTCGGCGTGGGCCTGCGCCCCCCGACGGTCTCCTGGGGCATCGACATCTCCAACGCCGCCCCGCAGATCCGCAACGCCCCGCACATGCTGCTCTGGCCGGCGGGCGCGCTCAGCGTGACCGTGCTCGCCTTCATCATGCTGGGCGACGCCGTGCGCGACGCCCTCGACCCCAAGCTGCGCTGAGGAGCCCGGTCATGCTGCTCGAAGTCCGCGACCTCCACGTGGAATTCAGGACCCGGGACGGGGTCGCCAGGGCCGTCAACGGCGTCACCTACGCGGTGGACGAGGGCCAGACGCTCGCCGTCCTCGGCGAGTCCGGCTCCGGCAAGTCCGTGACCGCGCAGGCCGTGATGGGGATCCTGGACACGCCCCCGGGCCGGATCACCGGCGGCGAGATCCTCTTCAAGGGCCGGAACCTGCTGACGATGAAGGAGGAGGACCGCCGGAGGATCCGCGGGGCCGAGATGGCGATGATCTTCCAGGACGCGCTGTCCTCCCTCAACCCCGTGCTGACCGTGGGCGCGCAGCTCGGCGAGATGTTCGAGGTCCATCGCGGCATGTCCCGCAAGGACTCCCGGGCCAGGGCCGTGGAGCTGATGGACCGGGTGCGGATCCCGGCCGCGAAGCAGCGGGTGGGGGACTACCCGCACCAGTTCTCGGGCGGGATGCGCCAGCGCATCATGATCGCCATGGCGCTCGCCCTGGAGCCCTCCCTCATCATCGCGGACGAGCCCACGACCGCCCTCGACGTGACCGTCCAGGCCCAGGTCATGGACCTGCTCGCCGAGCTCCAGCGGGAGCTCGACATGGGGCTCGTCCTCATCACCCACGACCTGGGCGTGGTGGCGGACGTCGCGGACCGGATCGCGGTCATGTACGCCGGCCGGATCGTGGAGTCCGCCCCGGTGCACGAGATCTACCAGCGGCCCGCCCACCCGTACACGCGCGGCCTGCTGGACTCGATCCCGCGCCTGGACCAGAAGGGCCAGGAGCTCTACGCGATCAAGGGTCTGCCGCCCAGCCTGCTGGCGATCCCGGCCGGCTGCGCCTTCCACCCGCGCTGCCCCATGGCGCAGGCGGTCTGTCGCACCGACGAGCCGCCGCTGTACCCGGTCACGCCGGCGCCGGCGCCCCGCGCCAGCGCCTGCCACTTCTGGAAGGAGTGCCTCCGTGCCTGACGCCATCCTGGAGGTCACGGACCTGGTCAAGCACTACCCGCTGACGCGGGGCATCGTCTTCAAGAAGCAGGTCGGCGCGGTCAAGGCGGTCGACGGGGTCTCCTTCTCCCTCGGGCAGGGCGAGACCCTCGGCATCGTCGGCGAATCGGGCTGCGGCAAGTCGACGGTGGCCCGGCTGCTGGTCAGCCTGGAGCGCCCGACGGCGGGCTCGATCACGTACCGGGGCGAGGACGTCACCCGGCTCTCGCCGAAGGCGCTCAGGGCCGTGCGCCGCAACATCCAGATGGTCTTCCAGGACCCGTACACCTCGCTCAATCCGCGGATGACGGTCGGCGACATCATCGGCGAGCCCTACGAGATCCATCCCGAGGTGGCTCCCAAGGGCGACCGGCGGCGCCGGGTCCAGGAACTGCTCGACGTCGTCGGTCTGAACCCGGAGTACGTCAACCGCTACCCGCACCAGTTCTCCGGCGGCCAGCGCCAGCGCATCGGCATCGCCCGCGGCCTGGCGCTGCGCCCGGAGATCATCGTGGCGGACGAGCCCGTCTCGGCCCTGGACGTCTCGGTCCAGGCCCAGGTGGTCAACCTCCTGGAGAAGCTCCAGGACGAGTTCGGGCTCGCCTACGTCTTCATCGCGCACGACCTGTCGATCGTGCGGCACATCTCGGACCGGGTGGGCGTGATGTACCTGGGCAGGATCGTCGAGACCGGCACCGACGTGCAGATCTACGAGCACCCCACCCACCCGTACACCCAGGCCCTGCTCTCCGCCGTCCCCGTGCCCGACCCCGGGGCCCGGCTGCACCGCGAGCGGATCCTCCTCTCCGGCGACGTGCCCTCGCCGGCCGACCCGCCCTCGGGCTGCCGCTTCCGCACCCGCTGCTGGAAGGCCCAGGAGCGCTGCGCGACCGAGGTCCCGCCGCTGCACGTCCCACCGGAGTTCCGCCTTCCGGTGACGGCGGCCTCCCATCCGTCGGCCTGTCACTTCGCGGCGGAGAAACGGGTCGTCCCGCCGGCGCCGCCGTCCGAGGCGAAATGATCCGGCCAACTTTGCGGGAACCGGTCGCACCCTCTCCCAACTGGGTTTACAGGGCGGTAATTTGGCCGTCTCTGTCGCGATACGCGACCCCGGCACCGTGGAGGACGTACGGCCGTGCGGGTGCCGTCGGCCGGGCGTCGGGGGCGGGTTCCCCGGCGCCCGGCCTCCGCGTGCCCCCTTCCGTGCGCGGCGTGCGACCCCCCGCGCTTCCGGATATCGATGGATGCGCTGGTACGGATAGTTATGATCCGTAGCGCACGGTGGGTATGACTCCGTCGTGTGCGCGAACCGATGTCCGTACCGATGTGGAGGTGAACCGCCGTGGCACTCTCGATCTCGGCCGTGGTGCTGCTGGCGATCGTCGTCTTCCTGCTGGTCCGCAAGGCCGGACTGAAGGCAGGACACGCGCTTGTCTGCGTCCTGCTCGGCTTCTACCTCTCCAGTTCCTCGATCGCGCCCACCCTCAGCCAGCTCACCTCCAACGTGGCGGGCATGATCAGTGGCCTGAAGCTGTAGGGGCGCCTCGTAGGCTTGGCCCCATGAACGGTCTTCCCGCCCGTCGTCTCCTCCTCGTGCACGCGCACCCGGACGACGAGTCGATCAACAATGGCGTCACGATGGCCAAGTACACGGCCGAGGGCGCCCACGTCGCACTGGTGACCTGCACGCTCGGCGAGGAGGGCGAGGTCATCCCGGCCGGCCTCGCCCATCTGGCCGCCGACCGCGACGACACGCTCGGCGCGCACCGCGCCGGGGAGCTGGCCGACGCCATGGCCGCCCTCGGCGTCACCGACCACCGCTTCCTCGGCGGACCGGGGCGGTTCCGGGACTCCGGGATGATGGGCGTCCCGCAGAACCACCGCGCCGGCGCCTTCTGGGACGCCGACGTGGACGAGGCCGCCGCCCACCTCGTCGAGGTGATCCGTCGGCTGCGCCCGCAGGTCCTGGTCACCTACGACCCGCAGGGCGGGTACGGGCACCCCGACCACATCCAGGCCCACCGGGTCGCCATGCGCGCCGCCGAACTCGCCGCCGAACAGCCGTACCGGCGCGACCTCGGCGAGCCGCACACGATCGCGAAGGTCTACTGGAACCGGGTGCCCCGCTCGGTGGTCGAGGAGGGCTTCGCCCGCCTGCGCGCCGCCGGCGCCCCCGCCTTCCCCGGTGTCGCCACCCCGGACGACGTGCCCGGCGTGGTGCCCGACGAGCGCGTCACCGCCGAGATCGGCGCGGGCGAGGACGAGACGTACGCGGCCGCCAAGGCCGCCGCCATGCGCGCGCACGTCACGCAGATCGCCGTCGACGGCCCCTTCTTCGCGCTCTCCAACGATCTCGGGCAACCGCTCTTCACGCGCGAGTACTACGAGTTGGCCGTCGGCCGCTCCGGCGCGCCCGCCGGTGAGCGCGAGAGCGACCTGTTCGCCGGGGTGGGCGTGTGAGCGGCCTCCCGGCCGCGGGCCGCGTCGCCGTGTACACCACCCTGTTCGTCGCCGGACTGCTGGCCGGGGCGGCCGGCTGGCTCGTGGTGGACCTGTGGTTCCCCGGCGGGCTGTTGCTGGCGCTGCTCGCGCTCGCCGGGGTCTTCCTGGCGGGCCGGATCGCGCTGGGCACCGCGCTCGGCGTGGGCGCCGCGGCCGCCGGCTGGTTCCTGGCGTACGTCCTGCTGAGCATCCCGCGGCCCGAGGGCGACTTCCTGATGAGCTCGGCCGGAATCGGGATGTATGTCTACCTTTTGAGTGGAACTGTGGTCGCTGTGATGTGCGCCACGATGCGCGGCCTGGGCGACCGGCCGGTTTCGGCCGCGCGGCCCGGCAGGTGACGTGCCGTTCGGGTCTACGGCGGGACGCGCGCGCGGGGTTGTGCGCGCCCCGCGCAGGGCGCCCGCCGGGCGCCGGAAAGAACCCCTGACTCCCGGGGGACAGTTGCTCCCCGGCGGCGGCCAGTATGGTGGACGGGCCGCCGAGCTGCCCGCGCACGGTATGACGGGCGGCGGAGCCAACCGGGAGAGCCTGCCTTGAGTCGTGAAACTGACAGTTCGTCCTCCGGGCCCCAGGGCCGCGGTGGAGCCGCGTACCCCTCGGGTACGCCGCCGTACGGAACCGGCCAGTCGAACGGGCCGGAGGAGAACGCTGTGACGAAGCCGTCCACCCCTGCCGGGGACGCCGATGGACCCAAGACCGAGACCACGCTGACGACGCGGATCCGGATCAACATCCCGGGTTCGCGCCCGATCCCGCCCGTGGTCGTGCGCAAGCCGGTCGCCTCCGCCGAGCCGGAGCGGGACGCCCCGGCCGCGGCGGCACCCCCGCCGCCGGCCCCCGCCCCGGCCGCCCCCGTGGCCGCCGCGCCCGCGCCGGTCGCCGAACCGGGCCCCGAACCCGCGGCGGAGCCCGCCAGCAACTGGTTCGCCCCGCGCAAGGCCGCCGCACCCGGCGGCGCGGCCGGTCCCGGTGCCGGAGCGCCCCCGGCCCCCGCCGCCGCCCAGCCCCCGGCGCGTCCCGGCCTGCCGACCCGCCCGTCCGCCGGCTACCCCCAGGGCGGGCCCGCCGGCCATCCCGGCGGTGCGCCCGCGGCCGCGTACGGCGCCGGCTCCGACGGCTTCGCCCCGCCCGCGCCGGGCCCCCGCGGCCCCGGCGTGGGCACCGGCGGCCCCGGCTTCCCGTCCGGCGGCCCCGGCGTGGGCACCGGCCCGCACGGCGCCGGCCCGCAGGGCTACGGCGCGGGTCCCGACGGCTTCGCCCCGCCGGCCCCCGGCGCCGGCTTCGGCCCCCGGGGCGGCCACGTGCCCGGCGGCCCGACCACCGGCCCCGTCACCGGCACCATGCCCGTCAACCCGCCGCGCGACGAGGACACCGCCGGCTTCACGCCGAGCTGGCCCGGCCCCGAGATGGACGGCGGCGAGGCCACTGCCGCGCTGCCCGTCGTCCCGCCGCCGGCCCCCGGCCCCCGGCCCGTGCCCACGCAGGTGCGCCCGGCCCCCGAACCGGAGCTCCTGGTGCCCGCGGGCCCCAAGCCCGCCGCCAAGCCCGCCCCGAAGGCCGCCCCCGCGAAGAAGAAGGGCCGCTCCAAGCTGGTCCTGCTCGTCGGCGGCGTGGTCGTGCTGGCCGGCGTCGCCTACGGCGCCGGACTGCTCCTCAACCACTCCGACGTGCCCAAGGGCACCACCGTCCTCGGCGTGGACATCAGCGGCAGCCGCGACGAGGCCGTCACCAAGCTCCAGAAGGCCTTCGGCGAGCGCAGCGCCGCCCCGGTCCAGCTCAAGGTCGGCGACAAGCAGGTCGAGCTGAAGCCCGACAAGGCCGGCCTGACCCTGGACGCGCAGGCGACCGTGCGCGGCGCGGCGGGCAGCGACTACAACCCCGTCACGGTCATCGGCTCGCTGCTCGGCCAGGAACGCGCCGCCACCGCCGTGATGCCCTTCGACGACGAGAAGCTCCAGGTCGCCCTGCAGGAGCTGGCGGGCACCGCCGGCAGCGCCTCCGAGGGAACGATCAAGTTCGAGCCGAACAAGGCCGTCGCGGTACCCGGCAAGGCGGGCGCCACCCTGGACGTCGCCGCCTCCGCCGAGAAGGTCAAGGCGGCCTTCAAGGCCCAGGTCGAGACCGGCAAGTCCGAGCCCGTCGAGCTCCCGGTCGCCAACCGGGAACCCACGGTCGACCAGGCCGAGATCGACCGGGCCATGCGGGAGTTCGCCACCCCCGCCATGTCGGGCAACGCCACCGTCAAGGCGGGCGCCAAGTCCATCGCGTTCGGCCCCGGCAAGTCCCTGCCCAAGGTGCTGAGCATGAAGGCCGTCGACGGCAAGCTCGTCGAGAAGTACGACCTGGACGCCCTCAAGGAGCTCTACGGCAACACCTTCGACGGGGTCCTGATCGAGCGCGGCAACGGCG
This sequence comes from Streptomyces sp. NPDC042102, assembly GCF_055582305.1. Lineage (NCBI taxonomy): Bacteria > Bacillati > Actinomycetota > Actinomycetes > Kitasatosporales > Streptomycetaceae > Streptomyces > Streptomyces sp. NPDC042102. The sequence goes on from NZ_JBVJDL010000003.1 coordinate 695,228, forward strand.
AGAAGACCGCCGTCACCCCGCAGGACGTCGCCGGTGCCCTCGGCAAGGCGCTGCGCGGCAAGACCGCCGCCGAGCGGACCGTCGTCATCGACACCAACCCCTCGTAGGCGTCACGCAGCGGCCCCCGCCCGGACCCGGGCGGGGGCCGCCGCGTTCCCGGCGCACCGTTCCAGCCCCGCCGGCGTTTGAGGCGCGGGGGCCGGGGTCGGCCCCGGGGGCGTCAGTTGCGCAGGGCGCGGGCCGCCCGGGCCTGGGCGCGGATGTCCGCCGCCGCCTCCGCGTCGATGGCGTCGACCACCGCCGCGTACGCGTCCAGCTCCAGCGCCCCTTCCGTGTACGCCCCCCGGTCCACCAGCAGCCGCGCCCGCTCGTACCGCAGCGCCGCCGGGTGCGACGGCATCAGCAGCGCCAGGTCCAGCGCCCACAGCGCCACCCCCGACTGCTCCGGCCGGGTCGCGGCCCACGCGCGGATGTTGTTCAGGATCCGCAGCACGATGTCCCGCGTCCGCGCCGGAACCAGCGGTTCCGACGCCAGCTCCGCCGGACCCGCCCCCAGTGACGCGCCGCCCGCGAACGGATCCACCGTGACCCGTTCCTCCGGGTCGCCGAAGCCCACCACGAAGTGGCCCGGCAGGCCCAGGCCGTACACCGGGGCGCCGGCCCGCCGGGCCACCTCCAGCCACACCACCGACAGCAGGATCGGCAGGCCCCGCCGCCGCCTCAGCACCTCGTGCAGCAGCGACGACGACAGCCGGCCGTAGTCCGCCGGCGTGCCGTGGAAGCCCATCCGCCCGCCCAGCAGCTCCGTCACCGCCGCCGCCCACTCCCGTGCGCCCCGCAGCCCGTACGGCAGCGCTCCCGCCAGCCGGTCCAGCTCCATCTGGGCCTCGTCGACGGCCCGTTGGTCGAGCGCCGGGTCCGCCTCGGCCGCCAGGTACAGGCACAGCAGCGCCAGGTCGGGCCGTTCCGAGCGGGCCTCCTCGGCGAACTCCTCGCGGAAACTCATCCGGCCGCCCGCCCCCGGAAGTGGTGGTAGGAGTGGTGCACCGCGAAACCCAGCCCGTCGTACAGCGCCAGCGCCCCCGCGTTGTCCGCCTCCACCTGCAGCCACGCCGCCGAGGCCCGCTCCTGAAGGGCCTTGCGCGCCAGCGCCGCCATGACCGCGGTCGCCAGCCCCTGCCGCCGGGCCTCCGGCGCCACCTCGACCGCCGCGAACCCCGCCCACCGGCCGTCGACCACCAGCCGTCCGATCGCCCGCCCCGGCACCGACGCGAACCACACCGACGGCCCGGCCGCCAGGACCCGCGCCGCCGTCCCTGACGCCGCGCCGCCGGTGCGCCCGTACAGGCCGAGCCACTCCTCGTCGCACCCCCGCGAGAGCACCACGTCCGAGACGTCCGCGTCCACGTCGGCGACCGGCGCCAGCGCCGCGATCCGCGACTCCGCCGAGACCTCCCGCTCCCAGCCCCGCTCCGCCAGTTCCGCGCAGAGCACCTCCTGGGTGCCCAGCGCCCCGGTCGCGGTCTGCACGTAAGGCGGAAGTCCCCGTTCCGCGTACCAGGACGTCACTCGCGCGAGTGCTTCGTCCAGCGGTATGCCGGGATCGCCGAGCGGCAGGACGGAATTGGCCCGCCGGGTGAATCCGGCGGCCGCGCGCAGCGTCCAGCCGCCCAGCCGCTCGCTCTCCAGCGGCTGCCAGGCCCGCGCCATGACCGGCGCGAGCTCCTCGAAGGACGCCGCCGGACCCCGCCGCCGGGCCGGCGCGGCAGGCACGACCTTGCCCGCGACCAGCGACGATTCCGGGATACGGACGATCTCACCGCTCTTTCGTGTGATCACCAGCACACCGCCGGTCCAGGATGTGAGAACCCCTACCGTGTCCGTGAACATAGGGGACCCCTCCGACGGGCCCTCCACCCGTCGTACAGAGACTCGTTTCCCCACGTCAGCAGGGGTGATACGGATCTCCATCAATGCGCCGGCGGTGATTTCCACAGCTCTGTCCGCCCCTCCTGTTCGGATCGTGCCCGGGAACGGAGATACTAGGTGCGGGCATCGACGACGCCGCGCTCCCGCGCGATATGGAAAGCCCTACCGAGGAGGAACGAGAGCGTGACCTACGTCATCGCGGAGCCTTGTGTCGACGTCAAGGACAAGGCATGCATCGAAGAGTGCCCCGTCGACTGCATCTACGAGGGCCAGCGGTCCTTGTACATCCACCCGGACGAGTGCGTCGACTGTGGTGCCTGTGAGCCGGTCTGCCCGGTCGAGGCCATCTTCTACGAGGACGACACCCCGGAGGAGTGGAAGGACTACTACAAGGCGAACGTCGAGTTCTTCGACGAGCTCGGTTCGCCCGGTGGTGCCTCCAAGCTCGGCCTGATCGAGCGCGACCACGCCTTCATCGCCGCGCTGCCGCCCATGAACCAAGACCACTGAGCGTCTTAGCCCCCGCGGCAGCCGCGCCCTCGGTCCCGTCCGGCAATCACGCCGCACGGGGCCGAGGCGTTTCCCGATCCAGGGACCCGGCCCGTTCCCCACTAGAGAGAGCAGAGAGCACCGTGGCAGCAGTATCCGCTCGTCTTCCCGCCTTCCCCTGGGACAAGCTGGAGCCCTACAAGGCGACCGCCTCCGCCCACGCGGACGGCATCGTCGACCTGTCCGTGGGCACCCCGGTGGACCCGGTCCCCGCTCTCATCCAGCGGGCCCTGATCGAAGCCGCCGACTCCCCGGGCTACCCGACGGTGTGGGGAACGCCCGCGCTGCGCGACGCCATCACCGGCTGGGTGCGCGACCGGCTGGGCGCGAGCGGGGCGGGCCACCGCAACGTGCTGCCGGTCGTCGGTTCCAAGGAGCTCGTGGCCTGGCTGCCGACCCAGCTGGGCCTCGGCGCAGGCGACAAGGTCGCCTACCCGCGGCTGGCGTACCCGACGTACGAGGTCGGCGCCCGCCTGTGCGGTGCGCAGGCCGTCGTCTACGACGATCCGACCGAGCTCGACCCGGCCGGCCTGAAGCTGCTCTGGCTCAACTCCCCGTCCAACCCGACGGGCAAGGTCATCCCCAAGGACGAGCTGATCCGGATCGTGGCCTGGGCCCGGGAGCACGGGATCCTCGTCTTCAGCGACGAGTGCTACCTGGAGCTGGGCTGGGAGGCCGACCCGGTCTCCGTGCTGCACGACGACGTCTGCGGCGGCTCGTACGAGGGCCTGGTGGCCGTCCACTCGCTGTCCAAGCGTTCCAACCTGGCCGGCTACCGCGCCGCCTTCGTCGCCGGTGACGCCGCCGTCCTCGGCGAGCTCCTGGAGATCCGCAAGCACGGCGGCATGATGACCCCGGCGCCCGTACAGGCCGCCGCCGCCGTGGCGCTCGGCGACGCCACGCACGTCGAGGAGCAGCGGGCCCGCTACGCCGCCCGCCGCGAGGCGCTGCGCACGGCCCTGACGGCGCACGGTTTCCGCATCGAGCACAGCGAGGCCAGCCTCTACCTGTGGGCGACCCGGGACGAGCCGTGCTGGGAGACCGTCGCCTACCTCGCCCAGCTGGGCATCCTGGTCGCGCCGGGCGACTTCTACGGCGAGGCCGGCGCGAACTTCGTGCGCGTCGCGTTCACCGCGACCGACGAGCGCGTCGAGGCGGCCGTCAAGCGCCTGGGCTGACCGGTCCGCCGCGCGCGCCGCACGGGGGTGCCCGAGCGGCGCACGGGGACGCCCGAGGGCCCGGAGTACGCCGTACTCCGGGCCCTCGGGCGTGCGTCACCGCCGACCTGCTCAGCCCTTCGGCACGAGGTTCTCCACCGGCAGCCCCGACAGCGGCGTGCCGACCGGCAGCTTGTCCGTGGCCTTGGTCAGGGTGCCGACGGCCGCGGTGGGGTCGTCCAGGCCGGCGGTGTCCGCGGCGCCGATCGCGCCCAGCGGCTGGGCCACGGAGTCGAGGCCCGTGGCGGCGTGCGCCGCTCCGGCCGCACCGACCACGGGTGCCGCTCCGGCCGCCAGCAGCAGGGCGGCACGGGCGATCCGGCGGGTCAGGGGGAGGGACATGGGTGCTCCTAGCGTGTTGCCGTCGAGTACGCCGTGTACAACGGGCCGAGGGGCACCCGGAGTTGCGGATCAACCGGGTAAAGGATCGGCAAATCGTCGTTTCATCGGGCCGGAGCGCGGTCGGAACCCGGGTGATCTCAGCGGGTCACGAAGATCCGTACGTCCGCCGGACCGCTGTTGCGCGGGTCGTCGTCGCCGCCCTTGCCGGGGTTCTTGCTGACCCACGCGCCCCGGTTCTGGCCCGCCAGCCAGGCCTTGCTGTCGTAGGACACCCGCTGGATGCCCAGCTCGTCCGCGTGCGCCACCGCCCAGTGCGCCAGCTCCCAGCCGCGCCGCTTGTTCTGCCCGTTGACCGCCAGGGATATCTCCGTGGCGCCGCCGCTGCCCACCGCCTGTCCGTGGCTGCCGGGGGCCCCGGAGGCACCGGGGGCGCCGATCCGGGGCGCGGCGCCCGCGCCGAAGGCCTGCACCAGCTCCCGCCGGACCTCCTCCGGGTCGCCCTTGCGCTGCGGGGCGAGGCCCGAGCACGTCAGCGAGGCGGGGGCGCGGCCCGTGAACGCCTCGGTCATCAAGCTGGCCTCGGCCTCGTGCTTGGCGTACGCGTCCGGGTATCCGCTGCGCTGCACCTTCTGCGCCGCCACCGTCAGCGGCAGCTGCTCGAACCCCCGCACTTCGGCCAAATGGTCATAGAAGATCCCTGCCGAGTACACCGGGTCCATGATCTGCTCCGGAGTGCCCCAGCCCATCGAGGGCCGCTGCTGGAACAGGCCCAGGGAGTCGCGGTCGCCGTGATCGAGATTGCGCAGGTCCGACTCCTGCATGGCCGTGGCTATCGCGATCACGACCGCCCGGTCCGACATGCCCTTGCCGACCCCGACCGCCGAAATCGTCGCAGCGTGCTGGGCCTGCTCGAGGCTCATCCGGTGCGAGGTGCCGGCCGCGTCGACCGTGCAGTGCGGGCCGCCACCACCCGTCGATTCGTACTGGAGCACGAAATATCCGGCCAGCCCCAGCAGCACCAGGAAGGCTGACACCAGTCGGAACGGGCGGCGGCGACGGCGGCTCTTGCGCTGATCAGGTCGGGACACGCGGCCCACCGTACTTGAGCCAACCGGCACGTCCACCCGGCGGACCGTCATCCCATGGCCAAGGGAGGGGGCGTTAGGGTCTCGACATGTCCGATTCCGAGCTGGACCTCACCCTGGACGCTGCCGAGCTGACCGCCCGGCTCGTCGACATTCCGTCCGTGAGCGGCGACGAGTTGCACCTCGCCGACCTCGTCGAGCAGGCGCTGCGGGCCCTGCCGCACCTGACCGTGGACCGCTACGGCAACAACGTCGTGGCCCGCACCTCCCTCGGCCGTGCCGAACGCGTCGTCCTGGCCGGGCACCTGGACACCGTGCCGATCGCCGACAACGTGCCCTCCCGGCTCGACGAGAACGACGTGCTGTGGGGCTGCGGCACCACCGACATGAAGTCGGGCGTGGCCGTGCAGCTGCGGATCGCGGCCACCGTGCCCGAGCCGAACCGGGACCTCACCTTCGTCTTCTACGACCAGGAGGAGGTGGCCGCCGACCTCAACGGCCTCGGCAAGGTCGCGGCCGCACACCCCGAGTGGCTGGCCGGCGACTTCGCGGTGCTGCTGGAGCCCTCGAACGCCGAGGTCGAGGGCGGCTGCCAGGGCACCCTGCGGGTGCTCCTGAGGACGGCCGGCGAGCGCGCGCACTCCGCGCGCAGCTGGATGGGCTCCAACGCCATCCACGCGGCGAGCCCGATCCTCGCCCGGCTCGCCGCCTACGAGCCGCGCAAGCCGGTCATCGACGGCCTGGAGTACCACGAGGGCCTCAACGCGGTACGCATCGAGGGCGGCGTCGCCAACAACGTCATCCCGGACGCCTGCACGGTGACCGTGAACTTCCGCTACGCCCCGGACCGGGACCAGGCCGGCGCCCTCGCCCACGTCCGCGAGGTCTTCGCCGACTGCGGCGTGGCCGAGTTCGTCGTCGACGACCACTCCGGCGGCGCCCTCCCCGGCCTGTCCCACCCGGCCGCCGCGGCCTTCATGCGGGCGGTCGGCGGCCGCGCGATGCCCAAGTTCGGCTGGACCGACGTGTCCCGCTTCAGCGCGCTCGGCGTCCCGGCCGTCAACTACGGACCGGGCGACGCCCTGCTGGCCCACAAGGTGGACGAACGCGTGGAGACCAAGGCCATCCTGCACTGCGAGGAACGACTCCGCGCCTGGCTGACCTCCTGAATTCCGCTTGCCGTCACCTTCGTACGCCTACCCTGAACCGAACGATCAGCAGGGAAGGGAGCGCACGATATGGGCAACCCGGAGGGCACGCGGCGCAAGCCGGAGGAGCAGCAGCTCGGCCCGGTACTGCGCAGGCGGAGCCAGGTCCAGGCGGGCAGCACGACCGACCAGCGGCTGCTGGACTCGGCCGGGCCGTCGGAATGGGTGCACACCGATCCCTGGCGGGTGCTGCGCATCCAGTCGGAGTTCATCGAGGGCTTCGGCACGCTGGCGGAGCTGCCGCCGGCGATCAGCGTGTTCGGCTCGGCCCGTACGCCGGCCGGCACACCGGAGTACGACGCGGGCGTACGGATCGGCCAGGCGCTGGTCGACGCCGGATTCGCCGTCATCACGGGCGGCGGACCCGGCGCGATGGAGGCCGCGAACAAGGGCGCCCGGGAGGCGGGCGGCATCTCGGTGGGCCTCGGCATCGAGCTGCCCTTCGAGCAGGGCCTGAACCAGCACGTCGATCTGGGCCTGAACTTCCGGTACTTCTTCGTCCGCAAGACGATGTTCGTGAAGTACAGCCAGGGCTTCGTGGTCCTGCCCGGGGGACTGGGCACGCTGGACGAGCTGTTCGAGGCGCTGACCCTGGTCCAGACGCAGAAGATCACCCGCTTCCCGATCGTGCTCTACGGCACGGCGTACTGGAGCGGGCTGGTGGACTGGCTGCGCGACACGGTCGTCGCGCAGGGCAAGGCGTCCGCGCACGACCTGCTCCTCTTCCACGTCACGGACGACGTGGAGGAGGCGATCGCGCTCGTGACCAAGGAAGTGGCGAAGTAGGGCCGGGGCCGCGGCCTCACGCCAGTCCCCGGCGGGCGACCGCCGGGGGCCGGTGGCCCTGGATCGAGCGGACCATGTCGAGGACCTGCCGGGTCTCCGCGACCTCGTGGACCCGGTAGACCTGGGCGCCGAGCCAGGCCGAGACGGCCGTGGTGGCCAGGGTGCCCAGCAGCCGCTCCTTGACCGGCCGGTCCAGGGTCTCGCCCACGAAGTCCTTGTTCGACAGGGAGACCAGCACCGGCCAGCCGGTGTCCGTCATCTCCGTCAGCCGGCGCGTGGCCTCCAGCGAGTGCCGGGTGTTCTTGCCGAAGTCGTGGCCCGGGTCGATCAGGATCGCGTCGCGGCGCACACCGAGCGCGGCGGCGCGCTCCGCCAGGCCCACGGTCACGCGCAGGATGTCCGCCATCACGTCGTCGTACGCGATCCGGTGCGGCCGGGTGCGCGGCTCGACCTCGCCCGCGTGGGTGCAGACCAGGCCCACGTCGTACCGGGCGGCGACCTCCGCCAGCTTGGGGTCGACCCCGCCCCACGCGTCGTTGAGCAGATCGGCGCCCGCCTCGCAGACGGCCTCGCCGACCTCGTGCCGCCAGGTGTCGACGCTGATCACCACGTCCGGGTGGCGGCGGCGCACCTCGGCGACGAAACCGACCGTACGGCGGGCCTCCTCGGCGGCGTCCACGTGCTCGCCCGGGCCCGCCTTGACCCCGCCGACGTCGATGATCGCGGCGCCCTCGGCGACCGCCCGCTCGACCCGCTCCAGGGCCGGCTCGTCACGGAAGGTGGCGCCCTGGTCGTAGAAGGAGTCCGGGGTCCGGTTCACGATGGCCATGATCACCGGCTCGTGGGTGTCGAACTCGCGCCTGCCCAGTCGCAGCATCCCGTGATTCCTTCCTCGATGTTCCGCCTGCGACCTTAGCCGCCGCGAGGGCATGGCACGATCGGGGTGAGAGTCATCGCGCAGGGGAGTTGATCGTGTTCTGGTTCTTGCTGATCGCGCTGGTCGTGGTCGTCGCGGCGGTGACCCTCGCCGTGATCGGGGGCGGTGACGAGGCGGTGCTGCCCGAGGCGGAGCCCGAGCGGGTGGCCGACGCGCTGCCGGAGACCCGGGCCGTCGTACGGGAGGACATCGACGCCCTGCGGCTGCCGGTCGCCCCGCGCGGCTACCGCATGGCCGAGGTGGACGACGTGCTGATGCGGCTGGGCGCGGAGCTGGCCGAGCGGGACAAGCGGATCGCCGAGCTGGAGGCCGCCCTGCCGGCCCCGCAGGCCGCGCGCGCCCCGCAGGCCCCCCATGCCCCGCAGGCCCCGCAGGCAGGGCCCGCCGCGGGGCCGGACGCCGGCCCGGACGCGCCGTCCGGGTCCGCCGCCCCCTCCGGGCCGCGCCTGACCAAGGACGCGCCGTGAGCGGCGGGGCCCTCGCCGGGCCCGACGGGCTGCTGCGCTGCCCGTGGGCGCTGGCGACCGAGGACTACGTGGCCTACCACGACACCGAGTGGGGCCGCCCGGTCCACGGCGACGACGCGCTGTACGAGCGGCTGTGCCTGGAGGCGTTCCAGTCCGGGCTGTCCTGGCTGACGATCCTGCGCCGGCGCGCGGGCTTCCGTACCGCCTTCGCGGACTTCAAGATCGCCGCCGTCGCCGAGTTCGACGCCGCGGACGCCGCCCGGCTGCTCGCCGACCCCGGCATCATCCGCAACCGGGCCAAGATCGAGGCCACCCTCGCCAACGCCAAGGTGCTGGCGGGCTGGGAGCCGGGCGAGCTGGACGCGCTGATCTGGTCGCACGCGCCCGCCGAGCCGGCTCCGGCGCCGGTGGCCACCGGGCAGGTGCCGGCCGTGACCCCGGAGTCCACGGCCCTGGCCAAGGCCCTCAAGAAGGCCGGCATCCGCTTCGTCGGGCCGACCACCGCCTACGCGCTGATGCAGGCGTGCGGCCTGGTCAACGACCACCTGGCCGCCTGCGCCCGCCGCGACGGCTGACGGCCGCGGCGGGAGCGGGGCGGGGGCGGTCGCGGGCCGTCAGCGGCCCAGGTACTTCGGGGCCTCCTTGGCCAGGAAGGCCGCCACCGCGATGCCGTGGTCCTCGGAGGCGCCGGCCACCGTCTGCAGGGCGTCCTCCTTCTCCAGGGCGTCGGAGAGCGAGTGGTCCGCGCCGTAGGCGAGGGAGGCCTTGATCCCGGCGTAGGCGACGGTCGGGCCGGCGGCCAGGGTGCGGGCGAGCTCCGCGGCGGCCGCGGGCAGCTCCTCCGCGGGTACCAGGCGGTTGGCGATGCCCAGGTCGTACGCCTCCTGGGCGGAGATGTTGCGGGGGAAGAGCAGCAGGTCACTGGCGCGGGAGGCGCCGATCAGCCGGGGCAGGGTCCACGAGACGCCGGAGTCGGCGGTCAGGGCCACCCCCGCGAACGACGTGTTGAAGGCGGCGGTCTCGGCGACGATCCGGTAGTCGGCGGCCAGCGCGAACCCGAAGCCGGCGCCGGCGGCGACGCCGTTCACGGCCGCCACGACGGGCTTGGGCATCTCGGTCAGGGCCCGGACGATCGGGTTGTAGTGATCGGAGACCGTGGTCATGGTCAGCGAGGAGCCGGTCTCGCGGTCCGCCGCCAGATTGCCGACGTGCTCCTTGAGGTCCTGCCCGACGCAGAAGGCCCGGCTGCCGGCCGCGGTCAGCAGGACCGCCCGTACCGCCGGGTCCGCGGCCGCGGACCGGACCGCGTCGCGCAGGGCGACCTTGGCCTCGGTGTTCATCGCGTTCATCGCGTCGGGACGGTTGATCGTGATGGTGGCGAGTCCGTCGGTCAGGTCGTAGAGCACGCTGTCTGCCATGGCGGGGGTCCCCCTTCGTCGCGGTCGTAAGGCCCCCAGCATGGCGGACCGGACCGGCGTCCGGGGATGTGACGTACGTCAAAGAATCCACGCGGTGCGAGGCGGGCGCGGGGGCGAAGTATCGCAGGCGGATCCCCGAAATGAGTGGTTTTGGTCGAGCGCGTTGCCCAAGCGTTCTCCGGCGATGTTGGTCATCGGGTCCTGACATGCGGGATAATGGCTGGGAAGCAATGTGTTCGATGCCGGGTACTAGGCGCCTGAACGGGGCCGTCGGCTGACGATGAGCTGGTTTCAGGAAGGGGAACGAGCATGGCGGCCATGAAGCCGCGGACGGGCGACGGCCCGCTCGAGGTGACCAAGGAGGGGCGGGGCATCGTCATGCGCGTACCGCTCGAAGGCGGCGGTCGGCTCGTTGTAGAGCTGACCCCGGACGAGGCCGACGCCCTCGGAGACGCCCTGAAGAAGGTCGTCGGCTGACAAGCCGGCACTGAAGATTTCCGCCGATGCCCCGGCCGTTCCGACGGCCGGGGCATCGGTGTGTCCGGGGCCGGCGGGGTATCGGTGGGTCCGGGGCCGGCCGCTCAGCGGCGTACGGCGCACAGCAGGCCGTCGCCCACCGGCAGCAGCGCGCTCTGCAGCGCCGGGCTCTCGCGTACGGTGCGCAGCAGCTCGCGCACGCGCAGCACCTCCACCGGCTGGGCTGCGGAGTCGACCGTACGGCCGTCGGCGAAGACCCCCTCGAAGCAGACCAGGCCGCCGGGCCGCAGCAGGCGCAACGATTCAGCGAGGTAGTCGAGGGACTCGGCCGGGTCGCCGTCGCAGAAGACGAGGTCGTACCCGCCGTCCGCGAGGCGGGGCAGGACGTCCAGGGCGCGGCCGGGGATGAAGCGGGCGCGGTTGCCGGCGAAACCCGCGGCGCGGAAGGCCTGGCGGGCGAAGGCCTGCCGGTCGGGCTCGGGGTCCACGGTGGTCAGGACGCCGTCGGGGCGCATGCCGTGCAGGAGGTGGATGCCGGAGACCCCGGTGCCGGTGCCGATCTCGGCGACCGCCTTGGCGTCCGCGGTGGCGGCCAGCAGGCGCAGCGAGGCACCGGTGCCGGGGGAGACGGAGCGCAGGCCCGCTTCCCTCGCCCGGTCGCGGGCCCACCGCAGAGCGTCGTCCTCGGCGACAAACGCGTCGGCGAACGCCCAGCTCGTCTGCCGGTTGCCGGTAATGACCCTCTCCTGTCCCCATAGTTGGCGCAACGGTGACTGTATCCGTTGACGTCGGGAACCCGCAGATGGGACCGGGCGTTGTGAGGGATGAAGGGGACGCCGTCGGGTAGATCGACACCTCTGGCGGCGGCCGCGGGCAAAGTTAATGCAAAAAGGCTTATCTCGAGCTGACGGAGGGGGTGGCTATGGTAGGGGCTCCACTGGACACCACCAGAGCCGACAGGGGAGGTGCGGCTGCGCCTGTGGATCGTGGGGGCGTTCTTCGACGCCTCTTCAGGTCGGCGGGTGAGCCGAAATCCGTGACCGACATTGCTGACCGCTTCCACACCACCGCCACCGCAACCACCGCGACCTTTGCATCCGATGCGGGCTCCCAGGCGTGGACCCCTCCCTCGTGGGAGGAGATCGTCAGCACGCACAGTGCCCGGGTCTACCGCCTCGCGTACCGCCTGACGGGCAACCAGCACGACGCCGAGGACCTCACCCAGGAGGTCTTCGTCCGCGTCTTCCGGTCGCTGTCCACCTACACCCCCGGCACCTTCGAGGGCTGGCTGCACCGGATCACCACCAACCTCTTCCTGGACATGGTCCGCCGCAAGCAGCGGATCCGCTTCGACGCGCTCGGGGACGACGCCGCCGAGCGGCTGCCCTCGCGCGAGCCGTCGCCGCAGCAGGTGCTGCACGACACGCACTTCGACGCCGACGTCCAGCAGGCGCTGGACACGCTCGCGCCGGAGTTCCGCGCCGCCGTCGTGCTCTGCGACATCGAGGGACTGAGCTACGAGGAGATCGCCGCGACGCTCGGGGTGAAGCTGGGCACCGTGCGCAGCCGTATCCACCGCGGCCGCTCGCACCTGCGCAAGGCGCTCAAGCACCGGTCGCCCGAGGCGCGGGCGGAACAGCGGGCGCTGGCCGGGGTCGGAGGGATCACAGGGGTCGGGGGAGGAGGCGGAACGGAGTGAGCGGAGCCAGTCCGTCACCCGCTGAACAGCACCTGGGCGACCGGCTCGCCGCCCTGGTGGACGGGGAGCTGAGCCATGACGCGCGCGAGCGGGTGCTGGCGCACCTGGCGACGTGCGCGAAGTGCAAGGCCGAGGCCGACGCGCAGCGCCGGGTGAAGTCGTTGTTCGTGGAGAGCGCGATGCCCGCGCCGTCGGCCGGGCTGATGGCGCGCCTGCAGGGATTGCCCGGGCAGCCGGGTCCGCCGGGCCCGCCGGGAGGCGACGGCGGTCCGTCCTCCCCACTCTCCGGCGATCCGTTCGCCACGTTCGGGTACGCGGTGCCGCCGGCGGCGGTCGCGCCGCACCAGCCGCAGGGCTTCCGGATACACGAGGTCGGTCGGCCGCGGCGGAGGTTCGCGTTCGTCGCGGCGGGCGCGGTGTCGCTGGCCGCGCTGGCCCTGGGCGGGCCGCTGCCGCTGGAGGCGGTCGAGCCGAACACGCGGGGCGAGGGCGGGGTGAACGTCACCCCGGCCACGCGGCCGGGTGTGGGCGGCCAGGTTCCGTCGGTGGCCGACGCGGTGGTGCGCGACCGGCGGTCGGTCCCGGCCGGGACGGCGGCGCCGCCGAGCCCGGCCTCGCCCGGTCCGCTGGCCCCGACGTCCTCGGTCCCTCCGTGGACCCGGCCGGTGTCGCTGTCGCGCTGACGGTCTGGGCGGGACCTGGTTGAATTTCCCGCTGACGCGCCGTGGGCGCACGGAGCACAGGGGGATCGCCGATGTCGTCCGACACCCAGCCGACCGAGCACGAGCGGTCGGCCCCACAGTGGTGGAGCCGCCCCTCCCGCCCGATCCCCGCCCCCCGGGACGCCACCTCGAAGGACACCCCGACCGCCGACCCCGCCGCGCACCCGGCCGGGACGCCGGCCGGGGCGCCGACCGGGTCCGAGGACCCTGCTCCGGCGGAGGCGCCCGTCGAGGCCCAGGTCGTGGAGACGGCCCCCGGGGGCGGGGGTGCCTGGGGCGTGCGGTACGACCCCTGGGGCGGGGCGGCGCTGCACGCCACCGATCCCGGGACCGTCCGGGCCCAGCGGGTCGTCGGGGTCCGGGGCGCCGTCGTGGCGGGCCTGGTCATCGCCCTGCTCGCGGGCGGTACGGGGGGCTGGCTCGGGGTGCTCGCCGAGCGGCGCAGCAGCACCCGCCTGGAGCTGCCGCAGGCGGCGCCGGGCGCTACCGGCCGGGCGCCCGACAGCGTGGCCGGGATCGCCGCCTCCGCCCTGCCCGGTGTGGTGACCCTGCACGTCAGCGGCGGTGCCGGGGGCGGCACCGGGACCGGGTTCGTCCTCGACGGGCAGGGCCACATCCTCACCAACAACCACGTCGTCTCCGACGCCCGCCAGATAGCGGTCACCTTCAGCACCGGCGAGAGCGTCACCGCCAAGGTCGTGGGCCGCGACACGGGCTACGACCTCGCCGTCGTCAAGGTCGACGGCGTACGCGGACTGCACCCGCTCGCGCTCGGCAACTCCGACGACGTCAAGGTCGGCGACCCCGTCGTGGCCATCGGCGCGCCCTTCGACCTGTCCAACACCGTCACCGCCGGCATCATCAGCGCCACCGGGCGCCCCATCACCGCGGGCGGCGGCAAGGGCGACGGCAGCGAGGTCAGCTACGTCGACGCCCTCCAGACCGACGCCCCCATCAACCCCGGCAACTCCGGCGGCCCCCTGCTCGACGCGCAGGGCCGCGTCATCGGCATCAACAGCGCCATCCGCGGCGCCGAGAAGAACGACAGCGAACGCCAGGGCGGCAGCATCGGTCTCGGCTTCGCCATCCCGGTGAACCAGGGCAAGCGGGTCGCCGAGGAGATCATCCGTACGGGCCGGGCCACCCACCCCGTCATCGGAGTCACCCTCGACATGCGCTACACCGGCGACGGAGCCCGGGTCGGCAGCCGGACCGCGGGCGGCCCGGCCGCCGGCGCCGGCGTGCGGGACGGCGATGTGATCACCAAGGTCGACGGCCGGCGCATCCACAGTGGTGACGAGCTCATCATCAAGATCCGTGCCCACCGTCCGGGCGATTCCCTGACCCTGACCGTCCGGCGCGACGGCACCGAACACACGCTGGAACTCGTCCTGGGCTCGGCGAACAGCTCATGACGAGCAGGAGAAACCGGGTGCGAGGTATTGGCCTGCGGACGCGGGCGGGTACCGTTGTCGGGGCGTGGAGGAAGAGAGCCGAGGAGCGGGCAAGGTGTTCAACGACATAGGCGCACTCGAGCTGGTCACCATCGTGGTGCTCGCCATTCTCATCTTCGGCCCGGAGAAGCTGCCCAAGGTCATCCAGGACGTGACGGGCTTCATCCGGAAGATCCGCGCGTTCTCCGACAGCGCCAAGCAGGACATCCGCCAGGAACTCGGACCGGAGTTCAAGGACTTCGAATTCGAGGACCTGAATCCGAAGACGTACATCCGCAAGCAGCTCTCCGAGAACGAGGACTTCAAGGAGATCCGCAGCAGCTTCGACCTGCGCAAGGAGCTCAACGACGTCACCGACGCGGTGAACAGCAAGGAGGCGGACGCCACGCCCGCCACGCCCGGCGCGCCCGCCGCCCAAGGCGCCGGCCCCGACCTGCTGAAGAAGCCCGCCGCGCCCGCCACCGAGCAGCGCGCCCGGTTCGACGCCGACGCCACCTGATTCGCCGCCTGCCCGGAGTCCGGTCCTCCGCTGGCTATCCTGCTCGGATGGAGACGACGAGCAGTAGCCGGGTGGGGGTGCAGCCCGCCGAGGCGCCCGCCGTACCCCCGCACGAACAGAGCGCGCCGCCGGAGCACGCCGGGACCGCGGCCGAGCCCCTGACGCTCCCCTCGGCCCGCCGGACGGTCGAGGGCTACCTGCGGGCGGACTTCCCCTGGTACGGCCTGGACGAGGCCTTCACGGGCCCCCGCTGGCTCATGCAGGTCGGCATGGCCGCCGACGGCACCGTCGAGCACGGCTCGGTGGGCCACGGCGACGAGCCGACCGTCCGCAGCGAGGCCAGCGCCGCCGAACGCGAACGGTTCGCCGTCGTCGTCACCGTGGCCAGCAACCCGCTGCGCCGCAGCGGTGACGGCACGGGCGTCCTGGAGGCCACCTCGGTGTCCTCCGCGGCCTGGCTGGCCGGCTCCGGGCTGCTGGCGTACACCTGGCCGGGCCAGATGGACCACAGCCTGCGCAGCAACTGGCTGGACCAGCAGACCGAGGCGGCATGGGAGCTCGCCGACGACCTCGACGGCGCGGACTGGTCCACGCTCTCGCTGCCGGTCGACGGGGAGCCGACGCCGTTCCACTACCGCGAGTCGGAATTCGGCTGGGTGCTCGCCGGGTCCACCTCCTCGGGCGTGCACCTGGGCGCGTATGGGCGCGGCATGAGCGCGTACGGTCTGGCCTTCTCGCAGGTCACGGACCTGGCGGCGTACGAGTAGCGGCTCTGCGTCACGACGTCACGACGGAAGGGGCGCCACCTCGAGGTGGCGCCCCTTCCTGTTCGAGTTGTCCGCGAGGTCGTCCCGTGGGTCAGAACTTGTTGCGCGGGGTGATGCCCAGGGACATGCCCGACAGGCCGCGCTGGCGGCCGCCGAGCTTGCCCGCGATCGTGCGCAGGGCCGCGCCGGCGGGGGAGTCGGGGTGGGCCAGGACCACCGGGCGGCCGTCGTCGCCGCCCTCGCGCAGCCGCACGTCGATCGGGATCTGGCCCAGCACCGGCACCGTGGCACCGGTCGTCCGGGTCAGCCCGTCGGCGACCAGCTGGCCGCCGCCCGTGCCGAAGACGTCGACCATCTCGTCGCAGTGCGGGCACGGCAGGCCGGACATGTTCTCGACCACGCCGACGATCTTCTGGTGGGTCTGCACCGCGATCGAGCCGGCCCGCTCGGCGACCTCGGCCGCCGCCTGCTGCGGGGTGGTGACGACGAGGATCTCCGCGTTCGGGACCAGCTGCGCCACCGAGATCGCGATGTCGCCCGTACCCGGCGGGAGGTCCAGCAGCAGCACGTCCAGATCGCCCCAGAAGACGTCCGCCAGGAACTGCTGGAGCGCGCGGTGCAGCATCGGGCCGCGCCAGACGACGGGCGCGTTGCCCGGGGTGAACATGCCGATCGAGATGACCTTCACACCGTTCGCGGACGGCGGCATGATCATGTTCTCGACCTGGGTGGGCTTGCCGTCCACGCCCAGCATGCGCGGCACGCTGTGGCCGTAGATGTCCGCGTCCACGACGCCGACCTTCAGCCCGTCCGCCGCCATCGCCGCGGCCAGGTTGACCGTCACCGAGGACTTGCCGACGCCGCCCTTGCCGGACGCGACCGCGTAGACGCGGGTCAGCGACCCGGGCTTGGCGAAGGGCACCTCCCGCTCGGCGGTGCCGCCGCGCAGGGTGGCCGCCAGGTCCTTGCGCTGCTCGTCGCTCATGACGTCCAGCGAGACCTCGACCGTGGTGACGCCGGCGACCGCTCGGACCGCCTCGGTCACGTTCTTGGTGATCGTCTCGCGCATGGGGCAGCCCGAGACCGTGAGGTAGACCGTGACGGCCACCGCGCCGCCGTCGCCGATCTCCACCGATTTGACCATGCCGAGCTCGGTGATCGGCCGGTGGATTTCGGGGTCGTTGACCGTCGCCAGCGCGTCGAGGATCGCGTCCTGCCCGGGCGCGGCGGCGGAGGGTGTCTCGGTAGCCATGTACTCGATGGTACGGCTCGGTAGCAGGCCGTCGGTAAGCCTCTCAACGGTCGCCTTCATCACGTTCCGACGGGAATAGCCGCCGCTCGTCCATCTCCTTGATCAGGTCCTGGAACTCCGAGCGGATCCAGTCACGCGTCGCGACCTCGCCCAGACCCATCCGCAGCGACGCGATCTCCCGCGTCAGGTATTCCGTGTCCGCGATCGACCGCTCGTTCTGCTTGCGGTCCTGCTCCAGGTTGACCCGGTCCCGGTCGTCCTGCCGGTTCTGCGCCAGCAGGATCAGCGGGGCGGCGTAGGAGGCCTGCAGCGACAGCATCAGCGTCAGGAAGATGAACGGGTACTCGTCGAAGCGCAGGTGCGCGGGCGCGAAGATGTTCCACAGCACCCACACGATGATGACCAGGGTCATCCAGACGATGAACCGGCCCGTGCCGAGGAAGCGGGCCACCCGCTCCGACAGCCGCCCGAAGGCCTCCGGGTCGTACACCGGCAGCAGCCGCCGGCGGTCCGAGCGCGGCTGGTCCAGCCGCGCCCGCGAGCGGGTCAGCGCGCTCGACCCGGTCGACAGGGAACGGGACCGCAGCCGCTCGGCGGCCTCCTCCTCGCGCCCTGTGAGCCCGTGCTCGCGGTCCTTCTCCCGGGCGTGCTCGCGCGCGAGCTCCCGCCGGACCCGGACCTCCTCGCGGCGGCGCTCGCGCGCCGACTCGCCCCGCCGCTCACCGGCCACCGGGGACCTCCTGCGCGTGGAAGTCGGTCTCGCGCCAGTCGTCGGGCAGCAGGTGGTCCAGTACGTCGTCCACCGTCACCGCGCCCAGCAGCGAACCGCTCTCGTCGACGACCGGCACCGCCACCATGTTGTAGGCGGCGAGGTAGCTGGTCACGGCCGGCAGCGAGGCGTCCGGCCGCAGCGGCGGCAGGTCCGTGTCCACGACCGAGCTGATCAGCGTGAACGGGGGGTCGCGCAGCAGCCGCTGGAAGTGCACCGTGCCCAGGTACTTGCCCGTCGGCGTCTCGTCCGGCGGCCGGCACACGTACACCTGGGCGGCCAGCGCCGGGGACAGGTCCGCCTGCCGTACGCGCGCCAGCGCGTCGGCGACCGTGGCGTCCGGGCGCAGCACGATCGGCTCGGTGGTCATCAGACCGCCGGCGGTGTTCTCCTCGTACGACAGCAGGCGGCGCACGTCGGCGGCGTCCTCCGGCTGCATCAGCGTCAGCAGCCGCTCCTTGTCGTCCTCGGGCAGCTCCGACAGCAGGTCGGCCGCGTCGTCGGGGTCCATCGCCTCCAGGACGTCGGCGGCGCGCTCCTCCTTCAGCTTGCCGAGGATCTCGATCTGGTCGTCCTCGGGCAGCTCCTCCAGGACGTCGGCCAGCCGGTCGTCGTCGAGGGCGTTGGCGACCTCGGCGCGCCGCTTGGGCGTCAGGTGGTGCAGGACGTTGGCGAGGTCCGCCGGGCGCATCTGCTCGAAGGTGGCGACCAGGCTCTCGGCGCCCTGCCCGTGCTCCTCCAGCGAGAAACCCGTGACACCCGACCACTCCACGGTCAGCGTCTCGCCGCGGCGGCGCAGCGCGCCGCCCTTGCCCTTGCGGACGAAGATCCGGTCGACCTCCCAGTCGCGGCGGGCCGGCAGCTGCTGGATGGCCACGTCCAGGACGGTGACCTCCTCGCCGGTGGCGACCAGGGTCACCCGGCGGTCCAGCAGCTCGCCGAGGACCAGCCGCTCGGTGGGACGCTGCTCGAAGCGCCGCATGTTGACCACACCGGTGGTGATGACCTGTCCGGACTCCACGCCCGTCACCCGGGTCATCGGCAGGAAGATCCGGCGCCGGCTGAGCACCTCGACCACCAGCCCCAGCAGCCGCGGCGGCCGGCCGCCCACCCGCAGCATGGCCACCAGATCGCGCACGCGGCCCACCTGGTCGCCGTTCGGGTCGAACACGGGCACTCCCGACAGATGCGAGACGAAGATCCGCGGGGCGCCTGCTGCCATCCTGTGCGCCTCCTTGAGCGTCTGCGGGCCGTGCCGGGCGTCGTACCGCCCTCAGGCTACCCCCGCCTGAGGAAACCGCCCTGGTGGGGCATGGGCTACGGGCGGGTACGCTGCCTGCTGCGCGCCCTACCGACGACGAGAGGCACCTGCCCGTGACCGCCCACTTTCCCGCCGTACGGCTGCGCAGGGCCGCCTTCCTGGGCGTCCTGTGCGCGGGCCTGGCCGTCACCGTCACGGGCTGCGGCGGGGCGGACCCCGACGAAGGCACGAACGGCGTCGGCAAGCTGTCCGCCGACCAGATCGAGGACAAGGCACGGGAGGCCGCCACCGCCGCCGACTCGGTGCACCTGTCGGGGACCCTCGTCAGCAACGGCAAGTCCTTCACCCTCGACATGCGGCTGAAGTCGGACGGCGGCTCCGGTGAGGTGAAGTCGCAGGAGAACACCTTCCAGCTGCTGCGGGTGGGTGAGCAGCTCTACCTGAAGGCCAACGCGGCCTTCTGGGGGCAGTCGGAGGCCGCCGGCAAGCTCGGCGACAAGTACGTCAAGGTGCCCGAGAGCGACCCGACGTACAAGCAGTTCCGCGGCTTCACCGACATGGACGTCCTGCTGGACGGGCTGCTGGGCCTGGACGGCAAGCTGGCCAAGGGCCAGTACACCAAGGTCGGCGTCACCCGGGTGATCCAGGTGACCGCCGACAAGGGCAAGGGCGGCAAGCTGTCGGTCGCGCTCCTGGGGACCCCGTACCCGCTGGTGATGGAGCGCGCGGGCGGCGCGGGCCGGGTGGAACTGGGGGAGTGGGGCAAGCCCTTCGACCTGGCCCCGCCGGCGCAGGACCAGACCGTCGACTACGGCAGCCAGCTGCCCACGACCAAGGACGGCAAGGACGGCAAGGACACCAAGCCGGGCCCGTCGGCGTCCGCGGGAACCGGCAAGGCGACGGCCGGGCAGGGCTCCAACCCCGGCGGCTGACCGCCGGGCGCCGGGCCGGTCCCGGTGACCGGCCCGCCTGGCGCGGGGTCAGGCCCCGTCGGCCGGCCCGCCTCGACGGACGCGGGCTCAGCCGCGCGCGGCCTTCTTCCGCTTCAGCAGCAGCTTCGGCAGCGCCGCCGGCACCGGCCGGCGGGTGATCGCCGGGGACGGCAGCGGGGCCGCGGCCAGCGAACCGCCGGGCAGATCGGTGCTGATCGTGACCGGCTCCAGGCGCAGCAGCCGGCACTCGCGCGCCCACCGTTCGGTCATCGTCTCCGAGTCGGGCGCGTTCAGCCGCTTGCCCTTGAGCTCGGCGGCCGCCGCCTCCCAGGCCTCGCTGTTCGGGGCCAGCTCGCTCACCTTCGCCGTCCAGGCCACCAGCCGGCCGCCCTTGTCCTTGCTGCGCACGGTCACCTCGGCGGTGCCGCCGTCGGCGAGCCCGGGGAACGGCTGCTCGCCGGGCCCGTCGCCCAGCACGTGCGCCGCGCCGTCCACCCAGGCGTGCCACAGCGCCCGGTCGGGTCCACTGCCGCGCACCCAGATCAGGCCCGACTTCTTGGTGGCCTCCTCGACGAGGGCCGGCTGGAGCGTGCTGTCAGTCATAGCCGACAGGGTAGGCGGCTACAGCCAGCCGTTGCGCCGAAGGGTCCGGTGGATGGCGAAACAGGCGCCGCCGATCATCGCCAGGACCATCGGATAGCCGTACTCCCACTTGAGCTCGGGCATGTGGTCGAAGTTCATCCCGTACACGCCGCAGATCATCGTCGGTACGGCGATGATGGCGGCCCACGAGGTGATCTTGCGCATGTCCTCGTTCTGCGCGACGGTCGCCTGCGCCAGGTTCGCCTGGAGGATCGAGTTCAGCAGTTCGTCGAAGCCGATGACCTGCTCGTGCACCTTCGCCAGGTGGTCGGCCACGTCCCGGAAGTACTTCTGGATGTCGGGGTCCACCAGCCGCATCGGCCGCTCGCTGAGCAGCTCCATGGGCCGCAGCAGCGGCGAGACGGCCCGCTTGAACTCCAGCACCTCGCGCTTGAGCTGGTAGATCCGGCCCGCGTCCGTGCCCCGCGGACTGCCCTTGGCGGGCACGGCGAAGACGGAGTTCTCCACCTCGTCGATGTCGTCCTGCACGGCCGCGGCCACCGCGATGTAGCCGTCCACCACGTGGTCGGCGATCGAGTGCAGTACGGCCGAGGGGCCCTTGGCCAGCAGTTCGGGGTCGCCCTGGAGGCGGTGGCGCAGCCCCTTGAGGGAGCCCTGGCCGCCGTGCCGGACGGTGATCACGAAGTCCGGGCCGGTGAAGCACATCACTTCGCCGGTCTCCACGACCTCGCTGGTAGCGGTCAGTTCGTCGTGCTCGACGTAGTGGATCGTCTTGAAGACGGTGAACAGCGTGTCGTCGTACCGCTCCAGCTTGGGCCGCTGGTGCGCGTGCACCGCGTCCTCCACGGCCAGCGGGTGCAGCCCGAACTCAGCGGCGATACCGGCGAATTCGTCCTCGGTCGGCTCGTGCAGGCCGATCCAGGCGAAGCCGCCCTCCCCGCGGACGCGGCGCATCGCGTCCCGCGGGGTCAGACAGACGGGCCCCTGCACGCGCCGGCCGTCGCGGTAGACGGCGCAGTCGACGACGGCGCTGCTGACCGAGGGGTCGCGGGTGGTGTCGTAGCCGGGCTGGACGGGGGTGGACTTGCGCAGCACGGGACGTACGGCCGCGCGCAGGTCACGGATCATCGACATGGCAGCTCCTTCGTACGGCTGCGGACCGTACGGGTGGGAGGTCCTCCGCCGCGACGCACCGCGGGCAGGCGGAAGGAGACAGGACGGGTGTCGATCAGAAGATCAAGACGGGCGGGAGGCGCCCGTGGGAGAGGGGTCGGTACTGCACGATCGACTTCGATCCACCGCAGCCCCACCTCCTCCGGCCGGTCCCCCGTAGGGGATGTCCTGTCGTCGGGGCACAGACTCAGCGCTTCTGCGCGCGTCCCCGACCAGCGGTCAACACTATCAGCCGACAGATGCTCAAAACCCTGGCTTTACCCGCTTCATATGAGAACTATGCTCGCGGCATGGCAGATCTTCTGGCAATCGTCGAGGCCCGGCTGCAGAGCGCGCTCGGTCGGCCCGACGCCCGCGCCGCCGTCACCTTCCTCGGTACGGACCGCATCGAAGTGCTCCGCTACGCCGAGGGCGACCTGGTCCGCTACGCCACGCTGGGCATGTCCGCCCACCCCATGACCGACCCCACCGCCGTGGTCGCCGACCCGGTGCGCGGACCGCGCGCCGAGCTGGTCCTGACCGTACGGGCGGGCCTGGCCGACACCGACAAGGTGCTCCGGGCGCTCGCCGTGCTGGCCGCGTCGCCGCAGGTCGAGGGTCTGGTCGTGGCCCCGGGCGCCTCGCTGGACCTGGGCGAACCGCTGTGGCCCGGCGCGCCGTTCAGCTCCGTCCTGGTCGCCGAGCCGGGCGGGCTGGTGGAGGACCTGGAGCTGGACGCGCCGATGGACCCCGTCCGGTTCCTCCCGCTGCTGCCGATGACGGCCAACGAGGCCGCGTGGAAGCGGGTCCACGGCGCACAGGCGCTCCAGGAGCGCTGGCTCGCGCGCGGCACCGATCTGCGAGACCCTCGGCGTACCTCCGTCGCGCTGGACTGATAACCGCCACCGGGGGTACGCATCGCATCCGGACGGGTGATCGTCCCTTGACGCGGCGGCGGCCGGGGAGGAGCGTGGCTTCCTATGAGGGGCGAACCGAGTTGCCCGAAGTGCGGTGCCCGGGTCAGGGCGCCCGGTCTCTTCGCCGACTCCTGGCAGTGCGCGGTGCACGGCGCCGTCCACCCCCTGCAACCCGTACTCCCGCCCAGCGTCGAGGGCCTCACCGTCGTGGTGCGCCGCGCGCAGGTGCCCGTCTGGATGCCGTGGCCGCTGCCCGTCGGGTGGCTGTTCACGGGGGTCGCGGTGGCGGGGGACGACCGCAGCAGGGGCCGCGCCACGGCGGTGGCCTGCTCGGGCCCCGGCCCGCTCGGCGGCATCGGTGAACTGCTGCTGGTCGCGGAGGAGCTCGGCGTGGGGCTCGGTGCCCGGTACGCGGGCATCGACGGACCCGACCCCGGCCCCTTCATGAACGTCGCCGCCCCGCCGCACGCCAAGGTCGTCGCGGCCGGCCGCCCGACCCCGCTGTGGCACGTCTCCGGGACCCCCGAGGACCGCGCCGTCTTCGCGGGCGAGGCGCGCGGGCTGTGGCTGTGGGCCATCGTCTGGCCGGAGCAGACGGGGCTGCTGATGTACGACGAACTGGTCCTGACCGATCTGCGGGACGCGGGCGCGGAGGTCGAACTCCTGCCGTGCGGGGCGCTGTCCCCGCGCATCCTCGGCGGCGACTGACCGCCGTCCGGCCCCTCGCCCGGCCCCTCGCCGGGCCGCCGTCCGACAGCCGTCCGGCCCCGCGCCCCGGGGCGTCCGGGCCGGTGGGGGGCGGTTATCCTGGAGTGTCCCCCCGTCCGTCCTGCCCCTGGAGCCGAGCTGTGCGCATCGACCTGCACGCCCACTCCACGGCCTCCGACGGTACGGACACCCCCACCGAGCTGATGCTGGGCGCGGCCGCCGCAGGGCTGGACGTCGTCGCGCTGACCGACCACGACACGGTCGGCGGCTACGCGGAGGCGATGGCCGCGGTGCCGGAGGGGCTCACCCTGGTCACCGGCGCCGAGTTGTCCTGCCGCCTGGACGGGGTCGGGCTGCACATGCTGGCGTACCTCTTCGACCCCGACGAGCCCGAGCTGGCCGCCGAGCGCGAGCTGGTCCGCGACGACCGGGTGCCCCGGGCGCGCACGATGATCGGCAAGCTCCAGGCCCTCGGCGTCCCGGTCACCTGGGAACAGGTCGCGCGGATCGCCGGGGACGGCTCGGTCGGACGGCCGCACATCGCGACCGCCCTGGTCGAACTGGGCGTCGTGGCGTCCGTGTCCGACGCCTTCACGCCGGACTGGCTCGCCGACGGCGGCCGCGCGTACGCCGAGAAGCACGAGCTGGACCCGTTCGAGGCCGTCCGCCTGGTCAAGGCGGCCGGCGGGGTCACCGTCTTCGCGCACCCCGGCGCCGCCAAGCGCGGCGCGATCGTGCCCGAGTCCGCGATAGCGGAGCTGGCCGCCGCGGGCCTGGACGGCATCGAGGTCGACCACATGGACCACGACGCCCCGACGCGCGCCCGGCTGCGCGGCCTGGCGGCCGAGCTGGGGCTGCTCACCACGGGCTCCAGCGACTACCACGGCAGCCGCAAGACCTGCCACCTCGGCGAGTACACGACCGACCCCGAGATCTACGGCGAGATCACACGCCGCGCGACGGGCGCCTTCCCGGTGCCGGGCGCGGGCGGACACCGCACAGGGGGCACCTCCCAGCGGTAGCTGGGGGGAATTCGCCGCACTTCCACGCTCTTTCCGGCGCGCCCGCGCGCCGCCGTTTTCGTACGACTTCTCCCGCAAGGCATCCCTGTGTTCGACTTCGCCGTTTTCGGATCCCTCTTTCTCACGCTTTTTGTGATTATGGACCCCCCGGGCATCACGCCGATCTTCCTGGCGCTGACCTCGGGCCGCCCTGCCAAGGTGCAGCGGCGGATGGCCTGGCAGGCCGTGTGCGTCGCCTTCGGCGTCATCGCCATCTTCGGCATCTGCGGCCAGCAGATCCTCGACTACCTGCACGTCTCCGTGCCGGCGCTGATGATCGCCGGTGGTCTGCTGCTCCTGCTGATCGCGCTCGACCTGCTGACCGGCAAGACGGACGAGCCCAAGCAGACCAAGGACGTCAACGTCGCCCTGGTCCCGCTGGGCATGCCGCTGCTGGCGGGCCCCGGCGCGATCGTGTCCGTCATCCTCGCCGTCCAGAAGGCCGACGGCGTCGCCGGCCAGGTCTCGGTGTGGGCGGCGATCGTCGCCATGCACGTGGTGCTGTGGCTGACCATGCGCTACTCGCTGGTGATCATCCGGGTGATCAAGGACGGCGGCGTCGTCCTCGTGACGCGGCTGGCGGGCATGATGCTCTCCGCGATCGCGGTGCAGCAGATCATCAACGGCGTGCTCCAGGTCATCCAGGCCGCCTGAGCCGCCGCTCCACGGCGAAGGCCCCCGCACCGGACCGGTGCGGGGGCCTTCGCCGTCTACGGGGAATGCCGTACGGCAGGTGTGGCGTCAGGAGGACGCGGACTCGGCCGGTCGGATGAGGATGCGCTGGCCGATCGCGGCGGCCTGCTGCACGATCCGGTTGACGGAGGCCGCGTCCACGACGGTGCTGTCCACGGCGTTTCCGTCGACGTCGTCCAGGCGCAGAATCTCGAAGCGCACGGGCTTCTCCCTTCGTCAGTGTTCTCCTTGCACAGGGTCCAACGAAGTGTATGGGGCAAACATTCCCTACGCTAAGGAAATTTTTTCACAGGCTAACTACTGCGGTGCGGCGGCGCCCCAGAAGTCGGTCAGGGCCCGCGCCGTCGCCGCCGGGTCCTCGGCGTTCGGAGAGTGCGCGGTGCCCGGGATCACCTGGCGCCGCGCGCCCAGGCGCAGAGCCATATCGTCCAGCAGCGGCACGGGCCAGGCATAGTCCACGGCGCCGGAGAGCACCATCTTTGGCAGGTCGGCCCGCTTCAGCTCCTCGATCCGGTCCTGCTCCGAGATCAGCACCCGCCCGGTCGCGATCAGCTGCTCGGGTACGGTCGCCAGCCAGCGCTCGCACAGGAACGCGGCGAGCTCGGGGGAGTCGGCGGCCGCGTCCTCGGGGTCCTGGGCCCGCATGGCGGCCCAGACGGCGGGCATGTCCTCGCGCATCGCCTCCAGCGCGGTCACCAGCAGCTTGGTGCGGGCCTGCTGGTCGGGCGCGATGGCGGCGGGGCCGCTGCTCATCAGGGTGAGGCTGGCGAAGGGAGCGGGATCGCGCAGCACGGCGGCGCGCGCGACCAGCCCGCCGAAGGAGTGGCCGACCAGGTGCACCCGGCCCCGGCCGGCGACGGCCGAGGCCTGCGCGAGGAGGTCCAGGGCCAGCTCCTCGACGGTGTAGGCGGCCTCGTCGCGGGGGCCGGGGCTCTCGTACTGCCCGCGGCCGTCGACCGCGACCACGCGGTAGCCCGCCTGCGCGAGGGGTTCCAGGAGGCCGATGAAGTCCTCCTTGCTGCCGGTGAACCCGGGCACGAGGAGGGCGGTTCCGGCGTTCGGCGCACCCGGGGCCGGGGTGCCGGCCTCGTGGACGGCGAAGACCCCGCGCGCCGTGTGGAGGCGGTGGGCGTGGGCGCAGGCGGGCAGATCCAGTCGCGGCGGCTTGCTCATGCCCCCGAGGCTACCGGCCCGTAACCGCCGGGGAGCCCCGGCCCCGAGGCCCCGCGCGGACGTCCGGCCGGGCATGGGGAGGGGCCGGGCACGGCGAAGGGCCCGGCGCCCTCCGGTGGGAGGGGGCCGGGCCCTTCAGGGGGCTGTCAGGCCTCCGGGGACTCCGCGGCCTTGCGGGTCCGGGTGCGTCGGCGCGGCGCGGCCGGGGCCGCCTCCGCCTCAGCGGCGGCCGCCTCGGCGACCGGCGCGGCCTCCGCCACCTTGCGGGTGCGGGTCCGGCGCGGCTTGGCCGGGGCGTCCTCCGCCACGGCGGAGGTCTCCACGGCGGAGGTCTCCACGGCCGGGGCCGCCTCGGCGGCCTTGCGGGTCCGGGTGCGGCGCGGCTTGGTCGCGGTCTCCTCCGCCACGGGGGCGGTCTCGACCAGGGCCTCGGCGACCGGGGCCGCGTCCGCCGCCTTGCGGGTGCGGGTCCGGCGCGGCTTGGTCACGGTCTCCTCCACCACGGGGGCGGTCTCGACCGGGGTGACCACGGCGGCGGTCGCGCCGGCGGCGGGCGCCGACGACACCGACGACGAGCGCGTCCGGCGGCGGCGCGGCTTGCGGGGCTCGGTGACCTCCGCGGCCGGGCCGGCCTGCTCGGCCGCCGGCGCCTCGGCGACCGGGGTCACCGCGCCGTCGGCGACGTCCGTACCGCCGCGGGTCCGGCGGCGCTGACGCGGGGTCCGGGTGCGCGCGGGGCGCTCCGGGGCGGCCGCCGCGGCGGCGGACCGGCGGCCGCGGCCGCCGGGCTCGCCCAGGTCCTCCAGCTCCTCGGCCGCCAGACCGGCGCGGGTGCGCTCGGCCCGGGGCAGGATGCCCTTGGTGCCCGCCGGGATGTTCAGCAGCTCGTAGAGGTGCGGGGAGGTCGAGTAGGTCTCCTCCGGCTCGTTGAACGGCAGGTCCAGCGCCTTGTTGATCAGCTGCCAGCGCGGGATGTCGTCCCAGTCGACCAGGGTGACGGCGGTGCCCTTGTTGCCCGCGCGGCCGGTACGGCCCACGCGGTGCAGGAAGGTCTTCTCGTCCTCCGGCGACTGGTAGTTGATCACGTGCGTGACGCCCTCGACGTCGATGCCGCGCGCGGCCACGTCGGTGCACACCAGCACGTCGACCTTGCCGTTGCGGAACGCCCGCAGGGCCTGCTCGCGCGCGCCCTGGCCCAGGTCGCCGTGGACCGCGCCGGAGGCGAAGCCGCGCCGCTCCAGCTGCTCGGCGATGTCGGCCGCCGTGCGCTTGGTACGGCAGAAGATCATCGCCAGCCCGCGGCCCTCGGCCTGCAGGATCCGGGAGACCATCTCCGGCTTGTCCATCGAGTGGGCGCGGAACACGTGCTGCGTGATGTTCGCGACCGTCGCGCCCTCGTCGTCCGGCGCGGTGGCGCGGATGTGCGTGGGCTGCGACATGTAGCGGCGGGCGAGGCCGATGACGGCGCCCGGCATGGTCGCCGAGAACAGCATCGTCTGGCGCTTCGCCGGAAGCAGGTTGATGATCTTCTCGACGTCGGGCAGGAAGCCCAGGTCGAGCATCTCGTCGGCCTCGTCCAGGACCAGGGCCTTGACGTGCGAGAGGTCGAGCTTCTTCTGGCCCGCCAGGTCCAGCAGGCGGCCGGGGGTGCCGACGATCACGTCGACGCCCTTCTTCAGGGCCTCGACCTGCGGCTCGTACGCGCGGCCGCCGTATATGGCGAGGACGCGGACGTTGCGGACCTTGCCCGCGGTCAGCAGGTCGTTCGTCACCTGCGTGCACAGCTCGCGCGTCGGGACGACGACGAGGGCCTGCGGGGCGTCGGTCAGCTGCTCGGGCGTGGACCGGCCGGCCTCGACGTCGGCGGGGACGACCACACGCTCCAGGAGGGGGAGGCCGAAGCCCAGCGTCTTGCCGGTGCCGGTCTTGGCCTGGCCGATGACGTCCGTGCCGGAGAGGGCGACGGGAAGGGTCATCTCCTGGATGGGGAAGGGGGACACGATGCCGACGGCTTCAAGGGCCTCGGCGGTCTCGGGAAAGATCCCGAGGTCTCGGAACGTAGTCAGGGTGCTGCCTCTTCTGTGAGACGCGGCGCGAGGCGGCGAGGGGGGTCGTACCGTGCCTGGCTTGCAGTACTACGACGTACGAAGCTGCGCGGGACCACTGCCTTCGCTCAAGCGCGCTCATGCCGCTGAGGGGGCCCCTCGTGGCGGCGGCACACGTGGAGGTGCGCACCGCGCTGGAGGGCGGTCGGTTGGAGCCGATCGGGCCACCGACCGGGCATCCTCATTCGGATGGCCCGTCGAGTATTCGGCAGGCGCATTACCACTGTACCCCGGAATCGCGCAGGCGTGTCGGGTGAATTCACCGGGTCGGCCTGGACAGCCCGACTGACCAGGTGGTTCCCGCCCCCTCCCGGCGGGCTATTGTGCGGTGCATGTCGACCGCAGAAAACGCATCGCCCGCCGACGAGGAACTCACCGGGATCGCCGCCCAGGACTGGGTGCAGGCCTCCGCCTCCCCGCAGTACCGGGCCGCCGTCGTGGACCTGCTCGGCGCGCTCGCCTACGGGGAGCTCGCGGCCTTCGAGCGGCTCGCCGAGGACGCGAAGCTCGCGCCCACCCTCGCCGACAAGGCGGAGCTGGCGAAGATGGCCTCCGCCGAGTTCCACCACTTCGAGCGGCTGCGCGACCGGCTGGCCGCCATCGAGGCCGAGCCGACCGTCGCCATGGAGCCCTTCGCCAAGGGCGTGGACGACTTCCACCGCCAGACCGCGCCCTCGGACTGGTTGGAGGGCCTGGTCAAGGCATACGTCGGCGACTCGATCGCCAGCGACTTCTACCGCGAGGTGGCCTCCCACCTCGACTCCGACACCCGCGCCCTGGTCCTCGGCGTGCTCGACGACACCGGCCACGGCAACTTCGCCGTGGAGAAGGTGCGCGCCGCGATCGAGGCCGACCCGCGCGTCGGCGGCCGGCTCGCGCTGTGGGCGCGCCGCCTGATGGGCGAGGCGCTCTCGCAGGCCCAGCGCGTGGTCGCCGAGCGCGACGCGCTCTCCACCATGCTGGTCGGCGGCGTCGACGGGATGGCGGCCGGCTTCGACCTGGCAGCCGTGGGCGAGATGTTCACCCGTATCACCAAGGCGCACACCAAGCGGATGGCCGCCCTGGGCCTGGCGGCCTGAGCGGTACGGCCCCGGCCACGGGGCCCGGCACGGCGGCCCCGGTGCGCAGCGCGCACCGGGGCCGCCGCGTGCCGCACCGTCAGGGCGCGTGCGGCGGGCAGGTGCTGGGCGGGCAAGCCGCGGCGGGGCGGGCGGAGGCCGCTACGACGGGACCGAAAACGGAGTACGCGCCGACGGCCGTCCGGAACGGGCGGCGGGCCGCAGCAGCAGCGACAGCACCACCGCCGAGACGAACACCGCGCCCCCGAGGGTCGCCATCAGCGTGTTGTGGCCGGGCCCCAGCGAGAAGTGCGTCAGGTACGCCCCGAACAGTGCCCCGCACACCCCGCTGACCAGCACGATCCGCGTCGACGGCAGACGCCCGGCGAGCGTTCTGAGCGCGAGCGCGGACAGGGCGAGACCCAGCAGAGCAGAGCCGAGCACTTCGAGCAGCACCATGAGGTCCCTCCCACACGTCAGGGCGATCCAGGTCACTGCCGTCCTACCCGAAGCGGAAGAAACGGAAACGGCCCGGTGGAACAACCACCGGGCCGTGTCACGGGCTTCTCGCCGGCCGGCTCAGAGCGCGCCGAACCCGACCTTGCGCACGCTGGGCTCGCCCAGGTCCACGTACGAGACGCGGTCGGACGGCACCAGCACCTTGCGGCCCTTGACGTCGGTCAGGCTGAGGAGCGGCGTCTTGCCGGACAGCGCGTCGGCGACAACGGCCTCGAGCTCCTCGGCGCTCAGTCCGCTCTCCAGCACGATCTCCCGGGGTGCGTGCTGCACGCCGATCTTGACCTCCACGGCTATGTCCCTCCGACGGTCCGGTTTTCGCGCGGTGATCGCGCTGTACGCCGACCACATTAGCCCGGAGAGGGGATCGGTACGGCCCGTGCCGGACACGCTGCGAGCGAACAGTTTCAGTGGGCGTCGGTCCCGTGCAGCGGGAACCCGGCGATACCGCGCCAGGCCAGCGAGGTCAGCAGCGCGACCGCCTTGTCCCGCTCCACCGGGCTCTCGCTGGAGAGCCAGTAGCGGGCCACGACCTGCGAGACCCCGCCCAGGCCGACCGCCAGCAGCATCGACTCGTCCTTGGACAGGCCGGTGTCCTCGGCGATGACCTCGCAGATCGCCTCCGCGCACTGGAGCGAGACGCGGTCCACCCGCTCGCGCACGGCCGGCTCGTTGGTCAGGTCGGACTCGAAGACCAGCCGGAAGGCACCGCCCTCGTCCTCCACGTACGCGAAGTACGCGTCCATGGTCGCCGCGACCCGGAGCTTGTTGTCGTTCGTCGAGGCCAGCGCGCCGCGCACCGCCTGCAGCAGGCTCTCGCAGTGCTGGTCCAGCAGGGCCAGGTAGAGATCGAGCTTGCCGGGGAAGTGCTGGTAGAGCACCGGCTTGCTGACGCCCGCGCGCTCGGCGATGTCGTCCATCGCGGCCGCGTGGTACCCCTGCGCGACGAACACCTCCTGGGCGGCGCCCAGCAGCTGGTTGCGTCGGGCTCGGCGCGGCAGTCGCGTGCCCCGCGGGCGCGCCGCCTCGGTCTGCTCGATGGCTGTCACGCCGCCTCCCACTTTCTCTTTGAACACAGTGCGCTCTGCGCCGCGCCCGCCATCGTACTTTTCGGTAACCGTATCCGGGGGGTCCAGGCCGAGATTTCTCGCGCTGCGGACGCCCCCGGCGCTGGTCAGGCCCGGTCACCGGGATACTCAGCGGTAGTCGTCCTCGTCCAGCGTGACCACACGGGCCTGCTCGGCGGCGTCCCCCTCCGCCGCCTCACCGGTCTCGAGCTCCGTGAGCGGGTCGTCGTCACGCGGATTCAGTTCGGTCTGCTGCTCGACCGCGTCCCCCTCCGGGGCCTCCGCGCCGAGCGTTTTCCGGTCGTGGTCCTGGAAGGTGTCCGGCTCCGCAGGGTCGACACTCATGCGGCTCCCCTCTTTTCCTCGCTCACTACGAGCCTAGGAGAGTCGGGGTTCCGCCGCTATGCGGACTTGTGACCGCGAACACACGAGGGCGAGCGTGATCGTCTCGTAACATTGCCCCCATGTCTTCGACGGAGCTGCCGGGTGTCCGGTCCGCCGCCACCGTGTCCTCCCCGGCGGGCGCGGTCCGGGTGGCCGAGGGTGAGCGGCTGCGCCGCGTCGTGCTGCCCGGCCTGACCCTGAGCGTGCGGGCGCGCCCACCGGCCCGTACGGACCTGCCGCCCGCCCTGTACGTGCACGGCCTCGGCGGGTCCTCGCAGAACTGGTCGACGCTGATGGCACAGCTCGAGGACGTCCTCGACGGCGAGGCCCTCGACCTGCCCGGCTTCGGCGACTCGCCGCCGCCCGCCGACCGCGACTACTCCGTCACCGGTCTGGCCCGCGCCGTCATCCGGTACCTCGACGCCGCCGGCCGCGGCCCGGTCCACCTCTTCGGCAACTCCCTCGGCGGCGCCGTCACCACCCGGGTCGCCGCCGTCCGCCCCGACCTCGTGCGCACCCTCACGCTCGTCTCGCCCGCCCTGCCGGAGCTGCGCGTGCAGAGATCGGCGGTGCCGACCGCCCTGCTCGCGGTGCCCGGCGCGGCCGCGCTCTTCGCCCGCCTCACCCGCGGCCTGACGGCCGAACAGCGCACCCGGGGAGTGATGGGCCTCTGTTACGGAGACCCCTCGCGGGTGACGCCGGAGGGCTTCCGCAACGCCGTCGAGGAGCTGGAACGGCGGCTGGAGCTCCCCTACTTCTGGGAGGCGATGACCCGCTCCTCGCGCGGCATCGTCGACGCCTATACCCTCGGTGGCCAGCACGGACTGTGGCGGCAGGCCGGGCGGGTGCTCGCACCCACCCTGCTGATCTACGGCGGCCGGGACCAGCTGGTCTCGTACCGCATGGCCCACCGGGCCGCCGCGGCCTTCCGGGGTTCGCGGCTGCTGTGCCTGCCGGAGGCCGGGCACGTGGCCATGATGGAGTACCCCGAGGTCGTGGCAGCGGCGTTCAGGGAACTGCTCCGTGACACTGAAGACCGAGACAAAGACGGCAGAGGCTGAGACCGGTGGGACGACATAGTCGCAAGGACCCCGCCCCCGCCCGCCCGGCGAGTGCCGAGCCGGCCGCCGCCGACAGGCCGCGCGGCCGGCGCCGCAGGACCGAGCCCCCCACCACGCACCAGGGGTACGCCCCGCCGCCGGCCCCCGGTGCGCGCGCGGGCCACCCGCAGATGTACGAGCCCGGCGGCGCCTGGGGCGCGGGCCCCACGGCCCCGGCACCCCGTCCCGCTCCGGCACCGGACCCGGCCGCCGGCGCCGTCTACGGCGACTGGCGCGGCGTCCCGCGCTCCCGGCCCGCCGCTCCCGCGCCCTCCTCCTCTTCTCACCCTTCTCACCTCCCTTATGGCGGTCCCGGCGCGCCGTCCGCCGCCCAGGCAGCGCTCCTCGACACCGGCGTCCCGCCCTACGGCGCGCAGCCCTACGAGACCCCGGCGGCCGGTTACCCGCAGGTGAAGCTGCCCTCCCCGCGCCGCGAGGCCGTACCGCCGCGCGCGGAGGCCGACGACGCGCCGTACGCGCGGTCCCTGGCGTTCATGGACTCCGCGGTGTTCACCGAGCCGGCCGTGTCCGGGGACGCCCCGGCCGACTCCGTCACCTCCACCGGCTCGCACCGCCGGGTGCCCGCGCCGCGCCCGCCGGTGGAGGAACCGCCCGCCACCGGCCGCGGCAGCCGCGCCCGTACCTACACCGGCATGGCCGCGGCCGCCGTCACCACCGCGCTCGCGGTGGTCATCGCCCTCCAGGTGACCGCCGAGAACGACACCCGGCAGCCCGGCACGCTCGCCGCCGACGACGGCGCCGACCGGGCGGCCCCGCAGCGGACCCCCGTATCCCGCTCCGAGGACCGCGCGACCCCGGAGGCCGCCGCGCCCGCGCCGCAGCCGGCCGCGCCGAAGACGTACGAGCAGCTGATGGCCGAGGTGTTCCCGCTCGACGCCGGGCTCAAGGGACCGAACACCTTCGACGCCGTGGGCACCGGGGCCAAGGCGCCCGGCAAGGGCCGCCTGGTCCGCTACCGGGTGGACGTCGAACAGGGCCTCGGCCTGGACGCGGACCTCTTCGCGGAGGCCGTCCACCGCACCCTCAACGACCCCCGGAGCTGGTCCCACGACGGGGCGATGACCTTCGAGCGGGTGACCTCGGGCGAGGCGAAGTTCGTGATCACCCTGGCCAGCCCGGGGACCACGGGCATCTGGTGCGCCAAGTCCGACCTGGACACCACCGTCGACAACGTCTCCTGCGACTCGGGGTCCACCGACCGCGTGATGATCAACGCCTTCCGCTGGGCGCAGGGCTCGGCCACGTTCGGCCAGGACCAGATGTTCGCCTACCGCCAGATGCTCATCAACCACGAGGTGGGCCACCGGCTCGGGCACGGGCACGTGAGCTGCAAGACCCCCGGCGCGCTCGCGCCCGTCATGCAGCAGCAGACCAAGTCGCTCGAAATCGACGGCGTGCGGTGCAAGGCCAACCCATGGGTCTTCCCCGGCGACTGACCGTTTAGCGCTCCCGAACGCCCGCGATGGGCGAAAGTTACGACTCTTCACCCCTTCCGGTGGCGGGGGGGGGCCCCCGCCCCCCCCCCCCCCCCCAAAAAGCGTGTGTTTTAAAAACGCGGGGGGCCCCCCCCGCGGGGGGGGCCCCGGGCCGGGGGATCGGGGGACCGGCGGGCGGGGCGGGGTGTGCTGGATGGCATGACGAACGAAGAGCTGACCCCCCCCCCCCCCCCCCCCCCCCACACCCCCCCCCCCCCCCCCCCCGGCCCCCCCCCCCCCCCCCCCCCCCCCCCCCCCCACCGGCATATCCGCTTGAGTTCTCCCGCGGCGGGTCACCGGACCGACGGAGGCCGCCTGAACGGGAGATCGGGGGTGCCGCTCGTGCGGATCGGACTGCTCACAACGGGTGAGTCCAGGCTGTGGTGCGAACGGCTCGTGCGCGGGCTCCCGCAGCACGAGTTCGACCTCTACGCCATGCACCGCGAGCGCGGCCCCGCCGCCCGCCCCGGCGCCGGCCGCGCCCACCGCACGGCCGAACTGTGGGCGCCGGCCGACGACGGACGCAGCTACGGCCGCCGCGAACGGCGCCGCTTCGCCGCCCTCTTCGGCGAGCTGATGACCGGCATCTGCACGGGCGACGGGGTCCCCTTCGCCGCCGGCCTCTACGGGCTGGCCGAACTCGCCCGCAACGAGGGCGGGCTGTACGCCGCCCTGCGCTCGGAGACGGCGGTACGGGCCGTCGAGTCCGCCTGCCGGGCGCCCGGCGCGAGCCCCGCCGTCCAGGCGGCGCGCGTCCCGGACCTGCTGGCGTTCGTGGACGAACTGGAGCGCGCCCTGCGGCCGTTGTCCCTGGACTGGTACGACGACCTCGGCGCCGCCGACGTCTGCCATGCCACGGCCGGCGGCGTCGCGGCCCTGCCCGGGCTGCTGGCCAAACGCTTCTTCGGGGTCCCGCTGCTGCTCACCGAGTACGGGGTCCAGCTGCGCGCGCACTACCTGGCGGCGCCCGACGCGCGCCGGGCGGTCCGGGCGCTGCTCGCGGCCTTCCAGCTGCGGCTGGCCACCGAGCTCTACACCGCCGCGGACACCCTGACCCCCGGCAACGCGCACGCCCGGCGCTGGCAGGAGCGGTGCGGCGCGCCCCGGGACCGGCTGCGGACGGTCTACCCGGGGATGGAGGCGGACCGATTCGCCACCGTCGGCGAGGCCGCCGACCAGGGTGATCCGGACACCCTGGTGTGGGTCGGCCGGATAGAGCCGGCGAAGGACCTGATCGCCCTGCTGCACGCGTTCGCGGAGATCCGCCGCGCGGCCCCCGGCACCCGGCTGCGCCTGTTCGCCACGGCCGTCTCGCCCGCGTACCTCGCCGACTGCCGTTCGCTGGCGGCCCAGCTCTTCCCCGACGAGGCCGCGAACGCCGTCACGGTGGGGGAGAGCCCGGTCACCTTCGAGGAGATCGGCGGCCCCGAGGCACCCTCGGTCGCCGACGCGTACGGCGCCGGCCGCATCGCCCTGCTCTCCTCGGTCGTGGAGGGCTTCCCGATCACCCTGGTCGAGGCCATGCTGTGCGGCCGGGCCACGGTGTCCACCGACGTGGGCGCGGTCTGCGAGGTCATCGGCGGCACCGGCCTGGTGGTCCCGCCGCGCAACCCCCGGGCGCTGGCCGACTCCTGCCTGACCCTGCTGCGCGACCCCGAGCGGGCCGGCCGGCTGGGCGCGGCCGCCCGCGCCCGGGCCCTGGAGCTCTTCACGGTGGAGCAGAACATCGCAGCGTTCCGCGAGATCTACCTCCAGCTGGTCGCCCACCGGACCCCGCCCCCGGCCCGCGCCTTCTTCGCGGCCCCACCCGAAGCCGTCGTCCCGGGCCACTGGACCGCCCCGACCCGGCCCGCCCCGACGACGGCCGCACCGCCCCCGTCCACCCCGACCTGGGCCGGCCCGGCTGCGGCCGCCCCGGCGACCCCTGCGCCGCCCCCGCCCGTCCCGGCCGCGGCGGGCCCGGTCCTGGCCGACTCCCCGGAGGCGACGGTATGACCACCGCCGCCACCCCCGGCAACCGGGACACGACTCCCGCACCGACCGCCCCTACGGCGTCCCCGGCGCTCGCGGCGGCCTCCGCGCCTGCCGCGCCCGAGCTTGAGGCGCCCGTGCCTGCGGTGCTTGCGGCGGCCCCCATGCCTGCGGTGCCTGCCGTTACTGCGGCGCCTGCCGAGACTGCCGTGCTTGCGGCGGCCCCGGCTCCCGAGCCTGCCGTGCTTGCCGCGCCTGCCGCGACCGGCGTGCCTGCGGCGGCTCCTGTGTCTGCCGGGACTTCCGCGCCTGCCGGGGCCGCGGCGGCCGACGTGGCCCCCGGGGGTGCCGCCGCTCGGCGGCGGGGTGGTGGGGATCCCGTCAAGGCGCTGCTGCACCGGCACCGGGATCTGTGCGAGCGGGCCGTGGATCCGCTGGAGATCGCCGCCGGGCTGGAGGCGCACGGCATCACCGACCGCACCGCCGCCCGGTTCCGGCACCGGGACGTCTTCTCGCTCGCCGAGGAGCTCTACGCCCGGGTGCCCCCGGCCCACGGGGCCGGCGGTCCGCCCCGGTCCGCCGCGGCGGCCGGCGGTCCGTCCGCCGCCGCCCGCCGGGTCACCCCGCGCGCGCTGCGCGCCGTCGGGTATGCGGTGCTGCCCGGCGCCGTCGCCCTGCTCGCCACCCTGGCGGCCGCCCTCGCCGACGGCCGCCCGCCCGGGGCAGGCGGGCTCGCCGGCCCGCTCGTCCCCGCGGCGGCCGGCGGGGCGCTGGGAGCCGGGGCGCTGGGGACCGGCGCCGGGTGGGCCGCCGTCGTGGCCGTGCTCGCCGTCGTCGCCGGTCTCGGCCGACCCCGGCGGCGCACCCTCGCCGTGCAGCTGCTCGCCGCCGCGGCCACCGGGTACGCCGTGCACCGCCACGGGCTCGCCCTCGGCGTCGGGCTGGCCCTGGCGGTCGCCCCGGCCCACCTGGCCGGCGGCTGGTTCGCGGCCCGCGCCCGGCGCCGGCTGGGCAGCAGCCCGGCGCTCGCGGACTTCGCCGCCGGGGCCCGGCCCCTGCTCGTCGCGGCCGTCGTCGCGTACGCCGCGCTCGCCCTGCCGCTGCTGGCGCTCGCCGGTGCTCCGCCGCTCGCCGCCGCGCCGCTCGCCGTGCTGCTGTTCCTGGCCCGGCTGCTGCTGCGGCACGGGACCGGGCGGGCCCCCGTCCTCACCGTGTTCACCGCGCTCGCCGCGGGCGCGGTCCCGGCCCTCGCCGCCGCCGGGCTCCTGGTCCACGCCGTCTTCGCGTTGTCCCGCGCATCCGCACACGCACACACATGAAGGAGAGACAGGACATGAACGGGCAAGCCAACCCAAGGGGGTCCGCGCGATGAGGGTGCTGCTGATCGGAGCCAACGGATACCTCGGCCGCTACGTCGCCGACCGGCTGCTCGCCGACCCGGCCGTGCAGCTCACCGCGCTCGGCCGCGGGGACGACGCCGACGTCCGGTTCGACCTCGCCACCGGCAGCCCCGGAGCCCTCACCCGGTTCCTGGACGCCGTCCACCCCGGCGTCGTCATCAACTGCGCCGGCGCCACCCGCGGCGGTGCCCGCGAGCTGACCCGCCACAACACGGTGGCCGTCGCGACCATCTGCGAGTCCCTGCGCCGCAGCGGCTGCGGGGCCCGCCTGGTCCAGCTCGGCTGTGCCGCCGAGTACGGGCCCAGCCAGCCCGGCTCCTCCACGGCCGAGGACGCCGTCCCCAGACCCGGCGGGCCGTACGGCGTCAGCAAGCTCGCGGCGACCGAGCTGGTGCTCGGCTCCGGGCTGGACGCCGTCGTGCTGCGGGTGTTCTCACCGGTGGGCCCGGGCACGCCCGCCGGCTCGCCGCTCGGCCGGCTCGCCGAGGCCATGCGCCGCGCCATGCAGTCCGGCGACGGCGAGCTCAAGCTCAGCGGACTCGGCGTACAGCGCGACTTCGTCGACGTCCGCGACGTGGCCCGGGCCGTGCACGCGGCCTCGCTCTCCGCCGCGCAGGGCGTCGTCAACATCGGCACCGGGCGCGCGGTCCGGCTGCGCGACGCGGCCGCCGTCCTCGCCCGGGTCGCCGGCTACGGCGGCGCCCTGCACGAGCTGGACGTCCCCGGGGGAGTCCCGCAGGGCCACGGCCAGCCGCACGGCTACCGCATCGGGGCCCCCCGCTCCGAGGCCACCGCCGAGCAGCTGGCGGCCCCGCCCTCGCCGGCCGCCTACCCGTACCCGGACGGCTGCGGCGCCTGGCAGCAGGCCGATGTGCGCACCGCCCGGGACCGGCTCGGCTGGCGGCCGCGGATCAACCTGGAGGAGTCCCTCGCGGACATCTGGATGGAGGCGGCATGCCGCATCTGACGAGCCCGCCGGGGGCGCTGGCGCCGGCCACCGAGTCCGGCCGCCCGGGCTTCGGCATCCCCGGCTACGCCCACCCCCTGGTCGCCCCGGTGGAATGGGCCGAACTCACCCGACCGGGGACGCCCCTGCACTGGGCCGTGCTCAACGTCGCCGACGGCCCCGGCCGGCGGCCCGACCCGCACTGCACGGAGGCCACGGGCCGGCTCGCCGGGGCCGGCGGCACCGTGCTCGGGCATCTCGCCATGCGAGACGGCGCGCGTCCGTTCGGCGAGCTGATCTCGGACGCCCACCGGTACGTCGACTGGTACCGGGTCGGCGGCTTCTACCTGGCCGGGGCCCCCGCCGACCGCACCGAACTGGCCGCCGTCCGCCGGGTGGTGGAGACCCTGCGCACGCTCGGGGACGGGCTGCACGTGGTCCTCGGGCACGGCACCCATCCGTACGCGGGCTACGCCGAGACCGCCGACCAGCTGGTCACCTTCTCCGGCGGGTGGGCCGACTACCGCTGGTCGCAGGTGGCGGAGTGGACCTCGGCGTAC
Organism: Streptomyces sp. NPDC042102; assembly: GCF_055582305.1. Lineage (NCBI taxonomy): Bacteria > Bacillati > Actinomycetota > Actinomycetes > Kitasatosporales > Streptomycetaceae > Streptomyces > Streptomyces sp. NPDC042102. Next base: position 733,908 of record NZ_JBVJDL010000003.1, read on the forward strand.
CCGCCGGAGCGTTTCTGCCACCTCGTCCACGGGGTGCCGCGCACCCATCTGGACGAGGCCCTGCGCATCGCCCGCTGGCAGGGCGCCGGGACGATCTGGTTCACCGACCGGCACGGCACCGGGGACCCGTGGGCCGGCATGCCCGCGTACTGGGACGAAATTGTCTCGCGTATCGGACAGGGTGTCTCGGAATGAAGGAGGGCGTGGCAGTGTTACGGGGAGAACAACCTTTCAGACTTACCGATCTACGGAGTCCCCGTGTCGCTGCCACCCCTGGTCGAGCCAGCAGCTGAGCTCACCGTTGACGAGGTCCGTCGGTACTCCCGCCACCTGATCATCCCGGATGTCGGGATGGACGGCCAGAAGCGCCTGAAGAACGCCAAGGTGCTGGCCGTGGGCGCGGGCGGCCTCGGCTCCCCCGCCCTCATGTACCTGGCCGCGGCCGGCGTCGGCACCCTGGGCATCGTGGAGTTCGACGAGGTCGACGAGTCGAACCTGCAGCGGCAGATCATCCACAGCCAGTCGGACATCGGCCGCTCCAAGGCCGAGTCGGCGCGCGACAGCGTGCTGGGCATCAACCCGTACGTGAACGTGGTCCTTCACGAAGAGCGGCTCGAGGCCGAGAACGTGATGGAGATCTTCAGCCAGTACGACCTGATCGTCGACGGCACGGACAACTTCGCCACGCGCTACCTGGTCAACGACGCCTGCGTGCTGCTGAACAAGCCGTACGTGTGGGGTTCGATCTACCGCTTCGACGGCCAGGCCTCGGTCTTCTGGTCCGAGCACGGCCCCTGCTACCGCTGCCTGTACCCGGAGCCCCCGCCGCCGGGCATGGTCCCGAGCTGCGCCGAGGGCGGCGTGCTGGGCGTGCTCTGCGCGTCCATCGGCTCCATCCAGGTCACCGAGGCCATCAAGGTCCTCACGGGCGTCGGCGAGCCGCTCGTCGGCCGCCTGATGATCTACGACGCCCTGGAGATGCAGTACCGCCAGGTCAAGGTCCGCAAGGACCCCGACTGCGCGGTCTGCGGTCCGAACGCGACCGTCAAGGAGCTCATCGACTACGAGGCCTTCTGCGGCGTCGTGTCGGAGGAGGCCCAGGAGGCGGCCGCCGGCTCCACGATCACTCCGAAGCAGCTCAAGGAGTGGATCGACAACGACGAGCCGATCGAGATCATCGACGTCCGCGAGATCAACGAGTACGAGATCGTCTCGATCCCCGGCGCCAAGCTGATCCCCAAGGGCGAGTTCCTGATGGGCAACGCCCTCCAGGACCTGCCGCAGGACAAGAAGATCGTCCTGCACTGCAAGACGGGTGTCCGCAGTGCGGAAGTCCTCGCCGTGCTGAAGTCCGCGGGCTTCGCGGACGCGGTGCACGTCGGCGGCGGCGTGATCGGCTGGGTCCACCAGATCGAGCCGGAGAAGCCGGTCTACTGACCCGGCCGGGTCGGGACCACAGGGCAGGGCCACGAGGCAAGGGGCCGTACCGCGCGGGACGCGGTACGGCCCCTTCTCCGTCTCCCTCTCCGCCTATTGCTGCGGCGCCGTGCAGACGGTGTTCGCGGGCGGCACCTTGCCCTCCAGCAGGTAGGCGTTCACGGCCTGCTGCACGCACGCGTCGCCGCTGTTGTACGCGCCGTGCCCCTCGCCCTTGTACGTCAGCTCCACACCCACCCCCGGACCGAGCCGCTCCACCATCTTCCGGGCGCCCTCGTACGGGGTCGCCGGGTCACCGGTGTTGCCGATGACCAGGATCGGGGCGGAACCCGGGGCGCTCACGTCCGGAGTCGCCCAGGCGCCCTCGACCGGCCAGCCGGTGCAGCCGAGCATCGCCCAGCCCAGGTAGTCCCCGAAGACCGGCGAGGCGGCCCGGAACTCGGCCAGCTTGGCCTTGGTGTCCGCCAGCGTGTAGCGGTCCTTGGAGTCGGCGCAGTTGATCGCCGTGTTCGCCGCTCCGATGTTGCTGTAGTGCCCGTTCTGGTCCCGCCCGTTGAGCGCGTCGGACAGGGCGAGCAGCAGCTGGCCCTGCCCGCCCTCGGCCTCGTCCAGCCCCTGTTCCAGCAGCGGCCACAGCTCCTTGGAGTACAGCGCCTGCGCGATCCCGCCGGTCGCGGCGGACTCGGTGAGCTGCCGGTCGCCCACCGGCAGCGGCCGGGCGGCCAGCTGCTTCTGCAGCTTGACGATGTTCTCCTCGATCTCGGCCGGGGTGCTGCCCTGGAGCTGGCAGGCGTCGCCGCGGTCCACGCAGTCCTGGGCGAAGTTGTCCAGCGCCAGCTGGAAGCCCTTGGCCTGGCCCAGTCCGCTCTCCCAGGAGGTCTTCGTCGGGTCCACGACGGCGTCGAAGACCGCGCGGCCGACGTTCTTCGGGAAGAGGTGGGCGTAGACCCCGCCCAGCTCGGTGCCGTAACTGATCCCGAAGTAGTTCAGCTTCGGCTCGCCGAGCGCCTCGCGCAGGGCGTCCAGGTCGCGGGCGGCGTTCTCGGTGCCGACGTACGGCAGGATCTCGCCCGAGTTCCGCTCGCAGGCCTCGATGTACCGCCGGATGCCGTCGACGTAGGCCTTCTCCTCCTCGGGCGTGCTGGGCGTGGCGTCCTGGGCGTAGTACGCGTCCAGCTGCCGGTCGGTCTTGCAGCGCACCGGCTCGCTGCGGCCCACCCCGCGCGGGTCGAAGCTCACCAGGTCGTACCGCCGGCCCAGCGCCTCGAACTCCTTCGCCGCGCCCGGCAGCGTGGTGATGCCGGAGCCGCCCGGGCCACCGAAGTTGAAGACGAGCGACCCCAGCCGGTTCTCCTGGTCGCGGGCCTTGGTGCGGATGACGCCGAGGTCGATCTTCTCCCCGTCGGGCTTGGACCAGTCCAGGGGGACCTGGAGGGTGGCGCACTGCCAGTTCTTGCCCGGGCTCTCCCCGCCGCCCTCGATCGGGGTCGGCGCCGGGCACTTCCCCCAGTCGAGCGTGCCCTTCTCCTCCGGCTCGTCGGAGCACCCGCCGAGCGTGAGCAGCGCGGCGGCGGCAGCGGTGGCGAGGGTCGCTCGCAGCGCGATATGGGGCATGGTCCCCATCCTGCGGCGGGGGCCGTGGGTCCGCCCCCGCCGTGACCCATGCGGGTGGCAGCCGGGCGGGCGGTGGGCGGCGCCTGCTTGCACATCCCGTGACGTCATCTGCTCTGGTAGTGACCATGAGCGAGAACGACACGGCACGGCAGGTGCTGATCGGCGAGGCGGCCGCGCTGACGGGCACCACCCCGCGGACGCTGCGCCACTACCACGACATCGGCCTGCTGCCGGAGCCGGAGCGGGGGCCGGACGACCGCCGCCGCTACGGGTACGACGACATCGTGCGGATCCTGTGGGTACGGCGCATGGCGGAGCTGGGGATGACGCTGGACGACGTCCGCTCGGCGCTGGCCGCCCGGACGCACCCCGAGGAACTGCTGGCGGAGCTGGACGCCTCGCTGGCCGAGCAGGAGGCGCAGCTCGCCGGCCGGCGGGCGGCGTTGCGCCGGCTGCGCCTGGCCGGCGGCCCGCACGGGCTGCTGTCCGAGCGGGTCCTGGCCGCCCTGGGCCCGGCCGCCGGGTCGCTGGAGGCGGCCGAACTGGACTCCCTGCTGGTCACCGAGCACCTGCTGGGACCGCAGGTCGCCGAACGCGAGGCGACCACCCACCACGTGCTGGCGCTGCACCCGCGGCTGCGCCAGCAGCAACGGCGGCTGGAGCACGAGCTGATGGAGCTGGCGGAGGCGGCGGTGGACGACCCGCGGGTGGAACGGCTGGCACGGGACTACTTCGTGCACATCCAGTCCTGCGAGGCCGCCGAGCGGGCGGCGGGGTTCCCGGAGGCCGACTTCGTCGACGACGACGTCACCTTCGACCCGGACACCGGCCGGGCGCACAGCGCCGAGATGACCACGTACGCCTCGCTGCCGGGCTCGATCTCCCCGGCCCAGGCTCGCTGCGCGGCCCTGCTCGGCGAGCTGATCGGGGAGTGGGCCGCCGGCGCGGCCAGCCCCTGAGGCCCGGGCGCCGGCCGTCCTCCTCGCGCCCGCAGCTGCGGGCGCGCCCCGCTCCCCGCTCTCCCTGCTCCCCGCTCCCCGTCCCCGCTCTTTCCGCTCGCGGCTACCGCGGGTCGCGGCGGAAGAGCGCCGTCCAGAGGAAGGACTCCCCGAAGAGGGGCGACTGGGGAGGCTGCGCGCGCATCCGGCGCAGCTCGACCTCGGTGAGGCCGGCGAAGATCCGGCGCAGGGACTCGGGCGTGTAGGCGAGGCCGCCGTGCAGCCCGGCCTGCCGGTAGAAGTCGGCGTCGGACAGCTCCGAGCCCATGGCGCCGGCGGCGAACGCGCTGAGCGCGAGATGGCCGCCGGGGGCGAGGGACCGGTCGAGGAGGGCCAGGTAGCTGATGCGGCGGTGCGGCGGCAGATGGTGGAAGCAGCCGGAGTCGTGGATCAGGTCATAGGGGCCGGCGAGCACGGCGGCGGCCTCGGGGGCGAAGGCGTCGCCGCGGTGGAACCGCACCCGGCCCGCGGTCTCCGGTCCCGCCGCGCGGGCACGTTCCCCGGCCCAGGCGATGGCGGTGGGGGAGAGGTCGACCGCGTCGACCTCGAAGCCCAGCGACGCGAGGTGGAGGGCGTTGCGGCCCGGGCCGCAGCCGAGGTCGAGGACGCGGCCGCCCTGCGGAATCAGGCCCTGGTCCAGGTACCCGGCCAGGTGCTCGTCGGGCTTCGCCACGAAGAACGGCACCTCTTTGGTGCGGTCGGCGTAGAAGCCGTCCCACCAGGACGCCCCGCCGGCCGTCCAGCGGTCGGCCTCCGGCGCGAACAGGCCGTCCAGCAGCGTCAGTACGTCGTCGATCGTGCGGATGTTCCGGTCCATCCGGCCCCCCTTCTCCGTGCCTCCATTTTACCTCCGGAAGGCATAAAAGTGCAGGTCAGGGCAGGTGTGGGGCGGGTGCCGGGCGGGTGTGTGCGGCCGTCCGGGCGGCCCGGAGCGGGCCGGGAAGGGGCCCGCACCGGGGTGGGTGCGCACGGCCGTCCCGGACCCCGCACAGGGCCGTGCCGGGCCCTTCTCCCGGACCGCCCGGCCCGGTTTCCGACGGCCTCAGATCGCTTCTTTGCGGGTCAGGTAGTTGAAGGAGATCCAGCCCGGCAGGACCGGCAGCCAGAATGTCATCAGGCGGAACAGCAGCACCGCCGAGATGGCGATGTCCTTGTCCAGGCCCGCCGCGATCAGACCCAGCGTCAGGGTCGTCTCCACCGCGCCCACACCACCCGGCGTCGGCGCCGCCGACCCCAGCGCGTTGCCCGCGAGGAAGACCACCGCGATGCTCGCCAGACTGAGTGTCTGGCCACCGCCGAACGCCCGGACCGAGGCGTCCAGGCACATCACGAAGCAGCCCGTCAGCAGCAGCATGCCGCCGATGCCCGTGACCAGCTTCTGCGGCCGCTGGAGCACGTCCAGCATGCGGGGCACGACGCCCGCGAACAGCGCCCGTACCCGGGTCGCCACGAACTTGCGCAGGAAGGGGACCGCCGTGACCACCAGCACCAGTACCGCCACCGTCAGCAGACCCGCGATGACCGTACGGGACGGGGTCATCTCCGGCGTCTTCTCGGTCCCCGTCAGGTAGCCGAACGACAGCAGCAGCAGGATGTGGCTCGCCAGCCCGAACAGCTGCGACGCGCCCACGCTCGCCACCGCCAGTCCCGGCCGGACGCCCGCCCGTTGCAGGAAGCGGGTGTTCAGCGCGACACCGCCGACCGCCGCCGGCGCCACCAGCTTCACGAAGGAGCCCGCCACCTGCGCGGTGACCGTGCGCAGGAACGGCACCCGCTCGGGCACGAAGCCCAGCAGGCTCATCGCAGCAGCGAAGTAGCTCAGGGCCGAGAACGCGACCGCCGCCCCGACCCAGTGCCACTGCGCCTCGCCGATCACCCGCCCGAAGTCCACGTGCGTGAGCTGCGAGAGCAGGAAGTACGCCGCGAACGCGCCCGCGATGAACGACACCAGCGTGCGCGGCCGGATCCGCTCCAGGCGGGCCGGCTCCACCGGTGCCTGCGGCCGGATCAGCAGCACCTGGCGGCGGATCTGGCTCAGCAGATCCTCCTCGCGGGCCTCGTCCAGGGCCACGTCCAGCGCCCGCTTCTCGGCCTTGCGGTCCGCCTTCGACTCGGCCTTGACCGACTTCGGCGACTTCTTCGCCGCCGACTCCGCCTCCCGCTCGGCCTCGCGTGCCGCCTTCGCCGCCCGCGAGGACGCCAGCACCGCCTCGCGCTCGCGCTGCGAACGCTCGCGCGCCAGCCGGCGCAGCGTCGCCCGCGTCGAGCGGCTCAGCGCGATCGGCTGGAGCAGCGGCAGGCAGTCCGCCACCGCGTCCGGCCCCAGCACCTCCACCGCCGAGGCCACCGAGCGCTCCGCCCCGATCCGCAGGCCGAGGGTGGTCAGCAGCTGCGCGATGTCCATCCGCAGCACCAGGTCGCCGGCCGCGATCTCGCCGCCGCGCAGGTCGGTGAGGGTGACGTTGCCGGAACGATCCACCACCAGGGCGTCGCCCGTGAGCCGCCGGTGCGCGATGCGCCGCGACTGCAGCGCCCGCACCTGCTGCCAGGCGTTGCGGATCAGCTCGTCGGTGATCTCCTCGTCGGTGAGCGTGTCCAGGCTCCGGCCGCCCAGGTGCTCGTACACGAGCATCACGGCGTCCGGACCGAGCTCGGAGGTGGCGATCAGCCTCGGCGCGTTCGCCCCGGCCGCGATGGCCGCGTACGCCAGGAGCGCCTCCTGCTCCAGCGCCTGGCGCAGCGACTGCAGGCTGCGCCGGGTGGTGATCCCGCGCAGCGTGACCCGGCGCCAGACCCGGTAGAAGAACCCGTGCGCCTGCTGCTCGCGGTCCACGACCGTGACGTCCAGCGGCGGCCCGTCCTCCAGCGTGACGTGGTAGCGGCGGCCCCGGTCGTTCTGCTCGGCGCTGTCGGGCCCCTCGGCCGGCTCGGCGCGCATCGCGCTGACCGGCTGGAAGCCCACCCGGCGCAGACCGGCGAGCAGGTTCTGGCCGGTGGGCCGGACGTTGGGGGAACCGACGGCGTACAGGGTCCCGTACGCCACGCTCCAGCCGATCAGCACGGTGAGGATGATCGAGAAGGGTGTGGTGTAGCCGCTGACCAGCATCGCGAAGGCGTCCAGGAGCAGCACGACCCACAGCGCCACGCGCCAGCGGGGCCGGCGGGTCATCCCGACGGCCGTCATGTACGCGATGACGGGCGCGAGGTAGCCGTGCACCGGGTCGGTGAGCGTGTCGCCGGAGCCGGTGGCGCGGGTGAGCGCGTCCTGGATGCTGCCGGGGGCGGCGCGCGAGACCCACAGGTCGGTGGCGAGGGTGACGCCGTGCGCGAGGACGGCGGCGAGGACGCCGTCGGCGATGCGCAGGCCGTCGCGTTTGATCAGCCGTTCGATGGCGAAGGCGACCGGCACCAGCAGCACCGCGATGCTCGACACCAGCCCGGCGACCTTGATCAGCAGATCGGGGGCCTGGTCGGTGCCCTGGCTGATGTCGGCCTCCAGGCCGGCGGTGGTGCCGTGGGCGAAGGCGGCGAGGCCGAGGACGAGGGCGATGGCGAGGACGCCGACGAGCAGCCGGACGAGGTCGGAGGGGCGGTGCACCCGGGCGGCGAGCAGCGGCTCGTCGACCTCCAGGTGGTCGGTGACGCCGTGGGCGCCGTGCGGGTCGGGGGCGCCGTGCGGGTCGGGTGCGCCGTGCGGGTCGGGTGCGCCGTGCGGGTCGGGTGCGGCGTGCGGGTCGGAGGCGGCGTCGGCGGCGCGGGCCCGGTCATCGGCGGGGGTCTCGTCGGCGGGGGCCCGGTCATCGGCCCGGGTCTCGGCGTCGGCGCGGGCGCGGGATCGGCCTGGGCTCGGCGGGGGCGTTTCCCGGCCGGCCCGGGGCATGGCGGGGGCGTGCCCGACCTCGGCCGTCGCGCCGTTCTTCGCGTCGTCCGGGGGGCTCACACCCTGCTCCTTCGCCGTCACTGCAGTCTCTTCTTGATCACGTATCACCAGTCACCGCCCGGAAGATGGTGGCACGGACGGACGGGGGCGCGGGGCATCAGGGTGTGCGCCCCCGTGGAAGCAAGCGTTCCACGCGACCGCCGCCGAGCGCCCCGCCGCGGGCGTCCGTGATCGTCCGGAGCGCCGTGACCACGTCCGGCAGTATGGGCCGCATGGACGAGCTGCCGGAGTACGCGGAGCGGGTGCTGGAGGTCGCCGAGCGGATTCCGCCCGGCCGGGTGATGACGTACGGCGACGTCGCCGAGTGGCTCGGCGAGGGCGGTCCGCGCCAGGTCGGGCGCGTCATGGCCCTGTACGGCGGCCCGGTCCCGTGGTGGCGGGTCGTCCGCGCGGACGGCGTACCGCTGCCCGGCCACGAGCTGCGCGCCCTGGAGCACTACCGGGCCGAGGCCACACCGTTGCGCGACTCGACGGCCGGTCCGCGGCTCGACATGCGGCGGGCGCGCTGGGACGGCGACGACGGGCACGGGGACGACCGGCCCGGCGACGACGGACGCGGACACAACCACGGGCAGGGAGCTCGGCCTCACACCTGACAGCTTCGGCCATCCGCGGCCGCCGCGGGCGGTCGACGGCCCGCGCGGCCGCGATCGGGGCAGGGACAGGGGTGGCGGTAGGGGGACCCGTAGGGGTGGCACCGGGTCCCGGCCGGGAGCGCCGGCCGGGAGCGCCTGCCGGGGCCCCGGACCGAGACCTGCGCGGGACGCGGCGCGTGCCGTAGCGTTGCCTCTTCGGCACTCGCAGACCCACCAGGACCGGCACCCCACGTGATCACCTCTCCTTCCGACCGCTCCGAGCGGCGTACGCGGACCCCCGACGCGTACCGGCTGGTGCGCAGCGGGCCGGGACGGGTGGATCCCCCTCTCCTGGACGCGAGCCAGCGCGCGGTGGTTGAACACCGGGGTGCGCCGCTGCTGGTGCTGGCGGGCCCGGGCACCGGGAAGACCACCACGCTCGTCGAGGCGGTGGCGGCGCGGATCGCGGCGGGGCAGGACCCCGCCCGGGTGCTGGTGCTCACCTTCAGCCGCAAGGCGGCGGTGGAACTGCGCGACCGCATGGCGCTGCGGCTGGGCGGGGCGCGGGCGCCGCAGCCCACCACGTTCCACTCGTTCTGCTACGCGCTGGTGCGCGCCCACCAGGACACGGACCTGTTCACCGAACCGCTGCGGCTGCTGTCCGGCCCCGAGCAGGACGTCACGGTCCGCTCCCTGCTGGAGGGCCAGCGGGAGCTGGGGTCCATCCCGTGGCCGGACGACCTGCGCGCGGCGCTGACCACGCGCGGATTCGCCGACGAGGTACGGGCGGTGCTCGCCCGTACCCGCGAGCTGGGCCTGGGCCCGCGGGCGCTGGCCGCGTTCGCCGGGCGGACCGGGCGCCCGGACTGGGCGGCGGCGGCCGCGTTCCTCTCGGAGTACCTGGACGTCCTGGACCTCCAGGGCACCCTGGACTACGCGGAGCTCGTCCACCGCGCCGTGCTGCTCGCCGACCGGACGCCGTCGATCGCGTCTTTGTACGACGTGGTGTTCGTGGACGAGTACCAGGACACGGACGCCTCCCAGGTACGGCTGCTCCAGGCGTTGACGGGCGGCGGGGGCTCGCTGGTGGCCTTCGGCGACCCCGACCAGTCGATCTACGTGTTCCGGGGCGCCGACGTGAACGGCATCCTCGACTTCGCCTCGGCCTTCCCCGGCGCCGCGGTGCGCACCCTGGCCGTCTCGCGCCGCTCGGGCGCCGCGCTGCTGGCGGCGACCCGGCTGCTGACGGCGCGGATGCCGGTGCCACGGCTGCCCGTGGCGGCGGTGCGGGCCCACCGGGAGCTGACGGCGGTGCGGGAGGGCGGCGCCGTCGAGGTGTACACGTACCCCACGGCCGCGACGGAACTGGACAACATCGCCGACATCCTGCGGCGGGCCCACCTGGAGGACGGGGTCCCGTGGCAGGACATGGCCGTCCTGGTCCGCGCGGGCGGCCGTACCCTCCCGTCGATGCGCCGCGCCCTGGTCTCGGCGGGCGTCCCCGTCGAAACGGACGGCGCGGACATCCCCCTCCGCCACGAACCGGCGGCGTCCCCCCTGCTCACGGCCCTCCGCGTCACGGCCACGGCGGCCCTGACGACGCCGGCCCCCGGACCGACCACGGCGCCGGCGCCGGTGCCGTCGTCGGCCGCGCCGTCGTCCGCGCCGTCGTCCGCGCCGGCCTCGGCCACGCCGGGCCCGGCCACGGGGCCGGGGACCACCGCCGCGTCCCCGGATGGCGGAGCCGCCGGGTCCGGTGACGCCGCCGCGGTCCCGGGGCCCGCTGCGGAAACCGGGGCGGACGGGCTGACCGCTTCCGTCGTTCCTGCTGCCGGGCATGCCCCGGCCGCCGGTCCGTCGGTCCCGGGCCAGGAGCCCCCGGCCGGGCCTGTCGCGTCCGCTTCCGAGGGTCCTGTCGCCGGGCACGTCCCGGCTGCCGGTGCGCCGGTTCCGGGCGAGGAGTTCCCGGCGGGGCCCGTCGCGTCCGCTTCCGTGGGCTCTGCCGCCGGGCATGCCGCGGCCGCAGGTGTGCCGGTCCCAGGCCAGGAGCTCCCGGCGGGGTCCGTCGCGTCCGCTTCCGTCGGTCCTGTCGCCGGGCACGCCCCGGCCGCCAGTCCGCAGCTCCCGGGCCAGGAGCCCCCGGCCGGGTCGGTTGCGCCCGGCGGCGAAGCCACCGTCGGCCAGGACGCCGACCCGGCCGCGGGCCGGGACGGTGGGCCGGACGCCGGGGACGCCGGGGACGCCGGGGACGTCGTGGCCGCCGGGGACGGGTGGGTCGGGGTCGAGGACGCGCTCGTTCTGCTCGCCTCCCCCCTCGGCGGCATGGACGCCGCCGACCTCCGCCGCCTCGGCCGCGCCCTGCGCGAGGAGGAGCGGGCGGCGGGCGTCCGCGTCCCCGCCCCCTCCGACGTCCTCCTCGCCCGCGCCCTCGCCGAGCCCGAGCGCCTCGTCGCCCACGACCCCGCCTACGCCCGCGGCGCCCAGCGGCTCGGCCTGCTCCTGCGCAAGGCCCGCGAGCTCCTCGCGGGCGGCGGCACCGCCGAAGAGGCCCTGTGGACCCTCTGGGACGGCACCCCCTGGCCGCAGCGCCTGGAGCGCAGCGCCCGCCGCGGCGGCGCGGCCGGCCGCAACGCCGACCGCGACCTCGACGCGGTCTGTGCCCTCTTCGACACCGCCGCCCGCGCCGAGGAACGTTCCGGCGGCCGCGGCGCCCTCAACTTCCTCGAACAGCTCGACGCCGAGGACATCGCCGCCGACACCCTCACCACCCGCGCCACCCGCCCCGACGCGGTCCGCCTCATGACCGCCCACCGTTCCAAGGGGCTGGAGTGGCGGCTCGTCGTCGTGGCCGGCGTACAGGAGGGCCTCTGGCCCGACCTGCGCCGCCGCGGCTCCCTCCTGGAGGCCGACCGCATCGGGCGCGACGGCCTCGCCGAGCCCCTCACCCCCGGCGCCCTCCTCGCCGAGGAACGCCGCCTCTTCTACGTCGCCGCCACCCGCGCCCGTGACCGCCTCGTCGTCACCGCCGTCAAGGCCCCCGCCGAGGACGGCGACCAGCCCTCCCGCTTCCTCACCGAGCTCGGCGTCACCCCGAAGGACGTCACCGGCCGCCCCCGCCGCCCCCTGGCCGTCCCCGCGCTCGTCGCCGAACTGCGCGCCACCACCGTCGACCCCGACGCCTCGCCCGCGCTGCGCGACGCCGCCGCCCGCCGGCTGGCCCGCCTCGCCGCGCTCACCGACGACGAGGACCGGCCCCTGGTCCCGGCCGCGCACCCGCAGCGCTGGTGGGGCCTGTACGAGCCCACCCGTTCCCGGGTCCCGCTGCGCGACCGCGACCGGCCGGTCGCCCTCTCCGGCAGCGCCCTGGACCAGCTGGCCAACACCTGCTCCCTCCAGTGGTTCCTCGGCCGCGAGGTCAAGGCCGACACCCCCGCCACCGCCGCCCAGGGCTTCGGCAACGTCGTCCACGTCCTCGCCGACGAGGTCGCCTCCGGCCGTACCCCGGCCGACCTCGCCGTCCTCATGGAACGCCTCGACTCCGTCTGGGACGCCCTCGCCTTCGACGCGCCCTGGAAGTCCCGGCAGGAGAAGGACAACGCCCGCGCCGCCCTCGAACGCTTCCTGCGCTGGCACCACTCCGACCGGGGCGGCCGTACGCCCGTCGCCACCGAGCACGACTTCGACGTCACGCTGGGCGCGGGGGAGTACGAGATCCGCATCCGCGGCTCCATGGACCGCGTCGAGGCCGACCCGCAGGGGCGTGCGTACGTCGTCGACTTCAAGACCGGCAAGGCCGCGCCGACGAAGGAGCAGGTCGCCCGGCACCCCCAGCTGGCCGTGTACCAGCTGGCCGTGCGCGAGGGCGCCGTCGACGAGGTCTTCGACGGCCACCGCCCCGAGGCGGGCGGAGCCGAACTGGTGCAGCTGCGCCAGGGCGCGGCGAAGAAGGACGGCGGCGACACCGTCCCCAAGATCCAGCACCAGCAGCCGCTGAACGGCGACTGGGTCGGCGACCTGCTCGCCGGCGCCGCCGGCCGCGTCCTGGACGAACGCTTCACGCCCGCCACGGGCGACCACTGCTCGCGGTGCACCTTCCGCGCGGCGTGCAGCGCCCGCCCGGAAGGCCGCCACGTGGTCGACTGACCCCGGGCAGCCCCGTGGGGCTGCGCGCGGACCGTCGGCGGGACGGAGTGTCGGTGCGGGCGGCTAGCCTTTTGAGGTGTCCGCGCGTCCCCCCGTCCTCACCGACCCCGAGCAGCTCAAGGAGCTCCTCGGTATCCCGTTCACCCCGGAGCAGACGGCCTGCATCACCGCACCGCCCGCCCCGCAGGTCATCGTGGCCGGAGCCGGCTCCGGGAAGACCACGGTCATGGCCGCCCGCGTCGTGTGGCTGGTCGGCACCGGCCAGGTCGAGCCCGCCCAGGTCCTCGGCCTGACCTTCACCAACAAGGCCGCCGGCGAGCTCGCCGAACGCGTCCGCACCGCGCTCGCCCGCGCCGGCATCACCGACCCGGACCCCTTTCCCGTCCAGCCACCCGAAGGGTCCGCCGAGGACGCCGGCGGCGAGCCCCGTATCTCCACGTACCACGCCTTCGCCGGCCAGCTCCTGAAGGACCACGGCCTGCGCATCGGCCTGGAGCCCAGCGCCCGCCTCCTCGCCGACGCCACCCGCTTCCAGCTCGCCGCGCGCGTGCTGCGCGAGGCCCCGGGCCCGTACCCGTCCCTGACGAAGTCCCTCCCCGACCTGGTCAGCGACCTCCTCGCGCTGGACGGCGAACTCTCCGAGCACCTGGTCACCCCGGCCGCGCTGCGCGCGTACGACACCGGCCTCCTCGACACCCTCGCCGGCGTCCGGCTCAGCAACGACGACCTGCGCAAGGTCCCCGAGGCGGTCCGCGGCCGCCTGGAGCTCCTCGAACTCGTCGGCCGCTACCGCGCCGCCAAACGCTCCCGCGACCTGCTCGACTTCAGCGACCAGATCGCCCTGTGCGCCGAGCTGGCCACCACCCGCCCCGAGGTCGGCACGCTCCTGCGCGACGAGTTCCGGGTCGTCCTCCTCGACGAGTACCAGGACACCTCGGTCGCCCAGCGGCTGCTGCTGTCCGGACTGTTCGGCTCCGGCACCGGCCACGCCGTCACCGCCGTCGGCGACCCCTGCCAGGCGATCTACGGCTGGCGCGGCGCCTCCGTCGCCAACCTCGACGACTTCCCCGAGCACTTCGCCCACGCCGACGGCAGCCCCGCCACCCGCTTCTCCCTCAGCGAGAACCGCCGCAGCGGCGGCCGCCTGCTCGACCTCGCCAACGGCCTGGCGGCCCCCCTGCGCGCCCTGCACGAGGGGGTGGAGGCGCTGCGCCCCGCGCCCGGCGCCGAGTACGACGGCCAGGTGCGCTGCGCGCTGCTGGAGACCCACGCCCAGGAGCTCGACTGGCTGGCCGATTCCCTCGCCCACCTCGTCCGTACGGGCACCGAACCCGGCGAGATCGCGGTGCTGTGCCGCTCGGCGACCGATTTCGCGGCGATCCAGGCCGCGCTCGTCTCCCGTGACGTCCCGGTCGAGGTCGTCGGCCTGTCCGGGCTGCTGCACCTGCCCGAGGTCGCCGACCTCGTCGCGGTGTGCGAGGTCCTCCAGGACCCCGGGGCCAACGCCTCCCTCGTCCGCCTCCTCATCGGCCCGCGCTGGCGGATCGGCGCGCGCGACCTGGCCCTGCTGGGCCGCCGCGCCCGCCTCCTGGTCGCCCGCGACCCCGGCACGGGCGACGATCCCGACCACCGGCTCGCGGCCGCCGTCGAGGGCGTCGACCCCTCCGAGATCATCTCCCTGGCCGACGCCCTGGAGACCTTCCTCGACGGCGCGTCGTACCAGGACGACGGCCTGCCCTTCTCCCCGGACGCCCGCGTCCGCTTCGCGCACCTGGCCCAGGAACTGCGCGACCTGCGCCGCTCGCTCGCCGACCCGCTCATGGACGTCCTGCACCGGGTGCTGTCCACCACCGGGCTGGACGTGGAGCTGTCCGCCTCCCCGCACGCGCTGGCGGCCCGCCGCCGCGAGACCCTGTCCAACTTCCTGGACGTCGCGGCCGGCTTCGCCTCGCTCGACGGCGAGGCCTCGCTGCTGGCGTTCCTGGGCTTCCTGCGGACGGCGGCCCAGTACGAGAAGGGCCTGGACAACGCGCTGCCGGGCGGCGAGAACACGGTCAAGGTACTGACGGCGCACAAGTCCAAGGGCCTGGAGTGGGACGTGGTGGCCGTACCGGGCCTGTACCGGCACGCGTTCCCGAGCGAGCAGCCGCGCGAGGCGTGGACCTCGTACGCGAAGGTGCTGCCGCACGCCCTGCGCGGCGACGCCGCGACCCTGCCGGAGGATCCGCCGTGGACCTCGGCCGGGCTGAAGGCGTTCCGCGCGGCGCTCAAGGACCACCAGTCCACGGAGGAGCTGCGCCTGGGGTACGTGACCTTCACCCGGCCCCGGTCGCTGCTGCTGGCGTCGGCGCACTGGTGGGGCCCCGCCCAGAAGCGGCCGCGCGGCCCGTCGGCGTTCCTGACGGCGTTGTACGAGCACTGCGTGGCCGGCCACGGCGAGATCGAGGCGTGGGCCGACACCCCGGACCCGGACGCCCAGAACCCGTCCCTGGCGCAGGAGGCCACCCCGGACCACGCCTGGCCCCTCCCCCTGGACCCCGCCTCCCTGGTCCGGCGCCGCGAGGCGGCAGCCCTGGTCGAATCCCACCTGTCGGCCCCCCGAGACCAGCACCGCGAGCCCCCCAGGCCCCCGGCCTCGACGGCTGCCGCGCCCGCGACCGCGGCCTCCGCGGACGACCCCTTCCTCTGGCCCCCGCACTGCGACGAACCGTCGTACAACGACCCCCCGTGGCCGGACGAAGCCCTGCGGCCCGAGGGGGGTGCGTGGCCCGACGACGCCTCCTGGCCGGACGAAGCCCTCCGACCTGACGGCGACGCGTGGCCCGTCGACGCCTCCTGGCCCGACGACGCCCCGTGGCCGGACGGCGCCGCCGTCCCCGGTCCCCGGGGCGTGGACGGGTCCGTCCACGCGTCCGGCGGTGGGCCGGCGCACCGCGCCGAGGGCGTAGCCCCGGCCGTTCCCGCCCCCGGCGGGGCCGCGCCGCGTGGGGTCCGGGGCGCAGCCCCGGTTCCGGGAAGGGGCGGGGCGGGGGAAGAACCCCCGGCCACCCCCGACCCCGGTCCGCCCCGGCACGGCACCGGCACCGGCACCGCACCGGAGCCCCCGTCCTGGGACGACGTCCCGCACGCCGTCCCCGCGGCCCGGGGGCCCCGCGGCCCGCACAGAACGGACGCGCTCACCCCCGAGGACGCCCGCACCATCGCCTCCTGGGACCGTGACCTCGACGCCCTCGAGGGCGAGCTGCGGCGTACCCGCGCCGCCGTGCGCGACGTCGAGCTGCCCGCCGCCCTCTCCGCCAGCCAGCTCCTGCGCCTGGCCGCCGACGAGCAGGGCTTCGTACGCGACCTCGCCCGCCCCATGCCCAAGCCCCCGCAGCCCGCCGCCCGCCAGGGCACCCGGTTCCACGCCTGGGTCGAGTCCCGCTTCGAGGAGCTGCCGCTGCCGCTCCTCGACGTCCTCGACCCCGTCACCGAACTCCCCGGCTCCGACCAGGACGTCGCCGACGCCCACGATCTCGACGCCCTCAAGGCCGCCTTCGAGCGCAGCCCGTACGCCGACCGCACCCCGTACCGCATGGAGGTGCCGGTCCAGCTCACCCTCGCCGGCCGTGTGATCCGGGGCCGCATCGACGCCGTGTACCGCACGGAGGACGACGACGGCACCACCCGCTACGAGATCGTCGACTGGAAGACCGGCCGCACCACCGAGGCCGACCCCCTCCAGCTGGCCGTCTACCGCCTGGCCTGGGCGGAGACCACGGGCACGCTCCTGAAGAACGTCACCGCCGCCTTCCTCCACGTCCGCAGCGGCCGCGTGATCCGCCCGCGCAGACTCCCCGGCCGCCGGCGCCTTGAGGCGATCCTCCAAGGCAAAACGGACACCGGCCGTGCCCACCAGGTGGACAGCTAGGCTCGTAGCCATGAGCGACACCCCGGACAGCGCCGTCCGTACGTACATCGACACGCACCGCGCCGCCTTCCTCGACGACCTCGCCGCATGGCTGCGCATCCCCTCCGTCTCGGCGCAGCCCGAGCACGCGGACGACGTACGGCGCAGCGCCGAGTGGCTCGCGGGCGCCCTGCGCGGCACCGGGTTCCCGACCGTCGAGGTCTGGCCGACGCCCGGCGCGCCGGCCGTCTTCGCCCACTGGCCCAGCGGCGACCCGGACGCCCCGACCGTCCTCGTCTACGGGCACCACGACGTCCAGCCCGCCGAGCGCGCCGACGGCTGGGACACCGAGCCGTTCGAGCCGGTGGTCCGCGACGGCCGGATGTACGCGCGCGGCGCCGCCGACGACAAGGGCCAGGTGTTCTTCCACACGCTCGGCGTCCGGGCCCACCTGGCGGCGACCGGCCGCAGCGCGCCCGCCGTCAACCTCACGCTGCTGATCGAGGGCGAGGAGGAGTCCGGCTCCACCCACTTCCGCGACCTGGTCGAGCGCGAGCGCGACCGGCTCGCCGCCGACGTCGTGATCGTCTCCGACACCGGCATGTGGAACGAGACCACCCCCACCGTCTGCACCGGCATGCGCGGCGTCGCCGACTGCGAGATCGAGCTCCACGGGCCCGACCAGGACATCCACTCCGGCGCCTTCGGCGGTGCGGTCCCCAACCCCGCCACCGTCGCCGCCCGCCTGGTCGCCGCGCTGCACGACGCCGACGAGCGGGTCACCGTCCCCGGCTTCTACGACAACGTCGCCGAGCTGACCGACGCCGAGCGCGAGCTCATCGCGGAGCTGCCGTTCGACGAGGCCCGGTGGCTGCGCACCGCCAAGTCGTACGGCACCCTCGGCGAGGCCGGCTACTCCACCCTGGAGCGGGTCTGGGCCCGGCCGACCGCCGAGGTCAACGGGATCGGCGGCGGCTACCAGGGCCCCGGCGGCAAGACGATCGTGCCGGCGTCCGCGCAGCTGAAGCTGTCGTTCCGGCTGGTGTCGGGGCAGGACCCGTACAAGATCGAGGCGGCCGTCACGCAGTGGATCGAGGACCAGATCCCGGACGGCATCCGGCACTCCGTCACCTTCGGCGCCCCGACCCGCCCCTGCCTGACCCCGCTCGACCACCCGGCGCTCCAGTCCGTCGTACGGGCCATGGGGCGGGCCTTCGGCGAGAAGATCCGCTTCACCCGTGAGGGCGGCTCCGGCCCGGCCGCCGACCTGCAGGACGTCCTCGGCGCGCCCGTGCTCTTCCTCGGCATCTCCGTGCCCTCCGACGGGTGGCACGCGCCGAACGAGAAGGTCGAGCTGGAGCTGCTGCTCAAGGGCGTGGAGACGGCCGCGTACCTGTGGGACGACCTCGCCGCCCACTGGACGGCCCCGGCCCCGGCCCCGGCAGCCGCCGCCGCGTCCGCCGCTTCCTTGTCGTCCTTGCCCGCCGCCTGAACCTGCCATACCGCCCATCACCCGGGGGAGTTGGAAGTACCTGTGAGCATCTCGACCGAGCACGCCGCACGACCCATTTCGCTCACCGCGCCGAGCGGGATCGACCGCGCCGCGCACCACCGCCTCGACGAGGCGTGGCTCGCGGCGGCCTGGAGCCACCCGACGACGCGCGTCTTCGTGGTCTCCGGCGGTCAGGTGCTGATCGACGACACCCCCGAGGGGGGTACGGAGATCGTGATGACCCCGGCCTTCGAGGCGCCGGTCACCGAGACGCACCGCTACTTCCTGGGCACGGACGAGGAGGGCGTGAGCTACTTCGCCCTGCAGAAGGACGCCCTGCCCGGTCGGATGGACCAGTCCGCGCGGGCGGCGGGCCTGCGCGAGGCCGGCATGCTGCTCTCCCCGCGCGACGCGGGCCTGATGGTCCACGCGGTCGCCCTGGAGAACTGGCAGCGGATGCACCGCTTCTGTTCCCGCTGCGGCGAGCGCACGGTCGTCGCGGCCGCCGGCCACATCCGCCGCTGCCCGGGCTGCGGCGCCGAGCACTACCCGCGCACCGACCCTGCGGTGATCATGCTGGTCACCGACGAGCAGGACCGCGCGTTGCTGGGCCGCCAGGTGCACTGGCCCGAGGGCCGCTTCTCGACGCTGGCCGGTTTCGTGGAGCCGGGCGAGTCGATCGAGCAGTCGGTGATCCGCGAGGTGTGGGAGGAGGCGGGCGTCAGGGTCGGCGAGGTCGAGTACGTCGCCAGCCAGCCCTGGCCCTTCCCGTACAGCCTGATGCTGGGCTTCACGGCCCGCGCCGTCAGCTCCGAGATCACCGTCGACGGCGAGGAGATCCAGGAGGCCCGCTGGTTCTCCCGCGACGATCTGCGCGAGGCGATCGAGGCGGGCGAGGTGCTGCCCCCGGCGGGCATCTCGATCGCGGCCCGTCTGGTGGAACTCTGGTACGGCCGTCCCCTCCCGAAGCCCCTGCCCTGACCCGCGGCACGGCGCCGCCCCCTCGGGCCCGGTGGGCGGAGGGGGCGGTGGGGGCCCGGCGGGGGCCGGCGGGTCAGACCGTGAGGGCCTGCTGGACCTGGGCCAGGCTGGGGTTGGTCATGACCGACTCGGTGCCCTGCGGCGACACGATCAGGACCGTGGGAACGGTCTGGTTGCCACCGTTGGCCTTCTCGACGAACGCCGCGGACGCAGGGTCCTGCTCGATGTTGATCTCGGTGTACGCGATGCCTTCCCGGTCCAGCTGGCTCTTCAGCCGGCGGCAGTAGCCGCACCAGGTCGTGCTGTACATCGTCACGGATCCCGTGTCCTGCATGGTGGGCGCTCTCCTGTCGGGGGTCGTGGTACGTCCTACGGGTCGAACGTACGACTGCGCCCGGACATTCCCGCACCCCGCCAGCCCCCCGCACGACCCGCCCGGCGCATTCGTACGACAGACGCCGCCCCCTGTGGACAAGGTTCCCGTCCGGCCCACCCGACCTGGCAGCATGGCGGGGTGACACCAGCAACGCATTCCTCGGACTTCCCGCCCGTCGCCGACTCGGCCGACGCGGTGCTCCTGGGCCTGGACCCGGAGCAGCGCGAGGTCGCGACGACCCTGCGCGGACCTGTGTGCGTGCTGGCCGGAGCCGGTACGGGCAAGACGCGCGCGATCACCCACCGCATCGCCTACGGAGTCCGTTCCGGCCAGCTCATGCCGGCCAGTGTGCTGGCCGTCACCTTCACCAATCGCGCCGCCGGCGAGATGCGCGGCCGGCTGCGCACGCTCGGCGCGGGCGGAGTCCAGGCGCGCACGTTCCACTCCGCCGCGCTCCGCCAGCTCCAGTACTTCTGGCCCCGCGCGATCGGCGGCGAGATGCCCCGTCTCGTCGAGCGCAAGATCCAGCTCGTCGCCGAGGCCGGCGCCCGCTGCCGCATCCGCCTCGACCGGGGCGAGCTGCGCGACGTCACCGGTGAGATCGAGTGGGCCAAGGTCACCCAGACCGTCCCCGCGGACTATCCGGCGGCCGCCCTGAAGTCCGGCCGCGAGGCCCCGCGGGACATGGCCGAGATCGCCCAGATCTACGGCACGTACGAGCAGCTCAAGCGCGACCGCGGCATGATCGACTTTGAGGACGTGCTGCTCCTGACCGTCGGCATCCTCCAGGACCGGTACGACATCGCCGACCGCATCCGCGCCCAGTACCAGCACTTCGTCGTCGACGAGTACCAGGACGTCAGCCCGCTCCAGCAGCGCCTGCTGGACCTGTGGCTCGGCGACCGGGACAGCCTCTGCGTCGTCGGCGACGCCAGCCAGACCATCTACTCCTTCACCGGCGCCACCCCCGACCACCTGCTGAACTTCCGCACCCGTTTCCCGCAGGCCACCGTCGTCAAGCTGGTCCGCGACTACCGCTCCACCCCGCAGGTGGTCCACCTCGCCAACGGCCTCCTCGGCCAGGCCCGCGGCCGGGCCGCCGAGCACCGTCTGGAGCTGATCTCGCAGCGCGAGCCCGGACCCGACCCGGTCTTCGCCGAGTACCCCGACGAGCCCGCCGAGGCCGAGGGCGTCGCCCGCCGCATCCGCGACCTGATCGCGGCCGGCGTCCCCGCCGGCGAGATCGCGGTGCTCTACCGGATCAACGCCCAGTCCGAGGTCTACGAGCAGGCCCTCGCCGACGCCGGCGTGCCCTACCAGCTGCGCGGCGCCGAACGGTTCTTCGAGCGCCAGGAAGTGCGCGGCGCCATCCTCACCCTGCGCGGAGCCGCCCGCTCCGGAGCCAACGACCCGCTGCTCGAGGACGTCGTCGAGCTGGCCTCCCAGGTCCGCGCCGTCCTCAGCGGCAACGGCTGGACCCCTGAGCCGCCCGCCGGCTCCGGCGCGGTGCGCGACCGCTGGGAGTCGCTGGCCGCGCTGGTCCGGCTCGCGGAGGACTTCGCCCGCAGCCACCCCCGGGCCACCCTCGCCGACCTCGTGGTCGAGCTCGACGAGCGCGCCGCCGCGCAGCACGCCCCCACCGTCCAGGGCGTCACCCTCGCCTCCCTGCACGCGGCGAAGGGCCTGGAGTGGGACGCGGTGTTCCTGGCCGGCCTCACCGACGGCATGATGCCGATCACCTACGCCAAGACCGACGACCAGGTCGAGGAGGAGCGCCGGCTCCTCTACGTCGGCGTCACCCGCGCGCGGCAGCACCTGACCCTCTCCTGGGCCCTCTCGCGGGCTCCGGGCGGCCGGGCCTCCCGTCGCCCCAGCCGGTTCCTGAACGGCCTGCGTCCGGGCTCCTCGCCCGCCGCCGCCCGGTCCGCCGCCGCGGGCGAGCGCGCCGGGCGCACGCGCGGGCGCCGCGGGCCGGTGCTGTGCCGGGTGTGCGGCAAGACGCTGACCGAGGCGGGCGAGCTGAAACTGATGCGCTGCGAGGACTGCCCGTCCGACATGGACGAAGGCCTCTACGAGCGGCTGCGGGAGTGGCGGGCCGTGCAGGCGAAGGAGCTCGGGATGCCCGCGTACTGCGTCTTCACGGACAAGACCCTGATGGCCATCGCCGAGGCCGCGCCCGGCCAGGACGGCGAGCTCGCGATGATCTCGGGAGTGGGTGTCCGCAAGCTCGAGCGGTACGGGGCCGACGTCCTGGCCATCTGCGCAGGTCAGGAGCGTGAGGGGGAGGAGCGGGACGACGCGTAGAAACTCGTCGGAAAAATAGTTTGCGCATGCCCTGCGGATCCCCATAGGTTCTTAACCACGAGAACAGCGGCTTCTTTGAAGCCCTGTTGTCGTGCTGTACTTATCCGAATACACGGGACAGGCCCACCAGCCCGTCCCCGAGACGCCGAGAGGAGGCGAGACCAGTGACCAGCTTCATGACCACCACCAAAATGACCGATCGCTCGGTCGCCGCTTCCTGCACCCTCGGCTCCACCCTGCTCGTCGCGTCCGCGCTCTCCCTCCGGGGTACCGGTCTGTCCACGATTTCCGTCGACAGCCCTGCCGTCCTGGCGACCCTGCCCGTGCGTGAGCGCAATGAGCGACCGACCCAGGCACCGGTGGCAGGAATGGAAGCCCAGGCGCACGCCTATGGCTTCGCGGCAGCCGGTGCCGGATTCAAGACGCAGCAGACGACGAAGCACCAGCACGACCTGATGTGGGCCTTCCGCGGGCTCGAACCCTGGAGTGATCCAGCCTGATCCGACGATCAGGCCGGCGCCTTCAGGGCCGCGGAACCCCACCGGGATCCGCGGCCCTTCTGTTTGTCCCCGACCGGGGGCGATGGAGCGAAGGGGCCTCGGGACTGGCAAGACCAGGTACCAGCCACCCCGGCCGACCGGCCGGAACGAATCAGACGAGGAACGAAACCACCGTGCAACTCGAAGCGCACGCCCCGTCCGTACCGCAGAACCGAACGATCTCCCCGCCCGCAGTCCCGGAGGACTCCACCTTGACTCCGCTCACCGCGCTCACCGCGCTCGACGACGCCATCGAGAACCTCGGCGTGCCCGTCCCGTGCCGTACCTACGACCCGGAGGTCTTCTTCGCGGAGTCCCCGGCCGACGTCGAGTACGCCAAGTCCCTCTGCCGCACCTGCCCGCTGGTCGAGGCCTGCCTCGCCGGTGCGCAGGAGCGCCGTGAGCCCTGGGGTGTCTGGGGTGGGGAGCTCTTCGTCCAGGGTGTGGTCGTCGCCCGCAAGCGGCCGCGTGGCCGTCCGCGCAAGAACCCGGTCGCGGTATGAACGCCACCGGATTCGGAACCATCGACCGCCCTCTGACGCACGACCCCCTGAAGCAGGCCCTCATGACCCCCGCACTGATGAGCGAGCGGCCGTCCGGCTCCGCCACCGAAGACTTCATCACCACCGGCGCGATCACCTCGCGTCAGAACAGGACCCGCGAAATGCAACTCATTCCAGAAGCCCTGGCTCGCGCCCATATGGCCGACCGGATGCGTGAGGCCGACGCCGGGCGTCGCGCCGCGCGCCTGGTCGCCGCCCGCCGCATGCAGCGGCGAGCCGAGCGCGTCTCGCTGCGCGCCCGCCGTGCGCTGGCCATGGCCGTCATGAACTAACAGCTGAACCAGCAGTACCAGCAGTACCAGCTGTCCCGGGGGGACCGGTCCGAACGGACCGGTCCCCCCGGTGCGTTGCACCGGCCCGCACCCCGCGCGGCGATATCGTCTGGAGGTGGACCAGCCGACCCCCCGCCCCGCGCCCCCGGACTCCGCCCCCCGGACCGTCGTCTGCGCACGCTGCGGCACCCGTTCCCCCGAGGGCCCGCCGCCCACCTGGACCTGTTCCGTGGAGAACGGCACCCGCCAGTACTTCTGCGTCGAGTGCGCCCGGGCCAACCTGCGCGCGATCGAAGGGCGCCTCGACTCCTCCTGGTGGTGAGGCCGGTCAGTCCTCCGGCAGGAACCCCGGCAGCCAGGACTCGAGTTCCTCACGCAACCGGACCGTTGCCCCGAGCTGACACAGGACACCGATGGTGCTCAGCGTCACGCGGTGGATCAGCAGGTAGGACGGCGGCAGGTTGATCATGCGCCCCAGCTGGTGGGCGGGGGAGCGGGGGTCGGCTATCCGGGCCGCCTGACCACGGATCCAGCCGCGCGAGAAGGTGAACTCCTCCGCGTCGGCCGGTTCGATGATCGGCGCGAGGTAGTCCAGGACCGCGGTCGGTTCGAGCTCGACCGTCTCCTTCACGAAGCCCTCGGCGCACAGGTGGCCGTAGACCCCCTCCGCGTCGCCCTCCAGGGTCATCCGCAGCGCGCGGCCGATGGGCTTGGGCAGCCCGCCGGGCAGCCGGTCGACCGTGCCGAAGTCCAGGACTCCCAGCCGTACATGCCCCTCCGGCCCGGTCACCAGACGGAAGTTGCCCGGATGCGGATCGGCGTGCAGCAGCCCGGTGCGGGCCGGCCCCGAGAAGAGGAACCGGGCCAGCAGCTGGCCCGCCCGGTCCCGCTCCTCCTGGGTGCCGTCGGCGATGATCTCCGACAGCGGGGTGCCCTCCAGCCACTCGGAGACCAGCACCTGGTCCCCCTGGTGCACGACATCCGGAACGATCACATCCGGATCGCCTTCGAACCCCTCCGCGTGGATCCGCTGGGCCTCCGCCTCCAGTTCGTAGTCGAGCTCCTCCGTGACCCGGTCCCGCAACTCCGTGATCAGCGGCTTGATGTCCATACCCGGGACGAGCGGCCCCAGCAGCCCCGCGAACCGGCCCAGCTGCTTCAGGTCCGACAGCAGCGCCTCACCGGCCCCCGGGTACTGGACCTTGACCGCCACCTGCCGCCCGTCGTGCCACACCGCCCGGTGCACCTGCCCGATCGACGCGGCCGCCGCCGGCTTGTCCTCGAACTCCTCGAACAGATCCCGCCAGTTCTCGCCGAGCCGCTCCGCCAGCACCTGGTGCACGGTCGCCGCCGGCAGCGGCGGCGCCGCCTCCTGCAACTTGGTCAACGCAGCCCGGTACGGCCCGGCGATCTCCTCCGGCAGTGCCGATTCGAAGACCGACAGCGCCTGCCCGAACTTCATGGCACCGCCCTTGAGTTCGCCGAGCGTGCGGAACAACTGCTCGGCCGTGCGCTGTTGCAGCTCGCGCGCCACTATCTCCGCCGACTTGCCCCCGATCCGCTTGCCCAGCCCCCAGGTGGCCCGGCCCGCGATGCCGAGCGGCAGCGCGGCCAGCTTGACGGTACGGGTGACCGCCTTCCGGGGTAGATCAGACATGCGCCCTCCAAGTCCCAGACTGCCTCGCCGCAAGCGGCAGTTACCCGGCCATTGTGTCCTGCGTCTCCCGGCGGGCGGTGGAGTCCCCCTCCTGGGCCCGCGCCGCCCCGCACGCGCACTCGGGATGCGCGCCCACCGGTGCACTCTCCCAGTGCAGTCCCGGCAGCGCAGCCTCCCAGCGCGCCCCCGTCGAAGCGGGCAGCTCCCCGTCCAGGAACGCCAGCGCGTGCGCCGCCGCCAGGCCCGCCACCGCCGTCGCCAGCCCCAGGTCGCAGGCGGGCGACCCACGGCGCCGGTGCGCCGACCGCCACTGCACCAGCATCCGCGCCCACCCCGGATCCCGCGCCACCCGCTCCCGCTCCATGCACCCCGCGCACCCCGTGGCACCCGGCAGCACCAGCGGCCCCACCACCCCCGTCCCCTCCAGCACGCCCGCGTACAGATGGGGGGTGCCCGTCTCGATCCAGTCCGAAGCGCTCTCCGGGTCCGGCGCCCACGCCCGCAGTCCGTCCCGCGGCGCGACCACCACCAGCGACAGTCCCGGCTCGGCCCCCGGACCCTCCTCGGCCCGCGGCACCCGCCCCGGAGCCGCTGCCCGCACCACCGCCCCCGCGGCCTCCGCCCGCAGCCGGCCCACGCTCTGCGGCCCCAGCCCGCCCGGCGCCACGTCCCCCGCCTCCACGCGGCCCCCGTCCAGCACGTCCACCCGGCCCACCCCGGCCCCCGCCAGCACCGCCGCGATCTGTGCGCCGACCCGGCCGCTGCCGCGCACCTGCACCCGTATCACCCTGCGGGCGGCCATCCCCCGCAAGTCCCCTCCGGGCGCCGGCCGCACCAGCGAGAGCGAGCCCAGGTCGGGCCCCAGCCGCTCCAGCACCTCGGGGCGCCGGCGCAGCGCCTGGGCCCGCGCCCCGCCCGCCGTCGCATCGTCGATCAGCCCGGCCGCCGCCAGCCGCCGCACCAGCTCGTCCGCCTGACCCGGCGGCAGCCCCAACGCCACCGCGTCCGCCCGCAGCAACTCCATCCCCCGGGTCCCGTCGATCCGGTCGATCAGCGACCCCGTCGCCGTGTCCACCGGACCGAGCACCACCGCATGCGCGGGAGTCACCCCGAACTGCACCGTCTGCAGATCCCGCCACGCCCGCGCCAGCGCCGGCTTCACCTTCGGATACATGACCGTCCCCCGTTCTCCGCCATCTCGCCGGCCGCCCTCACGGACCCGCATCAGCAGAATGCCCCCACCTCCACGACCTCCTCGAAAGTTGTCCACAGGCCGCGCCCATTTGTGATACGAGATGGCAGGACTTCGGTCAGGGCCACCGGGTACGGTCGTGGCGTGTCCGCCGAACCACCGCCCCGCGCCGTCGAAGTCCGCCGGAGCGCGCGCCGCCGCAGGACCGTGTCCGCCTACCGCGAGGGTGACCGTACGGTCGTGCTCATCCCTGCCCGGATGTCCGAGGCCGAGGAGCAGCGCTGGGTGGGCGTCATGCTCGACAAGCTGGCCGCGCAGGAGAGCCGGCGGACCCTCGGCGACACGGAACTCACCGAACGCGCCGACCGTTTGTCCGAGCAGTACTTCAGCGGCCGCGCCCGCCCCCGCACCGTCCGCTGGGTCACCAACCAGAACACCCGCTGGGGGTCGTGCACCCCGGCCGAGGGCAGCATCCGGCTCTCCCACCGCCTGCAGGGCATGCCGGAGTACGTCGTCGACTACGTGCTGCTGCACGAGCTGGCCCACCTGCTGGTGCCCGGCCACGGCCCGCGGTTCTGGCAGCTGCTGGAGGCCTACCCGCGCACCGAGCGGGCCCGCGGCTACCTGGAGGGCGTGGCCGCCGCCGACCGGCTGCCCAAGGTCCCGGCCGCGCGCGAGGAATGAGACTCCTTCGTGACATGTACCGGGTTCGTACCGGGCTTGGCTCGATGTCATCGATTGCCGTTAGCCTGACGAGCACGCATTCATCGTCGGGATGGGGGACGGTCGTTACGTATGGCCAGGGAATTCCAACGCGGCCACAAGGCCAAGATCAGTGATCTCACGGCAGGTACTGATCTGTACGTCGGCGTGCAGATCTCCGGCCCGGGGATGACCTTCGACATCAGCTGCTTCGGCCTCGACGCCGACGAGCGGTTGTCGGACGACCGCTACTTCATCTTCTTCAACCAGCCCAAGTCGCCGGAGGAGTCCCTCCAGCTGCTGGGCGCGCAGGCCGGTGACAGCGAATCCTTCCGGGTGACTCTGGACCGCATCCCGGCGAACATCCACAAGCTGTCCTTCACCGCCACCATCGACGGCGCCGGGCAGATGTCGCAGATCGGTCCCGGCTACATCCGCATCGTCGCGGGCGGCGAGGAAGTGGTCCGCTACTCCTTCACCGGCTCGGAGTTCACCACCGAGCGCGCCGTCATGCTCGGCGACTTCTACCTCAAGGACGTCTGGCGCTTCGCCGCCGTCGGCCAGGGCTTCGACGGCGGCCTGGAGGCCCTGCTGAAGAACTTCGGTGGCGAGGTCGCCGAGGAGGAGGCCCCGGCCGCCGCCCCGGCCGTCCCGCCGCAGGCCGCGACCCCGTCGTTCGCGCCGCCCGCCTTCGCCGCCCCGCCCGGTGGGGCGGCGGCGCCCCCGCCGCCGCCCGCCCCGCAGCACCACACGCCGCCGGCCCCGGCTCCGTACGCTCCGCCGGCCCAGCCCGTGCACACGGCGCCGACGATGGCGGCGCCCCTCGCCCCGGCGCCAGCGCCCGCCCCGCAGCACACGCCGCCGCCGGCCCCGGCTCCGTACGCGCAGCCGCAGGCACCGCAGCAGCCGCAGGCTCCGTACGGCCAGCCGCCGCAGGCCCCCTACGGGCAGCCGCCGCAGCCCTCGTACGGCCAGGTGCCCGGCCAGCCGCCGGCCCCCGCGCCGTACGGCCAGGCCCCGCAGGCACCGCACGCCGCCCCGTATGGCCAGCCCCCGCAGGCCGCCCCGTACGGCGGTCAGCCGCCCGCCCCGGGCCTCGCCCCGCAGGCACCCGGCGCCCCCGGGCTCACCGCGGCCCTCCAGGTCTACAAGGAGGCGCCCACCGGCGCCCGCTGGACCCCGCAGAACCAGCAGCTCATGCGCGTGGACCTGTCGATGGGCGGCCAGCCCGTCCTCGCCCGGCAGGGCAGCATGGTCCTCTACCAGGGCAAGGTCGACTTCAGCTACAAGGGCGCGGGCTTCGCCGGCCGCATCGTCGGCAACGCCACCGGCCAGGAGATGCAGCTGATGCGCTGCACCGGCCGCGGCCAGGTCTTCCTCGCCGAGAACGGCGCGCACCTGCACGCCATCGAGCTCCAGGGCGACGCCATCTGCGTCTCCGCCGAGAACGTCCTCGCCTTCGACGAGAGCCTCCAGCACGAGGTCCGGCGCATCGAGGGCCACGGCATCCCCGGCGGCGCGCTGTTCACCATGCAGTTCCAGGGCACCGGCACGGTCATCGTCAAGACCCACGGCGTCCCGGTCGTGCTGCCCGTCACGCCGACCACCTTCGCCGACAGCAACGCCATCGTGGCCTGGTCCGCCGGCGCACAGGTGATCATCTCCAGCCAGGTCCGGCTGCGGCGCAACGCCTACCCCGGCCACAGCGGCGAGACCGTGAACCTCCAGTTCCGCGGCGCGCCCGGCAACTTCATCGTCGTCCAGCCCTACGAGGTCTGAGGGAGCCCGTCATGAACGCAATGAACCAGCAGCTCGCGGGCTACGCCCCGACCCCCGCCGCGGCGCGCATGGAGAACCACGGCCGCGCCATGCTCAAGGTCGCCATGCAGACCGGCCACGACCTCTTCGCACGCACCGGATCGATGGTCGCGTACGAGGGGTTCGTGCAGTACGAGCCCAACCCGCCCGCCGTCCGCCAGATGGCCTCGCAGTGGCTCACCGGCGAGGGCGCCCCGCTGATGAAGTGCACCGGCGACGGCCTGCTCTACCTCGCCGACTACGGCGCGGACGTCGTCGTCATCAACCTCAACAACGACGCCCTCTCCGTCAACGGCACCAACCTCCTCGCCTTCGACGCCCACCTCCAGTGGGGCGTCGAGCGGGTCAAGGGCATGGCCAAGTTCGCCGGCCAGGGCCTGTTCAACGTGCAGGTGGCCGGCACCGGCTGGGTCGCCCTGACCTCGCGCGGCACGCCGATCGTCGTCGACTGCGGCCGCGGCGACGACGAGACGTACGTCGACCCGGACGCCCTCGTGGCCTGGTCGCCCAACCTCAAGGTCAAGGGCAAGCGCAGCTTCAAGGCCTCGTCGATGATCGGCCGGGGCAGCGGGGAGGCCTACCAGATGGCCTTCTCCGGCCAGGGCATCGTCGTCGTACAGCCGAGCGAGGACAGCACCGACCGGCTCCGGGCCCGGGGCTGAGGGGGAGCGGACAGATCATGCAGAGCGCACTTTTCAGCCACACCGAGCAGCAGTCCCAGGACCGCTACGTGATCCAGAACCCGCAGCTGCTGCGGGTCTCCCTCACCGGGCAGGACGACGTCCTCGCCCGCAAGGGCGCCATGGTCGCGTACCAGGGGCTGATCGACTTCGACGGCGAGTACCAGAGCGGCAACCAGCGGCGCGCCCACAGCCGCACCGGCGAGGGCCTCGACCTGATGCGCTGCTCCGGCCAGGGCACCGTCTACTTCGCCAACCTCGCGCAGAACGTCCACGTCGTGGACGTCGACCAGGACGGTCTCACGGTGGACAGCGCCTACGTCCTGGCGCTGGACTCCACGCTGCACACCGAGGTCATCGCGGTCGACAGCCAGTACGGAATCTCCGGCTCGGGCAAGTACCAGCTGAACATCACCGGCCGCGGCAAGGTCGCGCTGATGACCTCCGGCCAGCCGCTGATGCTCCAGATCACGCCCGACAAGTACGTCAACGTCGACGCGGACGCGATCGTCGCCTGGTCCACCTCGCTGCGCGTGCAGATGCAGGCGCAGACCCACTCCAGCGGGGTGTGGCGGCGCCGCGGCAACACCGGCGAGGGCTGGGAGCTCAGCTTCCTCGGCCAGGGCTTCGCGCTGGTCCAGCCCAGCGAGCTGCTGCCGCCGCAGAACGCCCAGCTCGGCC
This sequence comes from Streptomyces sp. NPDC042102, assembly GCF_055582305.1. Taxonomy (NCBI): domain Bacteria; kingdom Bacillati; phylum Actinomycetota; class Actinomycetes; order Kitasatosporales; family Streptomycetaceae; genus Streptomyces; species Streptomyces sp. NPDC042102. The sequence goes on from NZ_JBVJDL010000003.1 coordinate 763,761, forward strand.
AGGGCCTCGCCGCACAGTACGGCGTGGGCCAGCAGGGCGCCCACGCGCAGAACCAGAACAACGCCTGGAACTAGCCGGACGGGCCGGCCGGACGGGCCGGGTACGACGAGGGGCGGTCCCGCATCCATCGATGCGCGACCGCCCCTCGTCGCTCGGGCGCTCCGTGTGCTCCGGTCGCGCTTCGGACGCGACGCCGCTAGGGCCCGTCCGGCGGCACGCTCACAGGCGCGCCCGCGTCGCCTCCAGCAGCCGGACGACCGAGGTGTCGGCCACGCCCGCCACCTCGTCGTACGCGAACCAGCGCAGGTCCAGCGACTCGTCGCTGATCTCCGCCACCGCCTCCGCCGGCGCGAGCGCCGCGTACTGCACGTCCAGGTGCCAGTTGCAGGGGGCCGGGATGGGGTGCCGGTCCAGCCGCACCGGTCCGCCGGGCAGCAGCGCCAGCCCCGCGGCGATGCCCGACTCCTCGCGGGCCTCGCGCAGCGCGGCCCCCGCCAGGGTGGTGTCCTCGGGCTCGCAGTGCCCGCCCATCTGCAGCCACATGCCCAGCTTCTTGTGCAGGGTCAGCAGCACCCGCCCGCGCGCCGGGTCGATCACCAGCGCGCTGGCGGTGACGTGGCCCGCCGAGCAGGGCTTGTAGACCCCGTCCGGGTGTGCCGCCAGGTGCTCCAGGTACACGTCGCGGAGCTCGGGCTGGGCCTCGTACGTCTTCAGTACCAGGACCGCGTCCTCGTGCAGTGTCACTTCTGCTCGTCGCCCTTGCCCTCGTCGCCGCCCTGGACGTCGCCCTGGTCGTCGCGCTTCTGCGCCGCCTCGCCGAGCATCTTGTCGATCTCGGAGAAGTCCAGCTGCTCGCGGTGCACGAAGCCGTCCGGGTCGTCCAGGTCGGACGCGGTCGGCAGCATGTCCGGGTGCTCCCACAGCCCGTCGCGCCCGTCCACGCCCCGCGCGTCGGTCAGCGAGGCCCACAGCCGCGAGGCGTCCCGCAGCCGGCGCGGCCGCAGCTCCAGGCCGATCAGCGTGGCGAAGGTCTGCTCGGCCGGACCGCCCGAGGCGCGCCGCCGGCGCAGGGTCTCGCGCAGCGCGTCCGCCGAGGTCAGACGGGGCTTGGCGGCCTCGTGCACCACGGCGTCCACCCAGCCCTCGACCAGCGCGAGCGCGGTCTCCAGGCGGGCCAGCGCGGCCTTCTGCTCCGGGGTGTCCTGCGGCTGGAACATGCCGCCCTGGAGGGCCTCCTGCAGCTGCTCGGGGTTGGTCGGGTCGAGCTGGCCGACCACGTCCTCCAGCTTGGACGTGTCGACCTTGATCCCGCGCGCGTAGCCCTCGACCGCGCCGAACAGGTGCGAGCGCAGCCACGGCACGTGCGCGAAGAGCCGCTGGTGGGCCGCCTCGCGCAGGGCGAGGTAGAGCCGCACCTCGTCGGAGGGCACGCCCAGGTCCTTGCCGAAGGCCTCGATGTTCAGCGGCAGCAGCGCCGCCCGCCCGGCCGGGCCCAGCGGCAGGCCGATGTCGGTGGAGCCGACGACCTCGCCCGCGAGCACGCCCACGGCCTGGCCGATCTGCTGGCCGAACATGGCGCCGCCCATGGAGCGCATCATGCCCAGCAGCGGGCCCGCCATGGCCTGCATCTCCTCGGGCAGCACCTGCCCCATGGCCGCGCCGACCCGCTCGGCGACCGGGTCCACGAGCTCCTTCCACACCGGAAGGGTCGCCTCGACCCACTCGGCGCGGCTCCACGCCACCGCCGTGCCGGCGCCCGAGGGCAGCGAGGTCACCCCGTCCAGCCACAGGTCGGCCAGGCGTACGGCCTCCTCGACCGCCGACTTCTCGGCGGGGCCGACGCTGGTGTCCTTCACGCCGTCCGCCGTGCCCTGCGCGACGGTCTGGCGGGCCACGTCCTTGGCCATGTCCCAGTTGACCGGACCGCCCTCGTAGCTGAGCATCTGGCCGAGCTGCTGGAAGGCCGCCCCGAGGTCGTTCGGGTTCATCGAGCCGAACATCGCGGCGAACGGATTGTCGGCGCCACCGGGCATACCGGGCATGCCCGGCATACCGGGGCCGAAGCCGAACGGATTGGCCGGCCCGCCCTGGCCACCGCCCTGGTTGCCCTTCTTCTTGCCCTCGTCGCCGTTCTCCGGCTCCTCCGGCGGAAGGCCGAATCCGAATGGGGTGTCACTCACGGGTTTCCTCGGCTCGTAGGGCCGCCGGCGGGCGCCGGCGGGCAATGGTCCGACAACACACCCAGCGTAGACACCCCACCCGCTTCCGGGCTCGGTGCTCCGCCGGCTCCTGGGCTGCGGCAGGATGGACATCACCTGGTAGGTACGCGTCACGACGTGTGCCTACTGAAGACAACCGCTGGAGACGCCTGGTGAGTTCCCCAGATCCGCAGGTTCGCGCGGCGCACGGCGCCGGAAGCCGCCCTGATCGGCACGATCAGGCGGACGGCGTTCGCCAGCCGCGAAACCCGGCCGTGCGCGGTCCGGTCGTGGCCGTGACCGGCGCCGCGGCCGGGGTCGGTGCCGCCCTGGTGGCCCGGCTCGCCGCCTCCGAAGAGGTCAAGCAGGTCGTCGCGATCGACGAGCGGCGCGGCGACTGCGCCGGGGCGCAGTGGCACGTCCTGGACGTACGGGATCCGGCCATCGCCGAGAAGCTGCGCGGCGCGGACGTCGTCGTCCACCTCGCCCTCGACCTCGACCTGGAGACCGACCCGGCGGCGCGCACGGCGTACAACGTGCGCGGTACGCAGACCGTCCTGACGGCCGCCGCGGCGGCCGGGGTCCGGCGCGTGGTGCTGTGCACCTCCGCCATGGTCTACGGAGCGCTGCCGGACAACGACATTCCGTTGTCGGAGGAGGCCGAGCTGCGGGCGACGGCGGAGGCGACCGGCGTCGGCGACCTGCTGGAGATCGAACGCCTGGGCCGCCGGGCGCCGCGCGCCCACCCCGGCCTGAACGTCACGGTGGTCCGCCCCGCCGTCCTCGTCGGCGGCACCGACACCGCGCTGACCCGCTACTTCGAGTCGCCGCGGCTGCTGGTGGTGGCCGGGTCCCGGCCCACCTGGCAGTTCTGTCACGTGGAGGACCTGGTCAGCGCCCTGGAGTACGCGGCGCTGGAGAAGGTCGACGGCGAGCTGGCCGTGGGCTGCGAGGGCTGGCTGGAACAGGAGGAGGTCGAGGAGCTGAGCGGCATCCGCCGCATGGAGCTCCCGTCCGCCGTGGCGCTGGGCGCGGCGGCACGGCTGCACCGCATCGGCCTGACCCCGTCACCGGCCGGGGACCTCGCGTACACGATGTACCCGTGGGTGGTGAGCGTCAGCCGGCTGCACGCGGCGGGCTGGCGGCCCCGGTGGACGAACGAGGAGGTGCTGGCGGAGCTCCTGCAGGAGGTCGCGGGCCGGCACACCGTCGCGGGCCGGCGGCTGGGGCGCAAGGACGCGACGGCCGCGGGCGCCGCGGGCGCGACGGTCGCCCTGCTGGGCGCGGCCGCGGTGGTCCGCCGGGCCCGCAGGCGGCGCGGCATCTGAGCCCCGCCCCCGTTTCCGCCTCCGATGCCTTCGATCCTGCCCCCGCCGGCGCGGCGGGGGCGGCGGGGGCACCGCCGGGCCGCGGCCCCCGCCTGTAGGAGGCTCCACACGCGCTCCGGCGGCACCGGTCGATCCGGCTATTCCGGGATGCCGGGACGTGGTGCACGATGGCGGTATGGCACCGCACTTCGACCACCCCGGTGAGCAGGCCGCATCCGACCCGATCCGGCTGCTGGACATCCGTGACGCCCCGCTCTCGCTGGACGAGGTCTTCCGGGCCGTCGGCGACGACGAGACCGGCGGGACCACGCTCTTCGTCGGCACGGTGCGCAACCACGACGGCGGGGCCGACGTCGACTCCCTCGGCTACTCCTGCCACCCCTCGGCCCTCGCCGAGATGCGCCGCGTCGCCGAGCGCGTCGTCGCCAAGTACCCCGTGCGCGCCCTGGCCGCGGTCCACCGCGTCGGCGACCTCGGGGTGGGCGACATCGCCGTCGTCGTCGCCGTGTCCTGCCCGCACCGCGGCGAGGCCTTCGAGGCGTCCCGGATGCTGATCGACGACCTCAAGCACGAGGTGCCGATCTGGAAGCACCAGCGGTTCTCCGACGGCACGGAGGAATGGGTCGGAGCGTGCTGAACGGGGCACACCGCCACCCGTACGGCCCCGCAACACGCCCTCGATTTGCGTAACCGCGCCCCGGGCCGGAGCGTTGACGTCACGAACCACACGCTCTTGGGGTAGGGAGGCAGGCCATGGCGTCACTGGCGTGGTTGCTCATTCCGCTGTTCGCCGCGATCGGGGCGGCGATATGGGGCAGCTGGGCGGCCCGCGACCGCACGCAGGGGGACATATCCGAGCTCGCGGGCTACGCGCGCTTCCGCGAGGCCATGGACAGGGAAGCCATGGACAGGAACGGCCGGGCCTCCCGGGCCGCGGCGCACTCCGGTTCCGACGCCGTCTGAGGCGTCCCGTGAGAATCCCCTGAGAGTCCGGCGTACGGGCCCCGTACGGACCGGCCCCAGGGGTCGCTCGCCGAAGCCGTCCCGTACTGTCGAGCCATGCCACGCCGCACCGCGACGATGCTCGCCTCCACGCTCATGCTGTTCGCGCTGCTGTGCGCCGGAGTCTTCCTCAAGGTCCCGTACTCCGAGATGAGCCCGGGACCGACGTTCAACACGCTCGGTGACTCCCGGGGCGAGCCGGTGCTGCAGATCTCGGGGCACCAGACGTACCCCACCAGCGGAAATCTGAACATGACCACGGTGCGCGTCACCGGCGCGGACTACGAGATGAACCTGCTGGAAGCGGTCTACGGCTGGGTCTCGGGCGAGAACATCGTCGTCCCGCACGAGAACCTGTACCCCAACGGCAAGACCGACAAGGAATCCACGCAGGAGAACGCCGAGGAGTTCAGCCAGTCGCAGGAGAGCGCGAAGGTCGCCGCCCTCAAGCAGATCGGCATCCCGGTCACCGCCCGCGTGGTGGTCTCCTCCGTCGTCAAGGGCAGCCCCGCCGAGGGCAAGCTGCACGCCGGTGACGTGGTCAAGGCCGTCGACGGGACCGCCGTGAAGGTGCCCGAGGACGTCGCCAAGCTGGTCACCAAGCACAAGGCGGGCGAGCCGGTCGAGTTCACGGTCGTCCCCGCCAAGGACGCGGCCGCCGCCGAGAAGGCCGGCAAGGAGCCCGAGGGCAGCGAGAAGATCGTGATCAACACGGCGCCCGCCGAGGGCGACGGTCACGCGATCGTCGGCATCCGGGCCGGGACCGACCACACCTTCCCGTTCACCGTGGACATCAAGCTCACCGACGTCGGCGGCCCCAGCGCCGGCCTGATGTTCGCGCTCGGCATCGTCGACAAGCTCACCCCGGGCGAGCTCACCGGCGGGAAGTTCATCGCGGGCACCGGCACCATCGACGACAACGGCAAGGTCGGCCCCATCGGCGGCATCCAGATGAAGACCATCGCCGCCCGCGCGGCCGGCGCCCGGTACTTCCTCACGCCCGCCGAGAACTGCGCCTCGGCCGCGTCCTCCGTACCGGACGGCCTGACCCTGGTGAAGGTCGGCACGATCGACGACGCGATGAAGGCGCTCGACAAGATCGGCAAGGGGGACACGGCCGGGCTGACGCAGTGCACGGTGAAGTAGCACGCGCGTACCGGCCGTGACCGAGGCGGCCGGCCCCCCGAGGTGTCCGGCGGGCCGGGGGCGATCCGCCGGGCCGGGGGACCGGTCCGCCGGGCACCGTCAGGCGAAGGTCGCCGCCAGCGCCTCCGCCAGGCCCGGCACCAGCCCGGCCCCGGTCAGGACCTCGCTCGAGGAGTCCTTCTCCCGCAGCCGTACGGCCGACTCGCGCGAGCCGTCGCGCAGCACGGCCACCGTCAGGCGGACCTCCTGCCGCTCCGGGTGCCCGGCGACCCACTTGGCCAGCTGCTTGTCGCTCATCCCCGTCGGTACGGCGGCCTCCGCGGACGGCGGCAGCATCAGCCGCTCGACCGTGAGCGCGCAGCCCACGACCGAGGCGGGCCAGGCGATGGTGCCCAGGAACTTGTCCAGAGCGGCCCCGGCGGGCAGCTCGTCCTGCTCGATCGGGGTGTAGTGGGCCTTGCCCGCGTCGTCGTGGTCGGGACCGAGCTGGCGGGCGAGCCGGGGCTCCTGCGAGCGCAGCCTGGCGGTGTCGACCAGGGCGAACAGCCGGGCGGGCCGGTCCCAGCCGAGGGTGGAGGCGTACTCGTCGATTTCGAGCACGGCACGGGTCAGCGGGCTGGCCGCCATCGGGGTGCCGGAGGGGGAAACGTTGGACATGGACAACATCCTGCCTCGTTTCCCCCGCATACCGGGAACTGACTAAGGCCTCCGTAAGTTGCATGAGTGGGCCGTACCATCAGGGCCCGCAAGCAGACACTCGCGACTTTCGAGGTGCGCACCTTGGCTTTCCAGATGCCGGACCGCGGCGGAGGCCCCTCCGGGCCACGGATCAGAGTCGGCCGCCCGTCCCGGCGCGCCCGCACTCTTCTCATGACCCTGGGCGTCCTCGCCGTCCTGGCCATGGCCTTCATCATGTTCGCGGGCTTCTGGACCGACTGGCTCTGGTTCCGCTCGGTGAAGTACTCCACGGTCTTCACCACCACCCTGTGGACCAAGATCGGGCTGTTCGCCGTGTTCGGCCTGCTGATGGCCGGTGCCGTCGGGCTGAACATCTGGCTGGCCCACCGGCTGCGGCCGCCGCTGTCGGCGATGTCGGTGGAGCAGCAGAGCCTCGACCGCTACCGGATGGGCATCGCGCCGTACAAGAAGTGGCTGCTGCTGGGCATCGCCGCGCTCGTCGGCCTGATCGCGGGCGCCTCGGCGGCAGGCCAGTGGAAGACCTGGCTGATGTACATGAACGGGGTGCCGTTCGGTACGAAGGACCCCCAGTTCAACCTGGACGTGTCGTTCTACGCGTTCGACCTGCCCTGGTACCGCTTCCTGCTCGGTTTCGGCTTCGCCGCCGCCGTGCTCTCGCTGATCGCCGCCGCCGTCGTGCACTACCTGTACGGCGGGCTGCGCCTGACCAGCCCCGGCGCCCGCGCCACCGCCGCGGCCACCGGGCACCTGTCGGTGCTGCTCGGCCTCTTCGTCACGCTCAAGGCCGTGGCGTACTGGCTCGACCGGTACGGCCTGGCCGTGAAGTCCAGCGACTTCAAGGCGGCGGACAACTGGACGGGCCTGCGCTACGTCGACGCCAACGCCTACCTGCCGGCCAAGACCATCCTCTTCTGCATCGCCGCGATCTGCGCCGCGCTGTTCTTCGCGACGCTGTGGCGCCGCACCTGGCAGCTGCCGGTCATCGGCTTCGGCCTGATGGTGCTGTCGGCGATCCTGATCGGCGGGCTCTACCCGGCGATCGTGCAGAAGTTCCAGGTCCAGCCGAACGAGCAGGCCAAGGAATCGCCGTACGTCGAGAAGAACCTCAAGGCGACCCGGGACGCGTACGGGATCGCCGGGACCGAGGTCAAGGACTACCCGGGCGTCCCGCGGACCGAGGACAAGAGCAAGCTGCGGCAGGCCGCCGACACCACGGCCAGCATCCGCCTGCTCGACCCGAACATCGTCTCGCCGGCGTTCCAGCAGCTCCAGCAGGTCAAGGGCTACTACGCCTTCCCGTCCACGCTGGCCGTGGACCGCTACAGCGGCCAGGACACGGTCATCGGGCTGCGTGAGCTGAACATCGGCGGCATCCCGAAGAACAACTGGATCAACGACCACTTCCGCTACACCCACGGTTACGGCGTGGTCGCGGCCAAGGGCACCACGGCCGCGGCCGACGGCTCGCCCGACTTCACCCAGTCCGACCTGCCCTCCAAGGGACAGTTCGGCACGGGCTTCGAGCAGCGCATCTACTACGGCGAGCAGACGAAGCAGTACTCGATCGTCGGCGGTCCGCAGAAGGAGCTCGACTACTCCGACGACAAGGGTGAGAAGGAGACGCGGTACGAGGGCAAGAGCGGCGTCAGCCTCGACAACCCGGTCAACCGCGCCGCGTACGCGCTCGCCTTCAGCGAGCCCCAGATCCTGTACTCGGGCGCCATCGGCGAGGGCTCGCGGATCCTGTACAACCGCACGCCCAAGGAGCGCGTCGAGGCCGTCGCGCCGTGGCTGACCATCGACGGCGCGCCGTACCCGGCGGTCATCGACGGCCGGGTCAAGTGGATCGTCGACGCGTACACGACGTCCAACGGCTACCCGTACGCCTCGCGCACCACGCTCGGCCAGTCGACCGCGGACTCGCTCACCAACAGCCAGCGGGCGGTGGTGGCCCAGGAGAACCAGGTCAACTACATCCGCAACTCGGTGAAGGCCACCGTCGACGCGTACGACGGCACGGTCAGCCTCTACCAGTGGGACACCCAGGACCCGGTCCTCAAGACCTGGATGAAGGCGTTCCCGGGCACGGTCAAGCACAAGGACGAGATCCCCAAGGCGCTCAAGGACCACCTGCGCTACCCGCAGGACCTCTTCAAGGTCCAGCGCGAGCTGCTGACCCGCTACCACGTCACCGACCCGCAGACCTTCCTCAGCGGCAGCGAGGCGTGGGCGGTCCCGGACGACCCGACGACCAAGGCCGGCACGGCGGTCCCGCCGTACTACCTGTCGATGAAGATGCCGGACCAGAAGGAGAAGGACCAGGTCTTCTCCCTCACCACCACGTTCACGCCGAACGGGCGGCCCAACCTGAGCGCCTTCATGGCGGTCAACGCCGATCCGGGCACGGCCGACTACGGCAAGATCAGCATCCTGAAGCTGCCGACGAGCCGGCCGGTGGACGGTCCCACGCAGGTGCAGAGCAAGTTCAACTCCGAACCCAAGATCGCCGAGTCGATCCGTCTGCTGCGCGGCGGTGACTCCGAGGTCGAGTACGGAAACCTGCTCTCGGTACCGCTGGACGGCGGGATGCTCTACGTCGAGCCGGTCTACGTCCGCAGCTCCGGCCTGAAGTACCCGCTGCTGCGCAAGGTGCTGGTGACCTACGGCGGCCAGACGGCCTTCGAGGACACCCTGGAGAAGGCGCTGAACGTGGTCTTCGGGGCCGAGGCGCCGACGGTGCCCACCACGCCGACCCCGCCCACGACCCAGCCGGGCGACGGCACCGCCAAGCCGCCGGTCGTGCAGGACCCGACCGTCAAGGCGGCGCTCTCCGATGCGCAGAAGGCCATCGAGGACGCCGACAAGGCGCGGCAGGCCGGTGACTGGGCCGCGTACGGCAAGGCGCAGGAGGACCTGAAGGCGGCGCTGAAGCGGGCGATCGACGCGGAGGCGAAGCTGACGCCGCCGGCCCAGGCGCCGAAGTCGGGCGGATAGCGGCGGCAGAAACCGATGCAAGGCTTTGTTCCGCGTCGTGATACCTTGGTTTCACCGACGCGGGGTGGAGCAGCTCGGTAGCTCGCTGGGCTCATAACCCAGAGGTCGCAGGTTCAAATCCTGTCCCCGCTACTGCAGATGAAGGCCCGGATCCTTGGGATCCGGGCCTTTGTCGTGCCTGTTGCGCGACGGTCTCGTGCCTGTGACGAGACCGGGACGGACACGGCGTCGCTGGGGCGGGTGAGTTGGGATCGCCGCGTGTTTGACTTGTCTCTCTGTGGGCATGTCGACAAAACGCTGTAGGGACGACCTCACTGGCTGCGACATACCAGGTGTACGCGGGTAGCAGGTGATGCGACGATGGGATTTATGGGGGACAGGTCAACTCTGCTGGAGACAGGGCGGTTTGTGCGGGCGGAATCCAAGGAGGCCAACGAGGCGGCTCCGGCCGTGGACACGGACAACGCACTGACCGATGCGGCGTTCGTGGACACGGTGCTCGGTGACGGCGATGCCGCCGACGCCGAGCTGGAGGCGCGCCACCGTGCTGCCGCCGACAAGGGCGACCCGGGCGCGATGAGCGTGCTCGGGGCGCTGCTGCTGCGCCGCGGGGACCTGGCGGGGGCCGAGCCGTACCTGCGCGGGGCGACCGCCGAGGGTGACCGGGCCGCCGCGAACAACCTGGGCGTCCTGCTGCACCAGCGGGGCTACCCCGACGAGGCCGCGGGCTGGTGGCGCGTCGCCGCCGTCGCCGGATCGGCGCCCGCCGCGCACGCGCTGGGCCGGCACTTCCGCGAGCGCGGCGACGAGCCGGCCGCCGAGTACTGGCTGCGGCAGGCGGCGGAATCCGGCCATGCGCTGGGCGCGTACGGGCTGGCCGATCTGCTGGAGCACCGCGGCGACAAGGGCGCCGAGCGGTGGCTGCGGGCCGCCGCCGAGCAGGGGCACCGCGAGGCGGCGTACCGGCTCGCCCGGATCCTGCGCCGCCGCGAGCCGGCCGAGGCCGAGCAGTGGTACCGGCAGGCCGCCGCGCGCGGCCACCGCCGGGCCGCCCTGCACCTGGGCGCGCTGCTGGAGGCGCGCGGCGAGCTGAAGGAGGCGGGGCGCTGGTACCTGACCTCGGCCAAGCAGGGCGAGGCCCGCGCGGCCTGCGCCCTGGGCTTCCTGCTGCGGGACGCCGGGGACGAGGACAACGCCGCCGCCTGGTGGCACCGGGCCGCCCAGGACGGCGACGGCAACGCCGCCAACGCGCTGGGCGCGCTGCACGCCGCCCGCGGCGAGACCCAGACCGCCGAGCGCTGGTACCGGGCCGCCATGGACGCGGGCGACCAGAACGGGGCGTACAACCTCGCTCTGCTGTGCGCCGCGCAGGAGCGGACGGCGCAGGCCGAGCAGTGGTACCGGCGGGCCGCGTACGCAGGCCACCGCGAGGCCGCCAACGCGCTGGCGATCCTGCTCCTCCAGGGCGGGGACGCGGCGGGGGCCGAGCCGTGGTTCTCCAAGGCGGCGGAGGCGGGCAGCGTGGACGCCGCGTTCAACCTGGGCATCCTCTTCGCCAGCCGCGACGAGGACGAGATGGCCCTGCGCTGGTACGAGCGCGCGGCCGCGGCCGGGCACACCGACGCCGCGCTCCAGGTCGGCATCGCCCTGGTCCGCGACGGCGAGGAGCAGGCCGCCGAACGGCACCTGCGCTGCGCGGCGGGCGGGGGCAGCGCGGAGGCGGCGTTCCGCCTGGCCGCCCTGCTGGAGTCGCTGGCGCCGCCGCCGGAGGCGCCCGCGCTGGGCGAGCCGGTCGCGGGTCCGCGCAGCGAGAGCGAGGAGTGGTACGAGCGGGCGGCCGAGCAGGGCCACCGGCGGGCGCAGGTCCGGGTCGGCATGCTGGCCGCCGGGCGCGGCGACCTGGCCGTGGCGGCCCGCTGGTACCGCGAGGCGGCGGAGGCGGGCTCGCGCAACGGGGCGTTCAACCTGGGCCTGCTGCTGGCGCGCGAGGGAAGCGAGCCCGAGGCGGCCCTGTGGTGGACCCGGGCCGCGGTCGCGGGCCACGGCCGCGCGGCCCTGCGGCTGGGGCTGCTGGCGGCGCGCCACGGGGACCTGGCGGAGGCGCAGAAGTGGTGCGTCCGCGCCATGGAGCTGGGCCCGTCCGAAGTGGCGGCCCGCGCCGCCCGCCTCCGCGAAGCCCTGGCGGCAGAACTGTCGGCCTAACCCGGCCCCGGGGTCCCGCCCCCCGGCCCCGCCCCGGGCCCCGGCCCGGATGCCGTCCGGGCGTTGGGGGCGGTCGTCCTGGTCCGTCCGGTCTCCGGGGTCGGGAGGCCGTGGGGGTCAGGCGGGCCGGGTGGGGAGGGGGGTCAGTTCGTGGGTGTAGAGCCAGCGTGTCGAGCGTTCGTAGCCGTAGCGCAGGGCCAGGGGGAGTACGGCCTCGTGCACGCGGCGGCGCACCGGGCTCGGGGTCTTCGCGTCGCGGTTGCCGGACGCCGCGCGGAGCATCCGGGCGATGCGGGGGCGGCGCAGCGCGTCGTAGGCGGTCAGGGCGGCGGGGACCGACGGGGCCGTGGCCACGCAGCGGGCCAGGGTCACCGCGTCCTCGAGCGCCATCGAGGCGCCCTGCCCGGCGCCGACGGGGTGGGCCGCGTCCCCGATCAGGACCGTCCGCCCGTCGTGCCGCACCGCGACCTCGGCCGCTTGTGCGTCAGGGTCGCGCGGTGCGTCCGCGTCGCCGCCGCGAGCAGCGCCGACGGCACCGCCTCGTGGCGGTAGAGCGCGCCCAGCGCGGACAGGGACGCCGCCGCCGGGTCCGGCGGCCGCGGCGAGGCGACCTCGTCGACACCCTCACCGCGCTGCTGCACCGAGGGCTCGCCGGTTAAGCGATTTGCATCCGTCGGGGGGCGTCACGTAACGTTGGGTTCACCGACGCGGGGTGGAGCAGCTCGGTAGCTCGCTGGGCTCATAACCCAGAGGTCGCAGGTTCAAATCCTGTCCCCGCTACTGAAGCCGAAGGCCCGGATCCTCAAGGATCCGGGCCTTCGGCGTTTGTGCAGAGGCAGGGAGAAGGGGCGGGCCGCTCTGCGGCCCGCCCCTTCTCCCTCGGCCTCGGGCCGCGGCTCTCAGGCCGTCGCCGCGCAGTTCGGGCAGATCCCGCGGTACGTCACCTCGACGCCCTCGACCGTGAAGCCGAAGCGCTCCGAGTCGGGCAGGTCGGCCAGCGGGTTGCCCGCCGGGTGGACGTCGCGGATCGCGCCGCAGCGGGCGCAGACCAGGTGCTGGTGCGGCCGGTGGGCGTTGGGGTCGTAGCGCTTGGCGCGGCGGTCCGTGGACACCTCCAGGACCTCACCCAGGGACACCAGCTCGCCCAGGGTGTTGTAGACGGTCGCCCGGGAGATCTCCGGCAGCCTGGCCACGGCGCGGGCGTGCACCTCGTCGGCCGTCAGGTGGACGTGGTCACCGTCGAGCACCTCGGCCACGACGCGGCGCTGCGCCGTCATGCGCCAGCCGCGTCCGCGAAGTCGTTCCAGCAGGTCACTCATGTACGCCAGCCTAGCAGCGAGGGGACCTGGTGCAGTTCAGGAACCCGTTCGGAATTGGATGCTTATTTGATTTAGACAAAGTCCAATGTAGGCTGGTCCCACCGCAACGAACCACACGCAGGAGGCGCACGTGACGCACGGACCGCTCACCACGGAGGCCGGGGCTCCGGTCGCGGACAACCAGAACAGCGAGACGGCGGGCGTCGGCGGTCCGGTCCTGGTCCAGGACCAGCTCCTGCTGGAGAAGCTCGCGCACTTCAACCGCGAGCGCATCCCGGAGCGCGTGGTGCACGCCCGCGGCGCCGGCGCGTACGGCACCTTCACGCTGACGCGCGACGTCTCGCGGTGGACCCGGGCGGCGTTCCTCTCCGAGGTCGGCAAGCAGACCGAGACCTTCCTGCGCTTCTCCACCGTCGCGGGCAACCTGGGCGCGGCCGACGCCGTACGCGACCCGCGCGGCTGGGCGCTGAAGTTCTACACCGAGGAGGGCAACTACGACCTCGTCGGGAACAACACCCCGGTGTTCTTCATCAAGGACGCCATCAAGTTCCCGGACTTCATCCACACCCAGAAGCGCGACCCGTACACCGGCTCGCAGGAGCCGGACAACGTCTGGGACTTCTGGGGCCTGTCGCCCGAGTCCACCCACCAGGTGACCTGGCTCTTCGGCGACCGCGGCATACCGGCTTCCTACCGCCACATGAACGGCTACGGCTCGCACACGTTCCAGTGGAACAACGAGGCCGGCGAGGTCTTCTGGGTCAAGTACCACTTCAAGACCGACCAGGGCATCAGGAACCTCACCCAGGCCGAGGCCAACCGGCTCGCCGGCGAGGACCCCGACAGCCACCAGCGCGACCTGCGCGAGGCCATCGAGCGCGGGGACTTCCCCACCTGGACCGTGCAGGTCCAGATCATGCCCGAGGCCGAGGCGGCGACGTACCGCTTCAACCCGTTCGACCTCACCAAGGTGTGGCCGCACGAGGACTACCCGCCGATCGAGATCGGCAGGCTGGAGCTCAACCGCAACCCGGAGAACGTCTTCGCCGAGGTCGAGCAGAGCATCTTCAGCCCCGCCCACTTCGTCCCCGGCATCGGCCCGTCCCCCGACAAGATGCTCCAGGGCCGGCTCTTCGCGTACGGCGACGCCCACCGCTACCGCGTCGGCATCAACGCCGACCACCTGCCGGTGAACCGCCCGCACGCCACCGAGGCGCGCACCCACTCCCGTGACGGCTTCCTCTACGACGGCCGCCACAAGGGTGCGAAGAACTACGAGCCGAACAGCTTCGGCGGACCGCACCAGAGCGGCCGTCCGCTGTGGCAGCCGACCCAGGTCACCGGTGGCACCGGCCACCACGCCGCCGCGGTGCACGCCGAGGACACCGACTTCGTCCAGGCGGGCAACCTCTACCGGCTGATGTCGCAGGAGGAGAAGGCCCGTCTGATCGAGAACCTGTCCGGCTTCATCGCCAAGGTCTCCCGCGACGACATCGCCGAGCGGGCGATCGACAACTTCCGCCGGGCGGACGACGACTTCGGCAAGCGGCTCGACGCCGCGGTCCAGGCCCTGCGCGGCTGACCGGACCGCTCGCCGAGGCAAGGCGACGGGCCGGGACCCCGGTACTCCCGGGGGTCCCGGCCCGCCGTCGTTACGCCGGCACCCCGCGGCGTTCGGGAACCCAGCAGCGGATGATGTCGCGGACCGAGACGATCCCCACCGGCCCGCCGTGCTCCAGGACGATCAGATGCCGGAAGCCGCCGTGGGCCATCGCCTCGGCGGCATCCAGCAAGGTGGCCTCGGGGGTGCAGAACACCACGTTGTTCGTGGTGTGCGCGCCCACGGTCTCGCGGTCGGGGTCGTGCCCCGCACCGATCGAATTGAGGATGTCGCGCTCGGTCAGGATGCCGACCCCGCTGTGATCGGGGTCGAGGACGACGGCCGCGCCGACGCGGCGGCCGGACATCAGGCCTGCGGCCTGTCGGAGGGTGTGTGCGGGTCCGAGGGTGAGGATCAGGGTGCTCATGGCGTCACGGACGAGCATGGAGAGAGCCACCTCCTAGGGTGAGAACCCCCGCTCGGGCGGAGCGCTTAGAGAAAGCATTCACAAGCGCACAAGCGGAGGATTCTCAGATTCCCACGACCACACAGGGCCAACAAGGGGGCGCGTTCAGTCGCGCGGACGCACGTACTCCAGCATCCGGTCGTGCAGCAGACCGTTGGACGCCGCCGCGTTGCCGCCGTCCACTCCGTCCACGCCGTCGAGGCTGGTGAACCGGCCGCCGGCCTCCTGGACGACCACCGCGATCGCGGCCATGTCCCACAGGTTCAGCTCCGGCTCCGCGCACAGGTCCAGCGCACCCTCGGCGACCATCATGTACGGCCAGAAGTCCCCGTAGCCGCGGGTGCGCCAGCACGCCCGCGTCAGGTCCAGGAACCCGGCGAGCCGGCCCTGCTCCTCCCAGCCGCCCAGCGAGGAGTACGCGAACGAGGCGTCGCTCAGCGAGGCCACCTTCGAGACGCCGATCCGGGTCTCCTCGGCGAGGGTGCCCCCCGCGAACGCGCCCGCCCCCTCGGCGGCCCACCAGCGGCGGCCCAGCGCCGGGGCGGACACCACGCCGACGACCGGACGGAACCGGCCGTTCTCGTCCTCCTCCATCAGGGAGATCAGCGTGGCCCAGACCGGCACCCCGCGGACGTAGTTCTTGGTGCCGTCGATCGGGTCGACGACCCAGCGCCGCGGACCGCCGCCCACGAGGCCGTACTCCTCGCCGAGGATCGCGTCGGACGGCCGCGCCTCCTCGATCAGGCGCCGGATCACGGCCTCCGTCTCGGTGTCCGCCTCGCTGACCGGAGTCATGTCCGGCTTGGTCTCCACCTTGAGGTCGAGAGCCTTGAAGCGGGCCGTCGTGACCTGGTCGGCAGCATCGGCGAGAGCGTGGGCAAGGCGCAGATCATCGTCATACTCGGGCATGGCCGAACAGTATCGGCACCGTTCCGGCCGGACCACACGGCCCGTCTTGACACGGCGTCAGAGCGCGTCAACTCTGGCGGGAAAGCGTGGGGAGGCGAAGATGCCGGCAGCGCGGGAGGCCTTGCTGGAGGCGGCCGGAGCGGCGCTCGTGGCGCGCCCCTGGACGGCCGTGCGGATGGTCGAGGTGGCGGCCGCGGCCGGGGTGTCGCGGCAGACGCTCTACAACGAATTCGGCGGAAAAGAAGGGCTCGGGCGCGCCCTCGTGCGCCGTGAGACCGACTGGTACCTGGCCGGCGTGGACCGCGCGCTGGCCCCGCCCGCCCGGCCCGAGGAGCGGCTGGCGGCGCTGGCCGACTGGACCGTGCGGGCCGCCCGTGAGCACCCCCTGGTCCGGGCGATCCTGACGGGCTGCTGGGACAGCCGGCTGCCGTCGGCCGTACCGGCGGGCACCCCGTGGTCGGGAGCCGCCACCGGGCCGCCGGGACCCGGGGAGATGGCCCGCGCGGTGCGCGACCGGGCGACGGCGGCGCTGTCGTCGGCGCTGTCGTCGGCGCCGGAGGCGGGCGGGTCCGGCGGATCCGCGGCCGCCGGCGTGCGCCAGTGCGAGCTGGCGGTACGGCTGGCGCTCTCCTACGTCATCGCCCCGCCGCTGGACCCCGCGGACCCGGACCTCGTCACGCTCCTCGCCCCCTGACCGCACCCCGCCGCCGCCCGGGCCCGCTCAGTGGGTGCCGCCCGACAACTGCAGGCCGATCACCCCGATGATGACCAGGGAGATCGAGACGATCTTCAGGGTGGAGACCAGATCACCGAGGAAGACCATGCCGTAGATCGCCGTCCCGGCCGCGCCGATCCCCGTCCAGACCGCGTACGCCGGGCCCACGTCGAGCTTCTTCAGCGCCAGCGTCAGCAGGCCGAAACTGCCGAGCGCGAAGCACGCGAAGGCGATCGTCGGCCACAGCCGGGTGAACCCGTGGGACAGCTTCAGGCAGACCGCGAACCCGGTCTCCAGGATTCCCGCGACCACGACCAGCAGCCACGCCATGTCGAATGCCTCCCCGCGTCACGTGACACGGCCGTCGCCCCGACCTCGCGCCACTTGGTGCGATTATGCATTTACCAGACATGGCGCCCGGCAAACGTCGGCCGCGGACGTCAGTCGCCCTCGCGGCGCTCGCGCGTCGCCAGCAGCCGCCGCAGCGAATACAGCCGGGCCGGCTCCGCGTGACCCTGCTCCACCCACTCGTCCAGCGCGCAGTCCTTCTCGTCGTGGCTGCACGCCCGCGGGCAGTTCTCCGTCCCCGGCACCAGGTCCGGGAAGGCCAGGATCACCCGCGACGGATCCACGTGGTGCAGACCGAACGACCGCACGCCCGGGGTGTCGATGACCCACCCCTCCACCCCCGGCAGCGGCAGCGCCAGTGCCGATGTGGTGGTGTGCCGGCCGCGCCCGGTGACCGCGTTGACACGGCCCGTGGCCCGCCTGCGGTCCTCCGCCACCAGGGAGTTGACGAGCGTGGTCTTGCCGACGCCCGAATGGCCCACGAACGCCGTGATCCGGCCCGCCAGCCGCTCGCGCACCCGCGCCGCCGCGTCCCCGGTCTCCAACTCCTCGCGGTTGGTCACCACGTAGTTCACACCGAGCGTCGCGTACGTCTCCAGCAGCTTCTCCGCCGGCGCCAGGTCCGACTTCGTCAGCACCAGCAGCGGCTCCAGACCCGCGTCGTACGCCGCAACCAGACAGCGGTCGATCATGCGGGGCCGCGGCTCCGGATCCGCCAGCGCGGTGACGATCGCCAGCTGGTCGGCGTTCGCGACGACCACGCGCTCGTACGGATCGTCGTCGTCGGCGGTGCGCCGCAGCACCGAGCGGCGCTCCTCGATCCGTACGATCCGCGCGAGCGTGTCCTTCTTGCCCGAGAGGTCGCCCACCAGGCCCACCCGGTCACCCACCACCGCGGCCTTGCGCCCCAGTTCGCGGGCCTTCATGGCGACGACCTTGCGGTCCTCGACCAGGCAGGTCAACCGGCCCCGGTCGACGGTGAGGACGAACCCCTCGGCCGCGTCCTCGTGCTTCGGCCGGATGCTGGTCCGCGGCCGGTTGCCCTTGCGGTTGGGGCGGCTGCGGATGTCGTCCTCGTCGGTGTTCTTGCCGTACCGGCGCATGGCTGGCCCTTACGCTCCCGCTCCCGCAGCGGTTCCCGCGAGCATGTCCGTCCACATCCGGGGGAAGTCCGGCAGGGTCTTCGCGGTCGTCGCCACGTTCTCGATCTGCACGCCCTCGACCGCCAGGCCGATCACCGCGCCGGCGGTGGCCATCCGGTGGTCGTCGTAGGTGTGGAACACCCCGCCGTGCAGGCGGCGCGGGCGGATGTGCAGGCCGTCGGCGGTCTCGGTGACGTCGCCGCCGAGCTCGTTGATCTCCTTGGTCAGCGCCGCCAGCCGGTCCGTCTCGTGCAGCCGCAGGTGGGCCACGCCGCGCAGGGTCGACGGCGAGTCGGCCAGCGCCGCCACCGCCGCGATGCCCGGGGTCAGCTCGCCGACGTCGCCCAGGTCCACGTCGATGCCGTGGATCTTGCCGGTGCCGCTGAAGACCAGCCCCGCGTCGGTCAGCTCGCAGGAGCCGCCCATCTGCGTGAAGATCTCGCGCAGCGCGTCGCCGGGCTGCGTGGTGCGCCGCGGCCAGTCCGGGATCGTGACCGTGCCGCCGGTGATCAGCGCGGCGGCCATGAAGGGCTGCGCGTTCGACAGGTCCGGCTCCACGACCATGTCGCGGCCCAGCAGCGCGCCCGGCGCCACCCGCCAGACGTTCTTCTCGCCGCCCGCCTCCGGGGTGTCGACCTGGGCGCCGGCGGCGCGCAGCATCTCCACCGTCATCCGGATGTGCGGCATCGACGGCAGGTTGGAGCCCACGTGCCGCACCTCGACGCCCTGGTTGAAGCGCGGGGCCGACAGCAGCAGCGCGGAGACGAACTGCGAGGAGTTGCTGGCGTCGATCTCGACGGTGCCGCCCTCCAGCGCCCCGCCGCCGTGCACGGTCAGGGGCAGCGCGCCCCGGCCCTCGTCGTCGATCCGGGCACCGAGCGCGCGCAGCGCCCCGATGACCTGGCCGAGCGGGCGCTCGTACGAGCGGGGGTCGCCGTCGAAACGGATGTCACCGGCGGCCAGCGTGGCCACCGGCGGCAGGAAGCGCATCACGGTGCCGGCGTTGCCGACGTCCACGGTCGCCGGGCCGTGCAGCGCGGCCGGGATGATCCGCCAGGCCTCACCCGAACCGGTGTCGGCGGAACTGGAGGAAACCGTCTCCTCGATGCCCACGCCCATCGCGCGCAGCGCGTCGGACATCAGCTGGGAGTCGCGCGAACGCAGCGGCCGACGCACCCAGCCCGGCTCGGCGGCCAGGGCCGCGAGCACCAGGGCACGGTTGGTCACCGACTTCGACCCCGGCACGGTCACGGTGGCACGGACGGATCCGTCCGCGAGCGGGGCGGGCCAGAGGGCGGGCGGCGCAGGGGTCTGGGTCATGCCCTCACTTTAGTGGCAGTGCCCGGTACCCGGCCGCGCCGCTCACAGGCCGAGAAGCCACCGCCCGCCGCCCGTCAGCGAGCACAGCGTGACCACGTGGAACATGATCAGCCACACCACCGGGTGCAGGTGCGTCAGGCGTCCCAGCTGGTCCGCGTCCGAATCGGGGGCCCCGCCGTGCCGGCGCTTGCCCTGGAGCTCGAACACCGGCCGTACACCGCCGAGCAGCAGGAACCAGACGACCCCGTACGCGAAAAGGGCCTGCACCTCGGCCGGGGCCAGCCAGGACACCAGCAGGAACGCGCCGCCGCAGGTGATCACGGTCAGGGCGCCGTACGCGTTGCGGATCATCGTCAGCATCGCCAGGAGCAGCGCCGTCGCCGCCCACAGCAGCAGCGTGATGCGGTGCGAGGCCAGCAGCGCGGCCCCGCCCAGCCCCAGCAATGACGGCGCGATGTAGCCGGCGGCCGCGGTCAGGATCATC
Source organism: Streptomyces sp. NPDC042102 (assembly GCF_055582305.1). NCBI lineage: Bacteria > Bacillati > Actinomycetota > Actinomycetes > Kitasatosporales > Streptomycetaceae > Streptomyces > Streptomyces sp. NPDC042102. The sequence goes on from NZ_JBVJDL010000003.1 coordinate 783,633, forward strand.
CCCAGCCCGGTCGGTTTGCCGCGGCTGACGGTCAGGCCGCTGGTGTCCGAGTGCAGCCGGATCCCCTCCAGCCGGCGGCGGGTCAGGACGGCGACCAGCCCGTGCCCGCCCTCGTGAGCGATGGTCACGGCGTTGCGCGATATTCGCCAGACCGGATGCGGGAGGACAACGGCCAGGGCGACCAGGCCGGTCACGATCACCAGCCACATCTCGGGGGCTGCCTGCGTGCCGGTGAGCCGGTCCCACAGGCCGGCCGCGGAGGTGCTGTTCATCTGACGGCGGACTCCTTGCCTGGGTGGTCGGATGACATGGCAGTGTGACAGCCATGTGCGGACGGTATGCATCGAGTCGTAGGCCCGAGGACCTGGTGGACGTCTTCGGGATCGAGCGGTGGGAGCCCGAGGAGGCCCTGGCGCCCGACTGGAACGTGGCACCCACCAAGGAGGTGTACGTCGTACTCGACCGTCCCCTGAAAGACGCGGGGGACCCGCGTCCGGTTCGCCAGCTGCGCACCGTCCGGTGGGGGCTGGTCCCCTCCTGGGCCGAGAACCCCGACGGCGCCGCCCGGATGATCAACGCCCGCTCCGAGACCCTGCACGAGAAGCCCTCCTTCCGCCGCCCCTTCGCGCAGCGGCGCTGCATCGTCCCCGCCGACGGCTACTACGAGTGGGTCACCGGCACCGACGAGCGGCAGCTGGAGGTCGAGGGGAGGAAGAAGCGCCCGCGCAAGCAGCCGTACTTCGTCACGCCCGCCGACGGCTCCGTCTTCGCGATGGCCGGGATCTACGAGTTCTGGCGCGACCGCACCCTGCCCGACGCGCACGCGCAGGCCTGGTGGGTGACCTGCTCGGTGATCACCACCGAGGCCGAGACCACCCCGCTGGGCATCGCGCCCGCCGAGGGACCCGGCTCGCTCGCCGAGATCCACCCCCGGATGCCGCTGATGCTCACCCCGGACCGCTGGGACGCCTGGCTGGACCCCACCGACACCGACGTGGCGGGGCTGCGCGGGCTGCTCACGCCGCCGCCCGGCGGCCTGATGCGGGCCTACCCGGTCGCCACGGCCGTCAGCAACGTCCGCAACAACGGGCCCGAGCTGCTGGCGGAGCTGGCCGCGCCGGAGCTCGGCACGCTGTTCTGACCCGGGCAGGATGGGGCGCATGACGACGCGTACCCAGAGTGTGGACACCCCGGCCGGCGAGGCCCGCATCACCTGGCACCCCGCCCGTGGCGCCCGCCTCGTGCTGGCCGTGAGCCACGGGGCGGGCGGCGGCATCGAGGCCCGCGACCTGCGGGCGCTGGCCGCCGCCCTGCCCGGCCGCGGGATCACCGTGGCGCTGGTCGAACAGCCCTGGCGGGTGGCCGGCAAGAAGGTGGCCGCCGCCCCGAAGGTGCTGGACGAGGGCTGGCGCGCGCTGTGGCCGGCGCTCGCGGAGCCCGGAGTGCCGGTGGTCGCGGGCGGCCGCAGCGCCGGGGCCCGGGTGGCCTGCCGGACCGCCGTCGAGCTGGACGCGGCCGGCGTCCTGGCGCTCGCCTTCCCGCTGCACCCGCCGGGCCGGCCGGAGAGCTCCCGGGCGGCGGAGCTGACCGGGGCCGGGCGCCCCACGCTGGTGCTCCAGGGCGGCCGGGACCCCTTCGGGCGCCCGGAGGAGTTCCCGGAGGGCTCCTACGAGCTGGTGGAGGTCCCGGACGGCGACCACGGCTTCGCCGTGCCCAAGCGGGCCGCCACCACCCAGGAGGAGGCCCTGGAACTGATCACCACGACGACGGCCGGCTGGCTGGACCGGCTCCGGCCGTGAGCGGCCCGCACGTGGATTCCCCGCAGCGGACGGGAATGCGGGACCTTCGTCCTTGGTTGACGCCGGTGTCGGAACGTAGGAACCGCCGGAAGATGAGGATGCGCATGACCCAGGTCATCAGCCAGAACCGTCCGCAGGCCGCTGACCTGGACTGGACGGTGCTGCCTGCGCCGAAGCGCACCCCGGTTCGGGCGGCGGGGGGCCGGGATGGTCGACTATTCTCCGATTCGAGCGGGTCCGCATTCGGAGCTGCCACGCTGTCGGAGGAGGTGGGTTCCGTCACTGGGACCGACGAAGGCCACGCGGAGGAGACGACCGCGGAGCGCAACGCGCGCTTCGAACGGGACGCCCTCGGCTACCTCGACCAGATGTACTCGGCCGCACTGCGCATGACGCGCAACCCGGCCGACGCCGAGGACCTGGTCCAGGAGACGTACGCGAAGGCGTACGCGTCCTTCCACCAGTTCCGCGAGGGGACCAACCTCAAGGCGTGGCTCTACCGCATCCTGACCAACACCTTCATCAACTCCTACCGCAAGAAGCAGCGGGAACCGCAGCGCAGCGCGGCGGAGGAGATCGAGGACTGGCAGCTGGCGCGCGCCGAGTCGCACATGTCGACGGGGCTGCGCTCCGCCGAGTCGCAGGCGCTCGACCACCTGCCCGACTCGGACGTCAAGGAAGCCCTGCAGGCCATTCCGGAAGAGTTCCGCATCGCCGTGTATCTCGCGGACGTAGAGGGCTTTGCGTACAAGGAGATCGCGGACATCATGGGTACACCCATCGGTACGGTCATGTCGCGACTGCACCGTGGCCGCCGTCAACTCCGCGGAATGCTGGAGGACTACGCCCGTGAGCGCGGGCTGGTCCCCGCGGGCGCGGGAGAGTCGAACGACCGGAAAGGCTCGGGCTCATGAGCTGCGGAGAGCCGCACGAGATGGATTGCTCTGAGGTCCTGGACCACCTTTATGAGTTCCTCGACCACGAAATGCCGGACAGCGACTGCACGAAGTTCGAGACGCACTTCGGCGAGTGCAATCCCTGCCTGGAGAAGTACGGGCTCGAGCAGGCCGTGAAGAAGCTGGTGAAGCGCTGCTGCGGGTCGGACGACGTGCCGACCGACCTGCGGTCCAAGGTCATGGGGCGGATCGAGCTGATCCGTTCCGGCCAGGCCGTCCCCGACCACGACGTCACGGCGGGACCGGCCACCGGCTGACACCACCGGCCGCCGCCGGCCGGACGTCCGTGAACACCTGCCCCCGGAACGCCCCTTCGTTCACCCGAAGGTGCTAATCCAGGGGCACCCGGACGGCGCAATACGAAAATGTGGCCCCACGGCGTGCGGGGCCCCACCTATTCTCCCCAATCGGTACCGCTTCGATTCGGTACCCAGCCTGCGACGACGTGCCGGGCCACAGGGGAGGAGAGCGCCATGCGGGGACTTCCGCCGGTGGCGCGCGTCTATATCCTCTGCGCCCTGGCGGGCGCCGTCGCCTGTGTGCTGCCGGCGGTGCTCGGCCCCGCCACCGCGTGGGTTCCGCTCGTCCTCCTCGCGGGGCTCTACCTGGCCTGCGAAGTGGTCCGCGGCTGCCCGGTGACCGGGCGCAGGGTGCCCGAGGGCATCGGCTCCTTCTTCCCCGTGGTGCTGGCGGGCGTCTTCCTGCTGCCGCCCGCCGCCGCGGCGCTGGCCGCGGTACCCGGGGCGCTGGCCGCCCCCGTCGCCTCGCCGCCCGCCGGGGTACGCCGGCTGTGGCACGCGGCGCAGCAGGCGATCGCCGCGTGGGCCGCCGGGCGGGCGTACGCGGCCCTGGGCGGGCCCGGCGCCGACTTCCCGTACGCGGCGCTGCCCGCGGCGGCCGGCGCCACCGTCTTCTGCCTGGTCCTCACCGCCCTCGACGGCGGCGTGCTGGCCACCGCCGAGCGCCGGCCCGCCGCCCTGGCCTGGCGCGGGCTGCTGACCCGGTCCCTCGTCCCGCACTGCGTGCACGGCCTGGCCGGGCTGATGATGGCCGTGATGTGGCGCAGCTCCTACGGCCCGCCGGCCGCCCTGCTGGTGCTGCTGCCCATGTACCTCTCCTGCTGGATCTTCGCGCAGGCCCACCGCGAACGGGCCGCCCACCGGGCGACCATCCGCGCCCTCGTCCACGCCGTCGACATCAAGGACCGCTACACGCGCGGCCACAGCGAACGCGTCGGCCAGGCCTCCGCGATGATCGCCCGCGAGCTGGGCATGGCCGAGGACCGCCTGGAGGTGGTCCGCATCGCCGGCATCCTCCACGACGTGGGCAAACTCGGCGTACCGACCCGGCTGCTGCGCAAGGACGGGCCGCTGACCCCCGAGGAGCGCCGGGTCATCGAACTCCACCCCGAGTACGGCCACGAGATGGTGCGCGGCATCGGCTTCCTCGGCGAGGCCCGGTCCGCGATCCTGCACCACCACGAGCGCGTCGACGGATCCGGCTATCCGTACGGACTGACCGGCGACCAGATCCCGGTGCCGGCCAAGGTGGTGGCGGTCGCCGACGCCTTCGACGCGATGACCTCGACCCGCTCCTACAGCCGGGCCCGGCCGGTTCCCGTGGCGCTGGCCGAGCTGGAGCGCTGCGCCGGCACCCAGTTCGAACCGGCCATGGTGCGCGCGCTGGCCACGGCGGTCCGCCGGGACGGCTGGCACCCCGTCGTCACCTCCGACGAGGACCTCCAGGTCATCGCCGCCGCCGCGGCCGCCGATCCCCGGGGCGCCCTGCCCGGGATGCCCGCGCAGAGCGGCGACGCCTCCGCGCGGACCGGCGGGGGCCGGACGTGAGGACATATCCCGCCCGGGCGGTGCGCGCGGCCGCCGGGGCGCTGACCGCGGCGGGGCTCGGGCACACCTTGTGGAACGGCGTCGCCGACCCCCGGATCGCGCTCGCCTTCGGGGTGCTCATCGCCGTGGGCGAGCTGGTCCGCCGCGACGCGCGCGGGCCGCGCGGGCCGGGTGGGCCCGGTGGGCCGGGTGGGCCGGGTGGGCCGGGTGGGCCGCCACCGGCCGAGGACCGCCACGGCGCGCCGCTCGGCTCGGCCGGCGCGCTCGCGTACGCGCTGCTCGGCCAGTGCGCCGGGCAGCCCTCCCGGCACGGGGTGCTCCAGGTCGTGGCCGTCGTCGTCGCGGCGGCCCTCGCCGGGACCGTTCCGCACATCGCCCGGGGCGGCGGCCCTGACCTGGACCACGTGGCCCGCCGGGTGCTCACCGTGGCCTTCGCCGCTGCCTGCTTCCAGCCGCTGTACAACTCGGGACGGCTGGAACAGTGGTTCGGGCAGGGCCCCCTCCTGGTGGTCTTCCTGCTCGCCCTGCTGGGTCTGACCGCGCTGTGCGACGCGGTCCTCGCCGCCGCGCTGGCCGGGGCCCGCACCGGCCGGCCGTACGGGCCGCTGCTGCGCGACGAGCTGCGGGCGCTCGCCGGGATCGGCTCGGCGATCTGCGCCACCGGGGCGGTGATGGCGCTCGGGGCGGCCGTGGCGGGCCTGTGGGCGCTGCCCGTGTTCAGCGTGCCGCTGCTGCTGACCCAGATGTCGCTGCGCCGGATCACCGCGGTCCGTACCACCTACCGGCAGACGATCACCTCGCTGGCCCGGGCCACCGAGATCGCCGGGTACACCCGCCCCGGGCACGCCCGCCGGGTCGCGGTGCTCAGCTGCGCGGTGGGGCGGGAGCTGGGCCTGTCGGAGCGGGAGCTGACCGTGCTGGAGTACGCAGCGCTCATGCACGACATCGGCCAGCTGTCGCTGGTGGACCCGGTCCCGGCGGGGGCCACCGCGCCGCTGCCGGCCGCCGAGGCCCGCCGGATCGCGGCGCTGGGCGGCGAGGTGGCCCGGCAGACCGGGGTGCCCGACGAGGTCGCGGTGGTGGTGGAGCGGCAGGCCGATCCGTACCGGCAGCAGCCGGTGGCCGCGCGGATCGTCCGGGCCGTCAACGCGTACGAGGATCTGGCCGGCGGGAGCCGTCACCCGGGCGGCTCACTGGCGGCCCTGGAGAAGCTGCGGCTGGGCACCGGACACGACTATCAGCCGGAGGTGGTGGAGTGTCTGGCCAGGGTTCTGACGCGGGGCGGACGTGCCAGAGTCGTAGCAGTTCCACCGGGGTAACCCATGGGTAATGAGCGGCCGTCCGAGTGGGCATGGTTGGATGCGAAGTGAGAGTGTCCGCAAGGCTGCACCGTTCTCCCCCAGCTACCGCTGGGAGGTGCCCCCAGGCAGGCGGGAATCGTGAGGATCTTCGGGAAGGTACGGCATCGGCCCTCCGCCTCGTGGCGGCAGGCCACCGACCGCGCGTTCACGCTGATCGGCGACGGTCGGTACGACGACGCGGGCGCCCTGCTGACCAGAGCCGCGGACCTGGAGCCGTGGCTGTCGGAGTCCTGGTTCAACCTGGCGCTGCTGCACAAGTTCCGGCATGACTGGGAGCAGGCCCGGGCCGCCGGGCTGCGGGCGGTGGCCCTGCTGGACCGCGAGACCGGGGCGCCGGACTGGTGGAACGTGGGCATCGCGGCCACCGCGCTCCAGGACTGGCCGCTGGCCCGGCGGGCCTGGCAGGCGTACGGGCTGAAGGTGCCCGGTGACCCGCACGGGAGCTCCGGCTCCGGCGAGCCGGTGGGCATGGAGCTGGGCAGCGCGGCCGTGCGGCTGTCGCCCGAGGGCGAGGCCGAGGTGGTCTGGGGCCGCCGGCTGGATCCGGCGCGTATGGAGGTCCTGTCGATCCCGCTGCCGTCGTCCGGGCGGCGCTGGGGCGAGGTGGTCCTGCACGACGGGGTCCCGCACGGCGAGCGCGTGACGGCCGCCGGCCCCTCTTACCCGGTCTTCGACGAGATCGAGCTGTGGGCGCCGTCCCCGGTGCCGACCTGGGTGGTGCTGCTGGAGGCGGCCTCCGAGTCCGACCGGGACGCCCTGGAGCAGCTGGCCTCGGACGCCGGGTTCGCCGCCGAGGACTGGTCCTCGTCGGTGCGGCTGCTGTGCCGGACCTGCTCGGAGTCCACGATGCCCAGCGACGAGGGCGACGGCGAGCACCTCGACCCGCACGACCACAGCGAACCGGGCCACCCGGGCCCCCTCGGCCACCGCACGGCCGGGTCGGGCTCCCTGTGGGTGCCCGAGCGCGAGTGCGGGATCGCGGCGCCGGCCGGGCTGGTGCGCGGTCTGCTGGACGGCTGGGTCGCCGACAGCCCGGACACCCGTGAGTGGCGGGACCTCGAAGAGGTCTGCTGAGCCGCGGTCCGCCGCCCCCCGGCCGGGACTGATCGGTCCGCCCGGACCGCCGCCTGGGCATTGACTAGGCTGTAGCGGCACACGGTGACTTACGGAAGGCGATCGGCGGACATGGCGCAGCAGGAGAACGAGGTTGTCGAGGTGAACGACGGGTACGTCGTGGACACCGAGGACTGTGAGGCGCGCGAGCTCGCCCACCGCGAGCGGGGCACCGCCCGTCCGATCACGGTGGTCGGCAACCCGGTCCTGCACCGCGAGTGCAAGGACGTCACCGAGTTCGGCGCCGAGCTGGCCCAGCTGATCGACGACATGTTCGCCAGCCAGAAGGCCGCCGAGGGCGTGGGCCTGGCCGCCAACCAGATCGGCGTGGACGCCAAGGTCTTCGTGTACGACTGCCCGGACGACGACGGCGTGCGGCACACCGGTGTCGTGGTCAACCCGCGCCTGGTCGAGCTGCCGGCCGGCAGCCGGGTGCTGGACGACTCCAACGAGGGCTGCCTGTCGGTCCCGACGGCGTACGCCTCGCTGGCCCGCCCCGACTACGCCGAGGTGACCGGCCAGGACGCCGAGGGCAACCCGATCAAGGTGCGCGGCACCGGCTACTTCGCGCGCTGCCTCCAGCACGAGACCGACCACCTGTACGGCTACCTGTACATCGACCGGCTCTCGAAGCGCGACCGCAAGGACGCCCTGCGCCAGATGGCGGAGAACACCCCGCGCTACGAGACCGTCCCGAACGAGTAAGCGCCCTGCGCCCCGCGGTGGACACCGTTCCACCGCCGGGCCAGCATGGAAGTGACGCACGCCGCGAACTGCCCGCCGGGAGGGAACGCGGAAGGAATCGCCATGAAGCGTTGCACGCGTGCGGCCGTCATGCGCCCGTTGTCGCCGGACCGGCCCGGGCGGGTCATGAGGAATTCCGCTCGGACAAGGATCGCCCGTGGGGCGGTCGCCCTGCCCCTGGCCGTCGGTATGGCCCTGGCGTACGCGCCCGGGGCGGTGGCGGACGAGAACGTCTCGATCAGCAATGTGGAGACGATCAACCCCAGTGGCGGGTTCATGGAAACCGCGAAACCGGGCTTCAACTTCGTCGTCCGGACGACTCTGGCCAACCACAAGGCGCCCGTGGGGCAGCTCAGCTGTATCGAGGTCTCGTCGCCGGGGCTGTTCCTCGGCAAGCCCAAGAGCTGCATCATCATCAAGCCGCCCCCCGCCTCGACGAGCACCGACGGCAGCGCGCTGCAGGTCAAGGCGGATGCCGCCAATGGCCCGCACACGATCACCGTGACCCTCACCCCCGGCGGCGGCGGGGTCGGCAAGGACACCAAGACCACCACGCTCACGGTGACGGACGGGGCCGATGCGCCCGTGCCCCCGGCGAACCCCGTCCCGCCCGGCGTTCCGCCCGGCACCGGGACCTCCGCGTGCGATGACGTGACGATCGAGGCACAGGGCTATCGGAACGGCCGTACCAAGGGCCTGGAGGACGGCCGGAAGGACGGCTTCGCCGATGCGTACAAGCAGAGCTACGACGACGCGTCCAAGTCGAGGCAGGGGCTGACCGCGGACGAGTGCAAGGCACTGGAGGGCAAGGGGTACACGGCCGGATACACCAAGGGGTACGAGACCGGCTTCGAGGAAGGCCAGGCGAAGGGCGGCAAGGCCGGCCAGAAGGAGGGCAAGGAGGACCGGCGGAAGGGCACCTCGCAGAACGTGGCGATCACCGACATGGTGCTGAACGCCGAAGGCGTCGTCGGCGGCGAACTCGACTGCGCCCAGGGCTTGAAGGTCACCGCCAGGCTCACCGGCAGCGCGGCGGGCACGGTGCGGTACCACTGGGAGGGCCAGAAGGCCTCCGGCACGGTCACGTTCGCGGCACCCCAGGAAGTCCGGCAGGTGACGCACACGGTGGCCGTTCCCAATCCTCCCCCCGGCCCCGTCACCGCGGCGATCGTGATCGACAGCGGTCCGTCGAAGGGCCAGTCGAAGAGCCTGGACACCCCGGTCACCTGCAAGAAGTAGCCCTCACACAGGACGTCACGCCACCGCCTGCGGCCCCCGGAACGTGCGCCGGAAGGAATTCGGGGTGGTGCCCAGGGTGCGCAGGAAGTGGTGGCGCAGGGCGGCGGCGTTGCCGAAGCCGCAGCGGCCCGCGATCGCGTCCACCGTCTCGTCGGAGGACTCCAGCAACTCCTGTGCCAGCAGCACCCGCTGGCGCAGCAGCCACTGGTACGGGGTGGTGCCGGTCTCGGCGAGGAAGCGGCGGGCGAAGGTGCGCGGTGACATGTGCGCCCGCTCCGCCAGCTGCTCCACGGTGATCTCCTCCGCCAGGTGGCGGGCCATCCAGGCGATCACCTCGCCGACCGTGTCGCAGGCCGTGCGCGGCAGCGGGCGCCGGATGTACTGGGCCTGGCCGCCGTCCCGGTGCGGCGGGACCACCATGCGGCGCGCGATGGTGTTGGCCACCTCGGCGCCGTGCTCCTGCCGGACCACGTGCAGGCAGGCGTCGATCCCCGAGGCGGTGCCGGCCGCCGTGACGACCCGGCCCTCGTCGACGTACAGCACCTCGGGGTCGACCAGGGCGCGCGGGTACCGGTGCATCAGGGTCGGCGCGTGCATCCAGTGGGTGGTGCAGCGCCGGCCGTCGAGCAGCCCGGCCGCGCCGAGTACGAAGGCCCCGCTGCACACGCTCAGCACGCGGGTGCCCCGGTCCACGGCCTGGCGCAGGGCCTCCAGCAGCGGCTCGGGGTAGTCCCGTACGGGGCCTGGCGGTCGGCCGGCAGACAGATCAGGTCGGCCTCGGCCAGCCGCTTCAGCCCGTGCTCGGGAGTGAGCGTCAGCCCGGTTTCCGCCAGGGTCAGCGGCCCCTCCTCGCCGGCGCACACGGCGAAGTCGTACACCGGCAGTCCGGCGCTGCTCCGGTCGATCCCCGAACACCTCGCAGAAGATGCCGAACTCGAAGGGGGCGACACCGTTCATCTGCCCGGCAGGGCGGGGCGGCCGGCCGGGCCGCGCGCCGGCGCGAGCAGCCCCGCCCGGCGGCGAACCGGATGGCCCTGCGGCACGCGTCCTGCGAGTGAACCGGGTCCCGCCCGAAGGGCCCTACGGCTCGACCGGAGTGCGGGGTTCCGTACGGGGCCGCGGCGCCTTCCGGGCCCGGGCGGGGACGGTCTCCCAGCCCGCGCCTGCGGCCCGCCCCGCCGACCGGCCGTGGAACAGCAGCGCCAGAGCCCCGGCGAAGGCCGCCGCGGACAGCCCGACCAGCAGCCATGAGCGGCCGTGGCCGGACGGGGTGAGCAGCACCGGCAGCAGCAGCGCCCAGGCCGCGAACACCCCCGCCAGCCAGGGCAGATGGGAGCGCAGCCGGACCTCGGCGCGCGGCCTCAGCAGCCGCCCCCGGTGCTCCGTCGCCACCCTGGCCGCCCGCCCCCGCAGGACCCGCCGGAAGGTGCTCGGGTCCAGCAGCAGCCACACCGCGTCGCCCGTGTCGGTGGTGAAGCACACCGGCTGCGGGCCCGAGAGCTTCCCGTCATGGGCCCGGCCGCACAACCAGCCGGGCCGGCCGGTGAGTTCGGCGGCCACCGCGGCCAGGTCGTGGTCCACCGGCCCGACCTCCCCGCCCGCCTTGAACTCGACGCCGTCGGCCGTGGTGAACGCCAGCCAGGTCCGGCCCGTGCGGCCGGTGGCCGGCTGGACGGTCCGCCGGGCGACGCGCACCTCCGCCCGGACCCCCCACACCTGCCTGCCCGGGGTCCGGGCATCGGCACGCAGCGCCCGCACCCCGGCGGGCGGCCGGAGCACCACCAGGGCCAGGACGCCGGCACCCAGCAGCCCGATCACCGGCAGGAAGAACAGCAGCTCCGAGCCGGGGAAGAGGCGCGGCGCCCAGCCGGTCGGGGCATCCGCGGCATAGCGGGCGAGAACGCCCGCCTCGTCCACGTAGCCGCCGAGCCCGGGCGAGCCGGGGACGTGCAGCACCTGCACCCGGCCGCCGACCACGGGGCGGCCGTCCACCACCGCACCCGTCACCCGCACCGACTCGTCGCCGCTGACCGCGAGTCCGGGCACCCGTACGGTCAGGTCGGTCCGCGGGTCCCGGCGGAGCACCTCCTCGATCCGGGCCTCGTCCACGATCGCGCCGGCCTCCCGCAGCACGGCGATCCGCCGCGCCTCGGCGCCGTCGGGCCGCAGCCCCAGATCGACCAGCAGCATCGGCAGGAAGAGCACGCAGCACACCAGCCCCGCCACCCGGAGCCGGCCGGCCGCCCGCCAGGGCATCCGGGCCGGCGGACCCGGCGGCGGCTCCGCGGGAACGGCCCGCGGCTGCCGGACCGGCCGGACGGCGGCCCACACCCAGCCGGCCGCGCACAGCACCGCCGCCGACCCGAGCACGGCGAGCCACGGATCGGGCAACGGCGGCCCCGCCCGGAACAGCACCCGCCACAGCGCCACCCCCGCACACAGCAGTGCGCCCCCGCCCGAGGTCCTGGTCAGCCAGGTACTTCTTCCCATGGGCGGGGACGCTAGCAAGAGCGGTCCGGACCCGGAACCCGGGCCCGGACGTCGGACCTAGAAGTCCTCGTCGAGGTCGACCGTGCCCTCGACCGCGACCTGGTAGGCCGACGGGCGGCGCTCGAAGAAGTTCGTCAGCTCCTGGACGCCCTGGAGCTCCATGAACGCGAACGGGTTCTGCGAGCCGTAGACCGGCGGGAAACCGAGGCGGACCAGGCGCTGGTCGGCGACGCACTCGAGGTACTCGCGCATCGACTCGGTGTTCATGCCCGGCAGGCCGTCGCCGCACAGGTCCCGGCCGAACTGCAGCTCGGCCTCGACCGCCTCCTTCAGCATGTCCGTGACCTGCTGCTGGAGGGCGTCGTCGAAGAGCTCCGGCTCCTCCTTGCGGACCGTGTCCACGACCTCGAAGGCGAAGTTCATGTGCATGGTCTCGTCGCGGAACACCCAGTTGGTGCCGGTCGCCAGGCCGTGCAGCAGACCGCGCGACCGGAACCAGTAGACGTAGGCGAAGGCGCCGTAGAAGAACAGGCCCTCGATGCACGCCGCGAAGCAGATCAGGTTCAGCAGGAAGCGGCGCCGGTCGGCGGCCGTCTCCAGGCGCTCGATCTTCTCGACCGAGTCCATCCACTTGAAGCAGAACTGCGCCTTCTCGCGGATCGAGGGGATCTCCTCGACCGCGTCGAAGGCCGCCGCGCGGTCGTCCGGGTCGGGCAGGTAGGTGTCGAGCAGCGTCAGATAGAACTGGACGTGCACGGCCTCCTCGAACAGCTGGCGCGAGAGGTACAGGCGCGCCTCGGGGGAGTTGATGTGCTTGTAGAGCGTCAGCACCAGGTTGTTCGACACGATGGAGTCACCCGTCGCGAAGAACGCCACCAGGCGGCCGATCATGTGCTGCTCGGCCGGGGTGAGCTTGGCGAGGTCGGCGACGTCGGAGTGGAGGTCGACCTCCTCCACCGTCCAGGTGTTCTTGATCGCGTCCCGGTAGCGCTCGTAGAAGTCCGGGTAGCGCATCGGACGGAGCGTCAGCTCGAAGCCCGGGTCGAGAAGGTTCTTGTCGGAGCTGGGCATTACTGGCAGGCCTCGCAGGACTCGGGGTTCTCAAGGGAGCAGGCCAGCGCGTCGGCGTCGACGGCCTGCGGCAGCGGTGTGGCGGCGGCGGGGACGGCGGCCGCGCCCGACGCGGCGCGGGCGATCTTCGTCGCCGGGCGCGAGCGCAGGTAGTACGTGGTCTTCAGGCCCTGCTTCCAGGCGTACGCGTACATCGAGCTGAGCTTGCCGATGGTGGGCGTCTCCATGAACAGGTTCAGCGACTGGCTCTGGTCCAGGTACGGCGTACGGGCCGCCGCCATGTCGATCAGGCCGCGCTGGGGGATCTCCCACGCCGTGCGGTACAGCTCGCGGATCTCGGCCGGGATCCAGCCGAAGCCCTCGACCGAGCCCGAGGAGTCGCGCAGCGCCTCGCGGGTCTGGGCGTCCCAGACGCCGAGCTTCTTGAGGTCCTCGACCAGGTAGCCGTTGACCTGGAGGAACTCACCGCTGAGCGTCTCGCGCTTGAAGAGGTTGGAGACCTGCGGCTCGATGCACTCGTACACACCGGCGATCGAGGCGATGGTCGCCGTCGGGGCGATGGCCAGCAGCAGCGAGTTGCGCATGCCGCTGGTGGCGATCCGGGCGCGCAGCGCGTCCCAGCGCTCGGGCCAGTGGTGCGTCACACCGTAGTGGTCGGGGTGCAGCACGCCCTGCGCGGTACGGGTCTGCTCCCAGGCCGGCAGCGGGCCGTTGCGCTCGGCCAGGTCGGCCGACGCCTCGTACGCCGCCAGCATGATCCGCTCGGCGATCTTCGTGGAGAGCTCCTTGGCCCCGGCGGAGTCGAAGGGGAGCCGCAGCTTGAAGAAGACGTCCTGGAGCCCCATCGCGCCCAGGCCCACCGGACGCCACTTGGCGTTGGAGCGGCCGGCCTGCTCGGTCGGGTAGAAGTTGATGTCCACGACGCGGTCGAGGAAGGTCACGGCGGTGCGGACGGTCTCGTCCAGCCGCTCCCAGTCCATCTCGCCCGTCTCGGCGAGCACGAACGCGCCGAGGTTGACCGAACCGAGGTTGCAGACGGCCGTCTCGCCGTCGTTGGTGACCTCGATGATCTCGGTGCACAGGTTGGAGGAGTGGACCACCGTGCCCGGCAGCGCGGTCTGGTTCGCGGTGCGGTTGGAGGCGTCCTTGAACGTCATCCAGCCCTGGCCGGTCTGCGCGAGGGTACGCATCATGCGGCCGTACAGCTCCCGGGCCGGCATGGTCTTCTTGGCCAGGCCCGCCGCCTCGGCCTTGACGTACGCGGCGTCGAACTCGGCGCCGTACAGGTCGACCAGCTCGGGCACGTCGGACGGGGAGAACAGCGACCACTGGCCGTCGGAGTTCACGCGGCGCATGAACTCGTCCGGGATCCAGTGCGCCAGGTTCAGGTTGTGCGTACGCCGGGCGTCCTCACCGGTGTTGTCGCGCAGCTCCAGGAACTCCTCGATGTCCGCGTGCCAGGTCTCCAGGTAGACGGCGGCGGCACCCTTGCGCCGGCCGCCCTGGTTCACGGCGGCGACCGAGGCGTCGAGGGTCTTCAGGAACGGGACGATGCCGTTGGAGTGGCCGTTGGTGCCGCGGATCAGCGAACCACGGGCCCGGATGCGCGAGTACGACAGGCCGATGCCGCCGGCGTGCTTCGACAGACGCGCCACCTGGTGGTAGCGGTCGTAGATCGAGTCGAGCTCGTCCAGCGGGGAGTCCAGCAGGTAGCAGGAGGACATCTGCGGGTGCCGGGTGCCGGAGTTGAAGAGGGTGGGGGAGGAGGGCAGGTAGTCCAGGCGGCTCATCAGGGCGTAGAGCGAGCCGACCTCCTCCACCGCGCGCACGCTGTCGTCCTCGGCCAGGCCGCAGGCCACGCGCAGCATGAAGTGCTGCGGGGTCTCGATGACCTGACGGGTCAGCGGGTGGCGCAGCAGGTAGCGGCTGTGCAGGGTGCGCAGGCCGAAGAAGCCGAAGCGGTCGTCGGCGCCCTCGGCGAGCGCGTGCTCGACCAGCGCGTCCAGGCGGGCGGCGTGGGCGCGGACGAACTCCACGGTGCGGTCCGCGATCAGGCCCTCGCGGTGGCCGACCTCGACCGAGGCGGAGAAGGAGGTGGCCCCCTGGCCGGCGGCCTCGTCGGCGATGGCCAGCGTCAGCAGCCGGGCGGCGAGCCGGGAGTACGCCGGGTCCTCGGAGATCAGCCCCGCGGCCGCCTCGGTGGCCAGCCCCCGCAGTTCGGCCTCGTCCGACGTGGCGCTGCGGCCGCGCAGGGCGGCGGCGGCGACCCGGCCGGGGTCGGTGTCCGGCAGATCGGCCGTGAGGTCCGTGAGGGTGCGCAGCAGCGCGGCGCCGGGGCCTTCGGCCTCGGGCAGGTCGGACTCGGCGCGCGGTGCGGAAGGCGCGATGGTCACGGGGGGAGCTCTCCCTCGCTCGGCTCCGGTCACCGGCGGACGCGGGCACGAGGGCGCGCATGCGGGCGTGACGGGAACACGTGGCACCGCATGGCGTCCACCGGCCCAACCGCGAGGCCCGGACGTGGTCGGCACCCGGGACGGTCGACCCGGGCGCACCGTCGGCAGGTCCTCGGACTCGCGGCGTGCCCCTCCTGACGAAAGGCGCACTTCATACCGTTGCGGGACAGTTCCGGATTCGCACCGGATTCCCCTGCGGCGACAGCGAGGATGAGCATACATGTGGGGGGCGGTGGATGCGTGACCCCCCAGATGTTGTGTCGCCCGCGACGCGGAGTCCCTATGACGTACCTCTCCGCTATCGTCGGAGGCAGACCGTCCAGGAAGGCGAGCGAGGCATGACCGTGATGACTCACCGACCGCACATGCCCATCGAAGACTTCGAAGCCTTGGCGCGGATAGCGGCGCGCGAATCAGAGGGGGCGCGGCTGGAATTCATTGACGGGGTACTGAGGAGCAAGGCCATGCCGGACGGGGATCACGACCGGATCGTGGTGTGGCTTGCGCGCGTCTGCATGCAGTTCCGCCCCGAGCAGTGGCTCCACGTCGAACGGGGGCTGAAGGTCGAGCGGTACCGCGGGGGGCGGGCACGCCCGGACGCCTCGCTCGCCCCGGACGGGGCGTTCGAGGGCCAGGGCGAGTGGGCCGACCCGTCGCCGGTGCTGATGGTCGTCGAGGTCACCTCGTACGACTCCGACACCGACGAGCGTGATCGCAAGGAGAAGCCGCGCGCCTACGCGGAGGCGGGTATCCCTGTTTACCTCTTGATCGACCGGGACGCCTGTCTGGTGAGGGTTTACAGCGAGCCGAACGGTGTTCGCTACGTGAATGTGCGCACCCTTGCCTTCGGTCAGGACGTCGAGCTCCCTGACCCCGTCGGCATCACCCTCCAGACCGAGGCCCTCAAGGACTGGGTGCGCTGACCCTCGCCCCCCCCGCACCGCGAAGGGCCCCGCCGGTACGCCCGGCGGGGCCCTTCGCGTGGCCGTTCAGCAGCAGCGGAAGCCCTCCCGCGGGTCCGCCTCGCGGGCGTCGGTGCGGGCCCGCTCGAAGGCCCGCCGGGTCATGACCTCCGTCCCCGGGTCGTGCGCGCGGGCGTGGGCGACGTACCGGTCGTACGCCGCCTCGCCCGAGAACTCGCGGACGAAGTACCGGACCCGGGCGAGCGCTGCCCGCACGCTCACGAGGACACCGGTTCCTTGACCTTGCCGCCGCCGGAGTCGTCGAGGCCGGCCGCGGCCAGCTCCGCCTTCTCCTCCGCCGTCGGGAAGAGCCCGGCCGGTGCGACGATCTTCGACTCGGTCCACGGCACCTCGGAGAGCCGTACCGTCTCGGGGCTGGCGATGGCCTTGAAGCAGACCCGGGCCGCGTCCACCAGCACGATGATGATCAGCACGGCGAACAGCGCCGAGAGCACGCCGTCGACCGTGGAGTTGGTGACGACGGTGTGCATGTCGTCCATGGTCTTGGCGGGCGGCAGCACCTTGTCGGCGTCGATGCCGGCCTGGTACTTGTCGCGCTGCGCGAAGAAGCCCACGCGCGGGTCCTCGGAGAAGACCTTCATCCAGCTCGCGCTGAGCGTGACCGCCGCGTCCCAGGCCAGCGGGACCGCCGTCACCCAGGCGAACCGCAGCCGCCCGGACTTCACCAGCAGGGTGGTGCACACGGCCAGCGCGACGGCGGCCAGCAGCTGGTTCGCGATCCCGAACAGCGGGAAGAGCTGGTTGATGCCGCCCAGCGGGTCCTTCACGCCGACCCACAGGAAGTAGCCCCACGCGCCGACGACCAGCGCGCTCGCGAGCCACACACCGGGCTTCCAGCTGATCTGCTTGAACGGCTTGTAGACGTTGCCCAGCATGTCCTGGAGCATGAACCGGCCCACCCGGGTGCCCGCGTCCAGGGTGGTGAGGATGAACAGCGCCTCGAACATGATCGCGAAGTGGTACCAGAACGCCTTCATCGACGCCCCGCCGAACACGGACGAGAAGATCTCCGACATTCCGAGTGCGAACGTCGGCGCGCCGCCCGTACGGGAGAGCAGGCTGGCCTCCTCGACGTCCTTGGCGGCCTGTGCGAGCTGCTCCGGGGAGATCGTGAAGCCCATGCCCGCGATCGCCTCGGAGGCGGACTGCACGGTGGTGCCGACCATGCCGGCGGGCGAGTTGACCGCGAAGAACAGGCCCGGCTCGATGATGCAGGCCGCGATCATCGCCATGATGGCGACGAAGGACTCGGTCAGCATCGACCCGTAGCCGATCATCCGGATCTGGGTCTCCTTCTGGACCATCTTCGGGGTGGTGCCCGAGGAGACCAGGGAGTGGAAGCCGGAGAGCGCGCCGCAGGCGATGGTGATGAAGACGAACGGGAACATCGACCCGGCGAAGACCGGGCCGTCGCCGCGGCTGGCGAAGGAGGTGACCGCGTCCATCTTCAGCGTCGGCATCGCGATGGCCACACCGGCGGCCATCATCGCGATCGTGCCGACCTTCATGAAGGTGGACAGGTAGTCGCGCGGCGCCAGCAGCAGCCACACCGGCAGTACGGAGGCCAGGAAGCCGTACGCGACCATCCAGATGACCAGGGTGGTCGGCTTGAGCGTGAAGAACTCCGCCCAGGAGGACTCCGCGACCCAGCCGCCCGCGACGATCGCGAGGAGCAGCAGCACCACGCCGATGAGCGAGACCTCGGTGACCCGGCCCGGCCGCAGCACGCGCAGGTAGACGCCCATGAAGAGGGCGATCGGGATGGTCATGCCGATGGAGAACACGCCCCACGGGGAGTGGGCGAGGGCGTTGACGATGACGAGCGCGAGCACGGCCAGCAGGATGATCATGATGGCGAACACCGCGATCAGCGCGGCCGCCCCGCCGAACGGGCCGATCTCGTCCCGCGCCATCTGGCCGAGCGAGCGGCCGTCGCGGCGGGTGGAGAAGAAGAGCGTGACCATGTCCTGCACGGCGCCCGCGAAGATCACGCCGGCGACGATCCAGATGGTCCCCGGCAGGTAGCCCATCTGGGCGGCGAGCACCGGGCCGACCAGCGGACCCGCGCCCGCGACGGCGGCGAAGTGGTGGCCGAAGAGCACCCGGCGGTCCGTCGGGTGGAAGTCGACACCGTTGTCAAGGCGTTCGGCCGGCGTCGCCCGGGTCTTGTCGACCCTGAGCACCCGGTGCGCGATGAAGCGCGAGTAGAAGCGGTAGGCGATGGCGTACGAGCCCAGCGCCGCGGCCAGCATCCAGGCCGCCGAGACGTCCTCGCCGCGCGAGAGGGCGAGCACGGCCCACCCGACGGCCCCGACGAGCGCCACCAGCGACCAGACGGCGATCGACTTCGGCGTGAGCCGGCCGGCTGCGCCCGGAGCGGGGGAGGGCGAGCCGGGCGTGCCGCCGCCCGGACCCGCCGTGTTCCGTTCTGTGCCTGTTGATCCCGGTTCCGGCATGATCCTCGTCCCCTCGTTGATCATCTGCGTGAGCGCAGGAATCTACGGGGGCCTGCCCGGTGAACGTAAGCCCCCGTCCGCAATGCGGTACGAGAGTCAACTACGTATCTCAGACGGCGGGGCGCTGGAGTCGGGCGACGAACTTGTAACGATCTCCGCGGTACACCGACCGCACCCACTCCACGGGTTCACCATCGGCGTCCAGTGAGTGCCGGGAGAGCATCAGCATGGGGAGGCCGACATCCGTACCGAGCAGGCCCGCCTCGCGCGGGGTGGCCAGGGAGGTCTCGATGGTCTCCTCGGCCTCGGCGAGGTGGACGTCGTACACCTCCGCCAGCGCGGTGTAGAGCGAGGTGTACTTGACCAGCGAACGGCGCAGCGCCGGGAAGCGTTTGGCCGAAAGGTGGGTGGTCTCGATGGCCATCGGCTCGCCGCTGGCCAGCCGCAGCCGCTCGATGCGCAGGACCCGCCCGCCCGTGGCGATCTTGAGCAGCCCGGCGAGGGTGTCGTCGGCGGTGACGTAGCCGATGTCCAGGAGCTGCGAGGTCGGCTCCAGGCCCTGGGCGCGCATGTCCTCCGTGTAGGAGGTCAGTTGCAGGGCCTGGGAGACCTTCGGCTTCGCGACGAACGTCCCCTTGCCCTGGATCCGCTCCAGCCGCCCCTCGACGACGAGCTCCTGGAGGGCCTGGCGGACGGTGGTGCGGGAGGTGTCGAACTCGGCGGCCAGCGTGCGCTCCGGCGGCACCGGCGTTCCGGGCGGCAGGGTTTCGGTCATGTCGAGCAAGTGCCGCTTGAGTCGGTAGTACTTGGGCACACGCGCGGTACGGGTGGCTGCCCCGCCCTCCGGCTCCCCGGACGCCCCTTCGGTGGCCATCGCCGCCCGCCTTCCCGACTCCAGTTTCGCTGCCGTCACCGGCTCCTCCGATATGTGCGGTCACATGGTGACACGGGTGGTGAGGGCGCACGTCTCCCCTCCCCGAGGTGTCGGTCCTATAACGGCACCGGACCCCCGCTCATTAGACCCTTGACACCCCTAAAGGTCTAGGCCAAGCTCCCGGTACTGGTCTAAACCAATATGGATCAGATCCCGGCCCCACGGGCAGTACTTGGCGTATGTCATCGCGGCGGGCAAGGGAAGTGCAGGCAGGCATCCCTGAGGAGGGTGGCGTGAAGCGCAAGCTCATCGCGGCGGTTGGTGTCGCGGGCATGGTTATCGGCCTGGCGGCGTGTGGCGACAGCGGGGACGACAAGGGCAAGACCGACGCGAACGGCAACAAGGAAATCACCGTCTGGGTGATGGACGGCTCCGCGCCGAAGGCCTGGATCGACGAGGTCAACAAGGAGTTCGAGGCCAAGCACCCGAACACCAAGGTCAAGGTCGAGATCCAGCAGTGGAAGGGCATCCAGGAGAAGGTCACCACCGCCCTCTCCGAGACCACCCCGCCGGACGTCATCGAGCTCGGCAACACCCAGACCGCCGGCTACGCGGTCACCGGCGGCCTCGCCGACCTGACCGGCGACAAGGCCAAGCTCGGCGCCGACGCCTGGCAGAAGAGCATGCTCGCCTCCGCCGAGATCGACGGCAAGCTCTACTCCGCCCCGTGGTACGCCGCCAACCGCGTCGTGGTCTACGACAAGAAGGCGTACGCGAAGGCCGGCGTCACCCCGCCCACGACCCGCGACGAGTGGGTGGCCGGCCTGGAGAAGCTCAAGGCCGCCGACGCCGCCACCCAGCCGATCTACCTCCCGGGCCAGAGCTGGTACGTCCTCGCCGGCTTCATCTGGGACGAGGGCGGCGACCTCGCCGTCAAGGACGGCGGCAAGTGGAAGGGCCAGCTCAGCACCCCGCAGGCCGCCTCCGCCATGGACTTCTACAAGAAGCTCCAGTCCTTCTCCACCGCTCCCAAGGACAAGGACGAGGCCACCCCGCAGCAGTCCACCGACATCGTCCCCAAGGGCGGCGTCGCCTCCTGGATCGGCCTGGGCTGGGAGGCCTCCGGTGCCGAGAAGGCCCTGAAGGACGCGGGCAAGGAGGCCGACTTCGGCTACTTCCCGATCCCCGGCAAGACCGCCGACAAGTCCGGCACCGTCTTCCTCGGCGGCTCCAACCTCGCCGTGGCCGAGCGCTCCAAGAACAAGGACCTCGCCAAGGAGTGGCTGGCCCTGGCCGCCGGCAAGGACCAGATGACCAAGTACGCCGCCGAGACCAAGGGCGCGCTGCTGCCGAACCAGGTCGGCGCGAACTTCACCGCCCCCGCGGGCTCCTTCGCCGAGGCGATGGCCAAGGCCGGCGTCAACGGCAAGATCACCCCGGTCACCCCGGGCTGGGCGAACGTCGAGACCGAGCCCAACCCGATCAAGGAGTTCATGACCAAGGTCCTGAAGGGTGAGGACGCCGCCAAGGCGGGCGAGGCCGCGGACAAGGAAATCGCGGCCCGCATCAACAAGTAACCCGGCAGCACCCGCACCACCGGCTGCCCCCGGCGCGTCCGGGCAGTGAACGCGACCAGGGGTACGGAGGGCGCCCGCCGCCCGCCGTACCCCCGGTCGCGCATGTGACTCCACAGGTCGACCGCGAGGAATCCACGACATGACCGTGCACTCCCAGGGGGCGAGGACCAGCGCTCCACAGGACGCACCACCGACGTCCGCCGGGCTGCGCAAGACGCCGCCGCCCCCCACCGGGACCGGCGCCACCGCCCCGTCTCCTCGCGGCGGCAGAAAATCGCTCCCGTCCGGCTGGCTGCCGTACGCGCTGGTCGCCCCCGCGGTCCTCAGCCTCGCCGGCCTGCTGCTCTACCCGCTCGTCAAGAACGTCCTGCTGTCCTTCCAGCAGGTCAACAAGATCGAGCTGATCCAGCGCAAGGCCCCCTTCATCGGGCTGAAGAACTACACCGAGCTCCTCGGCGACGCGCAGTTCTGGACCGTCGCCGTCCGCAGCTTCGCCTTCACCGCCGCCAACGTCGTGTTGATCATGGTGATCGGCAGCCTCATCGGCATCCTGCTCAACCGGCTCGGCAAATGGATGCGCCTGGTGCTGTCCCTGGCGCTGGTCATGGCCTGGGCCATGCCCATCGTCGCCTCGGTCACCGTCTTCCACTGGCTCTTCGACGAGCAGTTCGGCGTCATGAACTGGGTGATGCGCACGCTCGGCTTCTCCGGCTTCGAGCAGCACAACTGGTTCGAGACCGGCCTGTCCACGCTGGTCATCATCGCCATCCTGATCGTCTGGGGCTCCATCCCCTTCGTCGCCCTCAACATGTACGCCGGCCTGACCACCGTCGGCGCCGAGCTGTACGAGGCGGCCCGCATGGACGGCGCCAACGGCTGGCAGACCTTCTGGAAGGTCGTCTTCCCCAACCTGCGCCCGTTCTTCCTCGTCACGACGTTCCTCGAAGTGATCTGGGTCTTCAAGGCCTTCACCCAGGTCTACGCGATGAAGAACGGCGGACCCGACCGCGCCTCCGAGACCCTCCCGGTCTTCGCCTACATCGAGGGCCAGGCCCAGCAGCACTACGGCCTGGCGGCCGCCATCTCCGTCCTGACGATCCTGATGCTCGTGGTCGTCATGTCCTTCTACTTCCGCCTGATCCTGAAGCAGGAGGAGGAGCAGTGAGCACCACCACCGCCCGCACCGCCGCGACCGCC
Organism: Streptomyces sp. NPDC042102; assembly: GCF_055582305.1. Lineage (NCBI taxonomy): Bacteria > Bacillati > Actinomycetota > Actinomycetes > Kitasatosporales > Streptomycetaceae > Streptomyces > Streptomyces sp. NPDC042102. The sequence continues at coordinate 805,793 of NZ_JBVJDL010000003.1, forward strand.
ACCGACCGGGCCGTGCCCGCCCAGAGGCTGCGCACCCGCCGTCCGGTGCGCCCCGCCGCCGTCGCCAAGAACCTCGGCGCGCTGCTCCTCGCCGTCGTCTTCGTCTTCCCGGTCTACTGGATGATCTCCTCGGCCTTCAAGCCGTCCGGCGAGATCCTCACCAAGGACCCGGTCTTCGTCTTCACCCCGACGGTGGACAACTTCACCAAGGCCTCCGGCGTCGACCTGTTCTGGACGTACGTCACCAACAGCCTGATCGTCACGGTCGGCGCCGTCGCGCTGGCCCTGTTCGTCGCCCTCGCCGCGAGCTTCGCCATCGCCCGGATGAAGTTCAAGGGCCGCAAGGGCCTGGTGCTCGCCGTGATGATGGCGCAGATGGCCCCCTGGGAGGTCATGGTCATCGCGATGTACATGATCGCCCGCGACGCGGAGACGCTGAACAGCCTCCCGCTGCTGACCGCGATCTACTTCGTGATGGTCCTGCCCTTCACCATCTGGACCCTGCGCGGCTTCATCGCCGCCGTCCCGGTGACGCTGGAGGAGGCCGCCCAGATCGACGGCTGCACCCGCGGCCAGGCCTTCCGCAAGGTCATCTTCCCGCTGCTCGCCCCCGGCCTGATGTCCACCTCGCTCTTCGGGTTCATCACCGCCTGGAACGAGTTCGCGATGGTCCTGATCCTCAACAAGGACAAGACCGCGCAGACGCTCCCGCTGTGGCTGACCCAGTTCCAGACCGCCTTCGGCAACGACTGGGGCGCCACCATGGCCGCGTCCACGCTCTTCGCGCTCCCGGTCCTGATCGTCTTCGTCTTCCTCCAGCGCAAGGCCGTCGGCGGAATGACCGCCGGCGCCGTGAAGGGATAACGGCACCCATGACTGTCCTTGCGCACCGCGCCACCGCGTTGACACGTGACGCCCTGGCCGTCCTCCAGCCCGGCTTCGAAGGCACCACCGCCCCCGCCTGGCTGCTGCGCCAGGTCGCCGAGGGCCTGACCGCCGTCGGCCTGTTCGGCCGCAACATCGCCTCGCCGGAGCAGCTCGCCGCGCTCACCGCGCAGCTGCGGGCCGAGCGCGACGACGTCCTCGTGGCCATCGACGAGGAGGGCGGCGACGTCACCCGCCTGGAGGTCCGCCAGGGCTCCAGCTTCCCCGGCAACCTGGCGCTCGGCGCGGTGGACGACACCGCCCTGACCCGGGACGTGGCCCACGAGCTGGGCCGCCGCCTGGCCGCCTGCGGGGTCAACCTGAACTGGGCCCCCTCGGCCGACGTCAACTCCAACCCCGACAACCCGGTCATCGGGGTGCGCTCCTTCGGCGCCGACACGGCCCTCGCGGCCCGGCACACCGCCGCGTACGTCAGCGGACTCCAGGCCGCGGGCGTGGCCGCCTGCACCAAGCACTTCCCCGGCCACGGCGACACCAACGTCGACTCCCACCACGCGCTGCCGCGCATCGACGTGGGCCTCGACACCCTGTACGCCCGCGAACTGGTCCCCTTCCGGGCGGCCGTCGCGGCGGGCACCAAGGCCGTGATGAGCGCGCACATCCTGGTCCCGGCCCTGGACCCGACCCGCCCGGCGACCCTGAGCCCGCAGATCCTGACCGGGCTGCTGCGCAAGGAGCTGGGCTACGAGGGCCTGATCGTCACCGACGGCATGGAGATGAACGCCATCGCCGGCACCTACGGCATCGAGCGCGGCTCGGTGCTGGCCATCGCCGCGGGCGCCGACGCGATCTGCGTCGGGGGCGGGCTGGCCGACGAGGCCACCGTGCTGCGGCTGCGGGACGCGCTGGTCGAAGCCGTACGCGAGGGGACCCTGCCCGAGGAGCGGCTCGCCGACGCCGCCGCCCGGGTCCGGGCCCTCGCCGACTGGACCCGGGCTGCCCGGGTCGACGCCGCGCCGGGCGCGCTTCAGGAGGGGAGCGCGCCCGGCATCGGCCTCACGGCGGCCCGCCGCGCGCTGCGGGTGTCGGGCACCCCGGTGCCGGTCTCCCGCCCGTACGTGGCCACGCTCTCGCCGGTCGCGAACATCGCGGTGGGCGACGAGACGCCGTGGGGGGTGGCAGCGGAACTGGCCGCGCTGGTGCCGGACACGGCGGCGGCGGTGTACCCGGAGGGCTCGGTCGCGGCGGACATCCTGGCCGCGGCGGGCGACCGCACGATCGTCGCCGTGGTCCGCGACGCCCACCGGCACGCGTGGATGGCGGCCGCGGTGGCGGAACTGATCTCGGCCCGGCCGGACACGGTGGTCGTCGAGATGGGCCTCCCGCGGGCGGCCCCGACCGGCGCCTTCCACGTCGCGACGCACGGCGCGTCCCGGGTCTGCGGCCGAGCGGCGGCCGAAGCCATCGCAGGCGTGGCCTAGCCACCCAAGGTCCCGCGGGGCCCCGCCACCCGGCGGCCCGGTTCCGGGGGCTCTGCCCCCGCACCCCCGCGCCTCACACGCCGGCGGGGCTGGGATGGCGCCCGGTGGGCCGGTTTCGGGGGCTCCGCCCCCGCACCCCCGCGCCTCAAACGCCGGCGGGGCTGGGATGGCGCCCGGTGGCGCCGGAAGGGTGCCGCTGCGCGGCTGGGTTGCCGCGCAGCGGCAATTCCAGCCCGCGCGGCGTTTGAGCGTACGGGCGCGAAGCGCACGTACGGGGCTCGGGGCGGAGCCCCGCCCACCCAGCCGCGCCGGCGATTGACGTGCCCGGGTGTCCCGGGGGCAAGGCCCCCGGGGGCGGTGGGGCTACAGGCCCTGCCACGTCGGCTTGTTGGTGTACGTGTGGCGGAAATAGTCGGACAGCTTCAGCTTCGACGCCGCCGCCTCGTCCACCACCACCGTCGCATGCGCGTGCAACTGGAGCGCCGACGCCGGCACCAGCGCCGACAGCGGGCCCTCCACCGTCTGCGCCACCGCCTCCGCCTTGCCCTCGCCGGTCGCCAGCAGCACCAGGTGCCGGGCGTCCAGGATCGTGCCGATGCCCTGCGTGATCACGTGATGCGGCACCTGGTCCAGGTCGCCGTCGAAGAACCGCGCGTTGTCCACCCGCGTCTGCTCCGTCAGGGTCTTGATGCGCGTGCGCGACGCCAGCGACGAGCACGGCTCGTTGAAGCCGATGTGCCCGTCGGTGCCTATGCCCAGCAGCTGCAGGTCCACGCCGCCCGCCTCCGCGAGCGCCCGGTCGTACGCCTCGCACGCCGCGACGATGTCCTCGGCGGAGCCGTCCGGGCCCATGAACGAGGCCTCGGACAGGCCCAGCGGCTCGACGACCTCGCGCAGCACGACCGCCCGGTAGGACTCCGGGTGCCCGGCCGGCAGGCCGACGTACTCGTCGAGCTGGCAGACCCGCGCACGGGAGGCGTCGACCTCGCCTGCGCGGACCTTCGCGGCCAGGGCCTGGTAGATCGGCAGCGGGGTGGAGCCGGTCGCCACGCCCAGCAGGGCGTCGGGCTTGCGGCGGACCAGGGCGGCCATGGCCTCCGCGATGAGCTCGCCGCCTGCCTTGGCGTCCGGGACGATGACAACTTCCACGCTGGGCCTGCCGATCTGGAGAGGTGAGGGGAGCACGGTTGTGGTATAGACCAATCTAGCAGAGCGGGAGCCCGCCGTGGCGGGACCGCGCACCTGTCTTCCATGGTGGTCCGGACGGGTGCCGCCGGCCTCCCGGCGCCCTCCCTGAGGGCGCCGGGCACCCGTCAGAGCAGCGCCAGCTGGAGCCCGCCGGTCGCGTCCAGATGCTGGCCGGTCACCCAGCGGGAGTCCGCCGACGCCAGGAAGGCCACCACGTCCGCGACCTCCTCCACCGTGCCGATCCGCCCGAACACCGAACGGGAGGAGGCGTGGGCGCGCGCCGCGGGATCGGCCAGCCAGGCCGCGTTCAAGTCGGTCGCGGTGATCCCCGGACCCACCGAGTTCACGGTGATCCCGCGCGGTGCCAGCTCGGCCGCCAGTGACCGCGTCAGGGCGTTGACCGCGCCCTTCGCGACGATCGTGGCGAGGATGGCGGGGAGCGCGATGTCCGGAGTGCCGGTCACGTTCACGATCCGGCCGCCGTCGCGCAGCCGGGACAGCCCGTGCTGGATGACGAAGAACGGCGCCTTCGCGTTGACGGCCTGCATCCGGTCGTAGGTCTCCTCGTCGGTGTCCGCGATCGAGGCGAACGTCGCCGCCCCCGCGTTGTTCACCAGCACGTCCACCCCCGGCGTGCTGAGCGGATGCGCGTCGTACGCCGCCCACAGCGCCTCCGCGTCCCCCGGTACGCCGAGCTCCGCGCCGATCGCGAAGGCCCGCCCGCCCGCCGCCGTGATCGCGTCGACCGTCTCCCGCGCGGCCGCCTCGTTGCGCCCGTAGTGCACCGCGACCAGCGCCCCGTCGCGGGCCAGCCGCTCCGCGACGGCCCGGCCGATCCCCCGGCTGCCGCCCGTGACCAGCGCCGGCTCTTCGACGAGGTCGTCACGGCCTACGCCGGTCGCTACGGCGGCTTCGCGGCCGTGGCGCTCGCCGAGGAACCCACCGCCCGCGCCGCCGTGGCGCGCATCCTGCGCGAGGCGGCCGGGATCTACACCGACCCGGCGCACCCGCGCGGCTGCCTGGTGATCAGCGCGGCCGTCAACTGCACGGCCGAGGAGGTCGCCGAGGAACTCAAGGGGCGGCGCAACGCGAACCTGGCGGCCTTCGAGAGCCGGATCCGGGCCGACGTGGCCTGCGGAACCCTGCCGGCGGACACCGACGCGGCGGCGCTGGCCCGCTACGTCGGGGCGGTTCTGCAGGGGATGTCCCAGCAGGCGCGGGACGGGGCGGGCCGGGAGGAGCTGGCGGCGGTGGCGGAGCTGGCCCTGGCCGCCTGGCCGACGTAAGGGAAGTGAGGGGGCGAGGGGGCGTGTTCGCCCGCACGTTTCCTCTGGGCCACGGTGCCGGGACGGGACCCTCAACCCGTCCGGCACCGTAGCCCGGAGTACTTACGGCCGGCGGGTGTGCGGTCCCGGCGGCCGGTGGGAGGTGCCTGCGCGGTCAGGGCAGAGCGCGCGGCTTACCTCGTCCGTCCTCCTGTGCGGGGAGGGCGGAAGCCCATGTCGGAGCTGTGTCCACGGCTGTCTGTGACAGTCCGTACAGCAGCATTGTGGACTAGACCAATCTGTTCTGTCCATCCAATTGCGGACGTCCGTAGTCGGTCACTTCCTCCAACAGTACGCGGCGAAAGGTACTGATGGGTATTCCCGTGGGGAAAGTCATCGTCCGCGCCCGGGGTACGCTCGCACACGTGCCCTCCATGAACGACCTCGTACGCCAGCACACCGCTCTCGGTGAAACCGACCTGGAGTGGCTCCACCTGCTGGTCTCGGAGTGGCAGCTGCTCTCCGACCTGTCCTTCGCGGACCTCGTGCTGTGGGTGCCCACCCTCGACGGCACCCGGTACGTCTCCGTCGCGCAGATGCGCCCGAACACCGGGCCCACCTCCTACCAGGACGACATGGTCGGCCACCTGGTGCCGCGCGGGCGCCGCCCGCTGCTGGACGCGGCCCTGGACGAGGGCCGGATCGTGCGCGAGGGCGACCCGGAGTGGCGCGAGGAGGTGCCGGTCCGCGTCGAGTCGATCCCGGTGCGCCGCGAGGGGCGGGTCCTCGGCGTCATCGCCCGCAACACCAACCTGCTCACCGTCCGGACCCCGAGCCGGCTGGAGCTCACGTACCTGCAGTCGGCCTCCGACCTGGCGCAGATGATCGCCGCCGGCACCTTCCCGTACCCCGGCCAGCAGGTCGACATGGACGCCTCGCCGCGCGTGGGGGACGGCCTGATCCGCCTCGACGCCGACGGCGTCGTCACGTACGCCTCGCCGAACGCGCTCTCCGCCTACCACCGCCTGGGCCTGGCCGCCGACCTGGTCGGCCAGCACCTGGGCACCACCACCGCCGAGCTGGCGCCCTCGCGCGGCCCGGTCGACGAGGCGCTGGTCAAGCTCGCCAGCGGCTGGGCCCCGCGCGAGACCGAGGTCGAGGGCAACGGCGGCGTCATCCAGCTGCGGGCGATCCCGCTCAAGCCCAAGGGGACCCGCATCGGCTCCCTGGTGCTGTGCCGGGACGTCACCGAACTGCGCCGTCGCGAACGGGAGTTGATCACCAAGGACGCGACCATCCGGGAGATCCACCACCGGGTGAAGAACAACCTCCAGACGGTGGCCGCGCTGCTGCGCCTGCAGGCCCGCCGGATGGATTCCGACCAGGGCCGGGAAGCGCTCAACGAGGCCGTGCGCCGGGTCGGTTCGATCGCGATCGTGCATGAGACGCTGTCCCAGAACCTGGACGAGCGGGTCGAGTTCGACGAGATCGCCGACCGGGTCATCGCGATGGTCGCGGAGATCTCCCCGGGCAAGGTGGACTGCCGGCGCCTGGGCCGCTTCGGGATCCTGGACGCGGAGGTCGCCACTCCGCTGTCGATGGTCCTGACCGAGATCCTCCAGAACGCCCTGGAGCACGCCTTCGCACCGGGGGAGCGGGGCACGGTCGAGGTCACGGCGGTCCGCAGCGGCACCCGCCGCGACGACGCGCGGCTGCTGATCACGGTGACCGACGACGGCCGCGGCCTGCCCGAGGGCTTCGATCCGCAGCGGGCCGGCAACCTGGGGCTGCAGATCGTCCGCACCCTGGTCGAGGGCGAGCTCGGCGGCACGTTCGACATGGTGGCGGGCGAGTCGCGCGGCACCAAGGTCGTCCTGGACGTCCCGGCGAGCCCGCAGAAGTAGCGGCCGCACGGCCCGTCACGCTCTGTAGCGGCGCCCTGCCCCGCACAGCACTGAGCCCCGGACCGAAGGTAACCAGTCCGGGGCTCAAGAGCACGTTGCTGAGCGCTATATGGGTGCTACGCGCTGCGGCTCGAGGCTCGAAAGTCGATGTCAGGCGGTCGCGTTGCGCGCCCGATTGCGAGCGGCGCGGCGCTTCATCGCGCGGCGCTCGTCCTCGCTGAGGCCGCCCCAGACGCCGGAGTCCTGGCCGGACTCGAGCGCCCACTGCAGGCACTGCTCCATGACGGGGCAGCGGCGGCAGACGGCCTTGGCTTCCTCGATCTGCAGCAGCGCAGGACCGGTGTTGCCGATGGGGAAGAACAGCTCGGGGTCTTCCTCACGACAAACGGCGTTGTGACGCCAGTCCATGGCTGCTACCTCTCTTGATGTGACATGCACGTTGCTTGTGAATGTGAACGCTTTCACGAATCCCCTCACGAGGGAAGGGCCGACAGCCAGTTGCCTGGATGTGAGTCCGATTCGTGGAGGGGGTTCTGGCGGTCATGGGTGCCGGGTCCTGCGGGCTGTCCCGATCGCCATGTAGAGATTCGCAAACCTCGGACGGGGATACAACCCCTTCCGGAAAGTTTTTTTTGATTCGTCGGTGTCTACTAGGTCACAGCCGTACTTCTTGGGGGTGGACCGGCGTCTAAACGTTCGACTGAAAGGACTTTAGGGTCTTCCACTCACACAATCACACGCAGTGCACGGCGAACGCCTGTGAACTGAACGCTGGTGCGCAGACCGAGGTGGTCTCCGTCCATCTGGAACGGAAGAGGAACCTTCGAATGCAAGGTGAAGTCGGTCAGATCGTGCAGAGACACCGCGTGCTTGCCGTGCGGGCCGCGCTCAGGAGTCGAGGTCAGGAGCTGTGTCGCGTAGCGCGCGGCGGCCGGAGTTGACAAACGATTGAGCGCCAGCACGTCAAGTGCGGTGTCGAAGGACGCCTCGGGAGAGGCGTAAAGCGGGCGATTCCCCAGAAACGTCCAAGGTGACGTGTTGCACACTATCGACAGCACGAGGTCCGGTACGGGATCCGCCCCGGGGCGCTCCAGCGTGACCGTGCCGTGCCTCCGGTTGGGCTCTTCCAGGAACTGACGCACGAGCTGCCGTACGTAGAGGGCGTGCGTCGAACGCTTCCCCTTCTCGCGCTGCTGCTCGACCCGGCCCACCACGCCCGCGTCGAAGCCGAAGCCCGCGCAGAAGGTGAACCAGCGCGGCGGAACCGCCTCGTCGTCCGAGCCCGGGGTGCCGGCCGCGAGCCCCAGCCCGACCGTGCGCTCGCGCCGCTCGCGCAGCGCGTCCAGCAGGGCGCCGGTCGCCTCGACGGCGTCGTTGGGCAGCCCCAGGGCGCGCGCGAAGACGTTCGTCGACCCGCCCGGTACGACCGCCAGCCGCGGCCGGCGCTCCGGATCGGGGCCGTCGTGCAGCAGCCCGTTCACGACCTCGTTGACCGTGCCGTCCCCGCCGAGCGCCACCACGAGGTCGATGTCGTCGCTCTCCGCCGCCTTGCGGCCCAGGTCCCGGGCGTGCCCGCGGTACTCGGTGGTCACCGCGTCCAGCTTCATCTCGCTGGCCAGGGCATGGATGAGGACGTCGCGCGTGCGCGCACTGGTGGTCGTCGCTGCTGGGTTGGCCACGAGAAGTGCACGCATGACCGCCACATTACCCACCCCGTGTTACGCCTCCCATACGGGCCGTCCCCTCGTGGGACCATGCCGCGCGGCTACCCTGCTGGAGTGAGCAAGAAGCAGCCCCCCAAGCCCCGCACCGGGAATTCCCGCACCGCGAAGCCCCGCGCCGCGAACCCCGGCACCGCGAAGCCGGCCGCGCCCGCCGCTCCGGCAGCCGCCACGGTCACCGCCGCCCTCCCCGGCCGGCTGACCGCGGCCGCCGTGCTCACCGCCCTGGAGGGCCTCGCCCTGGCCGGCCTCGGTGTCTACATGCTCTTCGTGGGCATCGCCGGTGACCCGGACTCCCCGCAGCAGGCCGAGACCGGCGGCATCACCCTGCTCGCCCTCGCCGCCCTGCCGCTGATCGCGGCCCGCGGGCTGCGCCTGGGCCGCCGCTGGAGCCGCGGCCCGGCGCTGATGACCCAGCTGCTGGCGATGCCGGTGGCCTGGACCCTGTGGACGACCGGCGGCGCGATGATCGCCGCCGCGGTCGCCCTGGCCCTCGCGGCCGTGGCCGTCGTCGCCCTCCTCGTGAACCCGGGGGCGACCGAGGCCCTGGGGATCGAGGGCCGGTCCTGAGGGACCGCCCTCCACCACTACGTCCCTGCTCCTCGGTCCCTACTCCTCGACCAGGAGCTTCTCGCGGAGCTGGGCCAGGGTGCGGGCCAGCAGGCGCGAGACGTGCATCTGGGAGATGCCGACCTCCTGCGCGATCTGGGACTGGGTCATGTTGCCGAAGAAGCGCAGCAGCAGGATCCGCTTCTCCCGCGGCGGCAGGCCCTCCAGCAGCGGCTTGAGCGATTCGCGGTACTCGACGCCCTCCAGCGCCTCGTCCTCCGCGCCGAGCGTGTCCGCGACCGCCGGCGACTCGTCGTCCGTGTCCGGCACGTCCAGGGACAGCGTGCTGTAGGCATTGGCCGATTCCAGCCCCTCCAGCACCTCCTCCTCGGAGATCCCCAGCCGCTCCGCCAGCTCGTGCACGGTCGGCGAGCGCCCGTGCTGCTGGGACAGCTCCGCCGTGGCCGTGGTCAGGGCCAGCCGCAGCTCCTGGAGCCGCCGGGGCACCCGTACCGCCCAGCCCTTGTCCCGGAAGTGCCGCTTGATCTCGCCGACCACCGTCGGGGTGGCGTACGTCGAGAACTCGACCCCGCGGTCCGGGTCGAACCGGTCCACCGACTTGATCAGGCCGATCGTGGCGACCTGCGTGAGGTCGTCCAGCGGCTCGCCGCGGTTGCGGAAGCGCCGCGCCAGGTGCTCGACCAGCGGCAGGTGCATCCGCACCAGCCGGTTGCGCAGCTCGGCCCGCTCCGGGGAGCCCTCGGGCAGCGCCCGCAGCTCCAGGAAGAGCGCCCGCGCGCCGCTGCGGTCGCGCGGATCGTGCGCCGCCGGTGGTTGTGGCTGTTCGTGCCGCTCGTGCTGGTTCTCGCTCATAGGGCCCGCCCGTCGCTCCGCCGAGTCCAAAAAGCCGTCTTCCGCAAAGCCGTCTTCCGCATCCGTCTCGGCCGGGTGCGGCCGGGCGGGCTGAACCGGAATACCGCCGTCGACCTCGTGGCGTACCCGGGGCCGCTCCCCGCCCCGTACCGGGGTCTCCCCGCCGCTCACGCCGGGCCTGGTCCCGCGCCGCGCTGTTTGTAGAGGCTGATGCTGACCGTACGGTCCTCCTCGACCGTGGACTCCACCTTGCCGGCCAGCGCCGACAGGACGGTCCACGCGAACGTGTCGCGCTCCGGGGCGCGGCCGTCGGTGGTCGGTGCCGAGACGGTCACCTCCAGTGAATCCTCGATCAGCCGGAACACGCAGCTGAGGACGGAGCCGGGTACGGCCTGCTGGAGCAGGATCGCGCACGCCTCGTCCACCGCGATGCGCAGGTCCTCGATCTCGTCGAGGGTGAAGTCCAATCGTGCCGCGAGGCCGGCGGTGGCCGTGCGCAGCACCGACAGGTAGGCACCCGCGGCCGGCAGCCGGACTTCGACGAAGTCCTGGGTCCCGGGCTCGCCTGCGATCTGGGACACCCTCACCTCCAAGGTGGTACGAGCTCTGTTCGCCGTGACGCTATCGCGATCCGGGCGATCGTGTCGCGGCCCCCCTCGCGGTGGCCCCGCCCCGGCGGCCAGTGACCGATGGTAAGCCCATGGGCACACACAGTGGCTAGGGGTCTGCGGGCCCAAATCGGGGGAACCGGCGGAGGGTTGACCTACCCCGCCGCACGCATTCGAACCGTCCGTTCCTCCCGTACCTTCCCGCCCGCGTTCGCGGCCGCGGTCCCGCCGGGTTCCCGCCGCGTTCCCGCCGGGCGTTCGTCAGACGATCGAACCGTCGACGTAGCACCAGCGCCACGTCTCGCCGGGCTCGAAGCTGCGCATCACCGGGTGGCCGCTGTCGTGGTGGTGCGCGGTGGCGTGCCGGTGCGGCGAGGAGTCGCAGCAGCCGACGAATCCGCACTCCAGGCACATCCGGAGCTGGACCGGGTGGCTGCCCAGTGCCAGACATTCCGTACAGGTCTGGGCGGACGGGACCGGTTCGGGGCGCGCCAGTTCGGCAACGTGGGGGCACTCGCTCATGATGGCCAGGTTACGCAGTGCGGCCGCCCCCGACGGACGAGGATGGATCTTCGATGGAGGTATTGCAGCTGGTGGCGCTGGTGGCGGGCAGTGCCGCCGTGGCGGGCCTGGCCCGCCGCACGCCGGTGCCGGCGCCGCTGTTGCTGGTCGCGGTGGGGCTGCTCGCCTCGTACGTGCCCGGGGTGCCGTCGTACGTCCTCGACCCGCACATCGTGCTGCCGCTGCTGCTGCCCCCGCTGCTGTACACGGCGGCGGTGGACTCCTCGTACCTGGACCTGCGCAAGAACTGGCGGCCGGTGGCGCTGCTCTCGGTCGGCTACGTGCTCTTCGCGACGCTCACGGTCGGGTACGTGGCGTACCTGGTCGTGCCGGGCATGCCCCTGACCGTGGCGCTGGTCCTGGGCGCCGTGGTCGCCCCGCCGGACGCGGTCGCGGCGACCGCGATCGCGCGGCGCCTGCGCCTGCCGCCGCGGATCACGACGATCCTGCAGGGCGAGTCGCTGGTGAACGACGCGACCGCCATCACCGCGTACAAGGTGGCGCTGGCGGCGGTGGTCGGCGAGGGCATCGGCTGGGCGGGCGGGATCGCGGAGTTCCTGCTGGCGTCGGTGGGCGGGGTGGGCGTGGGCCTGCTGCTGATGGTCCCGATCCACCACCTGCGGACCCGGCTGAGGGAGCCGCTGCTGCAGAACACGCTGTCGCTGCTGATCCCGTTCGTGGCGTACGCGGTCGCGGAGCGGGTGCACGCCTCGGGCGTGCTGGCGGTCGTGGTGGTGGCGCTGTACCTGGGCCACCGCAACTGGCAGGTCGACTTCGCGACGCGGCTCCAGGAGGAGGCGGTGTGGCGGATGGTCGCCTTCGTCCTGGAGTCGGTGGTCTTCGCGCTGATCGGGCTCCAGCTGCCGGTGGTCCTCCAGGGCCTCGGGGTGGACGAGGGGCTGCCCGCCGCGTGGTACGCGCTCGCGGTGTTCCTGGCGGTGGTGGTCTCGCGCTACGTGTGGGTGTTCCCGGCGACGTTCCTGCCCCGGATCTCGCCACGGGTGCGGGAACGGGAACCGGACACCACCTGGAAGGCGCCGGTGATCGTGGGCTGGGCGGGCATGCGCGGCGTGGTCTCGCTCGCCATCGCCTTCTCGATCCCGATGGACGTGCCGTACCGGAACCTGATCCTCTTCATCACCTTCACGACGGTGATCGGCACGCTGGTGGTCCAGGGCCTGACGCTGCCGCCGCTGATCAGGGCGCTGCGGCTGCCGCCGCGGGACGTGCAGGCGGAGACGCTCGCGGAGGCGCAGGCGCAGAGCGAGGCGTCCCGCGCGGCGGACGAACGCCTGACGGAACTCCTGGCCGACCCGGCCAACGCGCTGCCGCCGCCGCTGGCGGACCGCCTGCGGACGGTGCTGGAGCGGCGGCGCAACGCGGTGTGGGAACGGCTGGGGGAGACCAACCCGGTGACGGGGGAGTCGGCGGACGACGTCTACCGGCGGCTGTCGCGGGAGATGATCGCGGCGGAGCGGGAGGTGTTCGTGTCCCTGCGGGACCGGCGGCGGATCGACGACGAGATGCTCCGCACGTTGCTGCGCCGCCTGGACCTGGAAGAGGCGGCGGCGTTCCGCGAGGAGTCCTGACGGTCTGGGCCGTCTCTTCCGGATCTTTCCTGACCCGCGCCGCCCGGCACCGCGCCTCGCCGCGTTGTCGAGGCACCCGAGGACGTCCAGTAATCGGGAGCCTCTCCGCCTTGCGATGCACGGCACCGGACGACGCGGGCTTAACCGGCAAGATCCGGAAGAGACGGCCTACGGGCGGCCCGTGATCACCGCCGCCAGGGTCGTGCCCCGGGGGAAACGGCCCGCGGACGTGAGGGCCGTCAGGGCCCAGAGGAGCTTGGCCACGTACACCCGCTCGACCGGTACCCCGTGCCGTCCCCCGAAGTCGGCGGCGAACGCTTCCAGCGCCTCCGGCACCCGCCCGTACCCGCCCCACTCGTACCCTTCCGCAAGCTCCCAGTCCCCCCGCGGCCCACTGAACGCCGCCTCCTGGAGGGAACGTATCTCCGCCCCCAGGAACCCCCCGCCCACCACCGGTACCCCCAGCGCCCGCTGACCGGGCGCCAGGCCGGCCGCCAGGCCCGCCAGCGTGCCGCCGGTGCCGCAGGCGACGGCCACCACGTCCGCCGTGCCGCGCAGCTCGCGGCCCAGTTCCGCGCAGCCCGCGAGGGCGAGGGGGTTGCTGCCGCCCTCGGGGACGACGTACGCGTCGGCCGCGCCGGCCTCGGCCAGGAGGGCGGGCAGCGCGTCCGGGTCCGCCTTGTGCCGGTAGCGCGACCGCGAGACGAAGTGCAGCCGCATGCCGTCCGCCACGCACCGGGCCAGCGACGGGTTCAGCGGCCGGTCCGCGAGCTCGTCGCCCCGCACCACCCCGACCGTCGGCAGCGACAGCAGCCGCCCGGCGGCCGCCGTGGCCCGCAGATGGTTCGAGTACGCGCCGCCGAACGTCACCAGCGCCGGCGCCCCGGCCGCCACCGCCGCCCGCAGGTTCGGCGCGAGCTTGCGCCACTTGTTGCCCGGCAGCTCCGGGTGGACGAGGTCGTCCCGCTTCAGCAGCAGCCGTACGCCGTACTGCTCGAACCGCTCGTCGGAGATCTCCCGCACCGGGGACGGCGGGCGCGGCCGCAGGAGCGCGTCAAGGTTCGGGGGACGGTTCACCCCTCCATTGTGGGGCGCCCCGCCGGTCCCGTCGCACGTCAGAGCCCCGCCCGCCCGATCAGCGCCGTGGGCGGGGCCCCGGGGAGGCGGCGGACTACTTCAGGCGTTCGGCCACGCGGTCGCGCATCGAGGCCATCGTGAAGCCCCGCGGATCGATCTTGCCCGGCTGCCACTCCAGGTGGCCGATGACCGAGCGCGCCGTCCAGCCGTGGACCCGGCAGACGGCCGCCGACGCACGGGCGATCGCGTCGAGCTGCACGGCCGGCCACGGGTCCTCGCCGTCGCCGAGGTTCTCGCACTCGAACCCGTAGAAGTGGCGGTTGCCGTCCGCGTCCGCCCGGTCGTCCGGGGGCAGCGCCTTCTCGGCGATGACGGCCGCCAGCACGTCGCGATCGCCCGACCCCGCGTGGTTGGCGCGGCCGTAGCCCACCAGGTGGACCCGGCCGTCCTTGGTGATCACGCCGTGGCACAGGGGCCCCGGAAGCCGCTCGTCGCCCTCGCGGCAGAGCCGGACCGTGTTCGGCGTGCCGCGGGTGACCGTGTGGTGGATGACCACGCCGTGGACGGGCCCCCACGGTCCCTTGTGGTTGCGGTTGTGCGTCCGCCAGGCGCCGACCTCGACGACGTTCAGCCCCTCGTTCCGCAGGGCCCTGAGGAATCGTTCCGCTGACATGGGTGCGGCCATGGCCGCCTCCTTTGCGGTGCGCGACGGCCGCCCCACGCGGCCGCCTCGTATGTCACTGGATGTAATGGAGGCGGCCGTTCCGGGCTAGTGCACTCGTACAGTGAGCGAGCGATTCCGGACAGTGAGGCCAGCTGTTCAGGAGGCCGCCAGCCACAGGTCCGGGCCGAACACCTCGTAGTGGATGTCCGCCGCCGGCACTCCCCTGGCGAGCAGCTGCTCACGCACCGCACGCATGAAGGGGAGCGGGCCGCACAGGTACGCCCGGGTGCCGGCGGGCAGTGCGACGGACGCCAGGTCCACCCGGCCGGCGCGGTCCTCGGCGGTGGCGTCCGCCTCGTACCAGAACAGTGCGCGGGCGTCGGCCAGCTTGGCCGTCAGCGCCCGGTGGTCCGAGCGCAGCGCGTGGTGGGCGGGGGAGCGGTCGGCGTGGACGACGGTGACCGGTGCGCCGTGCCCGGTGTCCGCCAGGTGCTCCAGCATCGACAGCATCGGGGTGCAGCCGATGCCGGCGGACGCGAGCAGCAGCGGCGCGGTGGTGTCGGTGAGGGCCAGGTCGCCGTAGGGGGCCGAGACCCGCAGCGTGTCGCCGGGGCGGACATGGGCGTGCAGGTGGTGGGAGACCTCGCCGTCGGGGCCGCCGGCGGCCGGGCCGTCGACCCGCTTGACGGTGATCGTGCGGACGGGGGAGCCGGGTGCGCTGGAGAGGCTGTACTGGCGGATCTGGCGGGCGCCGTCGGCGAGTTCGACCTGGACGGAGACGTACTGGCCGGGCTTGAAGTCCGGCGCCGGAGCGCCGTCCGCCGGGGTCAGGCGGAACGTGGCGCAGTCGGCGGTCTCCTCGGTGCGGCCGGTCACCGTCCACTCCCGCCAGACGTCGCCGGCGACGACCTGCCGCTCGGCGTGCAGCCGCTCCTCGATGGCGATGAGGGCGTTGGCCATCAGCCAGTAGACCTCGTCCCAGGCCTCGGCGACCTCGGGGGTCACCGCCTCGCCGAGGACCTCGGCGATCGCCGCGAAGAGGTGCTGGTGGACGAGGGGGTACTGCGCGCGCGTGACGCCGAGCGAGGCGTGCTTGTGGGCGATGCGGTTCAGCATCACGTCCGGGCGGGTGTCCGGGTGGCCGACCAGGTACGTCGCGAAGGCCGCGATGGAACCGGCCAGCGCCTGCTTCTGCAGGCCGGCGGCCTGGTTGCCGCGGTTGAAGAGGTCGCGCAGCAGCTCCGGGCGGGCGTCGAAGAGCTTGCGGTAGAAGAGGTCGGTGATGTCGCCTATCGCGGCCCCGACGGCGGGGAGGGTGGCGCGGACGGCAGCGGTCGACTTCTCGGACAGCATCGGTGCTCCTTGCGGGGGGGGATTGGGGCTCGGTGAGGGATGGTGGGGATAAGTGGTATCTGAGATGCGTATTAACGCGCGCGAGGGAGTCCCGCCGCAATGCGGACTTGCGTTCGAGGTGTCCCCCCGTGGTGGGGCCGGGTGGTCGGGGTGGTCGCCTGGTATCGGCCACCCGGTGCGGCCCGGTGTGGCCCAGGGGGCGGTCCGGTCTAGGGGGCGGGTCTCGCGGTGCCGGCCGCAGCGCCCGTGCCGCCCGAGATGCCGAGCAGCAGCGGTCCGGTCGGCGCGGCGACCAGGTCGCCGACGGTCAGCGGGTCCAGCGCCGCGAAGAAAGCTTCCTGCGCCCGGCGCAGGGCGCCGCGCAGGACGCACGCGGAGCGCAGCGGGCACGGCGTGGCGCCCTCGCACTCCACGACGTCGCCCGCTCCCTCCAGTTCGCGGACGACCCCGCCGACCGACGCGTCCCGTCCGGCGGCGGTGAGCGCCAGCCCGCCGCCGCGGCCGCGGCGCGCCTCGACCAGGCCGAGGTGCTGCAGCCGGGCGACCACCTTGGCCGTGTGCGTGTACGGGACCTGCATGGCCGCCGCGACGTCGCGGGTGGTGGGCAGGTCCGTCTCCTCGACGGCCAGGCGCATCAGGACGCGCAGGGCCAGGTCGGTGAATCGGGTGAGGCGCATGACCCCACCGTAGGGAAACTTGCATCTGATAGGCAAATTAACGCGCGGCGGCGGCCGTCCCGTGGCTGGAACAGGTGGGGCGCGCGGACCCGCGTGAGCAAGGGGTTGAACACCGGAGAGTGCCCACATGCGCCCCGAGTAGTCCCACTCATTTGTGTAATGGTCCCATCACGTAACGTCCTGACAGGCTGCGACCGACGTTCCATGGCGTGATCGAAAGGGAAAGACATGTCGGTCCAGGCAGGTTCCGAATCCGAGGCCCAGTCTCTGCCGCAGCGCAGTCTCGCGACCTCGGCCGCGCGGAACTTGGCAACCACCACCAAGTCCGCGCCGCAGATGCAGGAGATCACCTCCCGGTGGCTCCTGAAGATGCTGCCGTGGGTGTCGGTGCAGGGCGGCACGTACCGGGTGAACCGGCGGCTGAGCTACTCCGTCGGCGACGGGCGCGTGACGTTCATCAAGACCGGTGACCAGGTCCAGGTCATTCCCGCCGAGCTCGGCGAGCTGCCGCTGCTGCGCACGTACGAGGACCTGGACGTCCTGACCGAGCTCGCCCAGCGGTGCCGGCAGGTGGACTTCGAGGCCGGCCAGGAGCTCACCTCCTTCGGCAGCCGGGCCGACCAGGTCTTCCTCCTCGCCCACGGCCGTATCGACCAGGTCGGCCCCGGCCCGTACGGCGACGACGCGGTGCTGCGCACGGTCGCCGACGGCACGTACTTCGGCGAGGACAGCCTGCTCGACGAGGAGGCCATCTGGGAGTACACCGCCCGGGCCGCCACCTCCGGCACCGCGCTGGTGCTCTCCCGGCAGGACTTCCTCCTGCTCGCCGACCGGGTCGAGAGCCTGCGCGAGCACCTCGCGCACGTACGGGCCATGCCGGCCCAGCGCACCAACAAGTTCGGCGAGGCCGAGATCGACCTCTCCGCCGGCCATCACGGCGAGGCGGTCCTCCCCGGCACCTTCGTGGACTACGAGGCCAGGCCCCGCGAGTACGAGCTCTCGATTGCACAAACGGTCCTGCGCGTGCACACGCGCGTCGCGGACCTCTACAACCAGCCGATGAACCAGACCGAGCAGCAGTTGCGGCTCACGGTCGAGGCGCTGCGCGAGCGCCAAGAGCACGAGATGATCAACAACCGTGAGTTCGGCCTGCTCCACAACGCCGACTACGACCAGCGCATCCAGCCGCACGACGGCGTGCCCAGCCCCGACGACATGGACCAGCTGCTCAGCATGCGGCGCGGCTCCAAGCTCTTCCTCGCCCACCCCAAGGCCATCGCCGCCTTCGGCCGCGAGTGCAACAAGCGGGGCCTGTACCCGGAGACCGTGGACATCGGCGGGCACCGCATCCCGTCCTGGCGCGGGGTGCCGCTCTTCCCGTGCAACAAGATCCCGGTCAGCGACGCCCGCACCACCTCGATCCTGTGCATGCGTACGGGCGAGAGCGACCAGGGCGTGATCGGTCTGCACCAGCCCGGCATCCCGGACGAGATCGAGCCGAGCCTGTCGGTCCGCTTCATGGGCATCAGCGAGCAGGCGATCATCTCCTACCTGGTCACCGCCTACTTCTCCGCCGCCGTGCTGGTGCCGGACGCGCTCGGCGTGCTGGAGAACGTCGAGATCGGCCGCTGGCGCTGAGCGCGGTCACGACCGGTGAGGGACAGGAGGCCGCGGCCCTCCTGGAACGCACGAGAGAAACGGTCAACCCGGAGCTGCGCCGCACGGTCGAGAGCCTGCCCGGTCCGATGCGGCGCGTGGCGATGTACCACTTCGGCTGGGAGCACGCCGACGGCACGCCGGCCGCCGGCCAGACGGGCAAGGCCATCCGCCCCGCGCTGGTGCTCGCCGCGGCGCAGGCGCTGAACGGCACGGGGGAGGACGCGGTACGGGCGGCGGCCGCCGTGGAGCTGGCGCACAACTTCACCCTGCTCCACGACGACGTCATCGACGAGGACGCGCGGCGGCGCGGGCGGGCCACGGCGTGGACCGTGTTCGGGGTTCCCGACGCGGTCATCACCGGCGACGCCATGCTCGCCCTCGGGCTGCGGCTGCTGGCCGAGGATCCGCACCCGGCCGCCGCGGCGGCCTCGGCCCGGCTCACGGCCTGTGTGATCGAGCTGTGCGCGGGGCAGCAGGCGGACTGTGCGTTCGAGCAGCGCACGTACGTCCCGCTCGACGAGTGCCTGACCATGGCGACGGCCAAGACCGGTGCCCTGCTGGGGTGTTCGTGCGCGCTGGGCGCCCTGTACGCCGGGGCGGGCGCCGAGGAGGTCGAGGCGATGGACGCCTTCGGCCGGGAGGCGGGGCTGGCCTTCCAGCTGATCGACGACCTGATCGGCATCTGGGGCGACCCGGAGCACACCGGCAAGCCGGCCGGCGCCGATCTGCTCGCCCGCAAGAAGTCGCTGCCGGTCGTGGCCGCGCTCACCTCGGGCACGGGGGCGGGGGACGAACTGGCCGAGCTGTACGCCGGGCCCATGACCGGGGACGACGTGCGGCGGGCGGCGGACGCGGTGGAGCGGGCCGGCGGCCGCGACTGGGCGCAGGCCCACGCCGCGGACCGTATGGGGCGGGCGGTGCAGCACCTCTCCCGCGCGGTCCCGGACCCCGGGGCGGCGGGCGGACTGCTGGCGCTGGCGGAGTTCGTCACACGCCGCACGCGGTAGCGCCGCACGTGGTGGTGTCAGGTGCGGTGGCGCCGCACGCGGTGGCGTCCGGTGCGCCGTGCGCAAGGCCTGTTCCGGTACCGGTGTGTGCCGGAACAGGCCTTTCCGCATGTCCGGCCCAACTCTAGGATCGCTCACGGTCGTTGACACGTGAATGAAGAGACGGGTGAGGTCAATGGGATCCACGGCACTGGAGATACGCCGGGCGGAGCGGGCCGACCGGGACGCGGTGGCGCGCCTGCTCGACGAGGCCTTCCAGAACGACCCGGTGAGCAGCTGGGTCTTCCCCGACCCGGACCACCGGCGCGCGGTCCACGGCACCTTCCTCGGCGTCTTCGTGGACGTGGCCCTGGAGGAGGGCCGGATCGACTACGCCGCCGACGGCTCGGCGGCGGCCCTGTGGCTGCGCATCCCGGCCGGCGAGCCGGAGGGGGAGGACGACGTCCCGGCGCGGATGCGGGAGGCGGCCGACCCGGACAACGAGCGGTGCGAGCTGGTGGGCCGGCTCACGGGTGAGGTGCACCCGACCGCCGAGGAGCACGAGTACCTGCTGATGATCGCGGTCGCGCCCGGCCGGCAGGGGGAGGGGCTGGGTACGGAGCTGATGCGTCCGGTGCTGGAGGCCTGCGACCGGGACGGCGTGCCGGCGTACCTGGAGGCGAGCAGCGAGCGGAGCATGCGGCTGTACGAGCGGCTGGGCTGGGAGTTCACCGGGACGGCGGTACGGCTGCCGGAGGGTCCGCTGATGTGGCCCATGTGGCGCAAGCCGCGGGGGTGAGGGGCTGGGCGGGCCGGGAGGGATCCAGAGAAGGGGTTGTTGAAGTACTTCAAGTGTAGTACTTTGACCGTCGTGCTTCACTCGGCCGACCGTGCCGACCCGTTCCACACCTTCCGAAAGAGGACTCGCGCTTGCGCAAGCTCACGTACTTCGTCGCCACCTCCGTCGACGGCTTCATCGGCGGCCCCGACGGCGACGGCGACTTCATCAACGGCTACGTGGATCCGGAGTTCATCGACTTCCTCAAGACCGAGTACCCCGAGACCCTGCCCACGCACCTCCACGAGGCGTGGGGCGTGGACGTCTCCCGGGCCCGGCGCTTCGACGCGGTCGTCCAGGGCCGCGGCACCTACGACGTGGGCTACAAGCACGGCATCACCAACGCCTACGCCCACTTCTCCGAGCACTACGTCGTCACCCGCTCCCTGACCGTCTCGCCGGACCCGGCCGTCGAGCTGATCAGCGGCGACGTGGTGGCCGCGGTCCGCGCGCTCAAGCGGCGCGACGGGCTCGGCATCTGGCTGTGCGGCGGCGCGGACCTCGCCGGGCAGCTGGCCGAGGAGATCGACGAGTTCGTCGTCAAGACCTACCCGGTCTTCGCGGGCAGCGGCATGCCGATGTCCCGGGCGGGCTTCGGGGACCGGCCGCTGGAACTCACCGGCGTCCGCGGCTTCGGCGGCGGCCAGGTCGTCACGTCGTACGCGCGCAAGCGCTGACCGGCGGGGCGGCCGGGCGGCCCGGATCGCCGGATCGCCGGGGCGGCCGGATTGCCGGGGCGGCCGGGGCGCCGGGTGGGCGGAACGGGCCTACCGTGGACCTATGACCGGACACGAGCAGCACCACCCCCGGGGGACGGCCGCACCGCAGGCCGGGCACGAGAACATGGTGTGCCCGGTCTGCGGCCAGCCCGTCGGGACGGTGGTCTGGCGGCGCAAGGTGCTCGGGGCGTTCGTCCCCGCGTGGGGTCCGGGTCCCTGCCGGAACCCGGACTGCTCCGCCTTCGCGCCGGCGGAATCCTCGCGCGGCTAGCGCCCGGGCCGCGCCGGGGTGGCTAGTGCTGGGCGCCGGCGGCGACCAGGCCGTTGCGCCACAGCGTGTTGACGCGTGCCCGCTCCGCCGCGTTCGGCTGCGCGTTCTGGCAGGACGTGCCCGGCCCGCCGCCCGACATCAGCTCGCTGCACGGACCCGAGTAGTGGTCCGGCAGGCCGAGCACGTGGCCGGTCTCGTGGGCCGTCACGCGGGTGGAGTTGTACTGCTGGTTCTGCCGGTAGTCGAGGAAGATGTAGCCCCGGCCGTGGCCGTCGGTGCTGGCGTACGAACCGCGTGAGTCGTTGCCCTCGTAGTACGCGAAGCTCCCGCCGGAGGACACCTCCTGGAGTTTGACGTTGGAGACGGAGCTGTTCCAGATCTGGGTGGAGCGGGCTATCTGGGAACGGAAGCTGGGCGCGTTGCGGGTGTTGTAGGTGACGGTCACCGCGAGCGCGCCCGGGTTGGCGGCGCGCTGCTCGGCCACCGAGCGCTGGACGGCCTCGAAGAAGGCGCGGTTGGCGTCCGCGTTCTCCTGCGAGCCTTCGTACGCGGCGTAGGTCGCCGCGTTTCCGGCGGGGGCGGGTGCGGCGGTCGCGGACGGAACCGCCGCCAGGACGGCGGTGAGGGCGAGGCCGAAGACGGAGGCAAGCGCGGTCGTTCGGGGATGGCGCATGGGGGGCTCCTACTCGATCCGGTGCGGGGGGTGGGTGGTTCGGTACCGGAGTCTGGAGGAGCATCGGGGCCGGACGGATGATGTCAGCCATCGATAGCGCGAAGTTATCGCAAGGTTTCGGGCCGTCAACTTCGGTGAAAATGGCGGGAATCGGTGGGTCAATAGTGGCTGGTGCGGTCAGCCGGGGCCGCCCTACTCTCGGGTCATGGAGCTCGAGGTGAGGCACCTGCGCGCACTGTGCGCCATCGCCGACGCCGGCAGTCTGCACAAGGCGGCGCGGCAGCTCGGCGTGAGCCAGCCCTCCCTGACGACCCAGCTGCGCCGCATCGAACGGGCCCTGGACGGCGAGCTGTTCCTGCGCGAGCGCACCGGCTGCCGCCCCACTCCCTTCGGGCGCACCGTACTGGGCCGGGCCCGCCCCCTGGTCGCCGAGATGGCCGCACTGGTGGCCGAGGCGCGGGCACAGGCCCGCGGGCCGCGGCTGCGCATCGGGTCGACGGCCAGCCGCGCCCTGCCCGGCTGGTTGCGCCGGCTGCACCGTCGCCTGCCGGACACCGAGACCACGCTCGTCGTCGACGTGTCGGCCAACGCACTGCTGCGGATGGTCGCCGCCGGGCAGCTGGACGTGGCGTTCGTGCACGAGGTGGAGGGCTCACCGCTGCGGGTCCCGGCGGGGCTGGAGGTGCGCGTCCTGGTCGAGCGCGAGCCGCAGTTCGTCTCCATGTCCCGCGACCATCCGGCGGCCCGGCAGGCGGTGGTGTCCCTGCGCGACCTGGCCGCCGACCGCTGGACGGTGGACCCCTCGGTCGACGGCGAGTGGGACGGCCTGCGCCGGGTCCTCGCGGGCGCGGGCCTCGATCCGCCGCTGCTGCACGCCGACTACCACACAGCGGCGTCGCTGATCGTCTCGGGCGAGGCGGTGGCGCCGTGCCAGCCGACGTCCGGCCCGCGCGAGGACATGGCCATCCGGCCGCTGGCCGGGGATCCGCTGGCGGTACGGCTGCTGCTGGCGACGCTGCCGGGGGCGTACGCCGACGTGTACGCGGACCTGAGGGCGGCGTACCGGGAAGCGGCGCTGCGGACGGGGCCGTACCGGGCGTGGCTGCGGCGTACGGGCAGTCCGCTGCTGGAGGCGGCGTAACCCGGACCGCCGGGTTTCACGCGGGCCGCTCGCCGGGCTGCCCATTCGCGCACCGGGCCTCGCTGCGACCTTCGCGTTGTATCGCGACCTCGCTTGACTTCCCGCAGGCGCGATATATCGTGTTGTTCAGAAGACGCGATATGTTGCGAGGACGTACGAGGAGGACCAGCACCATGGCAGAGCAGTCGACCTGGTCGCTAGCCGGGCCCGAGAACCTCACCTTCGAGGAGCCGGTGGCGGACCTCCGCGTCCGCATCGTCGGCGGCACCGTCAACGTGGTCGGCTCCGAGGAGGGCCCGGTCCGGCTGGAGGTGACCGAGGTGGACGGGCCGCCGCTGCGCATCGTGCAGGAGGAGGGCGTCCTGACCATCTCCTACGAGGACCTCCCCTGGAACGGCTCCAACGGCTTCGTGAAGTGGCTGGAGGCCAAGCCCTGGAAGCAGTGGTCCGGTGGCGGCGGCCGCAAGGCCTGGGAGCGCAGCGCCGCGATCACGCTGACCGTGCCCGCCGCCACCCGCGTCCAGGTGGCCGCCGTCGGCGCCACCACCTTCGTCTCCGGCATCGCCGGCGGCACCGAGGTCGCGGGCGTGTCCGGCGACACCACGCTGGTCGGCCTGTCCGGCCAGGTCAGGGCGCACACCGTGTCCGGCGGCGTGGAGGCCCAGGCGGTCACCGGCGAGCTCGGCTTCCACTCCGTCTCCGGCGGGCTGACCGTCGTCGACGGTGCGGGCGTGCGCGTACGGGCGGACTCGGTCAGCGGGGACATGCTGCTCGACCTCGATCTGGACCCGGCGGCCGCGCGTCCGGTGGACATCGCGCTCAACTCCGTCTCCGGGCAGGTCGCGATCCGGCTGCCCCACCCGGCCGACGCCCGCGTCGAGGCCAACACCGCCACCGGCGGGATCGCCAACTCCTTCGAGGACCTGCGGGTCTCGGGCCAGCTGGGCGCCAAGCGGATCACCGGAACCCTGGGCGCCGGCACCGGCACCCTGCGGGCCACCACCATCTCCGGTGCCATCGCCCTGCTGCGCCGCCCGCAGGACGGGGACGCCGGCGCCCCCCTCTCGCTCGACAAGAAGGTGCTCTGACATGCCGCCCGTCTTCGCCCACGGCCGCCTCCGCCTGTACCTGCTGAAGCTGCTGGACGAGGCCCCTCGGCACGGGTACGAGGTGATCCGCCTGCTGGAGGAGCGGTTCCAGGGCCTGTACGCGCCGTCCGCCGGCACCGTCTACCCGCGCCTGGCCAAGCTGGAGGCCGAGGGCCTCGTCACGCATGCCAGTGAGGGCGGGCGCAAGGTCTACTCGATCACCGACGCGGGGCGGGCGGAGCTCGCCGACCGCGGGGGCGAACTCGCCGACCTGGAGCTGGAGATCCGCGACTCGGTCTCCGAACTCGCGGCGGAGATCCGCGACGACGTCCGGGGCGCCGCCGGTGACCTGCGGCGCGAGATGCGGGCGGCGGCCTCCGCCTCGCAGACGCACGTGGAGGACGAGTCCTGGCGGATCGCCAAGGAGGAACTGCGCCGGGCCAAGCAGGAGTGGAAGGAGCAGGCCCGCCGGGCGAAGGACGAGAGCCGGCGGGCGCGCGAGGAGGCGCAGGCGGCGCGAGCGCAGGCGAAGGAGGCCCAGGACCGGGCGCGGGAGGAAGTCCAGCGGATCGCGGGGCAGCTCCAGGACCAGTTCGCCCGGTCGGGCCTGTCGGACCTGACGGACAAGCTGGGCGCATGGCTGGGGGCCGCGGGCATGGGCGCCGCCACGGGCGCGGGCGCCGGTACGGCGGCACGGCCGGCCGCCGCCACCGACTGGGCGGCGGACGTACCGCGCGGCGAGAGTCCGGCGCGCGACCTGGACCGGCTGCTGGACCGCTTCCGCGACGAGGTCCGCGACGCGGCCCGCGACCACGGCGTCTCGGGTGCCCAGGTGGACGCGGCCCGGGACCGCCTCGCCGCCGCCTGCGCCGACCTGACCGCGATCCTGGGCACCTCGCGCTGAGCGGGGCCGCGGCGGCCCGGTGCCCTGGGCCCCGGTGAGCGTGCGGCGGTCCGGGACGACCCGGGCCCCGCGTGTCCGGCGGCCGGCGCACCGAGCCGTCCGGCGCCCTCGCGGTGACCACGGGCCGTTCCCGTGGGCGCGGGCCGAGGGGCTCTCCGGGCCGAGGCGCCGAACGGGTCCCCGGCGGGGCCGGGTGGCCAGCGGCCTCGGGGTGATCGCGGGGTGTTCGCGTGGGCGCGGGCCGAGGGGACTCCGGGTCGACGCGCCGGACCGGTTCCCGGCGGGGTCGGGGTGTCGGGTGGGTTTGCGGTGATCGTGGGGGCGTTCGCGTGGGTGCGGGCCGAAGGGGTCTCCGGGTCGACGCGCCGGACCGGTCCCCGGCGGGGCCGGGGTGGAGCGGCGGTCGGCTGTCGCCCGCCGGGCGGGGCTCGTGGGTGGCTCGCTTCCCCCGGGCCCCGTCCGTCGCGGATCCGCCGGGGGCGTGCGTCAGGCCGGGGTGGCCTCGGCGCCGGCGTACCTGACGCCCTGGTCCGCCAGGGCGTCCGCGGGGTGCCGTCAGGCCAGGGTGGCCTCGGCGTGGGCGTACGTGACGCCCTGGTCCGTCAGGACGTCGGCCGGGGCGCCCGGGTGGGCCAGTAGGGCCAGCAGCACGTGCGGCGCGCCGATGACGTTGTCCTTGCGGCCCAGCGCGATCCGCAGCGAACGCTCCAGGACCTGCTTGGCCCCCGTGCCGAACGGGACGTGCCCGCCGGACCTGGCGGCCGGCGGTCGGCCCAGCGCGGAGCGCAGCGAGGAGCCCAGCGTGCGCCGGGCCGGGCCGGCCGCCAGCGCGCCCACGCCGTGGGTCTCCTCCACCCGCGCGACGATCTCGCCGACGTCGATGCCCAGACCCGCCAGCGCCTCCTCGTCCGCCCTGGACAGCCCGCCCCGGCGCCGGGCCAGGGCCAGGCCCTCGGTCACGGCGGTCCGGTCCACGCCCAGCGGGTCCAGCACGCCCCGCGCGAGCAGCGCCAGCAGGAGGTGCTCCTCGGTGACGTACGCCGCGTCCAGCCGCCGCGCCTCCTCGACCGCGCCGTGCACCACGTCCCGGGCGCCGGCGGAGAACCGCTCGAACATCACAGCCTCCCGTACTTCTTGTGCACGGCCTGCCGGCTGACGCCCAGCTCCGCCGCGATCTCCTGCCAGGACCACCCCTGCGCGCGGGCGCTGCGCACCTGTACGGCCTCCAGCTGCTCCAGCAGCCTTCGCAGGGCCGCCACGGCGCGCAGGCCCACGCGCGGGTCGCCGTCACCGGCCCGCTCGGCCAGATCCGTTGCTTCCGTCATGTCTGTCAATCTAGGTTGACGAAAAGAAGGGTGTCAACCCTGATTGACGGCGGAGTGGGGGAGCGGGCTGTCAGACCGTCAGGACCACCTTCCCGAACAGGTCTCCCCTCGCGAGCTTCTCGAAGCCCTCCCGCGCCCGGTCCAGCGGCAGGGTCTCGTCGATCACCGGCCGGACCCCCGTCGCCGCGCAGAACGCCAGCAGGTCCTCCAGCTCGTCCTTCGAGCCCATCGTCGACCCGACGACCTTCAGCTCCAGGAAGAAGATCCGGGTCAGCTCCGCGTGCGCGGGCCGGTCGCCGCTCGTGGCGCCCGAGATCACCAGCGTGCCGCCCGGCCGCAGCGACTTGACCGAGTGCGACCAGGTGGCGGCGCCCACGGTCTCGATCACCGCGTCCACCCGCTGCGGCAGCCGTGCCCCCGGCTCGAACGCCTCGGCCGCGCCCAGCTCCACCGCCCGCTTGCGCTTGGCCTCGTCCCGGGAGGTCGCGAAGACCCGCAGGCCGGCCGCCTTGCCCAGCACGATGGCGGCGGTCGCGACACCGCCGCCGGCACCCTGGACCAGGACGGAGTCGCCCGGCCGTACACCGGCGTTGGTGAAGAGCATCCGGTACGCCGTCAGCCACGCGGTCGGCAGGCAGGCGGCGTCCTCGAAGGACAGCCCGGCCGGCTTGCGCAGCACGTTCCACGCCGGGACGCTCACCTGCTCGGCGAAGGTCCCCTGGTAACGCTCGGTCAGGATGGACCGGGGCTCGTCCGGGCCCACCCCGTGCCCGGTGGCGCCGATCACGGAGTGCAGGACGACCTCGTTGCCCTCCTGGTCGATCCCGGCGGCGTCGCAGCCGAGGATCATGGGCAGCTTGTCCTCGGCCAGGCCCACCCCGCGCAGCGACCAGAGGTCGTGGTGGTTCAGGGAGGCGGCCTTGACGTTCACGGTCACCCAGCCGGGGCGGGCCTCGGGGGCCGGGCGCTCGCCCAGCTCAAGGCCGCTCAGCGGCTGGTCACGGTCGATACGGGCGGCATAGGCAGCGAACATGCCGCGACGCTACCGCCCGGTAAGGCGGCGGTTCCAGACCTTCCGGCCCCTCCAGGGGTGAGTTCTTCGTCGCAGTGCGGCGCCCTGGTGCGGTGCTCCCGCCTCCGTACGCGAGAAGGCCCGGACGGGGATCCGTCCGGGCCTCCTGGCGGCAAGCGGTGTTACGGGCGGCGCGCCACGCCGTCCGCGCGGGCCGCGGCGGCGACCGCCGCGGTGACCGCCTCGGCCACGCGCTCGTCGAAGGGCGACGGGATCACGTAGTCGGCGGCGAGCTCGTCACCCACGACGCCGGCGATGGCGTCGGCGGCGGCGATCTTCATGTTCTCGGTGATCCGGGAGGCGTGCACCTTGAAGGCGCCCGCGAAGATGCCCGGGAACGCGAGCACGTTGTTGATCTGGTTCGGGAAGTCCGAGCGGCCCGTGGCCACGACCGCCGCGTACTTGTGCGCGACGTCGGGGTGGACCTCCGGGTTCGGGTTGGCCATGGCGAAGACGAAGGCGTCCTTCGCCATCGAGGCCACCGCCTCCTCCGGCACCGTGCCGCCGGAGACGCCGATGAACACGTCGGCGCCCGCCAGGGCCTGCTCCAGGGAGCCGGTCAGGCCGGTCTTGTTGGTCAGGCCCGCGATCTCCGCCTTGACGTCCGTCAGGTCGGAGCGGTCCGCGGAGACGACGCCCTTGCGGTCGGTGACGCAGACGTCGCCGATGCCCGCGTCCACCAGGATCTTGGCGATGGCGATGCCCGCCGCGCCGGCGCCCGAGATCACGGCACGCAGGTCCGCGAGGGTACGGCCGGTCAGCTTCGCCGCGTTGCGCAGGGCCGCCAGGGTGACGACGGCGGTGCCGTGCTGGTCGTCGTGGAAGATCGGGATGTCCAGCGCCTCCTGGAGGCGCCGCTCGATCTCGAAGCAGCGCGGGGCGGAGATGTCCTCCAGGTTCACCCCGCCGAAGGACGGAGCGAGACGGATGACCGTCTCGATGATCTCCTCCGTGTCCTTGGTGGCGAGCGCGATCGGCACCGCGTCCACACCACCGAACTGCTTGAAGAGGATGGCCTTGCCCTCCATCACGGGGAGGGAGGCCTCCGGGCCGATGTCACCGAGTCCGAGCACGGCCGTGCCGTCGGTGACGACGGCGACGACGTTGGACTTCCAGGTGTAGTCGTTGACCAGGTCCGGGTTCTCGGCGATGGCGCTGCACACCTTCGCCACGCCCGGCGTGTACGCCAGGGACAGGTCGTCCTTGTTCCGGACCGGAACGGTGGCCTGCACGGCCATCTTGCCGCCCCGGTGCAGCGCGAACGCCGCATCCGGGTTGTTGTCCGTCGCGCTGTCGCTGCGAGGATTGACGATCTCCGCTGCCACTTGATGTGACCCCTTAAGTCTTTGATTCATTGAGGGTGGCCACCTCCTGGTTAAGGGGTGGGCGGGCACCGCGTCCGTGCTCCGCGTCGGCGGTTGGCCCGCCTCCGCGAAGGGGAGGTTCGTACGCGCGGGCGCGCCGCACACGCGCCCTGAGCCCCGGATGAGGGGTGTAAGGATCTGTTCTACCCGAAGAACGCTCACCCAGACGAGTCGATTCCTACTCGACCGGCTGCCCCTTGTCCCGGTTTTGGCGAAAAGTCCAAACCTTGCTGTCCAATACGCGAGACGCGCCGAGGGCCGACCGGAGGAATTAGCGCCGAAGCCCCTGGTCACAGCAGTTTCTTCGGTCTCGAACGGGGCCACCCGCAGGCATGTTGGGCATCCCGGACCGCCCGTTATCCGATTTTGACCTGACGGGCACCCTGAATACGGCAATCCGAATGGCAAGATGCGTCAATCACACAAGGTCGTGACACTCGAAGGTGCGTGCTCGACCACTATCGGACGCTTTTCCACCCCTGTCGGAGGAACCAGCTCATGACCGCTAGCACCACCCGTCGTACGACCGCCGCCCGGTCCCGGATCGCCGCGGTCGGCGCCATCGCGGTTGCCGGCGCCCTCGTCCTCACCGGTTGTGGCGACCAGACCGACAAGGGCTCCTCGACCCCCTCGGGTGCCGCGAACAGCAGCGCTCCGCTCTTCTCCAAGCTCCCGAAGAAGATCCAGGACGCCGGTGTGATCAAGGTCGGCACGGACGCGACGTACGCGCCGATGGAGTTCACCGAGGGCGGCAAGATCGTCGGCGTGGACCCGGACGTCGCGGCGGCCCTGGAGAAGCAGCTCGGCGTCACGTTCAAGTTCGAGTCGGGCACCTTCGACACGCTGATCAGCAGCATGCAGACGGGCCGGAGCGACATGGTCATGTCGTCCCTGACCGACACCAAGGCCCGTCAGGACGGCCTGGACGACAAGGGCGCCAAGACCGGTGCCGGTGTCGACTTCGTCGACTACTACTCCTCCTCCACCGCCATCCTGGTCAAGAAGGGCAACCCGGAGGGCATCAAGACCCTCGACGACCTGTGCGGCAAGAAGGTGGCCGTCCAGCGCGGCACCACCTACGAGACGTCCGCCAAGACCCAGGCCGAGAAGTGCAAGACGGACGGCAAGGGCGAGCTCACCATCGAGTCCTTCCCGACCGACGCCGAGGCCCAGACCCGCGTCAAGGCCGGCGGCGCCGTCGCCGACCTGAACGACGCCCCGGTCGCCGCGCACATCGCGAAGACGGCGGGCGGCGGCAACGACTTCGAGGCCGTCGTCACCACGAGCGAGCCCGGCCTGTTCGGCATCGCCGTCGACAAGAAGAGCACCGACCTGCGCGACGCGCTCAAGGCGGCCATGGACGCCATCATCAAGGACGGCACCTACAAGGCCGCCCTGGACAAGTGGGGCGCGGGCTCCGGCGCCGTGACCGAGGCCAAGATCAACGCCGGTTCCTGACCCCCGGGTTCCACCGCAGCACTGAAGGGCAGTCACTGTGACTGACAAGCTCGACAAGGTCCCGGGCCCGGCGGACACCCCGCCGGCCGGGGCCGTCCCCCCCGAGGCCATCCGCGCCATCCCGGTCCGCCACTGGGGCCGCTGGGTCAGCGGCATCGTGGTCGTGGCCCTGGCCGCCGCGCTCGTGTACGCCTTCTCCCAGGGCAACGTGCGCTGGGCGACCGTGCCGGAGAAGCTGTTCGATCCCACCATCGTCACCGGCATGCTGAAGACGGTGTGGATCAGCGTCGCCTCGATGGCCCTGGGTCTCGTGCTCGGCGTGGTCTTCGCCGTCATGAGGCTCTCGAAGAACCCGGTGACCAGCACCATCGCCTGGTTCTACATCTGGTTCTTCCGGGGGACCCCGGTCTACGTCCAGCTCCTCATCTGGTTCAACCTCGCCCTGATCTTCCCGATCCTGAACCTCGGGTTCTACAAGGACGAGATGACCCAGGTCATGACGCCGTTCCTGGCCGCCCTGCTGGGCCTGGGCCTGAACGAGGGCGCGTACATGGCGGAGATCGTCCGCGCGGGCATCCAGTCCGTCGACGAGGGCCAGACCGAGGCCGCGCACGCGCTGGGCATGAAGCAGACGCAGACCATGCGCCGCGTGATCCTGCCGCAGGCGATGCGCGTGATCGTGCCGCCGACCGGCAACGAGTTCATCAACATGCTCAAGACCTCCTCGCTGGTGATCGCCGTCCAGTACGCCGACCTGCTGCGCGCCGCGCAGGACATCGCCTCGACCTCGTTCGCGGTGATGGAGATGTTCTTCGTCGCCTCGATCTGGTACCTCGCGCTGACCAGCGTCTTCTCGGTCGGCCAGTACTACCTGGAGCGCCGCTACGCCCGCGGCGCGCTGCGTACCCTGCCGCCCACCCCGCTGCAGAAGATCAAGGCGAACCTCTCCCGCTTCTCGAACCGCAAGGCGGTGGCCTGATGACTGCCATGGTGAAGGCCGAGGGCGTCCACAAGTCCTACGGCGCGGCGCACATCCTCAAGGGGATCGACCTGGAGGTCGCCCCGCGTGAGGTCTTCTGCCTGGTCGGCCCGTCCGGCTCCGGCAAGTCGACCTTCCTGCGGTGCATCAACCACCTGGAGCAGATCAACGCCGGCCGGCTGTACGTCGACGGGAACCTCGTCGGCTACCGCCAGAAGGGCGACAAGCTCTACGAGCTCAAGGCCAGCGAGGTCGCGGCGCAGCGCAAGGACATCGGCATGGTGTTCCAGCGCTTCAACCTCTTCCCGCACATGACCGCCATCGAGAACGTGATGGAAGCGCCGGTCATGGTCAAGGGCGAGTCCAAGGCGGTGGCCCGCGAGCGGGCCATGCGGCTGCTGGACCGGGTCGGTCTGGGCGACAAGGGCGGGAACTTCCCCTCCCAGCTCTCCGGCGGCCAGCAGCAGCGCGTGGCGATCGCCCGTGCGCTGGCCATGGAGCCGAAGCTGATGCTCTTCGACGAGCCCACCTCGGCGCTGGACCCGGAGCTGGTCGGTGACGTCCTGGACGTCATGCGGGACCTGGCCGAGTCGGGCATGACCATGATCGTGGTGACCCACGAGATGGGCTTCGCCCGCGAGGTCGGCGACAACCTGGTCTTCATGGACGGCGGTGTCGTGGTCGAGTCCGGCCACCCGCGCGACGTCCTGACCAACCCGCAGCACGACCGGACCAAGGCGTTCCTGTCCAAGGTGCTGTAGTGCGGTGAACCGCGCGTGACGCGTGCGAAGGGGCGGTACGGAAGATCCCGTACCGCCCCTTCGGCGTACCCGCCCCGCGCCTGCGTCAGGGGATCGCTGTCTCGCAGCACGGCAGCCCGCTCACCGCTCAGAGCTCTCGAACGACACCCGTACTCGTGGCATCCGGGAACCGCTCGGGCGCGTGGTCCGTAATACTTCCCGTACCGCATGCCAGATCCAGCACGCGCCGCGTCGTTCGCCGTACCGGTCATCGCGCACCCGCCGTACGTAATACCCTCGAAGACGAATCAGCCGTTACCTGATCCCGCAGCTGTAAGGATTACAAGTGGAACTGGCCCATTACTCGGACTATGCCGTGCGCCTGGTCAACACCGAGGAGCCGGCCCGCAACAAGGACACGCTCACGTCCGTGGACGCCGTCCGCGCCCTCTTCGGCGCCAGCGCGCAGATGGCCCGCCGGGTCACCGACGCCGACGTCACCCGCTTCCGCAACGTGCGGGGCCGGCTGCGTTCCGTCTTCGAGGCCGCCGACTCCGGCGACCACGTGCTCGCGGTCGACCTGCTGAACTCCCTGCTCATGGAGTTCCCCGTCAGCCCGCAGATCTCCGGCCACGACTACCTCGACGACGAGGGCCGGCCCAACTGGCACATGCACCTGGCCGACCACCCCTCCAACGCCACGGCCGGGTACGCCGCCATCGCCTCCATGGGCCTGGCCTTCCACCTCACCGAGCTGGGCGCCGACCGGCTGGGCCTGTGCCAGGCGCCGCCGTGCCGCAACGCCTTCCTCGACACCTCCACCAACCGCTCGCGCCGCTACTGCTCCGACCGCTGCGCCACCCGGGCGAACGTCGCCGCCTACCGGGCCCGCAAGCGGCTGGAGGCCTCGGGGTCCGGCCGCAGCACGCGCAGCGCGGAGGCCGCCCAGGAGGCGCGCGCCCTGACGGACCGCTGATCGGGTCTGCGCGGCCGGTACCGCAGCCGGGCGACGGCCAGGACCAGCTCGTCCGGCACCGTCCCGTAGTCCTCGCTGTCGCCCGTGGCGTTGAAGCCGTTGTCGCCCAGCACCCACCAGCCGCCGGGCCGCCGCTCGGCGGCGCGCTTGACCACGACCAGGTCCTGCTGGAGCGGGTGGCGCAGCAGGACGACGTCACCCGGACGCACGGGCGCGCCGTACCGGACGAACAGCCGGTCGCCCTCGTACAGCGTCGGGACCATCGACGGCCCGTACACCTCCACCACCACGAACGGCACGCGCAGCCGCATCCCGCCACCTCCTGATCCCGTCACGTGCGTTCCGTACGTTCGCGCACGCCGCCCGACCCGACCCTGGACTTTTGTCCTAAGCCCATGGGGGCGCTCGCGAAATCCGCTTTCTCACGGAGTAATCTCCCCCTTGAGAAGACGATCACGAGGAGGACAGGCTCAATGCTTTCCCGCCTTTTCGCCCCCAAGGCGAAGGTCAGTGCCCACTGCGACCTGCCGTGCGGCGTGTACGACCCTGCCCAGGCCCGCATCGAGGCCGAGTCGGTCAAGGCCGTCCAGGAGAAGTACCAGGCCAACGAGGACGCGGACTTCCGCGCCCGCGCCATCACCATCAAGGAGCAGCGCGCCGAGCTCGCCAAGCACCACGTCTCGGTGCTGTGGAGCGACTACTTCAAGCCCCCGCACTTCGAGAAGTACCCCCAGCTCCACACCCTGGTCAACGACACCCTCAAGGCCCTCTCGGCCGCCAAGGCGTCGAACGACCCGGCGACCGGCCAGAAGGCCCTGGAGCTCATCGCCGAGATCGACCGCATCTTCTGGGAGACCAAGGCGGCCTGACGCCACCGTCGTCCCGCACCGCACCCGGTCCGCCCGGCGCCCATAAGGCGCCCTGGGCGGGCCGGGTGCGGTGTTTCCCGCTCCCTGGTCCGCGTCAGTCCTCGTCAGTCCTCGTCAGTCTTCGTCAGTCCTCGTCTTCGTCCTCGTCGTCGAGGCGCGCCAGCCACGTGGCCAGCCGCTCGACCGGGACCTCGAAGTCCGGGTTGAGGTCCACGAAGGTGCGGAGCTGCTCGGCGAGCCACTCGAAAGTGATCTCCTCCTCGCCGCGCCGCTTCTCCAGCTCCTCGATGCCGCGATCGGTGAAGTACAAGACAGGCTCCGTAGGTCATGGGTGATTCCAGGCCAGGATAAGCCGGGCGGCTCCCGGACCTCGCCCGCCGCTGGGCCCGGCGCTAGCCTTGACTGACTCAACACGTGGGGCACAGGGGCCGGTTGGGGGTCGGGGGATGGCGGACGGGCGCACGGGCGGGGCCGCGCGCGCCTACGAGCTCCTGGAACCCCTCGTCCTGGCGGCCACCGTACGCGTCCACGCGCCCCCGGACGGGTATGCAGACCCTGGGACCGGCCGCACCTGGGGGAGCGGTTTCTTCATCGCCCCCGGCTGGGTCCTCACGTGTGCGCACGTGGTGGGTGAAGGGGGTGCTGGGGTGCGCTTGGCGGGCCGCGAAGTCGGCATCACCTTCTCCTCCGGGGACGACGGCGCCACCGGCACCGTCGCCGGCCGCGTGGAGTGCGTCCTGCCCGAGAGCCTGGACCGGCGCCGGCCCGGCGGGCGCGGGCGCGGGCTGTGGGAACTGCCCGACCTGGCCCTGATCCGGGTCCTCGCCCCCGTCTCGCACGCCTGCGTGTGGCTCACCGACCGGGCCAGGGCGCCGCGCTTCGAGGAGGTCGCCTACTTCGGCTGCACCGAGGACCTCGGCATCCCCGAGATCACCGGCCGCACCACCCGGCTGCGCGGCGCCGCCGGGGCCGGGGCCGCCATCCGGCTCGGCGCCGACGACGAGATCGTGCCCGGCATGTCCGGCGGGCCGGTGGTCGACCTCGCCCGCGGCGAGGTCGTCGGCGTGGTCAAGGCACGGCGGCAGGAGGGCGGCGGCGGCCTGGCGGTCTCCGTCGTCCAGCTGCGCACCCTGCCGATGGCCGCCCGTACCCAGATCGGCCTCTACCGGCGCGTCATGCAGGCCCACGACCTGCACCACTACGACCAGCACCTCAGCGACGTCGACAGCCGCCGCACCTGGACCGACATCCACGGCGAACTGCCCGCGGGCGAGCTGTACGGCACCCGCCGCCGGCTCACCCCCGGCGAGCGCACCACCCTGTGCGGGCTGCTGGCCGAGCTGCCCGCACCCGGCTCCTCCGAGACCGTACGCCGCCTGGTCGAGGCCGCCCGCGGCGAGGAACCCGACACCACCGCCCCCGCCCCGCTGACGTGGCGCGACGGCCTCGGCCTGCTCTACGACCCGCCGGGCGGGGTCAGCGAGGCCGCCGCCATGCTGCGCTACGCCACCGACGTGAGCGTCGCCGACCACCGCGAGCCGCCCGCGCCCGGCGCCGACGAGGAACTGTGGGACTGGGTACGGGCCACCGCCGAGCGGCTCTGGCGGCCGCTGCGCCGGGAGCTGGGCGAGCGCCACGACAAGGGGCTGGCCGCCCGCGACCGGCGACGGCGGGCCGGCGCCGGCCGGGTGGTGCTCGGCCCGGCCCGGGCCCCCGAGGCGCTGCCCACCGGGCCCTCCGCGCTGCTGGAGATCTGGGCGCACGGCTGGGAGGACGTCTACGACTGGCGGGTCTCGGTCCTCCTCGGCCCCGACCGCCCCGAAGAGGCCACCCCGGTCGACGCCGGGGTCCGGGCCACCCGGGCCGCCCTGCCCGCGACGTTACGGGCCCCGCTCGCCGAGGCGTTCCGCCGCTGCGACTCGCTGGAGGCGGCGGCCCTCCTCGAAGTCGCCGTCGAGCCCGAACTGTTCACCCTCGACGTCGACGCCTGGGCGGCCGGCGGCGAGGTGCCGCTGGGCGTGCAGCGCCCCGTCGTCTTCCGCCACCCGGCCGGGGCGCCGCCGCCCACCGAGGCCGAGGCCCACCGGGCCGCCGACCGCTGGGCCCGGGTGATGGCCGGGCCGCTGCTGGACGAGCGGGCGGACTGCTCGCGCGGGCGGCCGCGCAGCCCGTCGTACGCCTGGCTGGACAGCCTGCCCGACAACACCGTCCCCGTGCACTGCCGGCGGGCCGACCGCGATCCGGCGCTGGGCTCGCTGCACGCCGCCCAGCGCGCCGGGTACGGGGTGGTGCTGTGCCGGCGGCCGCCGCCCGGCGAGCTGTCCTGCGCCGCCTTCCACCGCGGGCTGCGCGAGGAACTCGCCGAGGCCGGCCGGGGCGGACTGCTGCCGCTGCGCCTGCAGTCGCTGCGCGGCCGGGTCCACGGCCGCGACCCGGACGCCTACTGGTCGGCCGGGCTGGGGCTGGTCTGGTCCGACCCCGCCCGCCCGCTGCCGTACGACGAGCCGCTCCAGGGGGACCTGTGACCGGCACCCCACCCGTGACGGGGGCGACGCGCCGCCCCGCGTACGCCGGACCCGCCGAAGACCGCGCCGGAAGGCGAACCGGACGAGGGAGACCCCGATGAACGAGGAGTGGCTCATCTACCGGGGCGTCGGCGAGCCCCACGACGGGATCGACGCCCTGCCGCCCGCCCCGCCCTGGCGGGACTTCGACGGCGGACCGCCCGTGGAGCCCGGCCCGGTCGCCACCGCCCCCGACAGTGCCGCCGCCCGCCGGCTCGGCGCGCACCGGCACGCCGCCGAACTGCACCGGCCGGAGCCGGAGGAACTGGAGGCCATCAACGCGGCCCTGTACCTGCGGCGGCCGCTGCTGGTCACCGGCTACCCCGGAACGGGCAAGTCCACCCTCGCCCACGCCGTCGCCCACGAGCTCGGGCTCGGCCGCGTACTGCGCTGGCCGGTGGTCTCCCGCACGGTGCTCCAGGAGGGCCTCTACCGCTACGACGCCATCGCCCGCCTCCAGGACGTACAGATCGCGGCCGGCGGCGGCGCGGCCGCGGGCGGGGCGCCCGGGATCGGGAAGTACATCCGGCTCGGGCCGCTGGGCACGGCCCTGCTGCCCACCGAGCGGCCCCGGGTGCTGCTCATCGACGAGCTCGACAAGAGCGACATAGACCTGCCCAACGACCTGCTGAACGTCCTGGAGGAGGGCGAGTACGCGCTGCCCGAGCTGGAGCGGGTCGCCGACCGCGAGCCCGAGGTGCAGGTGCTCACCGACGACGGCGCCAAGGTCACCGTCCGCGACGGCCGGGTGCGCTGCCGGGCCTTCCCGTTCATCATCCTCACCAGCAACGGCGAACGGGACTTCCCCGCCGCCCTGCTGCGCCGCTGCATCCAGCTCAAACTCGGCCAGCCCGGCGAGAAGCGGCTCGCGACGATGGTCAAGGCACACCTGGGGGAGGAGGCGGCCCAGCTCGGCGCCGACCTGATCCGGGAGTTCCTGACCCGCTCGCAGACCGAACTCGTCGCCGCCGACCAGCTGCTCAACGCCATCTACCTCACCCACTACGCGGCGCCGCCCACCCGGGAGGACCTGGCCGACCTGCTCATCCAGCGCCTCGACCGTTCGAGGTGAGGGGCCGTGTCCACGCCCGCCCCCGGAGCCGGCCGGGAGCCGGACCCGGCGCCCGGCCCACCGCCGGACCCCGCCCCCGGCATCCGTGAGCTGGCCGCCGCGCTGCGGGCGGCCGGACTCGACCCGTCCGCCGAGGAACTGGCCGACGCCCTCTGGCTGGCCGGCCACGCGCACACCGCCGCCGCCCGCGGCGCGGCCGGCCCGCCGTCCGCCCCGCCCGGGACCGGCCCGCGGCGTGACACCCCCGCACGGGAGAGCGGCCGGCCCGGCGGGCGGCGGCCCGCGGCCCCGGAGCCCCCGCCGGCCGCCGAGGAGCCGCTGAGCCTGTATGTGCCCGGCCGCCCCGGCACCCACCCCGACCCCGAACCCGACCTGCCCAGCGGCACCGCGGTGCCCGTACGGGTGCCGGCCGCCGCCGCGCTGCCGCGCATCCTGGAGATCCAGCGGGCCCTGCGCGCCCTCCAGCGGCACCGCCCGCCCGCCCCGCCCGCCCGCGTCGTGCTCGACGAGGACGCCACCGCCGAGGCCAGCGCCCGCGCCCTGGGCCTGGCCGTCCCGGTCCTGCGGGCCGAGACCCGCCGCGAGGCCACCATGCGTCTGGTGATGGACGCCTCCCCCTCGATGGCCGTGTGGCAGGACATGTTCGAGGAACTGCGCGGCGTGTGCGAGCGGCTCGGCGCCTTCCGCGACGTCCAGGTGCACCACCTGCACCGGCTGCCCGACGGCACCCCCGCGGTCGGCCGCGGCCCCCGCCCGGAGCAGGGGCTGCGCTCCGGCGACCAGCTGCGCGACCCCACCGGCCGGGTGCTGACCATGGTCGTCAGCGACTGCGCCGGCCCGCTGTGGCGCGAGGGCGCGGCCCAGCGGCTGCTGTACCGGTGGGCCCAGTGCACGCCCTGCGTGGTCGTCCAGCCGCTCCCGCAGCGGCTGTGGGCGCGCAGCTGGCTGCCCACCGAACGCGGCACCCTGGCCCGGGTCGAGGGCGGCGGCGGACGGCTGCGCTTCGGCCCCGACCGGCCGCCGCGCGCCGGGCGCCCCACCGGCGGCCTCACCGTGCCGGTCCTGCCGCCCAGCGCCACCGCGCTCGGCGCCTGGGCCCGGCTGGTGGCCGGGCTGGGCACCGGACCGGTGCCCGCCGAGGTCGGCCGGGTGCTCGCCGACCATCCCGCGGCGCCGCTGCCGCCGCCGCGGGCCGTACGCCCGCCGCGCGAACTGGTGCGCCGCTTCCGCTCCTCGGCCTCGCCGCGCGCCGTACAGCTGGCGGTCTACCTGTCGGCGAC
The DNA here is from genome assembly GCF_055582305.1 of Streptomyces sp. NPDC042102. Classification (NCBI taxonomy): domain Bacteria; kingdom Bacillati; phylum Actinomycetota; class Actinomycetes; order Kitasatosporales; family Streptomycetaceae; genus Streptomyces; species Streptomyces sp. NPDC042102. The sequence goes on from NZ_JBVJDL010000003.1 coordinate 844,166, forward strand.
CCCGCTGACCCTGCCCGTCATGCGGCTGGTGCAGCGCACGATGCTGCCCGACTCGGAGCCCTCGGACCTGGCGGAGGTCCTGCTGAGCGGGCTGCTGCGGCGCGCCTCGGAGGACTGGTTCACGTTCGCGCCCGGGGTGCAGGACGTGCTGCTGGGGCCGCTGGGGCGGGACGAGGCCGCCCTCGTCCTCAAGCACTGCTCCGAATACGTCCTCCAGCACTTCGGGCGCGGCGTCCGCAACTTCCCGGCGCTGGCCGTCTCCCAGCTCACCGGCGCCCCGCTGCCCGCGGCCACCGTCCCCGAGACCGACGAGCAGGACCCGGCGGCCGCCCGGTTGCCGGCCGCCCGGCTCCCGCAGGCGTTCGCGCAGGTCTCGGCCAAGGTCGTACGGCGCTACCTGCCCGGCCCGCCCGGCTCCGCGGACGCCGCCGAGGAGACGGGAGCTGCGCCCCCCGCCCCCTCCCGGGCCTGGGCGGTGCGCACCGCGCGGGCCCGGGTCGCGGCCCACGACCGGGACGGGGACACGCGCCCCCTGCACGAGGCGGTGGCCGTGCTGCGCCGCGCGGCCGGCGCCCCGCCCGGACCGGGCGACACCCCGGGCGAGGCCGAGTTCGAGCTCGCCGGGACCCTGCTGCGGCTGTGGGCGCTGCAGCGCGACCCGGAACTCCTCGCCGAGGCCGAACGCACGGTCCGGGCCGTGGCCCACCTGCCCGGCATGGTCCGGGCCCGCGCCGTGCTCGGCCGGGTGCTCTACGAGCGGGCCCGGGACCCCGCCGCCGAGGACGTCGAGGAGCTGCTGGCCGCCGCCGACCGGGAGTTCGCGGCCGTGGCCGCCGTACCGGACCTGGAGCGCGAGCTGCGCCTGGACTGCGCGGTCCGCAGGGCCCGCACCCTGACCCGGCTGAGCGAGCTGCGCGACGACCCGGCGCCCCTGCGCGAGGCGCTGGCCGCCCTGGAGGCCACCGACCGGGGCGAACGCGAGCGGGGCGGCAAACCGGACGCCGCCCTGCACCTGGCCCTGGGCCGGGTGCTGCTGGCCCTCACCGACCGGGCCGCCGGCCCCGAGCAGCGGCTGCCGCTGGCCGAACGGGCCGCCGCCCGGCTGGAGACGGGGCTGGCGGCGCTGCTGCGCGCCCGGCCGGGGACCACCCCGGCGCGGACCCCGGCAGGTACGGGTACGAGTACGGATCCGGACCGGGACGGGGACCAGAGCGACCGGCTGGAGCGGGCCCGGGCCCGGCTGGACCTGGCGGCCGCCCTGCGCCACCTCCCCGAACGGCTGGACGAGGCCCCCGGCCAGCTGGCCCTCGCCCTGGAGGAGGCCGCCGGGGAACCGGAACTGCGGCTGGCCGGCCTGGTCTGCCTGGCCCGCGTGCACCGGGCCCGCTACGCCCGCGACCGGAACCCGGCGGCGCTGGAGGAGTCGGCGGAGGCGTACGCGCGGGCCCGGCGGCTGATCCCGCGCGACGCGGAGGCGTACGGGGAGCTGCTGCCCGAGTGGGGCGACGTGCTGCTGGACCGGGCCCGGGCGGCGGACGGCCGGCGCTTCACCTCGGCCGCGGTGCGGGTGCTGCGCGACAGCCGGGCCGCCGTCCCGCAGACCGACCCGCGCGCAGGCCGGCGGCTGCTGCGGCTGGCCGTGGGACTGCGGCTGCGGTACGCGTACGAGGGCGATCTGGTGGACCTGCGGGAGGCGGAGTACCTGCTGGAACTGGCCGTCCGGCACAGCCGCTGCCCGCTGGAGCAGGCCCGCGCCTGGCGCGAGCACGGCGACGTCCAGCAGGAGATCCACGCCGCCACCCGGGCACCGGACCGGCTGGACCGGGCCGCGGACTCCTACCGGCGGGCGTGGCGGGCCGCGCTGGCCGCCGAGCGCGAGGACCGCCGGGACACCGCGCTGGGCCTCGCGGCGCGGGTCCAGGAGCTGCGCGGCGAAGTCCTCGAACGCCTGGCCAGGCCCCGCGCGGCCCTCGACGCCTACCGGGCCGCCCTCGACCTGTGGGCCCGGCTGCCCGGTCCCGACCCGGTCCGGCGCGACGCGGTCCGGGCCCGCATCGAGGCCCTGGAGGCGGGCCTCTGAACGGCCGCCACGACAGCCGGCGCCGCCGTTTCCCGTCCGCGGGCGCCGGGAAAGGGGAGGGGACCGTCGCACGTGCGACCCAACAGGGGGCAGGGGAACAGATGGTGACGAAGTACCAGAAAGGACCGGGGGCGCGGGCCGCACAGTGCCCGGCCCCGCTGCCCGACCTGTCCGGCCTCGATCTCGCCGCGCTGCGGGGCATCGACCACCCCGTCCTCGCCGAGGTCATCGAGGGCATGGTCGAGCGCGTGACGCATCCCGCCGAGATCCTCAACGCCTTCGACTCCGGGGTCGACTGACGCGCCGCCCCCGCCCGCCCGCAGGTCACGGGTTGACCACTTTCCGCCGTTAGCCGCGCCCGTCCGAAGGGCAGGGATGGACCGTCCGCTGCGGGAGGAACAGGCGATGAGGCACACGACCACACGCGATGCCGTGCTGCCCACGCCCACGTCCGCGCCCACGCCCAGGTCCGCATCCAGGTCCACGTCCGAGTCCGCGTCCACGGCCGACCCGCACCGCGCGCACGCCCCCTGGCCGTACGCCCGGCTCGACGTCCCCGCGTTACGGGCCGCCGGCCACCGCCCGTACCCGCTGCGGCAGTTCGTGCTCAAGACGCACAGCCGGTGCAATCTCGCCTGCACCTACTGCTACGTGTACGAGATGGCCGACCAGAGCTGGCGCGCGCAGCCGCCCGTCATGGCCGCCGCGACCGTGGCCCGCACCGCCGAGCGGATCGCCGAGCACGCCGCCGCGCACGAGCTGCCGCGCGTCGACCTCGTCCTGCACGGCGGCGAACCGCTGCTCACCCCGCCCGCCACCCTCGCCGCGCCCGTCGAGGCCGTCCGGGCGGCCCTCGCCCGCACCGCCCCGCGCACCCGCGTGACCGCCACCGTGCAGACCAACGCCACCCTGCTCACCCGCTCCCGGCTGGACGCCCTGGCTGCGGCCGGCATCCGCGTCGGCGTCAGCCTCGACGGCGGACTGCCCGCGCACAACGCCCGCCGCGTCGACCGCGCGGGCCGCCCCGGCTTCCCCGCCGCCGCGCGCGGCCTGCGGCTGCTGGCCCGGCACCCGGAGAGCTACGCGGGTGTCCTGAGCGTCGTCGACCTCGCCCAGGACCCCGTGGAGACGTACGAGTCCCTGCTGGCCTTCGCCCCGCCGAGCATCGGCCTGCTGCTCCCGCTGGCCAACTGGAGCACACCGCCGCCGGGGGCCCGCCCCGGCGCCACGCCCTACGCCCACTGGCTGACCGCCGTCTTCGAGCGCTGGTGGCACGACCGGGAGCGCCGCACCCGGGTCCGGCTCTTCGAGGAGATCATCGCCCTGCTGCTCGGACTGCCCGCCGCCACCGAGACCCTGGGCCTGGCCCCCGCCACCACCGCCGTGATCGAGACCGACGGCAGCATCGAGCAGGCCGACTCCCTGAAGTCCGCCTACGAGGGCGCCGCCCGCACCGGGCTGCACGTGGACGCCCACTCCTTCGACCGGCTGCTGGACCACCCAGGTCTCGCCGCCCGCCAGCTCGGCCGGGCCGCCCTGGCCGACGCCTGCCGGGCCTGCGAGGTCGTCGAGATCTGCGGCGGCGGGCACTACCCCCACCGCTACCGTGCCCGCGAGGGCTTCCGGCAGCCCTCCGTCTACTGCGCCGACCTCCAGGCCCTGATCCGGCACATCGCCGCCGCCGTGCACCACGCCGCCGCCGGCCCCGCGGGCCACCGGGCCGGCGCGGGCCCCCGGACGGGCGGCCCCCGGACCGCCGGCGACCACCGGACCGAGCGCCCGAGGGCCGCCTCGTGACCGCGCACCCCCTGCCCGGCTTCACCGTCGGCGCCCCGCTCCTCGCCGCGCTGGCCTCCACCGAGCCCTCCCCGGAAGGGACGGCGCTGGTGCGGAACGTGCGATGGTCCAAACGGCTCGTGCTGCTGCGCGGGGTGCTCGACGCCGCGCCCGGCGGCGAGAGCGCCGAACACTGGGCGCTGCTGGAGGAGGCCGAGCGCCGCGACCCCGCCGCCGTGCGCGACGTCCTGCACTACCCGTCCACCGGGGTGTGGGCCGAGGAGACCCTGCGCCGGCTGCACGCCCGCCGCGGCCCCGCACCCGACCTCGGCCACCTCGGCGCGCTCGCGGTGGCCGCGGCCCTGCGCGCCGGACTGGAGTTCAAGGCCACCCTGCGGCCCGCCCAGGGGCGCCTGGCCCTGCCCACCCTCGGCGTCCTGCGCCCGGCCCGGCCCGGACCCCAGGTCCTGACCGAGCGCTCCTGGGACCCCGAGGACCCCACCGTCCTCGCCCTGCACACCCTGCCCGGCGGGCACGCAGCCCTCGACGACCTCGACCCGTACCGGGCGTCCGCCGCCGCCCCCGTACGCCCCGCCCGGCGGCTGACCCCGCGCGGCCACAAACGCTGGGACACCCAGTGGGCCGGCGCCCTCACCCTGCTGGAGCGCTACGACACCGCGCGCGCCGGGGAGGCCGCGGCGCTGCTGCGCAGCATCGTGCCGCTGGCCGGCGGATCCCGCTCCACCGGCGCCACGCTGCCCGCCGCGCCCGGCTCCGTCCTCGCCCGCGGCCAGGCCCCGCCCGCCCTGGCGGCCACCCTCGTCCACGAGGTCCAGCACGGCAAACTCGCCGCCCTCGGCGACCTGCTCGCCCTGCACACCGCCGACCGCACCCCGCGCCACTGGGCGCCCTGGCGCGCCGACCCGCGGCCGCTGGAGGGACTCCTGCACGGTACGTACGCCCACCTGGCCCTGGCCGGGTACTGGCAGCGGGCCGCCCTGTACGGTGCCCGCGGCGCGTGGGCCCAGCACGCCCGCTGCCGGGCACAGGTCGCCGCCGTCCTGCCCGTCCTGCGCGCCACACCCCAACTCACCAGGGCGGGGCGGCAGTTCATCGAGGCCATGGCGGACGCGGAGCGGGCCATGGACGAGCCGGCACCGCCCGGCGACCAGTACCTCACCGCCCGCCGCGCCGTCGCCCGGGAGCGCCGCGCCTGGTACGAGGCACACCCCGAACTCGCCGTGTCCGCACCGGGTTGAGCCCCTCCCCGCTGCGGTAAGTTCTCAACCCCGTCCACCGCCCGGATTCCCAGGGAGACGGCCGCATGACCACCAGCCGGCAGGACCGCGACGCATCCCCACCCCCCTCGCCCCAGCGCTTCACCATCAGCTTCGCGGGCTTCAACCGCCCCTGGGCCGTGTGGATCGCCCACCGCCTGGAGGAGCACGGCCACCGGGTCGCCCTGCAACGCTGGGACCCCCAGCGCAGCCCCTCGCTCACCGAGGCCCTCGACGACCTCGCCCGGGCCGGCAGCAAGATCCTCGTCGTCCTCAGCGAGCGCTACTTCTCCGTCGGCACCCACTCCGAGGACGAGTGGAACACCGCCCTGCGGCACATCACCGAAGCGCACCCCGACCGGTTCGCCGCCGTCTGCCTGACCGACTCCCCGCTGCCCACGGCCGTCGCCGCCCTGGAGAAGGCCGACCTGTGGGGCCTGGACGCGTACGAGGCGGAGTACCGGGTGCTGCGCCGGCTGGAGCTGCCCACCGAGCGGATCGGCACCGAGACCGGCCGCCGCGGCCCCCGCTTCCCCAACGACCCGCCGGAGATCTGGGGCCGCGTCCCGCGCCGCAACCCGCGCTTCACCGGCCGCAACGACGTCATCGGCAAGCTGCGCGCGGCCCTCACCGACGCCCCGCCCGGCGCCGCCACCGTGACCCTGCTGGGCCTGTCCGGCGTCGGCAAGACCCAGGTCGCCACCGAGTACGCCTACCGCTTCGCCTCCGAGTACGACGTGGTGTGGTGGGTGCCCGCCGAGGACCGGCCGACCCTGCGCGAGCGGCTCGCCGACCTCGCGGCCGCCCTGCACCTGCCGCGCGGCGCGGGCAGTTACGGCGAGCAGATCCGGGCCGTGCTCGAAGCGCTGCGGCGCGGGACGCCGTACAACCGGTGGCTGCTGGTCTTCGACGGCTGCGACAACCCCGACGACCTCACCGACCTGCTCCCCGCCGGCGCGGGCGATGTGATCATCACCTCGCGCAACCGTGAATGGGCCTCCCGCCACACCAGCCTCGTCGAGGTCCCCCTCTACGCCCGCCCCGAATCCATCACCTTCATCCGCCGCCGCGCGCTGCGGCTGACCGCCGACGAGGCCGACCAGCTCGCCGAGGCGCTGGAGGACTACCCCCTCGCCCTCGACCAGACCGCCGGCTGGCTGGCCGATTCGCCCCTGACCGTCGGCGACTACCTGGCGCTGCTCCAGCGCCGGCTGGACTCGCGGGAGGCGGTCACCGTCTCCGACGACTACCCGCTGCCCTTCCCCACCGCGCTCGCGATACTCCTCAACAACGTGCGGGAGAACTTCCCCGACGCGCTCGCGCTGCTGCGGCTGTTCGTGTTCTTCGCACCGGGCCCGGTCCCGCTGCGGCTGCTGCGCGAGTTCCCCGCCGACGACGTGCCCGAACAGCTCGCCGGGCTGATCAACGACCAGATCCGGTGGAACGCCGCCCTCAACAAACTGGTGCAGTTCTCCGTGGTCCGCCTGGAGTACTCCGACCTCGCCGTCGAGGAGGGCGGCGGCGGCCTGGAGACCGTCCAGCTGCACCGGATGGTGCACGGCATCGTCCGCGAGAACCTCTCCGAGGAGGAGTCCGCGCCGCTCGCGCGGGCCGTACGGCAGGTGCTCGCCGCCGCCGACCCGGGCCGGTCCTCGGACTCCCGGCAGTGGCCGCGGTTCGCCGAGCTGATCCCGCACCTGGAACCGTCGGGCGTCCTGACCAGCTCCAACCCGCGGATCCAGACGTTCCTGCTGAACTGCCTGCGCTACCTGATCCTGGCCGGGGAGTACCGCACCTGCCTGCGGCTGGCGGAGGCGACCGACCACGTCTGGCGGGCCATGCTCGGCGACGACCACGACAAGGTGCGCGAGCTCAGCTACCACTACGGCGGGGCGCTGCGCAATCTCGGGCTGTTCCGGCCCGCCGAGACCCTCACCCGGGCCGTCGCGGACCGGCTCCAGGCCGAACGGGGCGACCGGGACCTGGAAACCCTGCGCGCCACCAGCGCCTACGGCGGTGTCCTGCTGTGCATCGCCAAGTTCGAGCCGGCCAGACTGCTGTTCGAGCAGGGGCTGGCCACCTACCGGGAGCTGCTGGGCGAGGACCACCCCACCACGCTCAACGCCCAGAACAACCTGGCGGCGACCTACCGGCTGCTGGGCCGCTACCAGGACGCGTACGACCTGGACCTGGACACGCTGCGCAGGCGCGAGCGGGTGCTGGCCGCCCACCACATCTCGACGCTGTCCTCCGGCATCGCGTGCGCGATGGGGCTGCGGCTGATGGGCCGTTACCGGGAGGCGCAGACCCGGCAGGAGCAGGGGCTGCGGCTCAACACCCAGGTGCTGGGCCTGAACCATCCGCAGACCCTGCGCGCCGAGCACAACCTGGGCATGTGCCTGCGCCGCTCCGGGGACATCCCCGGGGCCGGGCACCGGCTGCGGACGGTGTGGGAGCGGGCGACGCGGGTGTTCGGCGCGGACTACCCGTGGACGCTGATGGTGGCCTCGGACTTCGCGACGTACCTGCGCGAGTACGGCGACATCGAGGAGGCGCGGCGGATCTCGGAACAGGTGGTCCGCGCCTACCAGTCGCAGCTGGGCCTGGCCCACCCGTACAGCATCGGGACGGTGGGCAACCTGGGGCTGGTGCTGCGGGCGCAGGGCGAGCGGGAGGCGGCGCTGAGCCTGTGCGAGCAGGCGCTGGTGGGGATGCGGGGCGCGCTGGGGGAGCGGCACCCGTGGACGCTGGGGTGCGCGCTGAACGCGGCGGGCTGCCGGAACTTCACGGAGCGGCTGGACGACGCGCTGGATCTGAGCCGGGAGACGCTGCGTACGACCGAGCGGGTGCTGGGGCCGGACCACCCCATGGCGCTGAGCGCGCAGATCTCGCTGGCGGCGGACCTGCGGGCGCGCCAGCACCTGGAGGAGGCGGCGAAGCACGAGGACCAGGCACTGAAGGCGCTGGCACGGACCCTGGGCACGCAGCACGTGCACACGATCTCGGCACGTCAGCGGGTGCGGCCGTACTGGGACTTCGAGCCGCAACCGTAGGTTCCCGGTGGGGCGGGGCTGCCTCCGGCGCGCGCGCCTCAATCGCCGGCGGGGCTGGAATGGGGGCCCGGCGGGGCTGGATGGGGCCAGCCGTGGCGAACGCCGGAAGGCCGGCTTCCCCGAGGGGGAGCCGGCCTTCCGGGTGGTGCGTCAGGCCTCGAAGACCTCGTTGAGCAGCTGGGCCTGCTCGGCCTGGTGGCGCTTGGCCGAGCCGACCGCCGGGCTGGAGCCGTGCGGGCGCGAGATGCGCCGCAGGCGCTCGCCCGCCGGGACGTCCGCGCCGACCGCCAGGTCGAGGTGGTCGATCAGGTTCAGCGCGATGAACGGCCACGCACCCTGGTTCGCCGGCTCCTCCTGCGCCCAGATGTACTTCGCGGCGTTCGGGAACTTCGCGATCTCCGCCTGGAGCTCCGCGCCCGGCAGCGGGTACAGCCGCTCGATGCGCACGATCGCGGTGTCCGTGATGCCGCGCTTCTCGCGCTCGGCCTCCAGGTCGTAGTAGACCTTGCCGGCGCAGAAGACGACCTTGCGGACGGCCGCCGGGTCCACCGTGGTGTCACCGATGACCGGACGGAACGAACCGCTCGTGAACTCCTCCGCCTTCGACGACGCCGCCTTCAGACGCAGCATCGACTTCGGGGTGAAGACGATGAGCGGCTTGTGGTGCGGGTTGTGGACCTGCCAGCGCAGCAGGTGGAAGTAGTTCGACGGCAGGGTCGGCATCGCGACCGTCATGTTGTCCTGCGCGCACATCTGGAGGAAGCGCTCGGGACGCGCGGACGAGTGGTCCGGGCCCTGGCCCTCGTAGCCGTGCGGGAGGAGCAGGGTGACGCCGGAGGTCTGGCCCCACTTCTGCTCGGCCGAGGAGATGAACTCGTCGACGACGGTCTGCGCGCCGTTGACGAAGTCACCGAACTGCGCCTCCCACAGGACCAGCGCATCCGGACGGGCCAGCGAGTAGCCGTACTCGAAGCCCATCGCCGCGTACTCCGACAGCAGGGAGTCGTAGACGTTGTAGCGGGCCTGGTCGTCCGACAGGTACAGCAGCGGGGTGTAGTCCTCGCCGGTCTCCCGGTCGATCAGCACCGCGTGGCGCTGGCCGAAGGTGCCGCGGCGGGAGTCCTGGCCGGACAGCCGGACCGGGGTGCCCTCCATCAGCAGCGAGCCGAAGGCCAGGGTCTCGCCCATGCCCCAGTCGATGGTGCCCTCGTCGATCATCGCCGCGCGGCGCTGCAGCTGCGGCAGCAGACGCGGGTGGACGGTGACGCCCTCGGGGATGGTGACCTGGGACTCGGCGATCCGCTTGACGGTCTCGACGGAGACCGCCGTGTTCACGGCCACCGGGAACTCGGCCTGCGCGGCCGGGACGGGGGCGCCGACGGCGGGCTGCGCCGCCGCCTCGCGGACCTCCGCGAAGACCTTCTCCAGCTGGCCCTGGAAGTCCTGGAGCGCCTGCTCGGCCTCTTCCAGGGTGATGTCGCCGCGACCGATGAGGGACTCGGTGTACAGCTTGCGCACCGAGCGCTTCTTGTCGATCAGGTCGTACATCAGCGGCTGCGTGAACGCCGGGTTGTCCGACTCGTTGTGACCGCGGCGGCGGTAGCAGATGAGGTCGATGACGACGTCCTTGTTGAACGCCTGCCGGAACTCGAACGCGAGGCGCGCGACGCGGACCACGGCCTCCGGGTCGTCGCCGTTCACGTGGAAGATCGGCGCCTCGATCATGCGGGCCACGTCGGTCGCGTACATCGAGGAACGCGAGGACTCCGGGGCGGCGGTGAAGCCGACCTGGTTGTTGATGACCACGTGCACGGTGCCGCCGGTGCGGTAGCCGCGCAGCTGCGACATGTTCAGGGTCTCGGCGACGACACCCTGGCCGGCGAAGGCCGCGTCACCGTGGAGCGCGAGGGGGAGGACCGTGAAGTCCGTGCCGCCCTTGTTGATGACGTCCTGCTTGGCGCGGGCGACACCCTCCAGGACCGGGTCGACCGCCTCCAGGTGGGAGGGGTTGGCGACCAGCGAGACCTTGATCTGCTCGCCGTCCAGGCCGGTGAAGGTGCCCTCGGCGCCCAGGTGGTACTTCACGTCGCCGGAGCCGTGCATCGACTTCGGGTCGAGGTTGCCCTCGAACTCGCGGAAGATCTGCGCGTACGACTTGCCGACGATGTTGGCGAGCACGTTCAGGCGGCCGCGGTGGGCCATGCCGATGACGACCTCTTCCAGGCGCGCCTCGGCCGCGGAGTCGATGACCGCGTCGAGCAGCGGGATGACGGACTCGCCGCCCTCCAGGGAGAAGCGCTTCTGGCCGACGTACTTCGTCTGCAGGAAGGTCTCGAAGGCCTCCGCCGCGTTCAGGCGGCGCAGGATCCGCAGCTGCTCCTCGCGCTCCGGCTTGGTGTGCGGGCGCTCGATGCGGTCCTGGATCCAGCGGCGCTGCTTCGGGTCCTGGATGTGCATGAACTCGACACCGGTGGTGCGGCAGTACGAGTCGCGCAGCACGCCGAGGATGTCGCGCAGCTTCATCATCGACTTGCCGGAGAAGCCGCCGACCGCGAACTCGCGCTCCAGGTCCCACAGGGTGAGGCCGTGCTCGGTGATGTCGAGGTCGGGGTGCTTGCGCTGCTTGTACTCCAGCGGGTCGGTGTCGGCCATGACGTGGCCGCGGACCCGGTAGGAGTGGATCAGCTCGAAGACGCGGGCGGCCTTGGTGACGTCGTCGTCGTGGCTGGCGTCGATGTCCCGGAGCCAGCGGACCGGCTCGTACGGGATGCGCAGCGACTCGAAGACGTCGTCGTAGAAGCCGTTCTCGCCGAGCAGCAGGTTCGCGACGATCCGCAGGAACTCGCCGGAGGCCGCGCCCTGGATGACCCGGTGGTCGTACGTGGACGTCAGGGTCATGACCTTGGAGACGGCCAGCTTGTTCAGGGTGTCCTGCGAGGTGCCCTGGAACTCGGCGGGGTAGTCCATGGAGCCGACGCCCATGATGACCGACTGTCCGGGCATCAGACGCGGCACGGAGTGCACGGTGCCCAGGCCGCCGGGGTTGGTGAGGGAGACCGTCACACCGGTGAAGTCGTCCATCGTCAGCTTGCCGACGCGGGCGCGGCGGACGATGTCCTCGTAGGCCTGCCAGAACTCGAAGAAGTTGAGGGTCTCGGCCTTCTTGATGCCGGCGACGACGAGCTGGCGGTCGCCGTTGGGCTTGACCAGGTCGATCGCGAGGCCGAAGTTCACGTGCTCCGGCTTGACCAGGGTCGGCTTGCCGTCCTTCTCCGCGAAGGAGTAGTTCATCGACGGCATGGCCTTGATCGCCTGCACCATCGCGTAGCCGATCAGGTGCGTGAAGGAGATCTTCCCGCCCCGGGCGCGCTTGAGGTGGTTGTTGATGACGATCCGGTTGTCGAACAGGAGCTTCACCGGGACGGCGCGGACGGACGTGGCCGTCGGCACCTCCAGGGAGGCGTTCATGTTCTTCGCCACCGCGGCGGCCGGGCCGCGGAGCGTCACGAGCTCGGGGCCCGCGGGGGCCTCGGTCGCGGGCGCGGCCTTGGGGGCGGCGGCGGGAGCGGCGGCGGCCGGTGCGGCGGCCGGGGCAGCGGGGGCGGCAGCGGCCGGTGCGGCGGCCGGGGCCTGGGAGGTGACAGTCACAGCAGGGGCACCAGAGGGAGTGGCAGGAGCAGGGGCAGGAGCTGACACAGGCGAAAGGGTCGGCGCGGCGCCGGCCGCCCCCGTGGCGGCGGCGTCGGGGACCTGCGGGGCCTCGGCGGTGGCGGCCTGTGCGGAGGCGCCGTCCTTCGAGACGTCCGCGGACTTCTCGGCCGTCACCGGGGCGGCTGCGCCACCCGGCTTGTAGTCGGCGAAGAAGTCCCACCAGGCCCGGTCGACCGAATTCGGGTCCTGGAGGTACTGCTGATAGATCTCGTCGACGAGCCACTCATTGGCGCCGAAGCCTGAGGCAGGGTTCTTCCCGCCCTCTGCTGCTTCGGTCGTGGTGCTCGAGTTACTGGGGGACTGTGGCGACACGGCGGCAACCGCCCTCTTCCGCTTCACAAGGTATGGACAGCGGGAATAAAGGCTACGCCTCTCGGGCGGTGTGATGCAGGCCGGGCGGGACTTACGTCGCGCAGGTCACACCGAACGGCGGGTTTCGTCGGGGGGAATGGCGGGAAACCAGCCTGGTTCGGGTAGGAGTCATCGTGGTTGCGGCCCTGTGGCTTCGCACCCCTGACGGATCCCGGGCACGTGTGGCCGAGATCATCTCCTTCCGACTCGAACCCTACGTCAACCAGCGGCCCGGGCGGTGCCGGGAAGGGTGACAAGGATTCGGCAGCCTCGTGACGATTCGGCCACGCGGATGTCACCGCCGTGCAGCCCGACCGCCCAGCGGGCGATCGCCAGGCCCAGTCCGGTGCCGCCGTCGCCGCCGCCGGTGCTGCCCCGGTTGAACCGCTCGAAGACCCGGTGCCACTGGTCCGGCGGGATGCCGGGGCCCTCGTCGAGCACCTCCAGCGTCAGGCCGCCGGGCGCCTCGCCGCCGCGGGCCCGTACGGTGACCCGGCCGTGCGGGGGGCTGTGCTTGACCGCGTTGTCGATCAGATTGGCCACCACCTGGTGCAGCCGCTCCGCGTCCGCGTGCGCGGTCAGATCGGTCGGGAAGACGTCCAGGTGCAGATGGACGTCGTTACGGGTGTGCCCGCCCGACCCGGAGGCCAGGCCCGGCCGGCCCGCGGCCGCCAGCCCCGACTCCTTCAGCACGCCCGACAGGTACGGCCAGACCTCGAAGCGCCGCGCCCGCAGCGGCACCACCCCGTGGTCCAGCCGGGACAGGTCCAGCAGGGTCTCCACCAGCCGGCCCAGCCGCTCGGTCTGCTTCAGGGCGGTGCGCATCGTCTCGGGATCGGCGGCCGAGACCCCGTCCACGACGTTCTCCAGTACGGCGCGCAGCGCGGCGATCGGCGTGCGCAGCTCGTGGGAGACGTTGGCGACCAGCTCCTTGCGGTGCCGGTCCACGGCCTCCAGATCGTCGGCCATGAGGTTGATGGTGGCCGCGAGGTCGCCCAGCTCGTCCCGGCGCCCCGCGCCCCGGACCCGGCGGGTGAAGTCGCCGTGCGAGATCGCGCGGGCGACCCGGGTCATGTCGTCCAGCGGCGCCGTCAGGCTGTGCGCCACGAACTGGGTGATCAGCATCGAGGCGATCACCGAGAAGACCGTGATGAAACGGAGCTCGGTCTCGGTGCGCAGGGCGACCAGCAGCAGCCCGGTCGTGATGAAGACCGAGACCACGACCAGCGTGCCCAGCTTGGTCTTGATCGAGAAGGGCGAGAAGGGCCGCAGCCCGGAACCGGACGGCCGCAGCCCGGGGCCGGACGGCCGCTGCGCGGAACGGGACGGCCGCTGCCCGCTCACGGCTGCGCCGGGGTCTCCAGGGCGTACCCGACGCCGTGGACGGTGCGGATCCGCTCGGCTCCGATCTTGCGGCGCAGGGCCTTGATGTGGCTGTCGACGGTCCGGGTGCCGGAGGCGTCGGCCCAGTCCCAGACCTCGGCCAGGAGCTGCTCGCGCGAGAGCACCGCGCGCGGGGTGCCGGCCAGGCACACCAGCAGGTCGAACTCCGTGGGCGTCAGGTGCACGTCCTCGGCCTGCACCCGGACCCGGCGCTGCGCGTGGTCGATCTCCAGGTCGCCCAGGCGCAGCGTGGACCCGCGCGGGGCGGTGGCGGCGATCGTCGCCCGCTCGACCCGGCGCAGCAGCACGTGCACGCGGGCGGCGAGCTCGCGCATGGAGAACGGTTTGGTCATGTAGTCGTCCGCGCCGACGCCCAGCCCGACCAGCATGTCGGTCTCGTCGTCACGGGCTGTGAGCATGAGGACCGGGACCGGACGCTGGGCCTGGACCCGGCGGCACACCTCCAGCCCGTCGAACCCGGGCAGCATCACGTCGAGGACGAGCAGCTCCGGCAGCCAGCTCTCGGCGGCCGCGACGGCGGCCGGGCCGTCGGTGGCCGTCTGCACCTGGAACCCCTCGGCGCGCAGCCGCGCGGCGATGGCCTCGGCGATCGTCCGGTCGTCCTCGACGACGAGCACCCGCCGCTGGGCGCCGGGTGTGGCCGCCGCGCCGACGTGCGTGGTGTGTGTCTGTTCCATCGTCCCGCCCCGGTAGTCCGCGTGATGGGGTGCAGCGTAGAGGAGGCACCGGCCAGCGGCTATGCGGGGTTCCGGCCGAGATGGATCACGTCCGGGACACCTCGGGCAACGGGCACCTCTTCCGTCCGTACCGAACTGAATCCGGCATTCCGCATGGCGTCCTCGAAGGCGGCGGACGGCTGCGCGGACCATACGGCGAGCACGCCGCCGGGGTTCAACCGGCGGCGGCAGGCGGCCAGTCCGGCGGGGGAGTACAGGGCCCGGTTGTCCTCGGTGACCGTCCACTCGGGGCCGTTGTCGATGTCCAGACAGAGGGCGTCGTAGCGGTCGGTGGTCTCGTGGAGATGAGTGACCAGATCGGTATGCAGGAGGGTGACGCGGGGGTCGGCCAGCGCCCTGCCCGTGAGCGCGGCGAGGGGGCCGGCGCGGTGCCAGTCAAGGATGGCGTCCTCACGCTCGGCGACGGTGATCCGCGCCCAGCCGGGCTCCGGCCGGGCGGCGGCGTGCGCGAGGGAGAACCCGACGCCGAGCCCGCCGATCAGGAGCGCGGGGCGCGCGGCCGCGGTCTCGGCGGCGGCCACGTCGACCAGTAACCGCTCCGAGCGGCCGTCCGAGGTGTCCATCAGGAAACAGCCGTTGGCGATGATCTCGTACGTGTCGCCGCGGCGGCGCAGGACCACCTCGCCGTGCGGGCCCTGGCGGCGGTCGAGGGTGACGGGTGTGGGTGGGGCGGTGGGTGCGGCGGTGGGGACGGGGACTGTCACGGGCGGCTCCTCCCTGTGACCGGCCGGTCACTCGTCTTCCCAACGAGGGCCGGCGGCCGGTTGTTCCGGCCTCGGGGATCTCGTCCGCACCGGGGGCGCGGCACGTGGTTCCTAAGCGGTCTCGAACGAGGGGAGCGCGTCCAGGACGGCGCGCAGCCGGTCCGGGATACCGGCGGAGTCCGCCACCACCTCGCGGCCGTCGTACACGAAGGCCCAGGTGTAGCCGTCGAAGACGGGCCGGTCGCCCAGCAGGGTGCGGGGCAGCGTGGCGAAGCCGGCGTCCTGCAGGGCCGTGCGCAGCCGGCCGAGCCCGGCGCCGCTCAGCCTGCCCTCGCCGACCGTACGGGCGCGGCCGTCCAGCCGGGTCCATGAGCCGTCCCCCTTGACCAGGAGGCTGCTCTGCTTCCCGGCGAAGCCGCCGCTGCGGGTGACGGTGACCAGGCGCTGGTCGGCCCGCGTGGCGGTGGGGGCCGGCGCCGGGCTCCCGGGCGCGGTCGCGGGCGGTGTCGGTGTCGGTGTCGGGCTCGGGGCGGCGGTCGGGGGCGGGACGGCCGTCGCGGGAGTCGTGGCCGCCGACGGAGTCGGCGGGCGGTCGTCCGCGGCGCCGCCCGTGGTGCAGCCGGCGAGCAGCAGCGCGCCGGACAGCACGGCACCGAGCAGCCGCCCGGTGGCCGGTCGACGGCGCCGTGCGGCCGTGTCGGAGCTCAGCACACCCCACCTCCGCAGAGAGCAAGCCGGACCCCGAGTATGGAGTCCCCACACCCGTACGGAAAGCACCCGGAGGCCGCCATCAGCAGGAACCGCCTGTGGCGCCCGCTGCCTCCGGTACCCGCCCTCGCCCTCGCCCTCGCCCTGCCCTTCGTCCTCGCGCTCGCCCTCGGCCTGTGGGGCCTGGACCGCGGGGGCAGCATGTGGCGCGACGAGTCCGTCACCTGGCAGGTGGCCCACCGGCCCGTCGGCGCGCTGGCGGAGCTGCTGGGGCGGGTGGACGCCGTCCACGGCCTGTACTACCTGCTCATGCACGAGGTCTTCGCCCTCTGGGACGGCGGGCCCGCCGCCCTGCGGCTGCCGTCCGTGCTGGCCACCGCGGTCGCCGCGGCCGGGGTCGCCGCGATCGGGCACCGGCTGGCGGGGCCACGGGCCGCGCTGTGCGCGGGCGCGGTGTACGCCCTGCTGCCGCCGGTGCAGATGTACGCCCAGGAGGGCCGCTCGTACGCGCTGGTCGCGGCCGCCGTCGTGTGGGCCACCTACCTGCTGCTGCGCGGGCGCTGGGTGGCGTACACCGCGCTGCTGGTCCTCGCGTGCTGGCTGCACGAGTTCGCCGTTCTCGCGCTGCTCGCGCACGCCGTGGCCGGCCGGCGGGTGCGGGCCTGGCGGTGGTCCGCCGCAGTCGTCGTGGTGCTGCTGACGCCGCTGGCCTGGGTCAGCACCGGGCAGGCGGCCCAGCAGCTGGGCTGGCTGGGGCGGCCGTCGTGGGCGGACTGGGCGGCGTACGCGGTGGTCGCGGGCCTTTCCCTGCTGCTCGCCCGGGGCGCCGACCGGGAGCTCGTCACGATCGCACTGCCGCTGGCGCTGCTGCCGCCCGGTCTGCTGCTGGCGGTCTCCCTGGTCCACCCGCTCTACGTCGACCGGTACGTGCTCTACGCGCTCGCCGGTCCCGCCCTGCTGGCCGGGGCGCGGGCGGCCAGGCTGGACCTGCGCGGGCGGGCGCGCCGGGCGTGGGCGTGGGCCGCGGTGGCGGCGCTGCTGGTGCCGCTGGGCTGGTGGTCGGTGTGGCTGCGGACGCCCGAGAGCCGCAAGGACGACGCGTACGCGGTGGCCGCCGCGGTCCGGGAGCGGGCGCGGCCGGGCGACGCGGTGCTGTTCCTGCCGGCGCGCCGGCGCGAGTGGCTGCTGTCCTCGCCGGACGTGTACGGCGGCCTGAGCGACCTCGCGCTCGACCGGACCCCGACGGCCTCGCACAGCCTGTGGGGCACCGAGCTGGGGGCGGCGGAGCTGCGGGGCCGGCTGATGGCGGCATCCCGGGTGATCGCGCTGCTGGACCCCGTGGGCCAGCCGGTGGACCCGTACCCGCGGGAGGCGGTCAAACGACAGACCCTGGCCACGCACTTCGACCTGTGCGCCGTCACCGAGGTGCGGGGGGCGCGCGTCGCGCTCTTCGCCCGGCCGGGAACCTGCCCGTAGCGGGTCCGGGGTCCGGGGTCCGCGATGGTTATGGATCATCAGCGGCCATCGGGTGAGGATGGTGCAGAGGATCGGCGACGCGGCCGGTCGACGAGGGGGAGGTGGGCGATGACGACGCCCGACGACACGGTGCCGGGGCCGCTGGTGGGGACCGACTGGCTGGCCGAGCGGCTGGGGCGGCCCGGACTGGTCGTCCTCGACGCCTCCGTCGGAGCGCACCGGGGGGCCGGGCGGCGGATCCCCGGGGCACGGCCCTTCGACCTCGACGGGGCACTGTCCGACCACACCAGTGCCGTCCCGCACACCATGCCGGGCGCACAGCAGTTCGGCGAGGCGCTGCGGGCGCTCGGGGTGGACGACACGGCCACCGTCGTCGTCTACGACGGCGCCGGGATCTACTCCAGCGCCCGCGCCTGGTGGATGCTGCGCGCCATGGGCTTCGACCGGGCCGCCGTCCTCGACGGCGGGCTGCCGGCCTGGGACGCCGCCGCACTGCCCGTCGAGGACGCGCCCGCCGCGTACGACGGCCCGCGCGGCGACTTCACCGCCCGGCCCCGGCCCGGGCTGATCGTGGACGCCGCGGCCGTGGCGCGGGCCCTGGCCGATCCCGCCGCCCTGGTCCTGGACGCGCGGACCCGCGGCCGGTTCGAGGGCACCGCCCCCGAGCCCCGGCCCGGCCTGCGCGGCGGCCACATGCCGGGGTCGGCCGGCCTGCCCTTCGGTGAGTTGCAGACCGAGGACGGCCGGATGCTGCCGCCCGACCGGCTGCGGGCCGCCTTCGCCGCGCTCGCCGGGGACCGCGAGACGCTGTACTTCAGCTGCGGCTCGGGCGTCACGGCGTGCGTGCTCGCGCTCGGCGCCGACCTCGCCGGCTACCGGGAGCTGGCCGTGTACGACGGCTCGTGGAGCGAGTGGGGCCTGCCGTCGTCCGCGCGGCCGGTGGTCACCGGGGGTTAACCCCACCCCGGGGCCGGGCACCTGCCCCATCGGCGCGGGGCGGCCGCGCGGGAACACTGGACGCATGACCACTCGTCGCGCGTCCGCATCCGCCACGGCACCCGTACCCGCCAGGGCGTCCTCACCCGCCACCGCCCTGGCCCTGGCCCTGGCCGGCGCCCTCACGCTGACCCTGACCGGCTGCTCCCTCCTCGACGAGCGCAAGCGGATGACGGCCGACGCGACGGTCACCGAGGCCGTCACCGCCGTCGAGGTGACCGGCGCGCGCTCCGGCTCGGTGGAGGTCACGACGGGTACCGGACCGGGCGTCACCATCGGCCGTACGGTCCACTACTGGGGTGGCAGCGCTCCCCGGCCCACCGAGCGGCTCAGCGCCGGCACCCTGAAGCTGGCGGTCGACTGCTCCGACTGCACCGTCGACTACCGGCTCGCGGTGCCGGCGTCCGCCAAGGTGACGGTGGACAGCGACAGCGGCCGGATCTCGGTGACCGGCGTCGCCGCGGCCGACCTGCACTCCGACTCGGGCTCCATCCGGGCCGAGGGCATCGCCGGCCCGGTCCGCCTGGACACCTCCTCGGGCTCCATCACGGGCTCCGCCCTCGCCTCCCCGTCCGCGCGGGTCACCACCGAGTCGGGCGACGTCCGGCTGGACTTCACCGCGGCCCCGTCCGCCCTGACGGCCACGGCCAGTTCGGGCGACGTGACCGTCCGGGTGCCGCGGGGTCCGTACCGCGTCGACACCCGCAGCGACTCGGGCGAGCGCAGCGTCTCCCTGCCCTCCGACCCGTCGGCCCCGTCCTCCCTGACGCTCCGTACGACCTCGGGCGACATCTCCCTCGCCGCCGGCTAGCCGCCGCGGGCCCGTTGTCAGTGGCGGGGCCTACCGTGCGACCACCGAGTGGTACGGGTCGACGGGGGTGGCGCGCATGGAGTTCAGGGTCGGGCGGGCGGAGCTGGCAGGGGCCGTGGGGTGGGCGGCGCGGGCGGTGCCCGCGCGGACGCCGGTGCCCGTGCTGGGCGGGCTGCTGCTGGACGCCCGCGACGGGCGGCTGCGGGTGTCCGGGTTCGACTACGAGGCGTCCGCGCGGGTCGAGGTGCCCGCCGCCACGGCGGTGGAGGGCAGCGTGCTCGTGCTGGGGCGGCGGCTGCTCGACATCTGCAAGGTGCTGCCCGAGGGGGAGGTGACGTGCGTGCTGGACGGGGCGCGCTTCACGGTGGAGGGCGCCGCGGGCACCCGGTTCGGGCTCTCCACGCTGCCGCGGGAGGAGTACCCGCCGCGGCCGGCCCTCCCGGCGGTCCGCGGCGAAGTGGACGCGGCCGCGTTCGCGGAGGCCGTCGCGCAGGTGGCCGTCGCCGCCGGACGGGACGAGGCGCTGCCGGTGCTCACGGGGATCCAGGTCCGGCTGGACGGCGCGGAGCTGACGCTGGCCGCCTCCGACCGGTACCGGTACGCCGTGCGCACGCTGGCCTGGCAGCCGGGGGACCCCGGCTCCGACGCCGTGGAAGTGGTGGTCCCGGGCCGGCGGCTCGCC
Source organism: Streptomyces sp. NPDC042102 (assembly GCF_055582305.1). Lineage (NCBI taxonomy): Bacteria > Bacillati > Actinomycetota > Actinomycetes > Kitasatosporales > Streptomycetaceae > Streptomyces > Streptomyces sp. NPDC042102. The sequence continues at coordinate 863,932 of NZ_JBVJDL010000003.1, forward strand.
GAGATCGCCCGGTCCCTGGCGAAGTCCGGGCCGGTCCGGATCGGCTGCGAGGGCGGCCTCATCGGCTTCGAGGCCGGTGGCCGGGCCGCCACCCTGCGGCTGCTGGAGGGCCGGCTGCCGCGGTACGACAAGCTGTTCGCGCTGGACGGCGCCGCCGTCGCCGTCACCGGGCGCGCGGCGCTCGCGGACGCCGTCCGCCGGGTCGCCGTCGTCGCGGAGCCCCACAGCCCCGTCCGGCTCGACTTCCGCGGCGACGGCAGTGTCCTGCTCCGGGCCGGGTACGCCGACGACGTCGCCTCACAGGCGCTCGCGGCCACCCTGACCGGCGCGGACGCCATGGCCGTGGCCTTCAACCCGGCGTACCTGCTGGACGCCCTCACCTCCTTCACCGGCCCGGACGTCCGCTTCGACCTCCAGGGCCCGGGGCAGCGCGTCCTGCTCGGCACCGGCACCGGCGACACCGCCACCGGCGACACCGGCCACCGGCACCTGCTGATGTCCGTCCGTCAGCTCGACTGACGGCGCACCATCTCGGCGATCCAGGCGGGCGCGTACGGGGAGGTGCAGTTCGGGGGAGTCGGGTAGTCCTTGAGCACCTCCAGGCGCTCGCCGATGCCGATCGCGCGGGCGCGCAGCTCCGGGTGCTCGATGCCGATCTGGGCCAGGCAGTGGTTCATCGCCCACTGCAGACGGTCCGGGGCGTCCTTCATGTCCGCCTCGATCACGTCCAGCAGTCCCGCGAGGTCCAGCCCCGCGGGCCGCTTCGCCACCCGCTCGGTGGTCAGCGCCCAGCCGGCGCTCGCGACCACCGGGTCCGGGTCGGCGGTCCAGGCCAGGCGCAGCTCCTCGGCGTGCGGGCTCTTCTTCACCACGTAGTTGACGAGCCAGTCGTGCACCTTGGGCGTGCGGGCCCCGCGCAGCATGCCGTCCAGCTCCTCGCGCCCGAACTCCTTCGGGCGGCAGATCAGCAGCGCCACCAGCCGTGCTGCGCTGTCGTCCGTCGCCCACAGCTCGCGCGCCAGGTCCTGTTGCGTCTTCAGCCGCTTGGCGAGCGCGCGCAGCTTGGTGAGGTTCACCCCGTGGTCGTCGCCGTGGCGCTCGTTCACCGCGCGCGTCTTCGGGTCCTCCAGCGCGGCCAGCTCGGCCCTGACCTGCGCCACCGTCGTTCCGGTCACCCCGGGCCTCCTGTCCTCGGGCAGGGCGGTCCCTGCACGGCCAGGCTACGCCGGAGGCGTGTTCGCCGGGGGCGAACGGGGGTTGGGGAACATTGGGAGGCGCACCTGCATTGAGTCGGCATAGCTCAACTTCACTGCCGGAGGGAAGATCATGGCTTCGACGTCCGTAACGCTCACTCTGCCCGTGCTGCCGCTTGACGACGAGGTCGTGCTGCCCGGAATGGTGGTTCCGCTGGACCTGTCCGACGCCGAGGTACGGGCGGCCGTGGAGGCCGCCCAGGCGGCGGCCAAGACCGGCAAGCCGCGGGTGCTGCTCGTGCCGCGCGTCGACGGCACGTACGCCGCGACGGGCGTGCTCGGCACCGTCGAACAGGTGGGGCGGCTCTCCGACGGCGACCCGGGCGCCCTCATCCGCGGGCGCGGCCGGGTCCGCATCGGCGCCGGCACCACCGGCCCCGGCGCCGCGCTCTGGGTCGAGGGCGAGACCGTCGAGGAGCACGTGCCCGACCCGCTGCCCGGCGCGGTCACCGAGCTCGTCAAGGAGTACAAGGCGCTCGCCACCAGCTGGCTCAAGAAGCGCGGCGCCTGGCAGGTCGTGGACCGGGTCCAGGGCATCGAGGGCGTCTCCGCCCTCGCCGACAACTCCGGCTACTCCCCGTTCCTCACCGTGGCCCAGAAGGTCGAACTGCTGGAGACCGCCGACCCCGTCGCCCGCCTGCGGCTCGCCGTGAAGTGGCTGGGCGAGCACCTCGCCGAGCAGGACGTCGCCGAGTCCATCGCCAAGGACGTGCAGGAGGGCGTGGACAAGCAGCAGCGCGAGTTCCTGCTCCGCCGTCAGCTGGACGCCGTACGCAAGGAACTGCGCGAGCTGAACGGCGACGCGGAGGGCGAGGAGTCCGACGACTACCGGGCCCGCGTCGAGGCAGCCGACCTCCCCGAGAAGGTCCGCGAGGCGGCCCTGAAGGAGGTCGAGAAGCTGGAGCGCGCCAGCGACCAGTCCCCCGAGGGCTCCTGGATCCGCACCTGGCTGGACACCGTCCTCGAACTGCCCTGGAACGAGCGCACCGAGGACGCCTACGACATCCAGGGCGCGCGGGCGGTGCTCGACGCCGAGCACGCCGGGCTGGAGGACGTCAAGGACCGCATCACCGAGTACCTGGCGGTGCGCAAGCGGCGCGCCGACCGCGGCCTGGGCGTCGTCGGCGGACGGCGCGGCGGTGCCGTGCTCGCCCTGGTGGGCCCGCCCGGTGTCGGCAAGACCTCGCTCGGCGAGTCCGTGGCGCACGCCATGGGGCGCACGTTCGTCCGGGTCGCGCTGGGCGGCGTACGCGACGAGGCCGAGATCCGCGGCCACCGGCGGACGTACGTCGGCGCCCTGCCCGGCCGGATCGTGCGGGCCATCAAGGAGGCCGGCTCGATGAACCCGGTCGTCCTGCTGGACGAGATCGACAAGGTCGGCTCGGACTACCGGGGCGACCCGGCGGCCGCCCTGCTGGAGGTCCTGGACCCGGCGCAGAACCACACCTTCCGCGACCACTACCTGGAGGTCGAGCTCGACCTCAGCGACGTGGTGTTCCTGGCCACGGCCAACGTCCTGGAGGCCATCCCCGAGGCACTGGCCGACCGGATGGAGCTGGTCCGGCTGGACGGGTACACGGAGGACGAGAAGGTCGTCATCGCCCGTGACCACCTGCTGCCGCGCCAGCTGGAGCGCGCGGGCCTGGGCGCCGACGAGGTGAGCCTGGAGGAGGACGCGCTGCGCAAGCTGGCCGGGGAGTACACCCGGGAGGCGGGCGTGCGCACCCTGGAGCGGACCATCGCGCGGCTCCTGCGCAAGGTGGCCTCCCAGCACGAACTGGGCGGGCGCGAGCTGCCCTTCGCCATCGGCGAGGGCGACCTGCGCGGCCTGATCGGGCGGCCGCACCACGTGCCGGAGTCCGCGCAGGACCCGGCCGAGCGGCGCACGGCGGTGCCGGGCGTGGCCACCGGCCTCGCGGTCACCGGCGCGGGCGGCGACGTGCTGTTCGTGGAGGCCTCGCTGGCGGACCCGGAGACGGGCGCGGCCGGACTGACGCTGACCGGCCAGCTGGGCGACGTGATGAAGGAGTCGGCGCAGATCGCGCTCAGCTTCCTGCGCTCGCACGGCGCCGAGCTGGAACTGCCGGTCGCCGACCTGAAGGACCGGGGCGTGCACATCCACTTCCCGGCGGGCGCGGTGCCCAAGGACGGCCCGAGCGCGGGCATCACCATGACCACGGCGCTGGCCTCGCTGCTGTCCGGGCGGCAGGTCCGCACCGACGTGGCCATGACCGGCGAGGTCTCGCTGACCGGGCGGGTGCTGCCGATCGGCGGGGTCAAGCAGAAGCTGCTGGCCGCGCACCGGGCCGGGCTGACCACCGTGATCATCCCGAAGCGGAACGAGGCCGACCTGGACGACGTACCGGCCCAGGTGCTGGAGCGGCTGGAGGTGCACCCGGTGACGGACGTGCGCCAGGTGCTGGAGCTGGCGCTGACCGAGGCCGGCGTGGCGGTCACCGCAGCGGCCTGACCCGGCGGGCAACCGCCGCGGCCCGGGCGGTCCGGCGCGTACGGCTACGGCGGGCGATCCGACATGCGACCGGCACGGCGTGTGCGCACGACACGGCCCGGGACCCGCGGCGGCGGGGCCCGGGCCGGGTCCTGCGAAACTGGGGCCGAGCCGGGCCGGCCGGGCCCGCACCACCACGGACAGGAGCAGGACGTGCACGGGAGCGAAGACCAGGAGTTCCTCGCGCTGGAGCGGGAGCTGTCCGTCTTCCTCCGGCGCGCCCGGGCGTCCTCGGGCGAGATGGCCCGTGAGCTCCACCCCGGGCTGGAGCCCGCGGCGTACGGCCTGCTGGTCCGCCTGGAGGCGGCCGGCCGCCAGCGCGCCACCGAACTGGCCGCCTACTTCGGCGTCGGCAAGGCCACGATGAGCCGCCAGCTGCGCGCCCTGGAGGACCTCGGTCTGATCGCCCGCGACCAGGACCCGGCGGACGGCCGCGCCTTCCTGGTCGGCCTCACCCCCGAGGGCCGCGACCGCTTCCTCGCGGTCCGCGACGCGCGCCGGGAGCGGTACATGCGCAAGCTGGCCGACTGGGACCGCGGCGAGGTCGCGGAACTGGCCCGCCTGCTCAACCAGCTGAACCAGGGCTCGGAGTAGCCCCGCGTCGGGCAGGATCTACAGCTCCGCGTACGCCGCCGAGGCGTCGTCGTGGCGCTTGGAGCGGCCCGGCCCCGGCGGGCGCAGGGGGTCCGACTCGATCGTGCGGACCCGGTCGATCAGGCCCTGCGCGCCCTCCTTGCGCAGCACGCCCAGCAGTTGAGCCCAGTCGCCCTCCCCGAACGTGTCCGTCCACCGGCTCGCACCGTCCGTCAGCGCGGCCAGCGCCCGCACCCGCGTGCGCGGGATCCGGCCGGTCACGGCGCGGGCGGCGACCGCCGGGTCGGCCGCGGCGGTGAAGAAGCCGCCCTCCGCGTTGCGCAGCGCGTCCGTGGCGGCCACCGAGCGCAGCACCTCGCGCGGGACCCGGTCGAGCCGGTCGTCGAGGACCGCGGTCACCTCGCCCTCCGGCGACTCGAGCAGCAGCACCGAGTCGGACAGGACGAGGTGTTCGACGGACACGTCGTCCCAGCGGACCATGACCACCGTCGCCTGGGGTGTGCGGACGTGAGAAAGGTCACACCCGTCCCGGTGGGTGTCGGCCGTCGCGCGGATCGCCTCGGCCAGGACCGCCGTCAGGGGCATGTCCCGCCGCGATCCGGACAGTTCGGTCAATCGGCCGCCCAGCCGGGCCGTGAACCACGGCACGCCGTGCACGCAGCCGTCGTCCCCGCGCGGTGGCGTCACCCCGTCCAGCGCGACCAGCACACCACCGGTCCCGGACGCGGGTATCGAGGCCGACAGCCAGTCCTGATTGGGGTGTTCCGCATTGCCGGGCGCGGAGGCGAGATCGATGCGCATACGGACAGTCTGCCCTGGGATGTCCGGGTGCCGACGGGCGTGACGGGGCTCCGCCGCGGCGGGGCGGACGCGGGCGCCTGCAGGTACGTACCAATGCGCCGGAACGGAGGGAACGGGTCCGCGCGGATGTGCGCGGGCATACTGCCAAGGGCCCCGGGATCTTTCAACCGTCGGCCCGCGCCGGAGCCCTGACGGGGGTCCGGCCGAGTTGTTCGCCAACTCATCCGTGATGTTCACTCGTTCGAGTGGCCGGGCGGGCGATGGGCGGCTCTCTCCCAAACACACTGCGAAGGTCTGAAGCGGTACGAGCGGGCAGGGAGCGTTTACTTGTTGACCGGCCGTTACCTCGGCCACACGAGTAGACGATTCACGGCACGACCACACGTACAGGATGGCGAGCACCGGTGCAGAAGAAGCGGTCTCGGAAGAACGGCACCGCGCATGCCGAAGGACGCACCGTACGGGTGCGCCGCAGGCTGGTCATCGGCGTCGCCGTCGCCGGCCTCGCCGTACTGGGCGCGGGCGCCCCGGCCGTCGTCTCGGCCACGGCCGATCTGAACGACGCCCAGGCGCTGGTGACCAGCGCCGAGCGGTCCCGCCACGCCCTCACCCTCGGCCACCTCCTCGCCGACGAGCGCGACGCCGTCACCGAGTACGCCGCCAAGGGCCGCCCCGCCGCCGGCAAGGCCGCCGTCCAGGAGCGCGCCGCGCGCGCCGACCGGCAGCTCGCCGAGGTACGGGCCGACGCCGACGAGGAGCTCGGGCAGGCCCTCGGCCGCATCCCGGCCGTACGGGCGGAAGCCGTCGACGGCAAGGGCACGCCCCTGGCCGCGCACCAGGCCTACTCCGCCGTCATCGCCGACCTGCTCGCCCCCGGCGCCCGCCTGGCCGACCGGACCCCGCCGCGGGCCGACGCCGCCCTGGCCACCGGACGGCCGCTCGGCCCGCTGGGCCAGGCCGTCGACCAGGCCTCCGCCACCCGTGGACTGCTGCTCGCCGCGCTGGCCGTCCCCCGTGCCGAGCAGCCCTCCGGCACGGCCGCCGCGGACGAGCTGACCACCGCCGCCCAGCGCACGCGGGTACGGGAGCAGGCCGCCCTCGACGACTTCACGCGGACCGCCCGGCCCGACGTACGCCAGACGCTGGCCGCGACCGTGACCGGCCCCGAGGTGAAGTCCGCCGACGACTGGCTGGGCCGCCTCACCGAGCGGCCGACGCTCTCCACCGCAGACCGCAAGGCCGACGCGGGGGCCGTCGGGAGCGCCCTGACCGCGCGCATCGACCGGATGCGTTCGGTGGAGTCCACGCTCGCCACCGAGCGCGCCGAGGCGCTGGCCCAGCTGCGCGACGACGACGTGAGCGCCCTGGAGATGCTGGTCGCCGGCCTGGGCCTGCTCTTCCTGGTGGTCGTGGGCGTCACCACGGCGGTCGCGCGGTCGCTGACCCGGCCGCTGTCGGTGCTGCGGCGCGGCGCCGCCCGGCTGGCCACGGCCGAGGGCTCGGTCGAGCCCGTGCGCTTCACCGGCCGCAACGACGAGTTCGCGGACGTGGTCCGCTCGCTGAACGCCGTGCGCGAGCAGACCGTCGCCCTGCACACGAAGATCGCCGGGATGGACGCCGACCGGCGCCGCCTGATCGGCCGCAACGAGGCGCTGAGCCAGGGCCGTACGGCGCTGGAGGCGGAGCTGGAGCAGCTGCGGACGGGGCTGGAGGAGCACCGCCGCATCATGTCCACGACCTCGGTGTCGCTCTCGCTGCGCACCCTCGGCCTGGTCGAGCGCCAGCTGACGGTCATCGAGGAGCTGGAGTCCAAGGAGCAGGACCCCGACCGGCTCGCGACGCTGTTCCGGCTGGACCACCTGGCCACGGTGATGCGCCGCCACAACGAGAACCTGCTGGTCCTGGCGGGCCAGGAGCACGGTCACGGGCACGCGGACCCGGTGCCGCTGGTCGACGTCGTCCGGGCGGCGGTCAGCGAGATCGAGCGGTACGAGCGGGTCGACCTGCGGGCGCTGCCGTCGTACACGCAGGTGGCCGGGCACGCCGCGGACGACCTCTCGCACGTGCTCGCCGAACTGCTGGAGAACGCCACGACCTTCTCGCCGCCCGAGGCGAAGGTCAAGGTCACCGGACGGCTGCTGGACACCGGTGATGTCGTGCTGTCCGTCGTGGACGAGGGCATCGGCGTCACCGAGGACCGGCTGGAGTCGCTCAACGCCCGGCTGTCCTCGCCCGACGCGTACGACGCGGAGCCCGAGTCGGAGCACGGGCTGGGCCTCGGCCTGTACGTCGCGGGCCGGCTGGCCGCGCGCCACGGCGTCACCGCGGAGCTCCGGGCGGCGCGGCACGGTGGCACCGAGGCGCTGGTGGTCGTCCCGGCCGGGCTCCTTCCGGACGGCCCGCCGGTCTCCCCGGTGCACACCCTGGCGACGCCGGGCGGCACGGCGTACCGGCTGCCGGGCGTGGTGGCCGAGGCGAACGAGAACACCCTCCAGCCGAGGCTGCGCCCGCGGACGGACCCCGCCGCCGAACCGTCGGCCACGGCGGACCCCGAAGCCACCGCCGCCATCGAGGCCGACCTCGCCGAACTGGCCGGCACCCCGGAGACCGAGCTCCTGGCCCGGATGGTCCCGACGGCCGGGACGACCCCGGCGACGCCGGCGGCCGCGACGGGCACGCCCGAAGCCGCCGCCGAAGCCGAAGTCGACGCCGAAGCCGAAGTCGACGCAGGAGACGACGTCGAGCCCGCCGCCGGAGCCGACGCCGAGCCCGAGCCGGCCGCCGACGCCGCGTCCGGCCCCGAGGCCCGGCTCGCGCCCGAAGCCGCCGTACCCGCCTTCGCGCCGGAGCCGGACGGGCCGCTGCCGCCTGCCGACCAGGTGTTCACGGCGGAGTCCGAGACGCACGCGCGCGCCCTCGGACCCGAGGCGGACGAGGCGAACGAGACAGACAGGACGGACGGGACGCGCGGCGCGGACGGCCAGCTGCCGCCCGCCGACGAGGTGTTCACCGCGGGCCGTGCGGCCGGGGCCGGGATCGTCGTGGACGAGGGGCTCTCGCTGCTCGCCGCCGACCGCCGCGCCGTACCCGAGCCGGAGCCGGCCGCGCACGCCCAGGCCGGCGACGAGTCCGAGGGCTGGGTGCCCCGGCAGGGGAGCCACCCCGAGCCCGCCGAGGACGACGCCCCGCGCGCCGGTACCGTCACCGCCAAGGGACTGCCCAAGAGGACGCCCCGCGCCGTCGCCGCCGGGCGCGAGAAGCCCGTACGCCCCGAGCCGCGCAAGGTGGACGCCGAGGACCTGCGGCGCCGCCTCGGCGGCTTCGCCCGGGGGACCCGCGACGGGCGGCGCGTCGTCGAGGCCGAGCTGGCCGGGGAACGCGGCCGGCCGCCCGGCGAGGGGCAGGGGCAGACCGACCAGGGGGACACGGCACAGGAGGCACGCACATGACCGCGCCCAGTACGTACGGACTGAGCACCCAGGCCCGCAACCTGCAGTGGCTGCTGACCGACCTCGTCGAGGAGGTGCCAGGGATCGTCTCCGTCGCGGTCGTCTCCTCGGACGGCCTGCTGCTGCTGTCCTCCGACCCCGACCCCGTCACGGGCGCCGGTGACGACGAGCAGAGCGCGCAGCCGCCCCGCGGGCCCCGCGGCGCCAGCGCGGACCTTGCCACCATCGTGTCCGGGCTCGGCAGCCTCACCACCGGCGCCGCCCAGCTCATGGACGGCGGGGCCGTCAAGCAGACCATGGTGGCGATGGAGCACGGCTCCGTGTTCGTCATGGTCATCAGCGACGGCTCGCTGCTCGGCGTGCACGCCACGCCCGACTGCGACATGAGCGTCGTCGCCTACCACATGTCGCTCTTCGTGGGCCGTGCCGGCCACGTCCTGACCCCCGAAGTCCGCAGTGAGCTGCGTCAGTCCATGGAGAACGCCAAGTGAGGACACCGGCTCCCGCACGCCTGCCGATACGCGGGGCGGACCGCCGCCCCGCGCGCGTCCGCCCGTACTCGCTCACCGGTGGCCGTACCCGCCTGCCCCGCGTCCTGCTCGTCGAGACCTTCGTCGCCACCCTGGACACCGAGGAGAAGAAGTCCGACCGTGTGCCCGAGATGCGGGCCATCGTCGAGGTCTGCCGCCGCATGCGCACGGTCGCCGAGATCGCCGCGCTGCTGAAGCTGCCGCTCGGCGTGGTCCGCGTCCTGGTCTGCGACCTCGCCGACCAGGGCAGGCTGCGCGTCTACGGCGCCGGCACCGGCACCGGCCACGGCACCGGCCGCCCCGACCGCGCGCTGCTCGAAAGGGTGCTCAGTGGGCTCCGCCGTCTTTGATCCGCAGCTGCTGGCCGACGTGCACGACGAGGCCGTCCAGCCCTGGCAGTACGACCGCTCCCGCGCCCCCGTCGCCGTCAAGGTGCTGGTCGCGGGCGGCTTCGGCGTCGGCAAGACCACCTTCGTGGGCTCCGTCTCCGAGATCACCCCGCTGCGCACCGAGGCCCTGATGACCGCGGCGAGCGTGCCCACCGACGACCTCTCCGCGACCCCGGACAAGAACACCACCACCGTCGCGATGGACTTCGGCCGCGTCACCCTCGACGACGACCTCGTCCTGTACGTGTACGGCACCCCCGGCCAGGAACGCTACTGGTTCATGTGGGACGACCTGGTGCGCGGCGCCGTCGGCGGCATCGTGCTGGCCGACACCCGCCGGCTGACCGACTGCTTCCCCGCCCTCGACTACTTCGAGAGCTGCGGCCTGCCGTACGCCGTCGCCGTCAACCACTTCGAGGGCTCCCGCTCGTACGAGCCGGAGGACGTGCGCGAGGCGCTGACCGTCCCGGACTCCGTACCCGTCGTGATCATGGACGCGCGCAGCCGGGCGACGGTCGTCGAATCCCTGCTGACCCTCGTCGGCCACGCCCTGGACCACACCCCCGAATAGAGATCTGAGTTCCGCCATGCGCACGATACTTGTCGTGGGGGCCGGCCAGTCCGGTCTCCAGCTCGCCCTCGGACTGCAGGCCAAGGGCTACGACGTCACCCTCATGTCGAACCGGACGCCGGACGAGATCCGCGCCGGCCGGGTGATGTCGACGCAGGTCATGTTCGACGCGGCGCTCCAGCACGAGCGGGACCTGGAGATCGACTTCTGGGCGGCCCACGCCCCGCGGATCGAGGGCATCGGCGTCTCCGTCGCCGCCCCCGACTGCTCCCGTGCCGTCGACTGGCTCGGCCGGCTCAAGGGGTACGCGCAGTCCGTCGACCAGCGCGTGAAGATGGCCGGCTGGCTCGACACGTTCGCGCAGCGCGGCGGACAGGTGGTCGTCCACGGCGCGACCGTCTCCGACCTGGACTACTTCTCCCGTACGTACGACCTCACCCTCGTCGCCGCCGGCAAGGGCGAGCTGGTCTCCCTGTTCGAGCGGGACGCGGCCCGTTCCCCGTACGACGCCCCGCAGCGCGCGCTCGCGGTCTCCTACGTGCACGGGCTCGGCCCGCGCCCGGAGCACCCCGGCACCGAGGCGGTCCGCTGCAACCTGGTGCCCGGCATCGGCGAACTGTTCGTCATGCCGGCGCTCACCGTCTCCGGCCGCGCCGACATCCTCTTCTGGGAGGGGATCCCCGGCGGTCCGCTGGACGTGTTCGCGGGGATCAAGGACCCGGCCGAGCACCTGGCGGTGACGCTGGAGCTGATGGAGAAGTTCACGCCCTGGGAGTACGCGCGGGCCGCGGACACCGAACTGACCGACGCCGGCGCCACGCTGGCCGGCCGCTACGCGCCCGTCGTGCGGAAGCCGGTCGGGCGGCTGCCCGGCGGCGGGGTGGTGCTGGGGGTCGGGGACGTGGTCGTCGCCAACGACCCGATCACCGGGCAGGGCGCGAACGCCGCGGCCAAGTGCGCCGCGTCGTACCTCTCCTCGATCCTCATGCACGGCGACAAGCCGTTCGACGAGACGTGGATGAAGGCCACCTTCGACCGGTTCTGGTTCCAGACGGCCAAGCCCGTCACCCAGTGGACCAACGCCATGCTGGGCCCGCCGCCGGAGCACGTGCTGGACCTGATCGGCGCGGCCGGGCAGCTGCAGCCGGTGGCGGACCGATTCGCGGGCGGCTTCGACAACCCGGCCGACTTCGACGACTGGTTCTACGACCCGCAGGACGCGGCGGACTACCTCGCCGAGGTGTCGGGGGCCTCCTCGGCCGCGTAGCCGTCGTCGGAGCCGGCCGAGGCGGACTCGGGCAGCACCGCAGGGGTGTAGCGGGCGAGCGGCAGCCCGTCCGGGTCGGGGCGCACCGCCCCCAGCAGCGGGTTCGCCGCGATGGGGGACACCTTGACCGCGGCCCCCGGGCGGGGCGCCTGGATGACCTTCCCGTCACCGGCGTAGATCGCCACATGGGTGGCCTTGGGGAAGTAGACGACCAGGTCCCCGGGGCGCAGCTCGTCCAGCGGCACCCTGGGCAGCTGCGCCCACTGCTCCTGGCTGGTGCGCGGGATGGCCCGGCCGGCGGCCGCCCAGGCCTGTGAGGTCAGCCCCGAGCAGTCGAAGGCGGCCGGTCCCTCGGCGCCCCACACGTATGGCTTGCCCAGCTGCGCGACGGCGAAGCGGAGGGCGGCGCCGCCGGCGGCGGTCGGGGCGCGCCGGGCCGTCCCCAGCCGCCCGGAGGCCTCCAGCGCCCGCTGCGCGCCCATGGTGACGCTCCGCTCCTTCGCCGAGAGCGCGGTCAGCTGCTCGGTGGTGAGCGAGGCGAGCAGCCGCTCGACCTGGCCCAGCTGGGCGCGCGCCTCGTCGCGGTACTGCTTCTTCCGCGCCGCCAGGGTCTGCTGGGTGCCCAGTTCCCGGCGGGACCGGGCCGCGAGCGCGTCGGCCCGCTGCTCGCCGCGCGTCAGCCGGCCGATCACGGCGGCCCGGTGCGCGGCCTCGCGGACGGCGAACCGGCGCTCGTCCAGCGCGGCCTGCGGGTCGCCGGACAGCAGGATCCGCGCGTAGGGGGAGAGCCCGCGGGACGCCTGGTACTGCTCGCGGGCCAGCCGGCCGGCCGCGGCCCGCTCCCGGTCGAGCGCGGTACGGGCCGCGCCCAGCTCCGAGGTGAGCCGCCGTTCCTCGCCCGTGCGGGCGGTGAGGGCGATCTCGGTGGCCTTGTAGGCCTCGGCGGCCTCCTCGGCCCGCTGGTAGAGGCCCTGCAACTGGACCAGCAGCCGGCCGACGTCCTGGACGCCCGCCCCGGGCTCGGCGGTCGCCGCGGGCACGGGGAGGGTCGCGGCCAGGGCGGCGGCGACACAGACGGCGCGCAGTGCTCGACGTGACATGTCATCACCTCCGAGCCCGGATCGTGCCATGTCCGGTACGACAAACAGTCCATCCGACCCGGCCCCGCCACCCCACTCACCCGCCCGGCGTACGGGGCCCGGGTGATTCCGGCGGGCGTACGGGGTGCGGGCGCCGGGATCAGCCCCGGAGCAGGCGGGTCTTGGCCGCCGCGAACTCCTCGGGGGTCAGCAGGCCTTCGCGGGCCAGGGCGGCCAGCCGGGTCAGGCGGGCCGTGAAGTCGTCGCCGACGTCCGTGCCGGTGCCGGCCGTCGGCGCCGGCTCCGGCGCCTCCTGCGGTCCGGCGGGGGCGGCCGACGCCCAGGGGCCGGCCGACCACACCTCCTCGTACGGGGACTCGGGTTCCCCCGGCCCCCAGGGGGGCGCGGATCCACCCGGCCCCTCGGGCGGCTCCGGCTCCGCCACCTGCGCCGCGTCCCACACGTACGCACCCCGCGCCAGCAGGCCGCGCAGCAGCGGACGGCCGGCCGGCCGCCGGGCCGGCTGGACGACCGCACCGACCGGGCGGATGAACATCAGGAGGCCCCCAGCCGTTCGGCCGGGATGCGCACCGACCCCGCGATCCGGCCGCCCGCCGCGCGCACGGCGATCGCCGCGTCCTCGGCCCAGACGTGCTCGACCACCAGCAGCAGCGCGCAGGAGCCGCGCTCCAGCAGGTCGGAGGCCTCCTTGACGTCCTCCGGGCCGATCAGGGGGGCCGCCTCCCGGTGCGTGAGCAGCCCCTGGAGCTCCACGAACTCGTCGAACTCCGCAGCCAGTACCTCGCCCGCCGCCGTCTTGGTGGCCACCAGCCCGTCGATCAGCCGCACGTTGCCGGTCTTGCGCAGTCCCATCACGGCCGCGACCGCCGGCACCCGCAGCTGCTCCTCCGGAAAGGCGAGCACGATGAACTCCACCGGTCCCACGTCCCCGACACCCCCGTTCCCGATCGATTCTGACGACTCTTCGGCAGAGTAAGACATAACGGGGCAAACACTACGGACGCTTGCTACGTTTCCGATATGACCGCATTGACGGCAAAGGCGGCGGATCCCGCGCCGCAGCCGGGCGACGCGCCCCGCACCCGGCAGCGCGGCGTCGAACTGACGCTCCTCGCCGGCGCCGTCCTGATCGCCGTCCTCGGCCACCTCTCCGTCGGCCTCGCCACCGTCGGCCACGTCCCCGCGCAGTCCTCCCGCTACGCCGCCGGACTCGCGGCCGCCGCCCTCCTCGCGCACCTCGCCGTACGGCTCTTCGCCCCGTACGCCGACCCGCTCGTCCTCCCCATCGCCGTCCTGCTCAACGGGCTCGGGCTGGTGCTGATCCAGCGGCTCGACCTCACCACCCCCGGGCAGCCCGGCGCCGGCGGCCAGCTGCTCTGGTCGGGGCTCGGGGTCGCCCTGTTCGTCCTGGTCGTGAGCCTGCTGCGGGACCACCGGGTGCTCCAGCGGTACGCGTACCTGTCGGTGGCCACCGCCCTGGTGCTGATGCTCGTCCCGGTCTTCTTCCCGGCCGTCAACGGCGCCCGCATCTGGGTCCGCATCGGCGGACTCTCCTTCCAGCCCGGCGAGTTCGCCAAGATCCTGCTCGCCGTCTACTTCGCCTCCTACCTGGCCGCCAACCGCACCGCCCTGGCCCTCACCGGCCGCCGGATCTGGTGGAAGCTGCGGCTGCTGCCCGGCCGGGTGCTCGGGCCGATCCTGGCGATCTGGCTGCTCAGCGTCGGCGTGCTGGTCCTGGAGCGGGACCTGGGGACCTCGCTGCTCTTCTTCGGGCTCTTCGTGATCATGCTGTTCACCGCCACCGGGCGGATCGGCTGGATCGCGATCGGGCTGCTGCTCTCCGGCCTCGGCGCCTACGCCGTCGGCACGTTCGAGCCGCACGTCCACGGCCGGGTCGAGGACTGGCGGAATCCCTTCGCTTCCATCGAGGAGGGCCACGGTCCCGGCCAGCTCGCCCAGTCGCTCTTCGCCTTCGGGGCCGGCGGGCTGCTCGGCACCGGGCTCGGCGAGGGCCAGTCCTTCCTCATCGGCTTCGCCGCCAAGTCCGACTTCATCCTGGCCACCGCGGGCGAGGAACTGGGCCTCGCCGGCCTCAGCGCCATCCTGCTGCTCTACGGGCTGCTGGTCGACCGCGGCTTCCGGGCGGGCCTGGCGCTGCGCGACCCCTTCGGGCGGCTGCTCGCCACCGGGCTCGCCTCCATCGTGGCGCTCCAGGTGTTCGTCATCGCGGGCGGGGTCACCGGGCTGATCCCGCTCACCGGCATGGCCATGCCGTTCCTCGCACAAGGCGGTTCGTCCGTCGTCACCAACTGGATCATCGTGGCGCTGCTGGTCCGGGTCAGCGACAGCGCCCGGCGGCCGCTGCCCCGGGAGACAGGTCCGCAGCCGCCACCGGAACCGGAGGGCCCGCCGTGATCCGCTACATCCGCTGGTGCGCGTACTTCTGCGCCCTCCTGCTCGCCGCGCTGCTGGTCAACGTCGCCCGCCTGCAGGTCTGGGAGGCCGCCGCCCTCGACGCGAACCCGGCCAACAAGCGCGGCACCATCGCCCGGTACGCCGAGCGGCGCGGCGACATCCTGGTCGACGGCCGCCCGGTCACCGGGTCCCGGGACAGCCGGCAGCTGCTGCGCTACGAGCGCACGTACCGCGAGGGCCCCCTCTACGCCCCCGTGACCGGCTACTCCTCGCAGACGTTCGGCACCAGCTTCGTCGAGCGCGCCGAGGACGCGGTGCTGTCCGGCACCGACCCCGGCCTGACGGTCTTCCCGTTCTGGCACGACCTGGCCCGCGACCGCCCGTCCGCCGGCCGGGCCGAGACCACCATCCGGGCGGCGGTGCAGCGCGCCGCGTACGCGGGACTGGCCGGCAAGCGGGGCGCGGTCGCGGCCGTCGAGCCCGCCACGGGGCGGATCCTGGCCCTGGTGAGCAGCCCCTCGTACGACCCGGGTGTGCTGTCCGGTACCGGTGCGGCGGTCAAGGGGGCCTGGGCCCGGCTGAACGCCGATCCGGCCCGGCCCATGCTCAACCGGGCGCTGCGCGAGACGTACCCGCCCGGCTCCACCTTCAAGATCGTGACCGCGGCGGCCGCGCTGGACGCGGGCGTGGTCACGGACGTGGACGCGCCGACGCGGACCCCCGATCCGTACGTCCTGCCCGGCACCAGCACCCGGCTGCCCAACGCGTCCACCGGCTGCGAGGACGCCTCGATGGCCGAGGCCGTGCAGTGGTCGTGCAACACGGTGATGGCGAAGATCGGCGTCCAGGTCGGCCTGCGGCGGATGGTCGAGGCGGCCGAGCGGTTCGGCTTCAACGGCGACGGGCTGCGGGTGCCCTCGTGGGTGTCGACGTCCAACTTCGACACCGACATGAGCCGGGACCAGCTGGCGCTGTCGGCCATCGGGCAGTTCAACACCACGGCGACGCCGCTCCAGATGGCCATGGTCGCCGCCGCCGTCGCCAACGGGGGCGAGGTGATGAGCCCGTACCTGGTGGAGCGCACCACGCAGGCCGACGGCGGTCCGGTCCGGCGGGCCGGCCGTACGCCGCTGGGCCGGGCCATGAACCCGGTCACCGCGCTGCGGCTCCAGCAGCTGATGGTGAAGGTGGTCGAGGACGGCACGGGGCGCAACGCCGCCGTCCCCGGCGCGGTGGTCGGCGGCAAGACCGGCACCGCGCAGCACGGGGTCGGCAACACGGGCACGCCGTACGCCTGGTTCATCGCCTGGGCCAGGGCGGCCGACGCCCCGCTGCCGGCCGTGGCGGTCGCGGTGGTCGTCGAGGACGCCTCCGCCGTCCGCGGCGACATCAGCGGCAACGGCGCGGCGGCGCCGGTCGCCCGCGCGGTCCTGCGGGCCGCCCTGGCGCCGCGCTGAGCCGGCCGCGCGTACTCCCTTCGAGCCGTGGCCCGCTACGCCTGCTCCGCCCCCTGGGCGATCGTCGCCCCGACCTCGGCCATCCGCTCCGCCTCCTCCGCCGCGAAGCGCGCCCGGTCCAGCCGGTCGGCTATCTCCTCGTCCTGGGTCATCAGCAGGTCCAGGTTCGAGTCGCCCATCTCGAAGACGCCCATGTCCAGGTATGCCCGCTGCAGCCGCTCGCCCCACAGGCCGATGTCCTTCACGCACGGCACGATCCGGCTGAACAGCAGCTTGCGGAAGAGCGCGAGGAACTCCGACTGCTCGCTGTACAGCTCCGCCTCCTGCCGGGAGATGCCGAAGTTCTCCAGCACCTCCACGCCGCGCAGCCGGTCCCGCATCAGGTAGCAGCCCTCGATCACGAACTCCTCGCGCTCGCGCAGCTCGGCGTCCGTCAGTTCCTTGTAGTAGTCGCGCAGCGCCATCCGCCCGAAGGCCACGTGCCGGGCCTCGTCCTGCATCACGTACGCGAGGATCTGCTGCGGCAGCGGCTTGTCGGTGGTGTCGCGGATCATCCCGAACGCCGCCAGCGCCAGGCCCTCGATGAGCACCTGCATGCCCAGGTACGGCATGTCCCAGCGGGAGTCGCGCAGGGTGTCGCCGAGCAGCCCCTGGAGGTTGTCGTTGACCGGGTAGAGCATCCCGACCTTCTCGTGCAGGAAGCGCCCGAAGATCTCGGCGTGCCGGGCCTCGTCCATGGTCTGGGTGGCGGAGTAGAACTTCGCGTCCAGGTCCGGGACCGACTCCACGATCCGTGCCGAGCAGATCATCGCGCCCTGCTCGCCGTGCAGGAACTGGCTGAAGTTCCAGGCGGCGTAGTGCCGGCGCAGATCGCCCTTGTCCTTCTCGGTCAGCTTCGCCCAGTGCCGGGTGCCGTAGAGGGTCAGCACCTCGTCGGGGGTCCCGAGCGGGTCGTACGGATCGACCTCCAGGTCCCAGTCGATGCGCTTGGCGCCGTCCCACTGCTTGTCCTTGCCCTTCTGGTACAGCGCGAGGAGGCGGTCCCTGCCCTCCCCGTACTCCCAGGTGAAACGGGCGGATCCGGAGGCCGGGACCTCCCACGCGCCGTCACCGGGGTCCTGGGCGTAGAGCTGCTTCGTCGACACTGACGGCCTGCCTTCCCTGTCGTGCACGCACCGTGCGGGACCGGACAGTTGGCAGTGCAGCACGTTGGTAGACACAGGGTCAACAAGTCGTGCGCAAGGGATTGACGACCTTGCTGACACGCAGTCTCATAAGTGGTGACCGCCGGTAACCCGTTTCCGTCAAGCGCACGAGGTGCCCCACGCCATGACGACCGTGACCGACCGCACCGTCCTGCGGGACGCGCTCGGCCTGCTCAAGGACCGTGAGCAGATCGCCGAACGGCTGCTCGAATCCTCCGCCAAGCACTCCTTCGACCCCGACAAGGAACTCGACTGGCAGGCCCCGCCCGTCGACGGCAAGTGGTTCTGGCCGCCCGAGCTGGTCTCGCTCTACGACACCCCGCTGTGGAAGCGGATGGGCGAGGAGCAGCGCATGGAGCTCGCCCGCCACGAGGCGGCGGCGCTGGCCTCCCTCGGCATCTGGTTCGAGATCATCCTCATGCAACTGCTGGTCCGGCACATCTACGACAAGCCCCTGACCAGCAATCACGTCCGTTACGCCCTCACCGAGATCGCCGACGAGTGCCGGCACTCGATGATGTTCGCCCGCATGATCCAGACCGGCGGCGCGCCCGCCTACCCCGTCTCCCGCCTCAACCACAACCTCGCGCGGGTGCTGAAGACCATCTCCACCACCCCCGGCTCCTTCGCCTGCACCCTCCTCGGCGAGGAGATCCTCGACTGGATGCAGCGGCTGACCTTCCCGGACGAGCGGGTCCAGCCGCTCGTGCGCGGCGTCACCCGGATCCACGTCATCGAGGAGGCCCGCCACGTCCGCTACGCACGCGAGGAGCTGCGCCGCCAGATGCTCACCGCCCCGCGCTGGGAACAGGAGCTGACCCGGATCAGCTGCGGCGAGGCCGCCCGGGTCTTCTCCGTCGCCTTCGTCAACCCGGCGGTGTACGACAACGTGGGCCTGGACCGGCGCGAGGCGCTCGCCCAGGTCCGCGCCAGCGGCCACCGCCGCGAGGTGATGCAGACCGGCGCCAAGCGGCTGACCGACTTCCTCGACGACATCGGTGTCCTGCGCGGGGTCGGACGGAAGCTGTGGAAGAGCTCCGGCCTGCTCCCCTGAGGTTCCTCGAGGTTCCTCCGGTGGGGCTACCCTGCGGGCATGACCCGGACCCCGCCGGCCGCCCCGGCAGCCCAGGCCCGAGCCGCCCACGCCCCGGCCGCCGCCGGGAGGGCCGCGCCGGCCCCGCCGGCGGCGCGCGCGTACCGCAGGCTGAGCGTCGAGGAGCGGCGCGCGCAGCTGCTGGAGGCGGCCCTGTCGCTGTTCGCGCACCGGGCCCCGGAGGACGTCTCGCTCGACGACGTCGCCGAGGCGGCCGGGGTGTCGCGCCCGCTGGTCTACCGCTACTTCCCCGGCGGCAAGCAGCAGCTGTACGAGGCCGCCCTGCGCTCGGCCGCCGACGAGCTCGCGCTCTGCTTCGCCGAACCGCAGGAGGGACCGCTGACCCGGCGGCTCTCCCGCGCCCTGGACCGCTACCTCGCCTTCGTCGACGGGCACGACACCGGATTCAGCGCGCTGCTCCAGGGCGGCAGCGTGGTGGAGACCTCCCGGACCACCGCCATCGTGGACGGGATCCGGCGCCGCGCCGCCGAGCAGATCCTGGTGCACCTGGCGGTCGCCGAACCCGGCGCGCGGCTGCGGATGATGGTCCGCACCTGGATCACGGCGGTCGAGGCCGCCTCGCTGATCTGGATCGACGAGGGCAAGCAGCCCGACGTCGAGGAGCTGCGCGACTGGCTGCTCGACCACTTCGTCGCCCTGCTGACGGTCACCGCCGCCACCGACCCGCAGACCGCGGACGTCGCGCGCGCCGCGCTGGCGCTGGAACCCGCGGACGGGCCGGCCGGGATCCTGGCCCGGCGGATCGCCCCGGTGGTCGTGGAGGCGGCCCACCTGCTCTGAGCCTGTGAGACTGGTGGGGTGAAAAGCGAGAACACCCCCTTCGAGGGCGGCCCGATGGACGGCCGCGTGCTGCCGGTCCTCGTCGGCCCGACCGGCCACCCGCCCAAGTGGTACGAGATCCCGGTCCCGGACGCCGCGGGCGGCCCCCCGACGGTCCTGCTCTACAAGCGGGTCCCCGCGGGCTACTCCAAGCGGCTGGGGCTGCAGACGGGGTGGAAGTACGCGTACCAGCCGACGGGGCAGAAGCCGAGGCCGCGCTGGCCGTGGACGAAGGGCCCGGCGACGACGGGGTGACGCGGCGGTCAGCGCCCGGGCCCGGGCGCTGGGCACGCTACGCGCGTCACCGCGCGCCGTCGGCCGGGGCGGGCTGGTCCGGCGGTGCCGGAAGGAACAGCACCGCCACCGCGCCGCCGTCCGCCGCGTTGTGGAACAGCAGCCGCGCCCCGATCACCTCGGCCTGGCCCAGCGCGATCGTCAGCCCCAGGCCGTGGCCCTTGGCGGACGCCCCGGACTCCGTACGGAAGCGCTGCGGGCCGTACGCCACGAGGTAGCCGGGGTAGCCGTCGCCGTGGTCGCGTACGGTCACCACCGGGCCGTCCACGGTCAACGTCACCGGGGGACGGCCGTGCTTGTGGGCGTTGGCGACCAGGTTGCCCAGCACCCGCTCCAGGCGGCGGCGGTCGGTCTCGACGTACAGATCGCGCGTCACCACGATCTCGGTGGCGGTCCCCGAGGCCCGCACCACCCGCTCCGCCAGCGGCGCCAGCCGGTGCAGGTCCGCCTCCACCTTCTCGCTTCCCGAGTCGAGCCGGGAGATCTCCAGCAGGTCCTCGGTCAGCTGCCGCATCGTGCGCACCCGCTCGCGCACCAGCTCCGTCGGGCGGCCCTCCGGCAGGAGCTCGGAGGCCGCCTGCAGACCGGTCAGCGGGGTGCGCAGCTCGTGCGCCACGTCCGCAGTGAAGCGCTGCTCGCTCAGCAGCTTCGCCTGCAGGCTCGCCGCCATCGTGTCCAGGGCGCCGGCGACGGTCGCCACCTCGTCCTGGTGCCGGGAGGGGTCCTTGGTGCGCGGGTCGTCCACGCGCGCGTCCAGGTCGCCCGTGCTGATGCGGCGCGCCACCAGGGCCGTCTGGTGCAGCCGGCGCGTGACCCGGGTGACGGCGAACGCGCCGAGCAGCAGGGTGCCGCCGATGGCCAGCACGGACGAGCCGATGATCGCGTTGTCCAGGCCGCTGATGGTGCGCGCGCTCTGGCTGTAGTCGATGGCGGTGGCCAGCGCCCGGCCGTCGGCCGGGGCCGCCGCCCACATGGTGGCCCGGCCGTCGAGGTCGGCGACCATCGTGCCGCGGTGGCCGGAGACGGCGAGCGCGCGCAGCTCGCGCGGCAGGCCGGGCAGGTCCAGGCCCGTCTCGGGCGGCAGGCCCTCGCCGGCCTCGTAGGCGCGGGAGGCCTCGGTCAGTTTGCCCAGCGCCTTCTCGCGGGCGGTGGCCACCGTCTGGCGGGTCACCTCGACGTGCACGAGGGCGCCGAGCACGGCGGCCAGCGCGCAGCACATGATGACGATGAAACACGCCGACTTCCACGTCAGCGATGCCGTCCAGGCCGGCAGCCGGGGTCTCATCGGCGGCCGCTCGGGGCGGGGGACGGGGCCGGGCCGGGGGACTGGTTCCGGCCGGGCGAGGGGGTGTGACCCGGGGACGCGGTGTGGCCGGGGGACGGGTTCTGGCCCGGGGACTGGGGGACGCGGACGATCTGCTCGCGCGTGGGCAGCATCGTGCGCTGCTTCTCGTCCCAGGACCAGGCGGTGATCAGTTCGTAGCCCGGGTTGCCGCTGGGCACCCGCAGGATCACGTCCCGCCCGGCGAGCTCCACGCTGACCGGGGTGTCCTGCGTGGCCATGATCCGGTTGAGCCGGCCGTCGGCGTCGGCGGTGTAGACACGGACCGACAGCATCCGGTCCGGCAGCTCGATACCGACGATCAGCTCGTCCTTCCCGTTGCCGGTCAGGTCCCGGTAGTACGGCATCAGCACCGGGCACGGGGCCTTCTGGCGGCCCGTGTGACAGGTCCGGATCGCCTCGGCGGTCTCCTGGGGCATGCCGTCGGGGCCGACGTCCGCGCGCGCCTGGCTGCCGACCTCGGCCTGGACCAGGGCCAGCGGGTCGACGCCGTGGACGTTCTCGTCCTTGACCGGCGGGATGCCCTTGACGTACTCGGGCGGCGCACCGCCCGGGTCGGCGGGCGGCACGGTCGCGCCCTGCCGGCCCGGCCACAGGTGCACGGGCCCACTGGCGGTCGGGACGGTACCGGCGTCGTCCAGCCCGCCGGTGTTGGAGCAGGCGGAGGCCAGCAGGGCCAGCGGGAGGACGGCGGCGGCCCCGCGCGTGACGGCCGTGCGCGCGGCGGCCCCGGGCCGGGCGGCTGCGCGCGCGGCGGTCCTGCTCGTACGGAACGGCTTCACCGGTGCCTGCGTCCTCCGTCCCCGCGTTCCCGCGTCCCTGTGTCCTGGTGTCCGTCCGGCGCGGCTGCGGCGGATCTTCCTGTCCACCTTAGAGCGGGGCAGGGACGTTCCGCCGACGCAGGGCGCCCGGAACCGGGCAGGTGGGCGGGGTGCCAGGAGCGGAACGAGGGGTTCAGGACTCCGTACGGCCGCGCCGCAGCATGGCGAAGCCGAGGCCCGCGGCGCCGACGGCCGCCATGCCGCCGCCCGCGGCGAGCAGCAGCACCCCGCCGCCGGGGCCGTCGGCCAGGGTGTTCAGGCGCAGCGCCTCGGTGGTGGCGGCGGTGTCCCGGTCCTCCGAGGTACGCACCTCCGAGGTACGGACGTCCGAGGTACGCACCTCCGCGACAGGGGTCCCCGCGGTACGGACGGCGGTCTTGTGGCCGTCCTGGGCTGCCAGCTGCCCAGCGGCGCCGCCGCCGTCCCGGTTCGCGACCCCGTTCTCCACCCACGAGGAGACGGCGCCGTCGGGCCGCAGCGTGATCCGCAGCGTGCCGCTGCCGGCCTGGCCGGGGGCGCCGGCGCGGCTGGTGAGCGTGGCGACCTTGGCGCCGCGGGACAGGACGTCGGCCTGGTAGGCGCCCTCGGCGATCCGGTACACGTGCGCCGTGGACACGCCGTCGGCGAGCGAGAGGGTCTTCACCAGCGTCCGCGGGGGCTCGACGGAACCGCGCGCCACGGCGGCCGGCGCCCCGTCGGCGAGGGCGGCCGCGGCGGGCAGTGCCAGCACGCCCGCGGCGCAGGCGGACACGGCGGCGGCGCGGACGACAGTGCGGCGGACGGTGTTCACGAAGGTCCCTCGGCTGGTCGGGGCGTCGGTGCCCGGTCGCTCCGGGCGGCACCACCGTAGGGGCCCGGGGTTGCGGAGGCGTCGTGGTTGTGTAACAGACACCCGGCAGCGTGGCGGCGGAGTCGTTACACAGCCGAGGGATTGCCCGCGGGCGGCAGGCCTGGTCCCATGGACCGCGGGGGTGAGGGCATGAAGGTGGTTCCGACCGGCCGGCCCGGACGGGGGAGGCTGTACGTCACTCTGGCCGACGGGCGCAGCGTGGCCTGGTACGACCGCGAGGCGGGCCGGGTCAGCATCCTGATGGCCCGGCACACGGATGCGGCACTCGCGGCGTTACGCCCGTACCTGACCGGCTCCTACACGGTCGGCCCGCCGCCGGTGCCGAACGCCGCCGAGCTGCGGCGGCTCGCCCTGCACCCCGACGACGACCTGGCGCCCAACCGGCCCGGCGAGGCCCTGCTGGGCGAGCTGGACCACGGCGGCGCGGGCCAGCGGGCCCGCCACCGGATACGCCAGGACCTCCTCGCGCAGCAGCGGATGGGCGCCGAACTCGACACGCTGGAGGGCGCCGGCTGGCGCGTCCTGCACGCGGTGCCGCTGCCGGGCGCGGGCCCCGTCGACCACCTGCTGATCGGGCCCGCGGGCGTCCTGTGCGTCCGCTCGGTCCCGGGGCGCCGCCAGCGCGTGCACGTCGGCGACCTCCTGGTCACGGTGGGCCGCACCGAACCCCGTGCCGACGTCCGCTGGGCCCGCCGCGCCGCCGAACGCGCCACCCACGCCCTGACGGCCTCGGTCCGCCCGGCCCTGGCGGTGGTCGACGCCTCCCGCGTGGAGGTGGCCCCGACCCTGCGGGACGTCCGCGTCCTGCTCCCGGGCGACGCGACGGACCTGGCCCGCGAGGGCGGCGTCCTCAAACCGGCGGACGTCGAAGCCCTCTACACCCTGGCCCGCGACCGCCGCACGTGGTCCACGGTCTGACGGGCCGTCGGCCCGGTGGCCCCGCGGCCCTGCCGTGCTGACAGGCGTCGGCCGGTGTCGCGCCCGCGTCGGGCGGGCTGACGCGGCGGGCCGAGGTTCACCCGGCCGGCCGTGCGCGTGCTGCGCCGTGGTGCCCCCGCCGCGGGCGCGGGCGGGGCCGGTCAGCGGGGCCGTTCGCCGCGGTGGGACAGGGGCGCGCTCAGGCCGAGCTGCGTTTGCGGGGCGTCGCCTGCTTCGCCGTAGATTTGGCCGTCGACTTGGCCGTCGATTTGGCCGTGGACTTCGCTGTCGACTTCGCCGTCGACCGGGCCGTGGACTTCGCCGCCTTCTTCGCCGACGCCGTCTTCTTCGTGCTCGCCGCCGACTTCGTCGACGATGCCGCCGCCGTCTTCTTCGCGGTCGTCGCCGTCGACTTCTTGCCGCCCACCGCCTTCGGCGCCGCCGGGGTCGACGTGCGCGGTGCGCGGCGGCGGATCGGGGTCACCTCGGAGCCCGCCTCCGCGGCGGCGGCCGACGGCTCCGGTTCGCCCCGCGACGCCTTCGCCGCCCGTACGCTCTTCTCCAGCGCCGCCATCAGGTCGATCACCTGCGCGTCCCCGCCCGCGGCCACCTCCGGCACCTCCGGCTCGATCGCCTCGCCCGACTTCGCCGCGATCATCGCCTCCACCGCCTCGCGGTAGTCGTCGTGCAGCGTCGACACCTCCACCTCCCCCAGCGTCGCCATCAGCGCGTCCGCCAGGTCGAGTTCGGCGTCCCGGATGGTCACCTTCGTCTCCGGAGCCACCCCCTCCGGCTCGCGGATCTCGTCCGGCCACAGCAGCCCGTGCATCGCGATCACGTCCCCGACCACCCGCAGCATGCCCAGCCGTTCCCGCCCGCGCAGCGCGAACTTCGCGATCGCCACCCGCTCGCTCCGCTTCAGCGCCTCCCGCAGCAGCGTGTACGGCTTCGCCGCGGACACCCCGTTCGCCGCCAGGTAGTACGCCGCGTCCATCTGCAGCGGATCGATCTGCGCCGCCGGTACGAACGACACGATCTCGATCGTCTTCGCGGTCGGCAGCGGCAGCTGCGCCAGGTCCGCGTCCGTGATCGGGATGATCGCCCCGTCCCCCTCCTCGTACCCCTTGCCGATCTCCGCCGTCGGCACCTCCTCGCCGTCCAGCTCGCACACCTTCCGGTAGCGGATCCGGCCGCCGTCGGACAGGTGGATCTGCCGGA
Organism: Streptomyces sp. NPDC042102; assembly: GCF_055582305.1. Classification (NCBI taxonomy): domain Bacteria; kingdom Bacillati; phylum Actinomycetota; class Actinomycetes; order Kitasatosporales; family Streptomycetaceae; genus Streptomyces; species Streptomyces sp. NPDC042102. The sequence goes on from NZ_JBVJDL010000003.1 coordinate 888,848, forward strand.
AGGAGATCGAGTGGTTCTCCGTGGCGTTCACGAGCTTGATCGGGATGCTGACCAGGCCGAAGGAGATCGCCCCGTTCCAAATGGATCGCACGTGTCCTCCCGGATCGATTCGTGGCAATCTCCCTGATTCGTGGCAGTCTCATCGTATGACGCCGATCACACTCGTGGAGGGGCGTCGCATCGCGCTCAGCAACCTGGACAAGGTCATCTACCCGGAGACCGGCTTCACCAAGGGCGAGGTGCTGCACTACTACGCCACCGTCGCGGACGCCCTGCTCCCGCACATCGCCGACCGGCCGATGTCGTTCCTGCGCTATCCCGACGGCCCCGGCGGGCAGCTGTTCTTCACGAAGAATCCGCCGCCCGGCGCACCCGCCTGGGTGAGCACCACCCCCGTGCCCCGCTCGGAGGACCCCGGGGCCCGTCAGGTCGTCGTCGGCGACCTGCCCGCCCTGATGTGGGCGGCGAACCTCGTCGTCGAGTTCCACGTCCCGCAGTGGCGGGCCGGCCGCCCCGCGATCGCCGACCGTCTCGTCCTCGACCTCGACCCCGGCGCCCCCGCCACCGTCGTCGAGTGCTGCGCCGCCGCCCGCTGGCTGCGCGAGCGGCTGGCCGCCGACGGGCTGCGGGCGTACGCGAAGACCTCCGGGTCCAAGGGCCTGCACCTGTCCGTCCCCCTGGAACCCACCCCCTCCGGCGAGGTGTCGGCGTACGCCAAGCGGCTCGCCCAGGAGGCGGAGCGCGAGCTGCCGGACCTGGTCGTGCACCGCATGGCGAAGGCCCTGCGCCCGGGCAAGGTCTTCGTCGACCACAGCCAGAACGCCGCCGCCAAGACCACCGCCGCCCCCTACACGCTGCGCGCCCGCGCCCGCCCCCTGGTGTCCGCCCCCGTCGCCTGGGCGGAGGTCGAGGCCTGCCGGGCCCCGGCGGACCTGGCCTTCCTCGCCGACGAGGTCGTCACCCGGCTCGCCCGGGACGGCGACCTGTTCGCCCCACTGGCCGACCCCGGACACGCCGGGAGGCTGCCGTGATCAGCGTCGCCCTCGCCCGGACGGTCCGCGCCCTGCCGGTGGGGGACGGACTGGCGTACGAGCCCAAGTTCGACGGCCACCGGATGGTCGTCGTGCGCTCGGACGCCGGCGTGGTCCTCCAGGCCCGGTCGGGCCGCGTCGTCACGGCCGCGTTCCCCGACCTCGCGGCCGCGGCCCGGCAGCTGCCGCCGGGCACCACGCTCGACGGCGAGGTGGTGGTCTGGCACGCCGGCCGTACCGACTTCGCCCTCGTCCAGCGCCGCGCGGCGGCCACCCCGGCCCGGGCCACCGTCCTGGCCGCGCGCCTGCCCGCCTCGTACGCCGCCTTCGACGTGCTGGAGCTCGCCGGGCTCGACCTGCGCGCCCGCCCGTACGAACGCCGCCGCGCGCTCCTGGTCGACCTGCTCCTGCCGCTGGGGCCGCCGCTGCAGCCGGTGCCCATGACCACCGACCCGGAACTGGCGGCCACCTGGTACGAGACCCTGCCGACCAGCGGCATCGAGGGGCTGGTGATCAAACGGCTGGACCAGTCCTACCCGGCCGGCCGGCGGGTCTGGCAGAAGCTGCGCCACACCGACGTACGCGACGCGGCGGTCGTCGGCTTCACCGGGACCCCGCGCCGCCCGCTGGCGCTGGTGCTGGTGCTGCCGGGCGCGGAGGACGAGCCTCCGGCGGTCTCCAGCCCCCTCTCGCCCCCGGCCCGGGTCGCGCTGACGCGCGTCCTGGCGGCCCGCCTGCCGTCGCCGGGTGCCACGGGGGTGGCCACGGCGATCGGGCGGGGCAAGGTGCCGTACCACCTGGTGGACCCGCCGCTGTCGGCGGAAGTGCGCGCCACCGCCGGCCGGCACCCGCCACCGGAGGTGCTGCGCGTCCGGACGGACGTCACGCCGGACGCGTGACGCCGGACGTCCGCCCCGGATGCGCGCAGGCACGGGGCGGCCCGCCGTGCGGGGAGGTCGGGGAGCGGTGGGCTCCCGGACCCGCCGCGCGGCGGGCCGCCGGGGACGTCAGGCGTGTCGTACGGTCCCGCCCGAAGACGGTTGCTGCTGGCGGTTGCGGGGATACCCGTGCCCGGGATCCCGCGCCTCGCGCACGTCCTCGGGATGGGCGGACGTGGTGGAACCGAAGTTGCCGTACCCCTGCATCTCGTGCGGACGCAGGCCCCCCTTGGGAATCTCGACCGGGTCGCGTTCCTCGCTGACCTCGTGGACCGCCCCGCCGGCGGGCAGGTGCGGCTGGCTCTCGGCGGTCGGTGGCGGCGGCTCCTTGTCGCGGACCCTCCTGCCCAGGACGAACATGCCGAGCAGGAATCCGGCCACGGCGATGCCGACGAGCGCGAACCACGCGATATCGCTCAGGGTCGTGTTCATGGCCGCCGTCTACCCGGACCGGATCACCCCATGCACGAAACCGGAAAAAAACCCGAAAAACCGCAAAACTACCCGCATCCTCCTTAAGTAGCCGCTGTCCACATCCGCCTCAGCTGCTGAGCGGACCGTCCGTGTCCCGCAGCGCCTTGGCCGTGTCGCGGGTGCCGAGGACGCTCAGGATCTCCGCGCAGATGGCCAGGGCCGTCTCCGGCGGCGTCCGGGCGCCCAGGTCCAGGCCGATGGGCCCGTGGATCGCCCGCAGCTCGGCCTCCGTCGCACCGGCCGCCAGCAGACCCTCGCGGCGGCGGGCCTGGGTGCGGCGCGAGCCGAGCGCCCCGACGTAGGCGACCCCCTCGGCCAGGGCGGTCCGCAGGGTCGGCACGTCGAAGTCGGGCTCGTGGCTCAGCATCACCAGGCAGGCGGCGTCGCGCCGGTCCCGCAGCAGCTTCGCGGCCGCCGCCCCGCTCTCCACCACCACCGCGTCCCACTCCAGCAGCTCCGCCTGCCGCGCGATGATCCGCGCCAGCTCCCCGCCACCGCCGATCACCAGGTACGGCGCGGACGGGTACGCCTCGACCAGGACCAGCCCGGCGTCGCCGTACAGCGCGTCGCGCCCCACCCGGTGTGTCGCCAGGATCTCCGCCGCCCGCCGCTCGGCGTCCGACCCCGGGGTACCGACGGCGCGGACGACGTGACTGACCGCCTGGTCGGCGTCCGCGCTGAGGCGGGTCACCAGCGCCACCCCGGCCCCGTCCGCCAGCAGGTCCCACCACTCGGCGGGTACCGACGTCAGCGGCTGCAGCAGCACCTCGGCCTGACCGCCGCAGGTCAGCCGGGCCTGCCCGGCCTCGGCGGCGCCCACCGACACCTCGCACACCCGCGCGGTGGCCCCGGCCGGGAACGCGGCCGCCTCGGCGGCCAGCTCGGCGTCGAACACCCCCCGGTACAGCGCCCCGACGCACTCCCCGCGCGGATCCACCAGTACCGCGCCGGAAGGGTCCCGCGGCCCGAAGCCCTGCTCCGTCACCGGCCGTGCCAGGAACCCCGTACGGCCCTCGGCGATCCAGCTCCGCGCCGTCCGTGCCAGTTCACGCATCCCGCAGCCCCGTCCTCGTCGTGTTCGTCGCGCTCATCCGGATCGGACCCGTGGGGCCGCACCGGAAGGAGGCGCGGCGCCGCGCGGGCTGCCTCAACCCTAGGGACCCGCAACCTCGGCGCCCAGCCCACGAAACACCGAGGCCGCCGGCACCGCCTCGTACGGACCGCCCACAGCCGTCGCCCGCCGTCCGCTCCGAGTTGCGGGCCGCACCCCCATGGGGTTGCGTCGGAGGTGGAAGGGGGGACGTGGGCGGGGCGGGAGGTGGGCCACCGTGTTCTTCACCGACCGCGACGACGCGGGACAGCGACTCGCCGTGGCGCTGCGGGCGTACGCGTCCCAGAACCCCGTGGTCCTGGGGCTGCCCCGGGGCGGGGTCCCGGTGGCGTTCCACGTGGCGCGGGCGCTGGGCGCGCCCCTCGACGTGATCGTCGTGCGCAAGCTGGGGGTCCCGTACCAGCGTGAGCTGGCCTTCGGCGCGATCGGGGAGGGCGGCGTACGCGTGATCAGCGACGACATCGTCCGGCGCGGCCGGCTGCGGGAGGAGGACCTGCGGGCCGTCGAGCGCGAGGAGGAGGCGGAGCTCGTACGGCAGGCCCGGCGCTTCCGCGAGGGCCGGCCGCGACGGGAGCTGCGCGGCCGCACGGCGATCGTGGTCGACGACGGCATCGCGACGGGCGCGACGGCGGCGGCCGCCTGCGCCGTCGTACGGGCGCAGGGCGCGAGCCGGGTGGTGATGGCCGCCCCCGTGGCCCCGCCGGACGCGGTCGCCCGGGTCGGCGCGGCGGCGGACGAGGTGGTGTGCCTGGACACCCCGCGGGCGTTCTCGGCGGTCGGCCAGTTCTACGAGGACTTCTCCCAGACCTCGGACGAGGAGGTGATCGCCCTCCTGACCGAGGCGGCCCAAGCCCCACCCGACCCCGACCCGGACCCCGAAGAAGTCGAGATCGAGATCGAGACCGAGCCGGGCCCCCTCCACCTGGCCGGAACCCTCACCCTCCCCCCGACCCCGCCGGCGGTCGTGGTGTTCGCCCACGGCTCCGGCAGCAGCCGCCTCAGCCCCCGCAACCGCTCGGTGGCCGCCGCCCTGAACCAGGCGGGCCTGGGCACCCTGCTCTTCGACCTGCTCACCCCGGCCGAGGAGACGGACCGGGCGAACGTCTTCGCCATCGACACCCTGGCCGAACGCCTGACCCGGGCCACGGACTGGCTGCGTGCCCGCACCTCCGCACCCCTCGGCTACTTCGGCGCGAGCACGGGCGCGGCGGCGGCGCTGCAGGCCGCCGCGGCCCCCGCCGCGGACCTCATGGCCGTCGTCTCCCGCGGCGGACGCCCCGACCTCGCGGGCCCCCACCTCGCGTCGGTCCGCGCCCCGACCCTGCTGATCGTCGGCGGCGCCGACACGACGGTCCTCGCCCTCAACCGCGACGCCCAGCAGGCCCTGCGCTGCGAGAACCACCTGGCGGTGATCCCGGGCGCCACCCACCTCTTCGAAGAACCGGGCGCCCTCACGGAGGTGGCCATCCTGACGACGTCATGGTTCCTGACCCACGTCCCGCGCTAACTCCGCTCCGGCCCCCCGGCTTTGGCAGGCGCCGACGGCAAGCCGGTGGCCGGGCCCGACTACCGGGTCGACGTCTGGGACCGGTACAACTGGGACGAGGGCAAGGCGCTGTCGGCTCCAGACGAGCCCGGGCACGCAGGCGAACGCAGTGACCCGGGGCGCCATGCCCGCGACGGCGGAGGGGATGTCGACCGATGAACGGGCCGGCGGCTCCGGCCGGTGCCGGGAGACGGAAGCCCTGGCAGCGGCGCCTCGCCATCGGCGCCTGGGTCTTCTCGGGCCTGTGCGTTCTCGGTGCCCTCGGCGCGGTCCTGTGGGGCATGTACAAGTTGCGGGAGCCTGCCGAACAGGAGAGGCGGGCGTGCTGTTGGGAGGAGAACGCCACGCCCGAGTGGACGGCGGGCATGTTGGGCCTGCGGGTACCGGAAACGGCCACCGACCGGCGTGCCGGGCTCCACACCAACGTGCAGTACGACGCCGCGCTGCTCGCCTTCACCGTGACGACCGCGGAGGCGGACCGCAGCGACGGCTTCACCCACCTCGGCCTCCCCGAGCCCGAGACCCTTGTCGATGGTCTGCGCAGCACCAGTGTCTGCCCGCGTGAGGTGCAGACGCCGGAAAGCGCCGCGCTCCGCCTGTGCGCGAAGATCCACGCGCACGAGTTCCGGCCCGGCGTCACGCGCATCTACATCTGGGCCGGCAGCGACGCGGCCATTGCGAAGCCACCGGCCTGACCACGGGGTTGCACCTTCGCGTTTTCCTGGCCGAGCAGGGCAGTTGTGGCGAGCTCCAGGCCGCTCGTGGCCGCACAAACGCGAAGACCCCGTCTCAGCGAACTCGCTGATGGCGGGGTCTTGTGGCACTTCCTGCGAAGTGCCCCCGGCAGGATTCGAACCTGCGCACACGGCTCCGGAGGCCGTTGCTCTATCCCCTGAGCTACGGGGGCGTGTCGTTCGCTGTGCGGCGACGGGTTGAACACTACCAGCTTCCACGGGGTGATCAGGAACCGGTTTGTGGGGGAAGGAGGGAGTGGGTCGCCCGGAGGGGGTGGAAGTGGCAAAAACCCGGACGCGGGGGCCGCGGCGGACCTACTCTCGAGTTGTGCCAGGCGCCTCGGGCCGGGTGCTTGTTGTCGACGACAACAAGGTCATCCGGCAACTGATCAGGGTCAATCTCGAGCTGGAGGGCTTCGAGGTCGTGACCGCGAACGATGGTGCCGAGTGCCTGGACATCGTTCACCACGTGAACCCCGACGTGATCACCCTTGATGTGGTCATGCCGCGCCTGGACGGGTTCGGGACCGCCGAGCGGCTGCGGTCGGATCCGCGGACCCGGCATCTGCCCGTGGCCATCGTCAGCGCCTGTACGCAGCACGAGGTGGAGACCGGGATCGCGGCCGGCGTCGACGCGTTCCTCGCCAAGCCCTTCGAGCCCGCCGAGCTCGTCCGGCTCGTCCGGCGGCTCATGGAGCGCAAGGGCGGTGTTCACATGGCGAAACCGGTTCGCGTTCGGGGGGACCTTCTCCCCTAGGCTGGTCCCGTGACCCCCGCCGATCTCTCCCGCACCGTCGTGCGCGCCGTGCGCCGCGCCGTCGAGGACGGGGAGCTGGTCGCCGAGGTGCCCGCGCGCGTCGTCGTGGAGCGGAGCCGGCCCGGCGGGGTGGGGGAGTACGCCAGCCCCGTCGCGTTCCAGCTCGCCAAGGGGGGCGACCGCGCGCCCGCCGACGTGGCGCGGGTGCTGGCCCGGCGGCTCGGCGCGGAGCCCGGGATCCGGGCCGTGGAGATCACCGGCGCCGGGTTCCTCAACTTCGTGCTCGTGAGCGGCGGATGCGGGGACCTCGTACGGAACGTGCTGGAGCAAGGGCTCCGGTATGGGTATGGGTACGGGGCTGTTCCCGTGGAGCCTTTCCAGTGGGACGAGGGTGTCGAGCCGCGCTCGCGCGTCGTGCGCGAGGCCGTGGTGCGGCTCGTGCGGTCCCAGGGGGGTCAGGGGGATGCGGACGGGTACGGACCGCTGACCATCGCCCCCGTGGCGCGGGGTGACGGGGACGTCTTCGCGCGGTTCGGGGCGGACGGTGCGCGGTGGGGGATGCTCACCGTGCCCGCCAGGGAGACGCCCGTCCTGTCGGCGCGACTGCTGCTCCAGGACGAGAGCAATGATCTCTTCCGGGTGCGGTACGCCCATGCCCGGGCCCGTGCGCTCCTGCGGAACGGGCCGCTGCTCGGCGTCGATGTCGATGTCGAGTGCGGGGAGGTGCCCGCGTCCTCGGGTTCCCGCGAGCTGCTGCGGCTGCTCGGGGAGTACCCGCTCGTCCTGGAGGCCGCCGCCCACCACCGGGCCCCCGAGCAGCTCGCCCGCCACCTCGTCCTCGTCGCCGACGCGCTCCTCGACTTCCAGCACCACGTGCTGCCGCTCGGCGACGAGAAACCCTCGGCCGCCCACCGCGCCCGGCTGGCCCTTGCCGAAGCCGCCGGGACGGTGCTGGCCGGCGGCCTGGCCCTGCTTGGTATCGGCGCACCCGAGTACCTCTGAACCAGTTAGAGAGATGTCATGAGTCGTTCCGCACACCCCGCCGGGCCCCGTCACGCCGCCGATCTCCCCGAGGGCCACTACTCGCCGCCGCCCGCCGACCTCAACCTCCTCGACGAGAAGGTCTGGGCGCGCACCGTCCGGCGCGGCGACGACGGCGTGGTCAGCGTCGGCGGGATCGAGGTCACGCGGCTCGCCGAGGAATTCGGGACCCCCGCCTATCTGCTCGACGAAGAGGACTTCCGGCAGCGCTGCCGGGCCTGGGCGACCGCCTTCGGGAAGGACGCCGACGTCTTCTACGCCGGAAAGGCGTTCCTCTCCAAGGCCGTCGTGCGCTGGCTGAAGGAGGAGGGACTCAACCTCGACGTGTGTTCCGGCGGGGAACTGACCACGGCCCTCGCCGCCGAGATGCCCGCCGACCGCATCGCGTTCCACGGGAACAACAAGTCCGGCGCCGAGATCCGCCGCGCCGTCGAGGCCGGCGTGGGCCGTATCGTCCTCGACTCCTTCGAGGAGATCGTCCGCGTCGCGCACATCGCCGCCGAGCTCGGGGTCCGCCAGCGCGTCCAGATCCGCGTCACCGTCGGCGTCGAGGCCCACACCCACGAGTTCATCGCCACCGCCCACGAGGACCAGAAGTTCGGCATCGCCGTCGCGGGCGGCGTCGCCGCCGAGGCCGTACGCCGCGCGCTCGGCCACGACAGCCTCGAACTGATCGGCATCCACTCCCACATCGGCTCGCAGATCTTCGACATGGCCGGCTTCGAGGTCTCCGCCAAGCGCGTCGTGCAGCTGCTGGCCGCCGTACGCGACGAGCACGGCGTCGAGCTCCCCGAGATCGACCTCGGCGGCGGCCTCGGCATCGCCTACACCTCCGAGGACGACCCCCGCGAGCCCCACGAGATCGCCAAGGCGCTCACCGAGATCGTCGCCCGCGAGTGCGAGAGCGCCGGGCTGCGGGCGCCGCGCATCTCCGTCGAGCCCGGCCGCGCCATCGTCGGCCCCACCGCCTTCACCCTCTACGAGGTCGGCACCGTCAAGCCGCTGGAGGGCCTGCGGACGTACGTCAGCGTCGACGGCGGCATGTCGGACAACATCCGCACCGCGCTCTACGACGCCGAATACAGCGTCGCGCTCGTTTCGCGCCGTTCCGACGCCGAACCGATGCTTTCCCGCGTCGTCGGCAAGCACTGCGAGAGCGGTGACATTGTCGTACGCGACGCATTCCTGCCCGCGGACATCGCTCCCGGTGACCTGATCGCCGTACCGGCCACCGGCGCGTACTGCCGCTCCATGGCCAGTAACTACAACCACGCGCTGCGCCCGCCCGTCGTCGCCGTGCGCGACGGTGCGGCCCGTGTCGTCGTCCGGCGCGAGACGGAGGAAGATCTCCTGCGACTCGACCTCGGATGATGAAATTGCTGTCTCACTCCATGGACCGAGGGTGGAAACTGGTGTCCAGTGAGTGAGACTGGTTCACACCCGGACCGCAATTCCGCGGCCCGGGGCTGATTCGTAAGATCGAAAGGCTTAGGTCGAATGATGCGTTCGCGTCCTCTGAAGGTGGCGCTGCTGGGCTGTGGAGTGGTCGGCTCAGAGGTGGCGCGCATCATGACGACGCACGCCGACGACCTCACAGCCAGGATCGGGGCGCCCGTCGAACTGGCGGGCGTCGCCGTCCGGCGGCCCTCCAAGGTCCGCGAGGGCATCGACCCCGCCCTGGTCACCACCGACGCGACCGCCCTGCTCAAACGCGGTGACATCGACGTCGCCATCGAGGTGATCGGCGGCATCGAGCCCGCCCGCACCCTCATCACCACCGCCTTCGAACACGGCGTCTCCGTCGTCTCGGCCAACAAGGCGCTGCTCGCCCAGGACGGCGCCGCGCTGCACGCCGCGGCCGAGCAGCACGGCCTGGACCTCTACTACGAGGCCGCCGTGGCCGGCGCCATCCCGCTGGTCCGCCCGCTGCGCGAGTCCCTCGCCGGCGACAAGATCAACCGGGTGATGGGCATCGTCAACGGCACGACGAACTTCATCCTCGACAAGATGGACTCCACCGGCGCCGGCTACCAGGAGGCGCTCGACGAGGCCACCGCCCTGGGGTACGCCGAGGCCGACCCCACCGCCGACGTCGAGGGCTACGACGCCGCCGCCAAGGCCGCGATCCTGGCCGGCATCGCCTTCCACACCCGGGTCCGCCTCGACGACGTCTACCGCGAGGGCATGACCGAGGTCAGCGCCGCCGACTTCGCCTCCGCCAAGCGCATGGGCTGCACCATCAAGCTCCTGGCCATCCTGGAGCGGGCCGCCGACGGCCAGTCCGTCACCGCCCGCGTGCACCCCGCGATGATCCCGCTCAGCCACCCGCTGGCATCGGTCCGCGAGGCGTACAACGCCGTCTTCGTCGAGGCGGAGGCCGCCGGGCGGCTCATGTTCTACGGCCCGGGCGCGGGCGGCTCGCCGACCGCCTCCGCGGTCCTCGGCGACCTCGTCGCCGTCTGCCGCAACAAGCTCGCCGAGGCAACGGGGCCCGGCGAGTCGGCGTACACCCAGCTGCCGGTCAGCCCCATGGGCGACGTCGTCACCCGCTACCACATCAGCCTCGATGTGGCGGACAAGCCGGGTGTCCTCGCCCAGGTCGCGACCACGTTCGCGGAGCACGGGGTGTCCATCGACACCGTCCGGCAGCAGGGCAAGGATGGCGAGGCCTCCCTCGTCGTCGTCACCCACCGCGCCCCCGACGCCGCCCTCTCCGGCACCGTCGAGGCCCTGCGGAAGCTCGACACCGTCCGCGGTGTCGCCAGCATCATGCGTGTTGAAGGGGAGTAAAGGACCCATGACCACGAATCGCACCCACCAGTGGCGCGGCATCATCGAGGAGTACCGGGACCGGCTTCCGGTCACGGACACGACCCCCGTGGTCACGCTCCGCGAGGGCGGTACGCCGCTCGTGCCGGCGCAGGTCCTGTCCGAGCGCACGGGCTGCGAGGTGCACCTCAAGGTCGAGGGCGCGAACCCCACCGGTTCCTTCAAGGACCGCGGCATGACCATGGCGATCACCAAGGCCAAGGAGGAGGGCGCCAAGGCGGTCATCTGCGCCTCCACCGGCAACACCTCCGCCTCCGCCGCCGCCTACGCGGTGCGCGCCGGCATGGTCTCCGCCGTGCTGGTCCCGCAGGGCAAGATCGCGCTGGGCAAGATGGGCCAGGCCCTCGTGCACGGCGCCAAGATCCTCCAGGTGGACGGCAACTTCGACGACTGCCTGAACCTGGCCCGCGCGCTCTCCGACAACTACCCGGTGGCGCTGGTCAATTCGGTGAACCCGGTCCGTATCGAGGGCCAGAAGACGGCCGCGTTCGAGATCGTCGACGCGCTCGGCGACGCGCCGGACATCCACGTGCTCCCGGTCGGCAACGCGGGCAACATCACCGCGTACTGGAGGGGGTTCAAGGAGTACAAGGCCGACGGCCTGGCCTCCCGCACCCCCCGCGTCTGGGGTTTCCAGGCCTCCGGCTCCGCGCCCATCGTGCGCGGCGAGGTCGTCAAGGAGCCGCACACCATCGCCACCGCGATCCGGATCGGCAACCCGGCCTCCTGGGACTACGCGCTCGCGGCCCGGGACGAGTCGGGCGGCTTCATCGACGAGGTGACGGACCGTCAGATCCTGGCCGCCTACCGCCTGTTGGCCTCCCAGGAGGGCGTCTTCGTCGAGCCCGCCTCGGCCGCCTCCGTCGCCGGTCTGCTCAAGGCCGCCGAGCTCGGCCTGGTCGACCCCGGCCAGAAGATCGTATGCACCGTCACCGGCAACGGCCTGAAGGACCCCGACTGGGCGATCGCCGGCGCTCCGCAGCCGGTCACCGTTCCGGTGGACGCCGAGGCCGCCGCCGTCCGCCTCGGCCTGGTGTGACGACGTAACCGCCGCCGGGTTCCGGACGCCTCCGGAACCCGGCAACTCGGCCCGTACGACGACAAAAGCGGGTGCGGGCCCCGCGACACGCATCGTGCGCCTCCTGTGCGCCCTATGTCGCGACAGAACCTTCCTTCGATACGCTGTACTTACACCCACCACCGCGCAGCATGACGCGGTGCTGCCCCGTGGGCCTTCGGGTGTCCTGCGTTCTCCAGTACATTCACAGCGAAAGATCTCGCAGCGAAGATCTCGCACAGTCACAAGGAGTGTCATCGAGCGATGGCCGGTCCAGCGTTCCGCGCCGCCGCCGTACGGGTGCGCGTCCCCGCCAGCAGTGCCAACCTCGGCCCGGGCTTCGACGCCCTGGGCCTGGCCCTGGGGCTCTACGACGACGTGGTCGTCCGGGTGGCCGATTCCGGCCTGAACATCGACATCGCGGGCGAGGGCGCCGACACCCTGCCGCGCGACGAGAGCCACCTCCTCGTACGTTCCATGCGCACCGCCTTCGACCTGCTGGGCGGACAGCCGCGCGGCCTGGAGGTCGTCTGCGCCAACCGGATCCCGCACGGCCGTGGCCTGGGTTCCTCGTCGGCCGCGATCTGCGCCGGCATCGTGGCCGCCCGCGCCGTGACCATAGGCGGCGAGGCCAAGCTCGACGACGCCGCGCTGCTGGAGCTGGCCACCGAGATCGAGGGACACCCCGACAACGTCGCCGCCTGTCTCCTCGGCGGGTTCACGCTCGCCTGGATGGACGGCGGCAGTGCCAAGGCGATCCGGATGGAGCCCGCGGATTCCATCGTTCCGGTGGTCTTCGTCCCCTCGCGGCCCGTGCTCACCGAGACCGCGCGCGGCCTGCTGCCGCGTACGGTCCCGCACGTGGACGCGGCCGTCAACGCGGGCCGCGCGGCCCTGCTCGTGGAGGCCCTGACCAGGCGCCCGGAGCTGCTGCTGCCCGCCACCGAGGACCGGCTGCACCAGGAGTACCGCTCGCCGGCGATGCCCGAGAGCGTGGCGCTTGTGAACCGACTGCGGGCGGACGGAGTGCCCGCGGTCATCTCCGGCGCGGGACCCACGGTCCTCGCGCTGGTCGACAACGGTGCGGCCGACAAGGTCGCGCAGCTCGCGGGCGAGGGATGGGCGGCCAACCGGCTCGCACTCGACGCCGTGGGCGCCAGCGTGCTTCCGCTGGGAACCCAGGGCGGCTGAGCCGTCCGGGACGGGCGGCCGGGCAGGCCGCCCGCGCGGAAGCGCGCGATTGCCGGTGAGTGAGAGGGGGAATGTCTGTTGGATCCGGTAGTGTTAACCTCAAGTACGCATCAGAAGCCGCAAGGGCTTGATGCTCAGTGTCCCCATCAGGGACCACCCTTCTTCCGGGAGCCTCCCCAACTGCTTTGATCGCTGCCAGGCAGTTTCGAGCACGCTCCGGAATCGGCGTGTCACATTCCCACGCTTCTTGAGCTGGGGGCTTCGCGCCGGAACCCATGCACGTATTTTTCCGCCGTATTGCACATATCCGGCGGACCACCGCCCCGGCACGGTCCACACCTAGGACCGAGGTCGGACAGCACAACCGGTCGCCGAGCCAGACAGGCCGACGTCCGCTCCAGGGAAGGACCCTTCGTGAGCGACACCACCGATCTGATGGGCGTTGCCGACACCTCTGTCGACACCAGCGCCCCCGCTGCGGGCGCCGCCGCACCCAAGCGCCGCCGCTCCGGCACCGGCCTCGAGGGCATGGTTCTCGCCGAGCTGCAGCAGGTCGCGTCCGGCCTCGGTATCAGGGGCACCGCGCGGATGCGCAAGAGCCAGCTGATCGAGGTCATCAAGGAGGCGCAGGCCGGTGGCGGCAGCGCCCCCAAGGCCGCGGACTCCGCCGCCACCGCCGAGGCCAAGCCGAAGCGACGCGCCACCAGCAAGGCCCGTACGGGCGAGACCGCCGAGGCGCCCGCCGCCGAGAAGCCGGCCGCCGTCGCCCAGCAGCAGATCGACATCCCCGGCCAGCCGGCCGGTGGCGCCTCCCGCGCCGGCGAGGCCGAGCGCGGGGCGGACGAGGCCCCGGCCGGCGAGCGCCGCCGCCGGCGCGCCACCGCGCCCGTCGGCAGCCCGGAGTCGGCCGCCACCGCGGCCACCACGGTCGTCGAGCCCAAGACCGAGGCCGCCGTCGTGGCCCAGCCCGAGGCCAAGGCCGAGGCCGCCACCGCCGTTTCCGCCCCCGCGGAGACCGGCGAGGGCCGTACCCGCCGCGACCGCCGCGACCGCGGTGAGCGGGGCGAGCGCGGGGACCGCCAGCGCGACCGCCGCGACCGCAAGGGCGACGACCAGGCCCAGGGCGGCCAGGCCGGCCAGGGCGGCGACCGCCAGGGCCGCCAGGACCGTCAGGACCGCCAGCAGCAGGGCGGCGGCCGCGGTCAGGGCCAGGGGCAGCAGCAGCGTGACAACGGTCCGCAGGACGACTTCGACGACGAGGCCGGCCGTCGCGGCCGGCGCGGCCGCTACCGCGACCGCCGCGGGCGTCGCGGGCGCGAGGAGTTCGGCCCGGCGGAGCCGCAGGTCGCCGACGACGACGTGCTGATCCCCGTCGCGGGCATCCTCGACATCCTCGACAACTACGCGTTCATCCGGACCTCCGGCTACCTGCCCGGCCCGAACGACGTGTACGTCTCCCTCGCCCAGGTCCGCAAGAGCGGCCTGCGCAAGGGTGACCACGTCACCGGTGCCGTGCGCCAGCCCAAGGACGGCGAGCGCCGCGAGAAGTTCAACGCCCTGGTGCGCCTGGACTCCGTCAACGGCATGGCGCCCGAATCGGGCCGCGGCCGCCCGGAGTTCAACAAGCTCACCCCGCTCTACCCGCAGGACCGGCTCCGTCTGGAGACCGACCCGGGCGTGCTGACCACCCGCATCATCGACCTCGTGTCGCCGATCGGCAAGGGCCAGCGAGGCCTGATCGTGGCCCCGCCGAAGACCGGCAAGACCATGATCATGCAGGCGATCGCCAACGCGATCACCACCAACAACCCCGAGTGCCACCTGATGGTCGTCCTGGTCGACGAGCGTCCGGAAGAGGTCACCGACATGCAGCGGTCGGTGAAGGGCGAGGTCATCTCCTCGACCTTCGACCGCCCGGCCGAGGACCACACCACCGTCGCCGAGCTGGCCATCGAGCGCGCCAAGCGCCTCGTCGAGCTGGGTCACGACGTGGTCGTCCTGCTGGACTCCATCACCCGTCTGGGCCGCGCGTACAACCTCGCGGCGCCCGCCTCCGGCCGCATCCTGTCCGGTGGTGTCGACTCGACCGCGCTGTACCCGCCGAAGCGCTTCTTCGGTGCCGCGCGCAACATCGAGGACGGCGGCTCGCTGACCATCCTGGCCACCGCGCTCGTCGAGACCGGCTCGCGCATGGACGAGGTGATCTTCGAGGAGTTCAAGGGCACCGGCAACATGGAGCTCAAGCTCGACCGGAAGCTCGCCGACAAGCGCATCTTCCCGGCCGTCGACGTCGACCCGTCGGGCACCCGCAAGGAGGAGATCCTCCTCAACAGCGAGGAGCTCAGCATCGTCTGGAAGCTGCGCCGGGTGCTGCACGCGCTCGACTCGCAGCAGGCCATCGAGCTGCTGCTCGACAAGATGAAGCAGACGAAGTCGAACGCCGAGTTCCTGATGCAGATCGCCAAGACGACCCCGTCGGCCGTCAACAACGACTGACCGTCCGCCTCGGCGCCGTACGACCGTAGGCCCGTACGGCTCGTCGTACGGAGACCGCCCCCACCGCAGCCGCGGCGGGGGCGGTCTCCGCGTTACGGGGGTGTGCGCCGGCCGCGCCGCGCCCGCCGGCGAAGGTCACAAAGCCACAACGGAACCTTTGCCGGGGTTGCGCCGTCTGTCTGAGAGACGAACGGGGGCCATGGGCCGTCGGCTGGGAACCAGGGACGGGGATTGAGGAGAGCATGAGCGAGGACAGCACGGGCCGTGGCCGCCGCGCCGCGGGCCACCGCCGCAAACCGCCCCGGCGCCGGGCGCTGCGCGTGGTCGCGTGGACGGCGGCGGGGGTGGTGGTCCTGGGCGGAGCGGGCCTCGGCTACTTCTACGTGAAGCTGAACGGCAACCTCAAGAGCGTCGACATCGACGCCGCCCTCGGCAAGGACCGCCCGCAGAACCTCGACAACGGTTCCCTGGACATCCTGGTCCTCGGCTCCGACTCCCGCGACGGCGCGAACGCCGAGTACGGCACGGACGACGGCGGCTCGGCCCGCTCCGACACCGCGATGGTCGTCCACGTCTACGAGGGCCACAAGGCGGCGAGCATCGTCTCCATACCCCGGGACACCCTCGTCACCCGCCCCGCCTGCACCATGGCGAACGGCAAGACGAACGCCGGCGGCACGCGCCAGATGTTCAACGAGTCGTTCACCATCGGCGGTGCCGCCTGCGCGGTCAAGACCGTCGAGAAGATGTCGGGGATCCGCATGGACCACTACATCGAGGTCGACTTCACGGGCTTCAAGCGCATCATCGACAAGCTCGGCGGCGTCCGGGTGACCACCACCAAGCCGATCAAGGACTACGGCAGCCACCTCGACCTCCCGGCGGGCAGCCACACACTGAACGGCGAGCAGTCCCTGGGCCTGGTCCGCACCCGCAAGACCATCGGCGACGGCAGCGACCTGGGCCGAATACAGGTCCAGCAGGCCTTCATCAAGGCGCTGATCAAGCAGGTCAAGAGCATCGGGGTCTTCGACGACCCCAAGCGGCTGCTCGACCTCGCCGACACCTCCACCAAGGCGATCACCACCGACAGCAAGCTCGGCGACGTGAAGTCGCTGATGAGCTTCGCCGCGGGCCTCAAGGGCATCGACTCCTCCAACATGCACATGATCACGCTGCCGGTGGGCCCCGACCGGATCGACCGCGACCGCGTCGCCCCCCTCGCCAAGGAGGGGGCCCTGGTGTGGGACGCGCTCCTCAAGGACCAGCCGATCCCGCCCGCCGCCACCGAGAACTCCGCAGGTGACAAGGGCAGCACCGGCGGCCTGGTGCAGTAGCCGGCCACGGCCCCCCGTCGGCGCCCGGAAGATCGCGGAATAGATGCCGGCACCGCCCGGTTGACAGGGGCGTCCCGGAATTTTGTAAGGCGGCCCGGTCCTGGCAGACTGGTACGTCGGCCCCGGTTCACGCATGGAGCAATTCCGCGTCCTGCGACCCGGCGCCCTCCCGAAACTAGGAGACACCTTGAAGCGCGAGATCCACCCCGAGTACGTCGAGACCCAGGTCAGCTGCACCTGTGGCGCGTCGTTCACCACCCGTAGCACCCTGACCGAGGGCACCATCCGTGCCGAGGTCTGCTCCGAGTGCCACCCGTTCTACACGGGCAAGCAGAAGATCCTCGACACCGGTGGCCGCGTGGCCCGCTTCGAGGCCCGCTTCGGCAAGGCCGCGGCCAAGAAGTAGCGCGACCCTGGCGCCGGTCACCGGCCGCCCCCTGTCCATCCGGGGGCGGCGGGACCGGCGCCTTTGTCGTCCCGCAGCCACGCCAGCAAGCCCGCACCCACTTTTCACCCCAGGAGCCCCCGATGTTCGAGGCGGTCGAGGAACTGGTCGGCGAACACGCCGACCTCGAGAAGAAGCTCGCCGACCCTTCGGTCCACTCCGACCAGGCCAACGCGCGCAAGCTCAACAAGCGCTACGCGGAGCTGACCCCGATCATCGCGACCTTCCGGGCGTGGAAGCAGTCGGCCGACGACATCGAGACGGCGAAGGAGTTCGCCGCCGACGACCCCGACTTCGCGGCCGAGGTCAAGGAGCTCACCGCGCACCGCGAGGAGCTCACCGAGAAGCTGCGCCTGCTGCTGGTCCCCCGCGACCCCAGCGACGACAAGGACGTGCTCCTGGAGATCAAGGCGGGCGCGGGCGGCGACGAGTCCGCCCTGTTCGCCGGCGACCTGCTGCGCATGTACCTGCGCTACGCCGAGCGCGTGGGCTGGAAGACCGAGATCATCGACTCCACCGAGTCCGAGCTCGGCGGCTACAAGGACGTCCAGGTCTCCGTCCGCACCAAGGGCGGCAACGGCGCCACCGAGCCCGGCCAGGGCGTCTGGGCCCGGCTGAAGTACGAGGGCGGCGTGCACCGCGTCCAGCGCGTGCCGGCCACCGAGTCGCAGGGCCGCATCCACACCTCCGCCGCGGGCGTGCTCGTCACCCCCGAGGCCGAGGAGGTCGAGGTCGAGATCAACGCCAACGACCTGCGCATCGACGTCTACCGTTCCTCGGGCCCCGGCGGCCAGTCCGTCAACACCACCGACTCGGCCGTCCGCATCACTCACCTGCCCACCGGTGTGGTCGCGTCCTGCCAGAACGAGAAGAGCCAGCTCCAGAACAAGGAGCAGGCCATGCGTATCCTTCGTTCGCGACTGCTCGCGGCCGCCCAGGAAGCCGCCGAGCAGGAGGCCGCCGACGCCCGCCGCAGCCAGGTGCGCACCGTGGACCGGTCCGAGAAGATCCGTACGTACAACTTCCCGGAGAACCGGATCTCGGACCACCGGGTCGGCTTCAAGGCGTACAACCTGGACCAGGTGCTCGACGGTGAGCTCGACCCCGTGATCCAGGCGTGCGTCGACGCGGACTCCGCCGCCAAGCTGGCGGCCGCCCAGTAGGACCCGGCACGGCCGTACGATCCCGTACGGCCGTGACCCCCGCACCACCCCCGTACGACAGCAGCCCGGAGGACCAGCGTGAACTTGCTGCTTGCCGAGGTGGCCCAGGCCACCCAGCGGCTGGCCGCCGCCGGCGTGCCCTCACCGCGCTTCGACGCGGAGGAGCTCGCGGCCTTCGTGCACGGCGTCAAGCGGGGGGAACTGCACCACGTCAAGGACGCGGACTTCGACGCCCGCTACTGGGAGGCCGTCGCCCGCCGCGAGGCCCGCGAGCCGCTCCAGCACATCACCGGGCGGGCCTTCTTCCGCTACCTGGAGCTCCAGGTCGGCCCCGGCGTCTTCGTGCCCCGTCCCGAGACCGAGTCGGTCGTGGACTGGGCCATACAGGCCGTACGGGCCATGGACGTGGTCGAGCCGCTGATCGTGGACCTGTGCACCGGATCCGGCGCGATCGCCCTGGCGATGGCCCAGGAGGTGCCGCGCAGCCGCGTGCACGCGGTGGAGCTCTCCGAGGACGCCCTGCGCTGGACGCGCAAGAACGCCGAGGGCTCGCGCGTCACCGTCCACCAGGGCGACGCGCTCAGCGCCCTGCCGGAGCTGGACGGCCAGGTCGACCTGGTCATCTCCAACCCGCCGTACATCCCGCTCACCGAGTGGGAGTACGTCGCTCCGGAGGCCCGCGACCACGACCCCGAGATGGCGCTGTTCTCCGGCGAGGACGGCCTGGACACCATCCGCGGCATCGAGCGCACCGCCCACCGGCTGCTGCGGCCCGGCGGCATCGTCGTCATCGAGCACGCCGACACCCAGGGCGGCCAGGTGCCCTGGATCTTCGCGGAGGAGCGGGGCTGGGCCGACGCGGCCGACCACCCGGACCTCAACAACCGCCCGCGCTTCGCGACCGCCCGCAAGGCCATGCCGTGACCCGCGCGCCCCTGCCCGCCACCCCCCTGCTGCACGAGGAGAACCGCTGATGGCCCGGCGATACGACTGCAACGACGCGACGGACCGCACGACGGGTCTGCGTGAAGCGGCATCGGCCGTGCGCCGCGGCGAGCTCGTCGTCCTGCCGACGGACACGCTGTACGGGATCGGCGCGGACGCCTTCAGCCCGGAGGCCGTCCACGACCTCCTCGCCGCCAAGGGCCGCGGCCGCGGGATGCCCACCCCGGTCCTCATCGGCTCCCCGAACACCCTGCACGGCCTGGTCACCGACTTCTCCGAGCAGGCCTGGGAACTCGTCGACGCGTTCTGGCCGGGCGCGCTGACGCTGGTCGCCAAGCACCAGCCGTCGCTGGCGTGGGACCTCGGCGACACCGGCGGCACGGTGGCCGTCCGCATGCCGCTGCACCCCGTGGCGATCGAGCTGCTGACCGAGGTCGGCCCGATGGCGGTGTCCTCGGCGAACCTGACGGGGCAGCCGGCCCCGGAGGACTGCGACGCGGCCCGCGAGATGCTCGGCGACTCCGTCTCCGTCTACCTGGACGGCGGGCCGACGCCCGGCATCCAGCCGTCGTCGATCGTCGACGTCACGGGCAAGGTTCCGGTCCTGCTGCGTGAGGGAGCGCTGTCCGCCGCACAGCTGCGGGAGGTCGTACCCGACCTCGAGGTGGCCCCGTGAGCCCTCAGGGGCGTGGCATAGCTGGGGGAGACGCCTTCCGCATCCTCCACGTCAGCACCGGCAACGTGTGCCGCTCGCCGATCACCGAGCGGCTGACGCGGCATGCCCTGAGCCACCGGCTGGGCGGTGCGACCACCAGCGACCTGATCGTGGAGAGCGCGGGCACCTGGGGCCACGAGGGCGCTCCGATGGAGGCGAACGCCGCGGCCGTCCTGGCGGACTTCGGCGCGGACGCCTCCGGCTTCACCGGCCGCGAGCTGCTGGACGAGCACGTCATCCGGGCCGACCTGGTCCTGACGGCCACCCGTGACCACCGCGCCCAGGTCATCTCGATGGGCCACTCGGCGGGTCTGCGGACCTTCACGCTGAAGGAGTTCACGCGGCTGGTGCGCGCCATAGATCCGGCCACCCTGCCGCCCCTGGACGACGGCATGGCCGAACGCGCGCGGGCCCTGGTCCGCGCCGCGGCCGCCCTGCGCGGCTGGCTGCTGGCGCCGAACGCCGACGCCGACGAGGTCTACGACCCGTACGGCGCCCCGATCACGTTCTTCCGCTCGATCGGCGACGAGATCAACCAGGCCCTGGACCCGGTGGTCACGGCCCTGACGGGCGTCACGGCCCCGCGCTGACGGGTGTCAGGGGCCCCGTCCGGATCCGCCCCGTCCGACG
>NZ_JBVJDL010000003.1:909382-1121947 GCF_055582305.1 Streptomyces sp. NPDC042102
GGGGCCGAGTGGTGCGAGGGGTACGTGGGGGAGGGGCTCAACCAGGCCCTGGACCCGGTGGTCACGGCCCTGACGGGCGTCACGGCCCCGCGCTGACGGGTGTCAGGGGCCCCGTCCGGATCCGCCCCGTCCGACGGCCGGAGGCCGGCGCAGTGCGCCGATGCCCGGGAGGCCCCCTGGGGGCCGAGTGGTGCGAGGGGTACGTGGGGGAGGGGCTCAACCAGGCCCTGGACCCGGTGGTCACGGCCCTGACGGGCGTCACGGCCCCGCGCTGAGCCGCTCGCATCCCGTCGGGCGGAGCGCGGGGCACGGGCCTACAGTGGGCGTACCCCCGTAACCCCCGGACCGGGAGTCGCGCCATGACCGTTGTCAGCGAGCCGGCGGAGCTGCTCAGGCGGCAGGATCCGCAGATGGCCGACGTGCTCGCGGGGGAGGCCGAGCGGCAGGCGAGCTCCCTGCAGCTGATCGCCGCCGAGAACTTCACCTCCCGGGCCGTCCTCGCCGCCCTCGGTTCCGTGCTCGCCAACAAGTACGCCGAGGGCTACCCCGGCGCCCGCCACCACGGCGGCTGCGAGTACGCCGACCTCGCCGAGCGCACCGCCGTCGAGCGGGCGTGCGCGCTGTTCGGAGCCGAGCACGCCAACGTGCAGCCGCATTCCGGTTCCGCCGCCGTCCTCGCGGCGTACGCGGCCCTGCTCAAGCCCGGGGACACCGTCCTGGCCATGGGGCTGCCCTACGGCGGCCACCTCACCCACGGCTCGCCCGCCAATTTCTCCGGCCGCTGGTTCGATTTCGTGGGCTACGGGGTGGACGCCGAGACCGGGCTCATCGACTACCAGCAGGTCCAGCAGCTGGCGCACACCCACCGTCCGAAGGCCATCGTGTGCGGCTCGATCTGCTATCCGCGCCACCTGGAGTATTCCGCTTTCCGGGAGATCGCCGACGAGGTCGGCGCCTATCTCATCGCCGACGCCGCCCACCCCATCGGTCTCGTCGCCGGCGGTGCGGCGCCCAGCCCGCTGCCGTACGCGGACGTCGTGTGCGCCACGACCCACAAGGTGCTGCGCGGGCCCCGCGGCGGCATGGTCCTGTGCGGCGCCGAGCTCGCCGAGCGCGTGGACCGCGCGGTGTTCCCCTTCACCCAGGGCGGCGCCCAGATGCACACCATCGCCGCCAAGGCCGTCGCGTTCGGCGAGGCGGCCCGGCCCGCGTTCGCGACGTACGCGCACCGCGTCGTCGCCAACGCGCGCACCCTCGCCGATGCGCTCGCCGACCGCGGTTTCGCCATCACCACCGGCGGTACCGACACCCACCTCATCACCGCCGACACGGCGCCGCTGGGCGTCGACGGCCCCACCGCCCGCGGCCGGCTCGCCGCCGCCGGGCTGGTCCTGGACACCTGCGCCCTGCCGTACGGCGAGCAGCGCGGCATCCGCCTGGGGACGGCCGCCGTCACCACCCAGGGCATGGGCGAGCAGGAGATGGCCAGGATCGCCGCCCTGTTCACCGCGGCCCTGCGCAAGGACGCGGCCCAGACCCGTAAGGAGGTGGCCGAGCTCGCCCAGGAATTTCCCCCGTACGGGGTGTAATCAGGTCAAGAGGGGCGTTCAGGAACCGGGTGGAGGCCTCCTCGCGTCCTCGCCCAGGGGGACATCGCAGCTAATGTGTGGGGCTGAGATGGCCGGCGATACATCTGGGGCAGCCCG
Source organism: Streptomyces sp. NPDC042102 (assembly GCF_055582305.1). Lineage (NCBI taxonomy): Bacteria > Bacillati > Actinomycetota > Actinomycetes > Kitasatosporales > Streptomycetaceae > Streptomyces > Streptomyces sp. NPDC042102. The sequence continues at coordinate 911,089 of NZ_JBVJDL010000003.1, forward strand.
TGCGTGAATACCTGCTGACGCTCTGCGTCACGGCCGCGGTGACCTATCTGCTGACCGGACCGGTGCGCAAGTTCGCCATCGCGGCCGGTGCGATGCCGGAGATCCGCGCCCGCGACGTGCACCGCGAGCCCACTCCGCGGCTCGGGGGCATCGCCATGTTCGGCGGCCTGTGCGCCGGCCTGCTGGTCGCCGACCACCTGGACAACCTCAACGGCGTCTTCGCGCTCAACGAGCCGCGCGCGCTGATCTCGGGCGCGGCGCTGATCTGGCTCGTGGGCGTGCTCGACGACAAGTTCGAGATCGACGCCCTCATCAAGCTCGGCGCCCAGATGATCGCCGCCGGCGTGATGGTCATGCAGGGCCTGACGATCCTGTTCATCCCGATCCCCGGCATCGGCACCGTCTCGCTCACCCAGTGGCAGGGCACCCTGCTCACCGTCGCCCTGGTCGTCATCACCATCAACGCGGTCAACTTCGTCGACGGCCTCGACGGGCTCGCCGCCGGCCTGGTCTGCATCGCCGCCGCCGCGTTCTTCATGTACTCGTACCGGATCTGGTACGGCTACGCGATCGAGGCCGCCGCCCCGGCCACCCTCTTCGCCGCGATCCTGATGGGCATGTGCCTGGGCTTCCTGCCGCACAACATGCATCCCGCCCGGATCTTCATGGGCGACTCCGGCTCGATGCTCATCGGCCTGGTGCTGGCCGCCTCCGCCATCTCCATCACCGGTCAGGTGGACCCGGACGCGCTGGCCCTCTTCGCGGGCGGCGAGCGCAACGCCACGCACGCGATGTTCCCGGTCTTCATCCCGCTGCTGCTGCCGCTGACCATCATCGCCATCCCGGTCGCCGACCTGGTCCTGGCCATCGTCCGGCGCACCTGGAAGGGACAGTCGCCCTTCGCGGCCGACCGCGGGCACCTGCACCACCGGCTGCTGGAGATCGGCCACTCGCACAGCCGGGCCGTCCTGATCATGTACTTCTGGTCGGCGCTGATCGCCTTCGGCGCGGTGGCGTACTCGGTGAACTCGGCCTCGATGTGGATGGTGCTCGCGATCGTCGCCCTCAGCGCCGTGGGCCTGCTCCTGCTCCTGCTGCCGCGCTTCACCCCCCGCGTCCCGCACTGGGCCCAGGGCCTGGTGCCGCCGCGCTACCGGTACGCCCGGCGGGCCGCGGAGGCCGCCGCGGAGGCCGCCGCCCAGGACACCTCGGGCAGGGAGCCGGAGCCCCGCACGGCCGCCGTCACGGGCGCCACAGGGGCCCCTGGGGCCGCGGGCACCCCGGCCGGCACGGGTGCGGTCGGGGTGCACGGCGTCAACGGCGCGACCGCCCTGGGCGCCCGTTCGCGCTTCCCCGACCGACGGAAGGCCGAATCGGCGCGCTGACGATTCGGACGCCGGGCCTCATTAGCAGACAAACCGGTGGCGTGTCGTGCACACACGGGCGGGTTAGCCCTCATGTGTGACAGTCAGCACACCTGCCAGGTAAAGCTCTCATCAAATACTTTGTGATACCGTTCACTAAACCCGGCGACAGAGCCGAAGGACCGTAGTGCGACGGTCCATTGGCCCGAGGCGACACCTCGTACCGGGCTTACGCTCGTCCCGACGAGTCCCGTAGACCCCCACCATCACGCGGAGCAATGCGCCATGCTGTCTGATGACGCCCGGTCCCTTCTGCATACCGCGGTACCCACCGCTGCCGTCGGCCTCGTGGCCGCGGTCGTGTGTGGTGTCGTCGCGGGCGGGAAGGGTGCCATCGGGGCGGTCGTGGCGACGCTCGTCGTGATCGTGTTCATGGGGATCGGCTTCGTCATCCTGCAGCGCACGGCGCGATCGCTTCCGAATCTGTTCCAGATGATGGGTCTGGCGCTCTACACGACCCAGATCCTCCTGCTCTTCGTCTTCGTCGCCGTGTTCAAGAACACGACGCTGTTCAACCCACGAGCATTCGCGATCACCATCGTCGCGGCGACCCTCGCCTGGATCGCCGCGCAGACGCGCGCGCACATGAAGGCCAAGACCCTTTACGTCGAACCCGAGTCCGCCCAGCGTGACAAGGGTGAGAAGCCCAAAAACACGGGGTCCTCGTCGTGAACGGTAGGGGCGGAATAAGTGCTCGTTCGAGATCCTGCTATCGTCCGGTGCCAACTGCGGCATCGCGGGCGCGGGCATCTGAGCTGACGCCTGCCCCATCGCGAGGCTCAATGCCTGCAAGCCGCCCCCACATCCGTAAGACCAGTCCCGTGCCGAACCGCGGCTGTGCGCCGCGCCGACACAACGAGGTTGCCGTACCTATGCGCCACGCTGAAGGAGCCCGCGGTGAGTGCTGACCCGACGCAGGTGCTCGCCTTCGAGACCGATTGCCACATCTTCGACGGCTGTGGCTTCCCGGCTCCTGGCCTGCACTCGTTCCTGTTCGAGCCGATCTTCGGCGACGCGAACAGCAACGTCTACTTCAACAAGACGATGCTGCTCGCCCTGCTCGGGACCGTCATCATCGTCGGCTTCTTCTGGGCGGCTTTCCGCAAGCCGAAGATGGTGCCCGGAAAGCTCCAGATGGTCGCCGAGGCCGGCTACGACTTCGTCCGCCGCGGCATCGTCTACGAGACGCTGGGCAAGAAGGAGGGCGAGAAGTACGTCCCCTTCATGGTCGCGACGTTCTTCTTCGTCTGGATCCTGAACCTGTGGTCGATCATCCCGATCGCCCAGTTCCCGGTGACCTCGGTCATCGCGTACCCGGCCGGCCTCGCCCTGATCATCTACGTCATGTGGATGTCGGTCACCTTCAAGCGCCACGGCTTCGTCGGCGGCCTGAAGAACCTCACGGGCTACGACAAGTCGCTCGGCGGGATCCTTCCGCTGGTCATGCTGATCGAGTTCTTCTCGAACGTGATCGTCCGCCCCTTCACCCACGCGGTCCGACTGTTCGCGAACATGTTCGCCGGTCACACCCTGCTGCTGCTCTTCACGATCGCCAGCTGGTACCTCCTGAACGGGATCGGCATCGCCTACGCGGGCGTCTCGTTCGTGATGGTCATCGTGATGACCGCTTTCGAGCTCTTCATCCAGGCTGTCCAGGCCTACGTCTTCGTGCTGCTGGCCTGCAGCTTCCTCCAGGGCGCCGTCGCCGAGCACCACTGACCGCCCACCTCCAAACCAAGTGTCGTCCGGTGGCCAACCCCCATCGGTCCATGAAAGAGAAGGAAGAACCGGCATGTCCGCTCTCCAGACCCTCGCTGCTGGCGTCGAAATCAAGGGCAACCTCGGCTCCATCGGTTACGGCCTCGCGGCCATCGGCCCCGGCGTCGGCGTCGGCATCATCTTCGGTAACGGCACCCAGGCCCTGGCCCGCCAGCCCGAGGCTGCCGGCCTGATCCGCGCCAACCAGATCCTCGGCTTCGCCTTCTGTGAGGCGCTCGCCCTCATCGGTCTGGTCATGCCGTTCGTCTACCCGACCTCCTGATCGCGGTAGCGAAACCTTTTAGACGGAAGGCACTGATGTGAACCCTCTGGTTCAGCTTGCGGCCGAGGAGGCTCAGAGCCCCCTCATCCCGCCGATTCCCGAGCTGGTCATCGGTCTGATCGCCTTCGTCATCGTCTTCGGCGTCCTCGCCAAGAAGCTCCTCCCGAACATCAACAAGGTTCTGGACGAGCGTCGCGAGGCCATCGAAGGCGGTATCGAGAAGGCCGAAGCGGCTCAGACCGAGGCCCAGAGCGTGCTGGAGCAGTACAAGGCCCAGCTCGCCGAGGCCCGTCACGAGGCCGCTCGCCTGCGCCAGGACGCGCTGGAGCAGGGCACTGCGCTCAAGGAAGAACTGCGCGCAGAGGGCCAGCGGCAGCGCGAGGAGATCATCGCTGCCGGCCACGCCCAGATCGAGGCCGACCGCAAGGCCGCCTCGCAGGCGCTGCGTCAGGACGTCGGCAAGCTCGCCGTCGACCTGGCCGGCAAGCTGGTCGGCGAGTCCCTCGAGGACTCCGCCCGCCAGAGCCGCACGATCGACCGGTTCCTCGACGAGCTCGAGGCGAAGGCCGAGGCTGCCCGATGAACGGAGCGAGCCGCGAGGCGCTGGCCGCCGCGCGCGAGCGTCTCGACGCGCTGACGGACAACACGTCCGTCGACGCGGCGAAGCTCGCCGGCGAGCTGGCTTCCGTCACCGCGCTGCTCGACCGCGAGGTCTCGCTGCGTCGGGTCCTCACCGACCCGGCGCAGGCCGGCGAGGCCAGGGCCGAGCTGGTCGCCCGCCTGCTGAACGGCCAGGTCAGCGGGGAAACCCTCGACCTGGTGTCCGGCATGGTGCGGTCCCGCTGGTCGCAGTCGCGCGACCTGGTGGACTCGCTGGAGGAGCTGGCGAACCTCGCCGACCTCTCCGCGGCCCAGCAGGGCGACACGCTCGACGACGTCGAGGACGAGCTGTTCCGGTTCGGCCGGATCCTCGCCTCGCACACCGAGCTGCGTTCCGCGCTGACCGACAAGGCGGCCTCCGCCGCCGCCAAGGGCGAGCTGCTGCGCAGCCTGCTCGGCGGCAAGGCCGACGCGGTCACCGCCCGGCTGGTCGTCCGGCTCGTCACGCACCCGCGTGGACGTAGCCTGGAGGGGGGACTCGAGTCCCTCTCCAAGCTCGCCGCCGAGCGTCGCAACCGCATGGTCGCCACGGTGATCACCTCGGTGCCGCTCAGCGACGCGCAGAAGCAGCGTCTCGGCGCGGTGCTGGCCAAGCTGTACGGCCGCCCGATGCACCTGAACCTCGACGTGGACCCCGAGGTCCTCGGCGGGATCCTGGTGCGGGTCGGCGACGAGGTCATCGACGGGACCATCGCGGACCGTCTGACCGAGGCAGCCCGTCGCATGGCCGGCTGACCGAGCCACAACGTAAAGAAGCATTTCCAGCGGCCCGGTTGGGCCGTGCAGAACTTGCAGAAGATTCCTGGGGGTCGCCCCCAGACCCCTAAGAAGCTTCAGGCCCAACAAGGAGAGCAGGGAACCCAGATGGCGGAGCTCACGATCCGGCCGGAGGAGATCCGGGACGCGCTGGAGACCTTTGTCCAGTCGTACAAGCCGGACGCGGCCTCGCGCGAGGAGGTCGGTACGGTCAGCGTTGCCGGCGACGGCATCGCGAAGGTGGAGGGCCTGCCCTCCGCCATGGCGAACGAGCTGCTGAAGTTCGAGGACGGCACCCTCGGTCTCGCCCTCAACCTCGAGGAGCGCGAGATCGGTGCGATCGTCCTCGGCGAGTTCAGCGGCATCGAGGAGGGCCAGCCGGTGCAGCGCACCGGTGAGGTTCTCTCCGTCGGCGTCGGCGAGGGCTACCTCGGCCGCGTTGTCGACCCGCTCGGCAACCCGATCGACGGTCTCGGTGAGATCGCGACCGAGGGCCGCCGCGCCCTCGAGCTGCAGGCCCCGGGCGTCATGGTCCGTAAGTCGGTGCACGAGCCCATGCAGACCGGCTACAAGGCCGTCGACGCCATGGTGCCGATCGGCCGCGGCCAGCGTCAGCTGATCATTGGTGACCGTCAGACCGGCAAGACCGCTCTGGCCGTCGACACGATCATCAACCAGCGCGACAACTGGCGCTCGGGCGACGTGAACAAGCAGGTCCGCTGCATCTACGTCGCCATCGGCCAGAAGGGCTCGACCATCGCCTCCGTGCGTGGCGCCCTGGAAGAGGCCGGCGCGCTCGAGTACACGACGATCGTCGCCGCCCCGGCGTCCGACCCGGCCGGCTTCAAGTACCTGGCGCCCTACACCGGTTCCGCCATCGGCCAGCACTGGATGTACGCCGGCAAGCACGTCCTGATCATCTTCGACGACCTGTCGAAGCAGGCCGACGCCTACCGCGCCGTGTCGCTGCTGCTGCGGCGCCCGCCGGGCCGTGAGGCCTACCCGGGTGACGTCTTCTACCTGCACTCGCGTCTGCTGGAGCGCTGCGCCAAGCTCTCCGACGACATGGGCGCCGGTTCGATGACCGGTCTGCCGATCGTCGAGACCAAGGCCAACGACGTCTCGGCGTTCATCCCGACCAACGTCATCTCCATCACCGACGGCCAGTGCTTCCTGGAGTCCGACCTGTTCAACGCGGGCCAGCGCCCGGCGCTGAACGTCGGTATCTCGGTCTCCCGCGTCGGTGGCTCGGCCCAGCACAAGGCGATGCGCCAGGTGTCCGGCCGTCTGCGTGTCGACCTGGCCCAGTACCGCGAGCTGGAGGCGTTCGCCGCCTTCGGTTCCGACCTGGACGCCGCGTCGAAGTCCGCGCTGGAGCGCGGCAAGCGCATGGTCGAGCTGCTCAAGCAGGGCCAGTACCAGCCCATGCCCGTCGAGGAGCAGGTCGTCTCCGTCTGGGCCGGCACCACCGGCAAGATGGACGACGTCCCGGTCAACGACATCCGCCGCTTCGAGTCGGAGCTGCTGGAGCACCTGCGCCGCGAGCGCAAGGACCTCCTGACCTCCATCCGCGAGGGCGCGAAGATGTCGGACGACACCATCACCGCGATCGGTGACGCCGTCGCCGGCTTCAAGCGGCAGTTCGAGACCTCGGACGGCAAGCTCCTGGGCGAGGACGCGCCGGCCGTCAACGTCTCCAAGTGACGACGGAAGGGACCTGACTCATGGGAGCGCAGCTCCGGGTCTACAAGCGTCGCATCCGTGCCGTCACGGCGACCAAGAAGATCACCAAGGCGATGGAGATGATCGCCGCCTCGCGCATCGTCAAGGCGCAGCGCAAGGTGGCGGCGTCGATGCCGTACGCGACCGAGCTCACCCGTGCGGTGACCGCGGTGGCGACCGGTTCGAACACCAAGCACGCCCTGACCACCGAGGCCGACACCCCGACCCGCGCCGCGGTCCTGCTCATCACGAGCGACCGCGGTCTGGCCGGCGGCTACTCCTCGAACGCCATCAAGCAGGCCGACCGGCTCACCGAGCGGCTGCGCGCTGAGGGCAAGGAAGTCGACACGTACATCGTCGGCCGCAAGGGTGTCGCCTACTACGGCTTCCGCGAGCGCAAGGTCGCGGACTCGTGGACCGGCTTCACCGACAGCCCGGACTACGCCGACGCCAAGCGCGTCGCGGCGCCGCTGATCGAGGCCATCTCTGCCGACACGGCCGAGGGTGGCGTCGACGAGCTGCACATCGTCTTCACGGAATTCGTGTCGATGATGACGCAGAACGCGGTCGACGGCCGGATGCTGCCGCTCAGCCTCGACAAGGCCGCGGAGGAGACCAGCAAGAAGGGCGAGATCCTTCCGCTGTTCGACTTCGAGCCGTCGGCGGAGGACGTCCTCGACGCCCTGCTGCCGCGCTACGTCGAGAGCCGTGTCTACAACGCACTGCTGCAGTCGGCTGCTTCCGAGCACGCCGCCCGCCGCCGCGCGATGAAGTCGGCGACCGACAACGCCGGAGACCTCATCAAGAGCCTCTCCCGGCTTGCCAACGCGGCCCGCCAGGCCGAAATCACCCAGGAAATCAGCGAGATCGTCGGTGGCGCGAGCGCCATGGCCGACGCGACCGCGGGGAGTGACAAGTAATGACGACCTCTGTTGAGACGGCCGCCGCCACGGGCCGCGTCGCCCGGGTCATCGGCCCGGTCGTCGACGTGGAGTTCCCCGTCGACGCGATGCCCGACATCTACAACGCGCTGACCGTGCAGGTGGCCGACCCGGCCGAGGACGGCGCGCTCAAGACGCTGACCCTCGAGGTCGCCCAGCACCTGGGCGACGGCATGGTCCGCACGATCTCCATGCAGCCCACCGACGGTCTGGTCCGCCAGGCCCCGGTGACCGACACGGGCGCGGGCATCACCGTCCCGGTCGGCGACTTCACCAAGGGCAAGGTGTTCAACACCCTGGGTGAGGTGCTCAACTACCCGGAGGCCAACTCCGAGGTCACCGAGCGCTGGGCGATCCACCGCAAGGCCCCGAACTTCGACGAGCTCGAGTCGAAGACCGAGATGTTCGAGACCGGCGTCAAGGTCATCGACCTCCTCACCCCGTACGTCAAGGGTGGAAAGATCGGTCTGTTCGGTGGTGCCGGTGTCGGCAAGACCGTTCTGATCCAGGAAATGATCTACCGCGTCGCCAACAACCACGACGGTGTGTCGGTGTTCGCGGGTGTCGGTGAGCGTACCCGTGAGGGCAACGACCTCATCGAGGAGATGTCGGACTCCGGCGTTCTGGACAAGACCGCGCTGGTCTTCGGCCAGATGGACGAGCCCCCGGGCACCCGTCTGCGCGTCGCCCTGGCCGGTCTGACCATGGCGGAGTACTTCCGCGATGTGCAGAAGCAGGACGTCCTCTTCTTCATCGACAACATCTTCCGGTACACCCAGGCCGGTTCCGAGGTGTCGACCCTGCTCGGCCGTATGCCCTCCGCGGTGGGTTACCAGCCGAACCTGGCCGACGAGATGGGTCTCCTCCAGGAGCGCATCACCTCGACCCGTGGTCACTCGATCACCTCGATGCAGGCGATCTACGTCCCCGCGGACGACCTGACCGACCCGGCGCCGGCGACCACCTTCGCCCACCTCGACGCGACGACGGTTCTCTCCCGTCCGATCTCCGAGAAGGGCATCTACCCGGCCGTGGACCCGCTGGACTCCACGTCCCGGATCCTGGACCCGCGCTACATCGCCGCGGACCACTACTCGGCCGCGATGCGCGTCAAGGGGATCCTGCAGAAGTACAAGGACCTCCAGGACATCATCGCGATCCTCGGTATCGACGAGCTGGGCGAGGAGGACAAGCTCGTTGTCCACCGTGCCCGTCGTGTCGAGCGCTTCCTGTCGCAGAACACCCACGTCGCCAAGCAGTTCACCGGCGTGGACGGTTCGGACGTTCCGCTCGACGAGTCGATCGCCGCGTTCAACGCGATCTGCGACGGTGAGTACGACCACTTCCCCGAGCAGGCGTTCTTCATGTGCGGTGGCATCGAGGACCTGAAGGCCAACGCCAAGGAGCTGGGCGTCTCCTGATCCGGCGCGCTCCCCCACGGGAGTGCATGCCGTATCGACGTTGTCGGGAGAGGGACGGGTGCGTCCCGTCCCTCTCCCCACGCCCATTAGAATTTGACCCAACACCCGGCGGATGTGCCGGGTGGTGACCCGAGGAGCCAACCTTGGCTGCTGAGCTGCACGTCGAGCTGGTGGCGGCGGACCGGAGCGTCTGGTCCGGCGAGGCCACGCTCGTTGTCGCGCGCACCACGTCCGGCGACATCGGCGTCATGCCCGGTCACCAGCCGCTTCTCGGTGTGCTGGAATCGGGCCCGGTGACCATCCGTACCAGCGAGGGCAACACGGTCGTCGCCGCGGTGCACGGCGGTTTCATCTCGTTCGCGGACAACAAGCTGTCCCTGCTGGCCGAGATCGCCGAGCTCGCGGACGAGATCGACGTCCAGCGCGCGGAGCGGGCACTGGAGCGCGCCAAGACGGAGACGGACGCGGCCGCCGAGCGGCGCGCCGAAGTCCGGCTGCGCGCGGTCGCGGGGCACTGAGCCCCGTAGCCGACGAGAGCTTTACCCCTCAGCCGCGGTCCGCGCCGGAATTTTCCGGGGCGGGTCGCGGCTGAGGCGATGCAGGTGCGGGTTTGCTTGATGCTGTATTCGTTGCTGTGACTTGGATGAGCGAGGAGGTCGGTGAAGATGCTCCTCGCTCTGCTTGTGAGCGGCCTGGTCGTCGCCCTGGTGGTGATCGGGCTCTTCGTGTTCGGACTGCGCCGGCGGCTCATCCAGCGATCCGGCGGCACCTTTGACTGCTCCCTGCGCTGGGGGGTCGCCGAGGCGCCCGACCTGTCCGGCAAGGGCTGGGTCTACGGGGTGGCCCGCTACAGCGGTGACCGGATCGAGTGGTTCCGGGTCTTCAGCTACTCGCCGCGCCCGCGCCGGCTGCTGGAGCGGAGCTCGATCGAGGTGCTGGCCCGCCGTGCCCCGGAGGGCGAGGAGGAGCTGGCGCTGCTGTCCGACGCCGTCGTGCTCGGCTGTCTCCACCGCGGGACGCGCCTGGAGCTGGCGATGAGCGAGGACGCGCTGACCGGTTTCCTGGCCTGGCTGGAGGCGGCGCCTCCTGGACAACGGGTGAATGTGGCCTGATTTCCTTGCCCGTTGTATGGGGGTCCCCCCGGACGAAGTCTGGGGGAGGGTGAACGTCGCCTAGGGCCGCGACGTGCGGCCGTTGACGTGGACGTGGAGAAGCCGGGGTGAGGGGGGCGGACCCGTCACCCCGGCTTCGGTCTTTCGCCGGTGCTCGCGCGTACGTGGGGTTACTGGAGACCGGTGTGGATCGCGTTGGCGAGCTCACCGTTGGCGGTGTCGCCGCTGAACTCCCAGAAGAAAGCCCCCTTGAGGCCCTGGTTCTTGGCCCAGGTCATCTTCCCGGCGATGGTGGCGGGGGTGTCGTAGCTCCACCAGTTGCTGCCGCACTTGGCGTAGGCGGTGCCGGCGACGGTGCCGGTCGCCGGGCAGCTGTTCTTCAGGACCTTGTAGTCCTCGATGCCCTGCTCGTACGTGCCCGGGGCCGGGCCGGTGGCGGTGCCGCCGGGGGCGGCCTGGGTGACGCCGGTCCAGCCGCGGCCGTAGAAGCCGATGCCGAGGTTGAGCTTGGAGCCGGGGATGCCCTTGCCCTTGAGCTTGGTGATCGCGGCCTCGGAGTTGAAGCCGTCCTGCGGGATGCCGGCGTACGCCGTGAGCGGGGAGTGCGGGGCCGTCGGGCCCTGGGCCGCCCAGCCGCCGAAGAAGTCGTACGTCATGACGTTGTAGAAGTCGACGTACTGGGCCGCGCCCGCGTAGTCGGCCGCGTCGAGCTTGCCTCCGTTGGAGCCGTCGGCGGAGATGGCTGCGGTGACCAGGTTGTTCGCGCCGAACTTGGCGCGCATGGCCTGCATCATGTTCTTCAGGGCGGCGGGGCCGCTGGTGTCGCAGGACAGGCCGCAGGCGTTCGGGTACTCCCAGTCCAGGTCGATCCCGTCGAAGACGTCGGCCCAGCGCGGGTCCTCGACCAGGTCGTAGCAGGACTGGGCGAAGGCGGCGGGGTTCTGCGCGGCCTGGCCGAAGCCGCCGGACCAGGTCCAGCCGCCGAAGGACCACAGCACCTTGATGCCCGGGTACTGCTTCTTCAGCTTGCGCAGCTGGTTGAAGTTGCCGCGCAGCGGCTGGTCCCAGGTGTCGGCGACGCCGTCGACGCTCTGGTCGGCGGTGTAGGCCTTGTCGTAGTCGGCGTAGGCGTCACCGATGGTGCACCGGCCGCCCTGGACGTTGCCGAAGGCGTAGTTGATGTGGGTGATCTTCGCGGCGGAGCCGGAGGTGACCAGGTTCTTCACGTGGTAGTTGCGCCCGTAGACGCCCCACTCGGTGAAGTAGCCGAGCTTGACCTTGCCGCCCGGGTCCGGGGGATTGACGCCGCCGGAGGTGGTGACGGACACGTGGACGGACGAGGCGCCGGTCTGGTCGGCGGTGTCACGGGCGATCACGTTGTAGTCGTACGTGGTGCCCTTGGTCAGGCCGGTCTCGTGGTGCGTGGTGCCGGTGACCGTGGCGACCTTGGCGCCGTTGCGGTAGACGTCGTAGTTCTTGACGCCCTTGTCGTCGGTGGCGGCGGCCCAGCTCAGGGTCAGAGAGGTCTCGGTGATGCCGGAGGCCTGGGGGGCGCCGGGGGCGGAGGGGGGTGCGTCGCCGGGCTGGCTGCCGTCGCAGGACGCTCCGTTGATCTTGCAGCCGGTGGGGGCGCCGGGGCCGGCGCCGTTGAAGCCGAAGCTGATGGTGGCGCCCGGTGCTAGGGTGCCGTTCCAGCCGACGTTCCTACCGGTCCAGTGGTTGCCGGAGTTGGTGACGGTGGCGTCCCAGGCCGAGGTCACCCGCGTGCCCGAGGGGTAGTCCCACTCGACGGTCCAGCTGGTGAGGGTGGTGGTCCCGGTGTTCTTGATCGTCCACTTGCCCTCGAAGCCGGAGCCCCAGTCGGAGACCTTGGTGTACGTCGCGGAGGCGGAGGCGGCGGCCTCGGCGGGGCCGGCCAGGGCCACGAGTCCGGCGACGGGGAGGGAGAGGGCGGCCACGGTGGCCGCCAGTCTTCTGAGGAATCGGGTGCGTAGCGGGAGTGCTGTGCTCAAGGGTGCTCCTCCGTAGGTCCGTCGCAGCCGCGGGGACGACGTCGACATGGGGGTGGGACCTGCGCCGCCCGTGAGCACGCTTTGTCATGGCACGCTCACCACAGTATGGTGGCGAGCGTAGAAAGGTCTGGACCAACCGTCAAGAGGTCCAGACCTCACTGCCCGGTCGCGGCGCTAGACGCCCAACTCCTGGGCCAGGACCGCCGCTTGGACCCGGCTGCGCAGCTCCAGCTTGCCCAGCAGCCGGCTCACATGGGTCTTCACCGTCGCCTCCGCCATCTCCAGCCGCCGCGCGATCTCCGCGTTCGACAGGCCCTCGCCCAGGCACGACAGCACCTCGCGCTCCCGCCGGGTCAGGCTCTCCAGGGCGGCCGCCCGCTCCGGGGACGGGGCCGGCGCGCGCACCGCGGCCGGGGCGGCGAACTCCGCGATCAGCCGGCGGGTCACCGCCGGCGAGATCAGCCCCTCGCCGCGCGCCACCGTACGCACCGCCTCGATCAGCTCGTGCGCCTCCGCGTTCTTCAGCAGGAAGCCGGCCGCCCCCGCCCGCAGCGCCCCGAAGACGTACTCGTCCAGGTCGAAGGTGGTCAGCACCAGCACGTCCGCCAGACCCTCGGCCACCACCTGGCGGGTGGCCGAGACCCCGTCGAGCCGGGGCATCTGCACGTCCATGAGGACCAGGTCCGGCCGCAGCTCACGGGCCAGCCGCACCGCCTCCTCGCCGTCCGACGCCTCGCCCGCGACCTCGATGTCGCCCGCGCTGCGCAGGATCAGCACCAGGCCCGCCCGTACCGCCTTCTGGTCCTCCGCGACCAGTACCCGGATCGTCATGCGCTCACCACCTTCTCCTCGGCGGGCAGCACCGCCCGCACCTGCCACCGCGCGCCCGCGCGCGCCGCCTCGAACTCCCCGCCGAGCAGCTCCGTACGCTCCCGCATGCCCACCAGGCCCGCACCCGAGCCCGGCGCCCGCGGCCCCGGCCGGTCCCCGTACGGCGAATCCACCGACACCCTCACCTCCGTGTCCGTGCGCTCCACCCGGACCGTGACCGTACCGGGCGCCGCGTGCTTGATCGCGTTGGTCAGGGATTCCTGCACGATCCGGTACGCCGCCAGCTCGACCGGCGTCGGCAGGGCCTCGCCCGGTCGCCGCAGGTCCTCCAGTCGGAAGTCCAGACCACTGGCCTTCCCGTTGACCCGGGCCTGGGCCAGGAGGCTCTCCAGCCCGTCCAGACTGGGCACCGCCACCGGCTCCTGCTCGGCCCCGGCATCCCGGAGCAGTCCGATCAGACGACGCATTTCGGCCAGCCCCTGCACGCTGTTCTCGCGGATCACGCCGAGCGCCTCCCGGCTGGTCTCCGGCGCGTCGATGGACAGCGCGGCGGTGGAGTGGATCGCGATGGCGGACAGGTGGTTGGCCACCATGTCGTGCAGCTCGCGCGCCATCCGGGCCCGCTCGGCGACCACCGCCTGGGCCCGGTCGATCTCCGCCAGCAGTGCGGTCTGCTCGGCGCGCAGCCGGGCCGCCTCGGCCGCCTCGCGGTGGTTGCGCAGGGTCGCGCCGGTCAGGGCCGGGCCGAAGCTGACGATGCCGAACACGATTCCGATCAGCAGGGACTGCGGGGTGCGGAAGTAGGCGACCGCCGTGATGGTGACGGCCACCGTCAGTAGGCCGGTGGCGATCGGCAGCCGCCGGGCCAGGGCCGGACGACCGTAGACCACTGCGGCGTACATCAGGTCCGTGAAGATCAGGATCGAGGCCAGATTGCCGACCGTGAACTGGTCCGCGATGATCGCGACGGTGCCGAGGTGCATCGCCGTCTCGGGGTAGGTGCGCCGCAGCAGCCCCAGCACGCCCAGTGTCAGCAGCGGGACCAGGGTCGCCCACGGCGGGAGGAGGCGGCCGCCGTTGGAGTGCACGCCCAGGCTCCACAGGATCAGCCCGAGGGTCACGCTGGCCGCGGCGAGGAGCACGTCGTCACGGTGCGGGCGGAAGATCTTCACGGCACCATCCAACACGGTGGGGGCTGCCGGGGCCTCGGCGCGGGAGCGGATTCCCCCGTACATCGAAGGGTGCAGTCACAGATCGTCGCCGCAGACGACGTACGCGCCGCCCGGCGCCGGGAAGCTGGAAGCACACACACCGAGCCGAACGGAGTCTTCCCGTGATCTTCGCGCTGATCATCGCCTGCGAGGTCGGCTTCTGGGTCCTGCTGGTGGCGGGCCTCGCGCTGCGCTACCTGGCGAAAATGCCCCGGCTGGGCGCCGCGCTCCTGCTCTGCGAGCCGCTGCTGGAACTCGTGCTGCTGGTGGTCACCACCATCGACCTGAAGAACGGCGCCGATCCGGACTGGAAGCACGGGCTCGCCGCACTCTATATCGGCTTCACGGTCGGGTACGGCAAGCTCACGATCAACTGGCTCGACCGGCACGCCGCGTACCGCTTCGCGGGCGGGCCCAAGCCGGCCGGACTGCCCTACGGCAAGGCCCGCGCCGCCTACGAGTGGCGGCTGTGGCTGCGCACCCTGCTCGCCGGCGCCGTCGCGCTGGCCCTGCTCCAGGGCGCCATCTGGTACGTCGGGGACGCCGGCGACGTCAGCTCCCTGCAGGCCTCGCAGTCCGGGGCCCTGCGGGCGATGGGCATCCACGCCATCGTCGCGCTCTGCTACACGATCTGGCCGACGAAGGCGCCGGCGCCCGCCGCGGCGGACGCTCTGCCGCCCACCACGACCACCGGACCGGACTCGGACGCGGTCGCGGGAACCGGGGCCCAGCGCCCGGCGTCCCTCACCAAGACCGAGTCCTGAGCGGGGCGCGGGCCGGACGGGGGTCGGCCCGCGCCCCGCTCCGGGCCGGTCGCCGTCCGGCCGCCGCGAGGCTGTCGCCGGACGACGGCCGGCCGCTGTCGTGGCCGGATCCCGCCGCTCGGCCGGCCCCGCGCCGTCAGCGCTCGCCGCCCGGCACCCACAGCACGTCGCCGACTTCCTTGTTGGCCACGCGGGCCAGGATGAACAGCAGGTCGGACAGGCGGTTGAGATAGGTGGCGGTGAGCGGGTTCATCGACTCGCCGTGCACCTCCAGCGCCGCCCACGTGGACCGCTCGGCACGCCGCACCACGGTGCAGGCCTGGTGGAGCAGGGCCGCGCCCGGGGTGCCGCCGGGCAGGATGAAGCTGCGCAGCTTCTCCAGCTGCTCGTTGAAGAGGTCGCAGTCCGCCTCCAGCTTGTCGACGTAGAACTGCTCCACCCGCAGCGGCGGGTACTCGGGGTTCTCGACGACCGGCGTGCACAGGTCGGCGCCGACGTCGAACAGGTCGTTCTGGACCCGGACCAGCACCTTCACGACCTCCTCGGGCAGCGCGCCGAGCGCGATCGCCGTCCCGATGGCCGCGTTGGCCTCGTTGGCGTCGGCGTACGCCGAGATCCGCAGGTCGGTCTTGGCCGTCCGGCTCATGTCGCCGAGTGCGGTCGTTCCCTTGTCACCGGTGCGGGTGTAGATGCGCGTGAGGTTCACCATGCCGCCAGCGTAGTGATCCACCCCGGAGAACCGCACGCGGTCGCGGGGGATCGAGGGGCGGGATCCGGACCGTGGACCGGCGTGAACTGAGCGGTGTGGAGGGGGCGCTGGGCCGTCCCGGTGTGATGTCCGTCAGCTGAGACGTGACGCGTGTTACTTCCGGGTCACACCACCGCCGCCGGGCGCTAGTCTCCGCCGAAGAGGCTACGAAACTAGGTCGTATTCAAGAGCGTGGGGTGTGCAGTGGCTGGGAAGCTCGCCGTCATCGGTGCCGGACTCATGGGTTCCGGCATCGCTCAGGTTTCCGCTCAGGCGGGCTGGGACGTCGTCCTGCGGGACGTCACCGACGCCGCCCTGACCCGGGGCACCGACGGGATCAAGGCCTCGTACGACAAGTTCGTCTCCAAGGGCAAGCTCACCGCCGAGGACGCCGAGGCCGCGCTCGCCCGGATCACCACGACCACCGACCTCGACGCGGTCGCCGACGTCGACATCGTCGTCGAGGCCGCCTTCGAGAAGATCGAGATCAAGCACGAGATCTTCCGCGCCCTCGACAAGATCGTGCGCGAGGACGCGGTCCTCGCCTCCAACACCTCCGCCATCCCGATCACGAAGATCGCCGCCGTGACGGAGCGTCCGGAGCGGGTCGTCGGCGCGCACTTCTTCTCGCCCGTCCCGATGATGCAGCTGTGCGAGCTGGTCCGCGGCTACAAGACCAGCGACGAGACCCTCGCCACCACCCGCGCGTTCGCCGAGTCGGTCGGCAAGACCTGCATCGTCGTCAACCGCGACGTGGCCGGTTTTGTGACGACCCGTCTGATCTCGGCGCTCGTCGTCGAGGCGGCAAAGCTGTACGAATCGGGCGTGGCGTCCGCCGAGGACATCGACATCGCGTGCAAGCTGGGATTCGGGCACGCGATGGGCCCGCTGGCGACCGCCGACCTGACGGGCGTCGACATCCTCCTGCACGCCACCAGCAACATCTACACCGAGTCCCAGGACGAGAAGTTCGCCCCGCCGGAGCTGATGCGCCGGATGGTGGACGCCGGCGACATCGGCCGCAAGAGCGGCCAGGGCTTCTACAAGCACTGAGACTGAGCACACCGGGGCCGCAAGCACCGGGCGGGACCGTTCGAACGCCGTCACCCCCCGGGGTGATTTAGGTATCGGTTCGCTCACGGTCGGCAACTTCACTGCCCGCGACACAGTCAGTTGCAGTGAGAGTTGCCGACCATACGCACGCGTACGCAGCAGCACTTCCGGGGAGCACATATGCACATCAGGGGCGACCACGCCGAACTCGCAGTCGGGGGCCGCCTCGACGTGCGCAGCGCGGCGGACGCCCGTACGGCCCTCCACACCGCCCTCGACGACGGCGCCGGAGATCTCGTGCTCGACCTCACCGGGCTCGACTCCTGGGACGCGACCGGACTCGGCGTCATCATGGGCGCCCACCGGCGGGCCGGCCGGAGCGGACGGCGTCTGGTCCTGCGCGGGGTGCCGGCGCAGATGCAGCGGCTGCTCGTGGCCACCCGGTTGCACCGGATCCTGGCCATCGAGGGCGGCCTCGAAGCGGAATCGCTTCCTCGCGTCTGAGTACGGGTCCGCGGCAGCGGTTCACGCAGGTCGGGGCGGGGTCCGGGGGCGGTATCCGGCGTGGGGGGCTGGTAACGGTCTGGTGGTGATGGCCCCCCTGCCGTTTCCCCCGCCACCTGGCACGGTCTAGGGTTCGGGCGGAAAACCGGACCAGGAGCGACCGCGGCGTGTGCGACGGCCGGACAGGACGACGGCGACGCGCGACGCGAGACGCGATCGGGGGACTGGGTCATGGACCGCAGTACGCAGGGACACACGGCACCGGAGGGGCGGCCCGAGGGACAGCCGCGGGCCACGGGCCCCGGCGTCCGTACGTCCGGGCCCGCTCCCGCGTCCGGTTCGGGTTCCGGCTCCGGTTCGCCTTCCGGTTCTGCTTCCGCTTCCGGTTCTGCTCTCGGTCCCGGTTCTGCCTCCGGTCCCGGACAGGGACCTGCCCGGGTCGCGCACCTGATCGCGGGGGACTACCGGCTCACCGTCAACCCCGTCGACGGCAGCGAGATCGAGGCCCGCCGCCCCGACGACGCCGCCGACCGCCCCGCCAAGCGCGACGCCGCCTCCCGGGCCGCCCTCGCCGCCGCGGGCCGCCCGCCCGTACCGCCCGGCCCCGCCCTGCCCGTGCTGCCGCTGCTGGACCGCGCCGAGGAGCGCGAGCGGCTGGTACGGCTGCTCGGCCGGGGCCGCTCCGTGCGGCTGACCGGCCCCGCCGGCTCCGGCCGCTCCACCCTGCTCGACGCGGTCGCCCGCGACTGCGCCGACCTCGCCCCCGACGGCGTCGTACGGCTGTGCGGCCACCGGCAGAACCCCACCGAGCTGCTGTACGCGCTCTACGGCGCCGTGTACGACGCCCCCGACCGGCGGCCCGACCGCACCGAACTCCTCGACCGCGTACGCGACATCGGCGCCGTCGTCGTCCTCGACGACCTGGAGCTCGGTGGCGTCGCGCTCGACGAGCTGCTGCGCGCCACCCCCGAATGCGCCTGGCTGCTGGCGGCCACGCCCGACACCCCGGCCCCGTCCGACGACTCCCACCTGGAGGAGATCTTCCTCGGCGGGCTGGGGCGCGCGGCCTGTGCGGAGCTGCTGGCGGAGGCCGTCGGCCGGCCCCTGACGGAGGACGAGACCGCCTGGGCGGGCGACCTGCGCTTCGCCTCCGAAGGACTCGCCCTGCGCTTCGTCCAGGCGGGGGGGCTGCTGCGGCAGCGCGACGAGCTGAACCGGCGGGTGGCCGAGGCCGCCGACGCGGACGGTGACGAGCCCGGCGTCTTCGAGGAACGCCAGGACCGGTCGACGGTGCCGCTGCCGACGCTGGCCGAGGGCGCCGCACCGGCGGAGCTCCTGGCCGCGCGGCTCAGCGAGCCGGCCCGGGCGGCCCTGAAGTTCGCCTGCGCGCTGGGCGGCGAGATGCCGCACCACGCGCACCTGCCGGCGCTGGTCGGGGACACCCACGCCGACATGGCGGTGGCGGAGCTCCTGGCGTGCGGACTGCTGACCGCCTCCGGGACCCGGTACCGGCTGGCGGAGGGCGTCGCGCGGCAGCTGACGGAGGCGGGCGTCGAGGTGCTCGACGAGGCCCGTACGGCGGCCCGGCACTACGCCTGGTGGACCGGGCACGCCTCGGTGACGCCGGCCCGGGTGGCCGCGGAGGCGGACGCGGTGCTGGCCGCGCTGGCCGGCGCGGACGTGGTGGCGGGCGTGATGCTGGCGCGGACCGCCGCGCCGGCGTTCGCGGCGTCGCTGGACTGGGGCGCGTGGGAGCGGGTGCTGCGGGCCGGCGCCGAAGCCGCGCGGACGGCGGGCGAGGTCGCGGAACAGGCCTACTTCCACCACGAGCTGGGTGTGCTGGCCCTGTGCGGCGGCCGCGTGGACCGGGCGCGGGCCGAGCTGGAGGCGTCGATCGGGCTGCGCGGCGCGCTGGCCGACAAGCACGGCACCGTCGCGGGGCGGCGGGCGCTCGCGCTGGTCACGGACCGGGAGGGCGGGGCGGCGGCCTCGCCGCCGCTGCGGCTGGAGGCGCCCGCGGCCGGCGCCGCGCCGGCGGTCACGTCCTCGTCCACGTCCGCGGTCACGGTTCCGGTTCCGGTGCCGAAGGCGCCGGGCGGCACGGCGACGCGGTCGGGAACGGCCGGGTCGGCTGGTCCGGCCGGGTCGGCGGAGGCGGTCACCCAGGTGACGCCGGTGCTGCGGCCCGACCCGCTCGCGAAGGTCACACGGCCCGCCGCGGCGGGCCCGGCGCCGGACCCGGTGACCCTGTCCGAGGTCTTCGAGGACGCGTTCCCGCCGGGCCCCGCGGCCGTGCCGCAGCCGCGGCCCGCGGCCCCGGCCGCGCCCGCCCCGGTCGCTCCGCGGACGCCGCAGTGGCGGCGGCGCCCGGTGCTGCTGGCCGCGGGCGGCGCGCTCGCGGTGGTCGCGCTGGGTACGGTCGCTGCGCTGGCGCTGGGCCCGGAGGACACCGTGACGCCGGCGACCACGCCGGCGCCGACGTCGTACCGGCCGACCCCGGGTGGCGGAGGGAACGTTCCTGCACCGGCTCCGGTGTCCCCGGAACCGGGCGCCGCGTCCCCGACCGAGGGTGACGGCGGCGCCGGCCCGGCCCCCGGGGTGCCGGGCGCCGGCCCGGCCACGAGCTCGGGTGCGGGTACGTCGGGGGGCGGGGCGACCCGCCGTCCGGGGACGAAGCCGTCGGCCCCGCCGACGACGCCGCACACCAGGCCGCCGGTGACGACGAAGCCGCCGGGCACCACGGGCTCCCCGACGAGCGGCACCACGGGCACGCCGACGGCCGGCACGTCGGGCACGCCGACGGCGGGGACGTCGACCGGTACGTCGACCGGGGCGGACGGAGGCGCGACATCGGGCACGTCGACCGGTACGTCGGCGGGGGCCGACGGGGGTGCGGCAGGGGGCCCGACGGCCGGCGCGGACGCCGGGGGCGCGGGCAACTGACGGCGCGGGCAACTGACCCCGCGCGGCCCGCTGGGCGGGTGCCGCGTGCCGCGCACGGGCCAGGGTGCCCACCCGTAGGGGCGGCCGGTCGGCTGCCGTCTCCGGCGGGTGGCCCGGCGCGGACGGGGCGTGCCGTCCGTACCCGGACGGGGTGCCGGTGCGTCGGGCTTCGGCACCCTGGGGCGCCGCGGGTTCGCGTCCGTGCCCGGAGACGCGGACGCGCCCCGCACGGGGCGGGGCGCGGTCAGGCTGGGCGGGGCCCTCAGAACAGGCGGAGCTTGTCGTCCTCGATGCCGCGCAGGGCGTCGTAGTCCAGGACCACGCAGTCCATGCCGCGGTCGGCCGCCAGGACCTTCGCCTGGGGCTTGATCTCCTGGGCCGCGAAGACCCCCCGGACCGGGGCCAGGTGCGGGTCGCGGTTCAGCAGGTCCAGGTAGCGCGTCAGCTGCTCGACACCGTCGATCTCACCGCGCCGCTTGATCTCGACCGCCACCGTCGCGCCGGAGGCGTCCCGGCACAGGATGTCCACCGGCCCGATCGCCGTCATGTACTCGCGGCGGATCAGGGTGTAGCCCTCGCCCAGCGTCTCGATGCGGTCGGCGAGGAGCTCCTGGAGGTGCGCCTCCACACCGTCCTTGATCAGACCGGGGTCGACGCCGAGCTCGTGGGAGGAGTCGTGCAGGACTTCTTCCATCGTGATGATGAGCTTCTCGCCCGCCTTGTTGACGACCGTCCAGACGCCCGCCTCGTCGCCCGTCCCCTCCTTGAGGGTGCACGGCGGCGACATCCAGTTGAGCGGTTTGTACGCCCGGTCGTCCGCGTGGATCGAGACACTGCCGTCGGCCTTCACGAGGATCAGACGGGGTGCCGAGGGCAGATGGGCGGTGAGGCGGCCCGCGTAGTCGACGGAGCAGCGGGCGATGACGAGACGCATGGTCGGCAACGCTACTCGACCGACACCCCTCCACGCGATTCGCCCCCGAAAGCCCCGTTCGCGGATGGCGCGTTGTATGCGCATTCTCCTGGTGCGCACCCCATGGGACGCCTACCGTGTAAGCGGGAGGTTGTCGAACGCGCACACTGCGTCGCCATGCGAGGGCGGCTGCCTCCTTCCCTGCCCGTAAGACCCCGGTCACCCAATGGGCCGGGGTCGCGAGAGGAGAACCCATGTCGCTCGACGTCTCACCGGCCCTACTCGAACAGGCCGAGCGAGGCGAGGTCGACGAAGCCGCATTCGTCGACTGCGTCCGGACCTCCCTGCCGTACGCCTGGGAGATGATCAGCTCATTGGTGGCCCAGCTGAAGGTCGACGGCGGCGAGTTCGCCGACAACCAGACGCCGCCGCCGGACGAGCAGGCGCGCGGCCAGCTGCTGCGCGCGCTGGCGAGTGACGCGATACGCGGTGCGCTGCAGCGGCACTTCGGGGTGCGGCTCGCCTTCCAGAACTGCCACCGCGTCGCGGTGTTCCCGCTGGACGGCTCGGCCGACGACCGGCTCGCCAAGTTCACGTCGATCCGGGGGCAGCTGCTCAACCAGTCCCCGGAACTCCGGGACTGCTAGACCCCGTCCCGGACATTCCCGCAGACATATCCGAAGAACCTTCCGAAGACATGTCCGAACGATTCCGGTAACGAGGGCACGCTCCCGTCCCCGGCTCTGCGCTGCCGCTCCGTACCGCGGGACGTGCCTGGTACCGGAGCGGCAGCCAGGGACGGGGGCAGGACCAGGGGGCCGACAGCACGAGCGTCCGGGAACGCCGGGCTACAGCAGGCGCGGGAGGACGTCGCCGCCCAGGCGCCGCAGGTTCTCCTCCGTCGCCGCCAGGTCCCCCGAGCCCTCCGTCAGCAGCGCGAACCGCCTGATCCCGGTCCGTTCGGCCGTCGCCGCCAGCCGGTCCGCCGCCAGCCGCGGGCTGCCCACGGGGTGCAGATCGCACAGCAGTTCCGTGTACGCGACGGGATCGCGCATCGCGCGGTGCCGGCCGTCGACGGTGACGTGGGCGTCCAGGCCCTGCTTCAGCCAGCCGGGCATCGCCTTGATCAGGGTCTCGCGCGCGTCCGCCGTCCGGTCGGCCAGCTGGCACACGCCCGCCGAGACGTGGCCGGCGGCCAGCACGGCCTCCGGCGCGTGACCCGCCGCCAGCGCCGTCTCCCGCCACAGCGCGACCATCGCCGCCTTCTCCTCGTCCCCGCAGTGCATGCCCAGCAGCATCGGCAGCGCGCGTTCGGCGGCCAGCCGTACCGACGCCGGCGAGGTGCACGCGACGATCACTTCCGGACTCGTCGTATCCGCGTCCAGCGATTCCGACGGGCGCGGTACGACGGCCACCTCACGGAAGCCGTACCGCTCCCCGGCCGCCCGGACCCGCGGCTCGGTCAGCCACCGGCGCAGCAGGTCCAGCGCCTCGGGGAAGGACTCCTCGTACGCCTCCAGCCCGCCCCCGAACACCTCCAGATCCACCCACGGCCCGCCGCGGCCCACGCCCACGGTGAACCGGCCCCCCGACGTCAGGTGCAGCAGCGCGGCCTGCTCGCCCAGGACCACCGGGTGGGTGTTGGGCAGCACGCTCACCGCCGTGCCCACCCGCAGCCGCCGGGTCCGGCCCAGCAGCAGCGCCGCCAGGGTGACCGCCGAAGGGCACACCCCGTACGGCACGAAGTGGTGCTCGGCCAGCCAGACCGAGTCGAGTCCCGCCTCCTCGGCCACCTCGGCGGTCCGCACCGCCCGGTGCAGGGCCTCCCCGGCTCCCTGGCCCGGGAACTGGGCCGCCAGTACAAACGCTCCTACGCGCATCGCCTTTAGCCTCCTCGCGGCTGACGCGGCCTCCCCAGGTGGACCGGGCACCCCGGACCGGACGCCGTCGTCCGATCGTCGGGTCTTCTGCTGGCAACAACGTCTGACACGTGCCAAAGGCACGGCCTGACACGAAAGTTATTGAGATTGTCGGGGAATCCGCCGGCGGCCGTCCCGGCCACCCTGCGGGTACCCGTCCTCGCGCCGCGTAGTCTGGGGGAAAGTCCCTTCCGTACACCGATCCGTGAGGTATACGTGTCTCCGCGCCACAACCGCCCGAGGGGCGGCGAGAATCCGGCCGAGCGTCCAGACGGCGACGGTGGCGGTACGGACCGCTACGGCCTGGAGCGCACCGAGGAGTGGCAGGGCGAGGACTGGAAGGTCCGCCATGTCGCCGGGGCCGCGGCGGCGGGCAAGCGCTACCGCTGCCCGGGCTGCGACCAGGAGATCCCCTCGGGCACCCCGCACCTGGTGGCGTGGCCGGAGTACGGCGGCGTGGACGACCGGCGGCACTGGCACAAGGCGTGCTGGAACGCGAAGGACCGCCGCACCTCGAAGGTGCAGCGGTCCCGCAACGCTCCCCGCTACTGACTACACGTCCCGGCGGCCGACCACCGCGTACGAGCCGGCCACCGCGGCGCCCGCCACCAGGAGCAGCAGCGTGAGCTGCGCTCCGTCGCTCGTGGCCCCGACCCCGTCGCCGTTCGGCAGCCCGAACAACTGCATCAGCGCCACCGGCGCGTTGTAGCGCAGGACCGCCGTGCCCACCGGCGCGAGCACCGTCCAGGAGGTGAGCATGGCGCCGATCACCGGGGGCAGGGTGATGATGCCGATCATCACGGCGATCGCTCCCGCCGAGTGCCGTACGAGCGCGCCGATCGCGAGGCCGAGCACCCCGAGCAGGGTGATGTACACGCTGCCGTAGAACGCGCCGGCCCACTCCGAGGGATGGTGCACGCCGGCCGCCGGCCCGTCGTGCACGATGGCGGTGGCCAGGCTCACCAGGCCGACCGAGCCCGCCACGACGCCGAAGGCGGTACCCGTGAAGACCAGGTACTTCGCGGTCAGCACGCGGAAGCGGTCGGGGGCCGCGGTGAAGGTGGTGCGGATCAGTCCGGTGCCGTGCTCCGAGGTCATCGTCAGCACGCCCAGCACCATCACCGGCACCTGCCCGACCAGCAGACCGAAGACGGCGGGCGCGGTGAAGGGCATGCCCTCGTAGTCCCGGGCGCTGGTCTGGGTGATCGCGAGCGTGCCGATGCCGCAGACCAGGGCGATCAGCGAGCCCAGCGTCCACAGGGTGGAGCGGACCGAGATCAGCTTGGTCCACTCCGAGGCGACGGCGTGGGCCAGGTTCGGCCGGGGTCCGGAGTGCGGCGAGCGGTACGCGGGCGTCGCGGTCGGCGCGGTCATCGGGAATCCTCGGGTTCGTTCGCGGCGGGGGCCAGGTCGCCGGGGCTGCTGGGCATCAGGAAGGGCCGGCCGCCCGCCCCGGGCGGCGGGGGAGCGTAGAAGCTCGCCGCCGTCTCGGCCGGCACCTGCGGCGCCACCTCGTCCTCCCAGGCCGGCACGGTCAGCGGCGCGGGCGCGACCAGCTCGGCGCGCGGGTCGTCGGTGGAGGTGTACTCGACCGAGCTCTGGGTCATGCGCATGTAGGCCTCCTCCAGCGAGGCCCGGTGCGGGGACAGCTCCCACAGGCGTACGCCCGCGCCGTGCGCGAGGTCGGAGATCCCCGGCAGGTCCAGCCCGGTCACGCGCAGGGCGCCGTCGGGCTCCTTCAGCACCCGGCCGCCGGCCTTCACCAGGACCTCGCCCAGCGTTTCCCAGCCGTCCGGGTCGGTGTCGGCCACCCGCACCCGGGCGAATCCGGCCGAGTTGTGCGCGATGAACTCCTGCACGCCCATATCGGCCAGCAGCCGCCCGCGGCCGATCACGATCAGGTGGTCGGCGGTCAGCGCCATCTCGCTCATCAGGTGCGAGGAGACGAAGACGGTCCGGCCCTCGGCGGCCAGCTGCTTCATGAGGGTGCGCACCCAGAGGATGCCCTCCGGGTCGAGACCGTTGACCGGCTCGTCGAACAGCAGCACCTGCGGATCACCCAGGAGCGCCGCCGCGATGCCGAGCCGCTGGCCCATGCCGAGGGAGAAGCCCTTGGCCCGCTGCCCGGCCACGTCCTGGAGCCCGACCACGCCCAGGACCTCGTCGACGCGCTTCTCCGGGATCCCGGAGAGCTGGGCGAGGGCGAGCAGGTGCTTGCGGGCCCGGCGGCCGCCGTGCACGGCGCGGGCGTCGAGCAGCGCGCCGACGTTGCGCTGGGCGTCGGGGAGCTCCCGGAAGGGCAGCCCGTTGATCGTGACCCGTCCGGCGGTGGGCCGGTCCAGGCCCAGGATCATGCGCATGGTGGTCGACTTCCCGGAGCCGTTGGGCCCCAGGAATCCGGTCACCTGACCCGGCCTGACCTGGAAGGACAGCTGGTCGACCGCGGTCTTGGCGCCGTAGCGCTTGGTCAGGCCGACTGCTTCGATCATCCTCTGTCCCTTGCCAGGCGGACGGGATTCGTCCGGGTAAGGCTTAAGAGGATAACGAGAGGTCCGCGGTTCCCACCCGCTCCAGATCCCTGAGGGAACCCTGAGACCGACCCGGGAATCCCCCGGGGACCGGCCCCGGCACGGATCCCGGCCCGGGTCCTACGCGTCCCGGCGCCGCAGGACGAGGCAGCCGCCGATCACCGCGGCCAGCACCCACAGCACCATGATCCCGAGCCCGCCCCACGGCCCGTACGGCGCCTCGCCCCGGCCCATGGCGTCCGGGACGACCTGCATGATCTTCGACCCGGCCCGGTCGGGGAAGTAGCGGGCGACCTCCTTGGCCTTCGGCACCGCGACCAGGATCTGCGAGATCAGGAAGAAGAACGGGACGAGGATGCCCAGCGAGAGCACCGTGCTGCGCAGCATCGCGGTCACGCCCATCGAGAAGACGGCGATCAGCGCCATGTAGAGGCCGGCCCCCACGACGGCGCGCAGCACGTTCGGCTCCCCGACGCCCGTGCGGTGACCGCCCAGCAGTGCCTGGCCGATGAAGAAGGACAGGAAGCTGGTGGCCAGCCCCACCAGCAGGGCCAGCAGCCCGGCCACCGTGATCTTGCTCAGCAGGAAGGCGGTCCGCCGCGGCACGGCGGCCAGCGAGGTCCGGATCATGCCGGTGCTGTACTCGGTGCCGACCACCATGACCCCGAAGACGACCATGGCCAGCTGGCCCAGCACCATCCCCGAGAAGCTGGTGAGCGTCGGGTCGAAGGTGGCACGCTCGATCTCGGAGAGGTTGCGGAACTGGCTCGTCACCAGCGCCGAGACGGCGGCGCTCAGCGCCACGGTGACCACCAGCGCGGTGGCCAGGGTCCAGGCGGTGGAGGAGACGGTGCGGATCTTGGTCCACTCGGAGCGCAGCACGGCGGGGAGGGCGCCCATGGTCACGATCCTCCGAGCGCGGTGTCGTCGCCGCCGCCCCAGCGGGGTCCGCCGAGCGGCAGCCCGGCGGCGTCCTCGCCCGGCGTGTGGGCGTGGTACTCGACCGCGCCGGCGGTCATCCGCATGAACGCCTCCTCCAGCGAGGCGCGCTGCGGGCTGAGCTCGTGCAGCACGATCTGGTGCTCGGCGGCGAGGTCGCCGAGTGCCTCGGCGCTCACGCCGTCGATCTCCAGGGCGCCCGCGCCGACCCCGACTGCCGCAATTCCATTACTCGCGAGTACGTCCTTGAGGCGCTCCTGGTGCGGCGAGCGCACCCGTACATAGCTCCGGGAGTTCGCCTGGATGAAATCCGCCATCGATGTGTCGGCCAGCAGCCGGCCTTGTCCGATCACGATCAAATGATCTGCGGTCAGAGCCATTTCGCTCATCAAGTGACTGGATACGAAGATCGTCCTTCCTTCGGCGGCCAGCCCCTTCATCAGATTGCGGATCCAGTGGATTCCCTCGGGGTCCAGGCCATTGACCGGCTCGTCGAACATCAGGATCTCCGGATCACCCAGCAAGGCGGCGGCGATTCCCAGGCGTTGCCCCATACCGAGCGAAAAGCCTTTCGATTTCTTGCGTGCCACCGCCGTCAGTCCGACCGTGTCCAGCACGTCGGCCACCCGGCTCGGCGGGATCCGGTTCGACTGCGCCAGGCACAGCAGGTTGTCGAACGCGCTGCGCCCGCCGTGCATCGCCTTCGCGTCGAGCAGCGCCCCGATGTGCCTCAGCGGCTCGTCCAGCTCCCGGTAGTGCCGGCCGTCGATCCGCACCGTTCCGCTGGTCGGGTGGTCCAGGTCGAGCACCATCCGCATCGTGGTCGACTTGCCCGCTCCGTTGGGCCCGAGGAACCCGGTCACCACGCCCGGCCTGACCCGGAAACTGAGGGAGTCGACCGCGGTCTTCGTACCGAAGCGCTTGGTGAGGGCCGCCAGCTCGATCATGCGCTTCACGCTAGAACGACCCAGGGCCCCCCGCCACCGGAGTGACGGGAGGCCCTGAAGGGGTGCCGGCGGACGCCGGCCGGGTCGGCGGGCGGGCGCCGCGGGGCGCCTGCCGGGTCAGCGGCTCTGCTGCGCCGGGACGCCGCGCGAGACCGGCTCGTCGTCGATCACGGGCGTGGCCGCGGCCACCGCCGCGCCGGTCAGCGTCGCCAGCATCTCGCGGACGTTGGTCAGCTGCGCGTTGATGGAGTCGCGGCGGTTGGTGAGCGCCGCCAGCTCGCGCTCGGACTCGCTGCGGATACGGTCCGCCTTGGCGTTGGCGTCGGCCACGATGTCCTCGGCCTGGCGCTGCGCGGTCTCCACCGTCTGGCGGGCCCGGCGCTCGGCGTCCGTACGCAGCTTCTCGGCCTCCAGGCGCAGCTGCTCCGCCCGGTGCTCGATCTCGGCGAGGCGCTTCTCGGCCTTGGCCTGACGCGAGGCCAGGTCGCGCTCGGACTGCTCGCGGCGCTTGGCCAGGTTGGTCTCGAAGTCCGCGGCGGCCTGGGCGGCCTTGGCGCGGGTCTCCTCGAACAGCGCGTCGGCCTCCTCGCGCTTGGAGGCCGCGTCCTTGGTGGCCTCGGCACGCAGCTGCTGCGCGTCGCCCTTGGCCTTCTCGACGATCCGGACGCCCTCGTCCTCCGCCTTCGTCTTGCGGTCGGCGGCGAACGTCTCGGCGTCGTTGCGCACCTGCTGGGCCGCCGACTCGGCGAGCTCGCGGTGCTGCTCGGCCGCCCGGCGCGCCTCCTCGCGCAGGTCCTTCGCCTCCTCCTCGGCGAGCCGCAGGATCTTCTCGACCCGGGCGCCGAGACCGGCGTACGACGGCTCGGCGTCGTTGACCTGGGCCTGGGCGTTCTGCGTCTCGAGGTGGAGTTCCTCGATGCGCTTCTCCAGGGAGTTGATGCGGGACAGGGCGCTGTCACGGTCGGCGACGAGCTTGGTAATGCGGTCGTCCACCTGACCGCGGTCGTAACCACGCCGCACGAGCTCGAAGCCGAAGGGGGAGGAAGTGTCGCTCATGGGGTTCCTGTCGAAGTGAGACCGATGAGGTGCTACGTGAGGTGTTAAGGGGAATCCTAGGCGCCGGAGCGGCGTGTCATCGAGTCAATCCAGGTTTGATCTGGACAATGACACCCCTTTTGAGTGGCAAGGCTACGGAATGCTTGTCACTCGTTCGCCTGAACCTTCATCAGGAGCACACATCCGGTGCCCCCACTACCCCTCTGACGCCTTGCCACCCGATCGGGTGGAACCCGCCGTCGCACCGGCCTTGACGCCCCCCGCGCCCTGACCGCCGACCGTCGGCTTTCCGCCACCCGACGGCGCCTCGAATGATTCCAACGCCTCGAGAACGTCCTGGACACGGGAGATCTCCGCCTGGATGTCCTCGCGCCTGCGCACCAGAACCTCCAGCTCACGACGGCCCTCCTCGACCAGCCGCTCCGCCTCCGCCTTCGCCTCCGCCAGCACGCTCTCGGCCTGCCGGGACAGGTCCGCCTTCTTCTGCTCGGCCTCCTTGAGCAGCTGCTCGGCCTTGCGGACCGCCGCGATCCGGACCTTGGACGCCTCGCTGCTGGCATCGGACACCAGCGCCTTGGCCTTCGCCTCGGCCTCCGTGCTCTGCTCGGTCGCCGCCTTCACCAGCTTGTCCACGCGCTCGCCGGCCGACTTCATCTGCTCCGCCGACTCCCGGCGGGCCCGCTCGTGCAGCTCCTCCACCTCGGACTCGACCCGGCCACGCAGCTCCTCGGCCCGCTCCCTTATGGCGGCCGCGTCCGTACGCGCCCCCACCAGCAGCTCGTTCGCGTCCGTACGCGCCTTCTCGACCAGCGAGTTGCCCTCGACGGTCGCCTCCGACGCGATCCGCGCGGCCTCCTTGCGCGCCGCGTCGACCATCGCGTCGGCCTGCTCCTCCGCCTTGGTGGTGGCGGCCAGCGCCTGCTTCTGCGCGTCGGCGGTCAGCTTCTCCGACTCCGCGGCGGCCTCGGTGATGAGCCGGTCGACCTGCTCGGCGGCCTCCGTACGGCGCTTGTTGGCGCTCTCGCGGGCCTCGTCCAGGAGCCGCTCGGACTCCTCGCGCGCCTGCGTACGGGTGCGCTCGGCCTCTGCCTGCGCCTCCGCCTCGACCCGCTCGGCCTCCGAACGGGTACGGGTGGCGCGCTCCTGCGCCGTGGACAGTGCCTCGGTCGCCTCCGCGCGCAGCCGCTCGGCGTCCGCCGCCGCCTCGCCCACCGTGCGCTCGTTGTCCTTGCGGGTCTGCTCGGTGAGCTTCTCCGACTCGGCCACCGTCTCCGTGATCAACCGGTCCGCCTGCTCGGCGGCCTCGCTGCGCATCCGGTTGCCCTCGGCGCGCGCCTCGTCCAGCGTCCGCTCGGCGTCCCGCTCCGCGGTCGCCAGCGTCTCGTTCGCCGCGGCCGTGACCCGCTCCGCCTCCGCCGTGGCCTCGCCGATGATCCGGCCGCCCTCCGCGCGGGCGTCGTCCAGGGTCCGCGCCGCCTCGGTGCGCAGCCGCTCGGCCTCCTCGGCGGCCTCGCCGACCGTGGCCGCGTTCGCCGCGCGGGTCTCCTCGGTGAGCCGCTCCGCCTCGGCGATCGCCTTCGTGGTCAGCGCGTCCGCCTGCTCGGCGGCCTCGGTCCGCATCCGGTTGGCCTCGGCACGCGCCTCGTCCAGGGTGCCGGCCGCCTCCGCGCGGGTGGCCTCCGCGTCCGCCTCGGCCCGCGCGCGCACCGCGTCCGCGGCCCGCTCGGTCTGCGCCGTGTGCCGCTCCGCCTCCGCCGTCGCGTCCGCGACGATCGTCGCGCCCTCGGCGCGCGCCGCCTCCAGGGTCTCGCCGGCCTCGCTGCGGATGCGGTTGGCGTCGCCGCGGGCGTCCGCCCGGGTCCGGGCAGCGTCCCGCTCGGCCGCCGCCAGCGCGTCCGTCGCCTCGGTC
This sequence comes from Streptomyces sp. NPDC042102, assembly GCF_055582305.1. Lineage (NCBI taxonomy): Bacteria > Bacillati > Actinomycetota > Actinomycetes > Kitasatosporales > Streptomycetaceae > Streptomyces > Streptomyces sp. NPDC042102. Next base: position 941,443 of record NZ_JBVJDL010000003.1, read on the forward strand.
CGTACCCGCTGCGCGTACTCGGCCGTGTCGGTGCGCAGCTGCTCGGACTCGGCGAGCGCCTCCGCGACCGTGCGCTCCGCCAGCGCCTTCGCCGCGTCCGTCTCCTCGCGCGCCTCGCCGCGGATGCGGTTGGCGTCCTCGGTGGCCCGCTCCCGCTCGGCGTACGCGTCGGCGCGGACCCGGTCCGCCTCCTCCTGCGCCTCGGAGCGGGTGCGCTCCGCCGCGTGCTCGGCCGCGCTGCGCAGGCCGGAGATCTCCTCCTCGGCCTCCTCGCGCAGCCCGGACACGGAGTCGCGCACCGCCTGCGCCGTCGCCTCGGCCGCCGCGACCAGCTCGCCGGCCCGCCGCTCGGCCTCCTCGGTCAGCCGCGCCGCCTCGGCCTGCGCCTCCTCCGACCGCTTGCGGGCCGAGGCCAGCAGCTCCTCGGACTGCTCACGGGCCTGCGCCCGCTCGCTGTCGGCGTCCGTACGGGCCGACGCCAGCGTCTCGTCCGCCTCCCGGCGGCGCCGCGCGGCCTCCTCCTGGGCGGCGGCCAGTGCCTCGGCGGCCTCGGCCGCGACCCGCTCGGCCGCCGCCTTCGCCTCCGCGCGCAGCCGGTCCGCGGTCTCCTGCGCCTCCACGCGCAGCCGCTCGGCCTCCGCCTCCGCCTCGCCGGTCAGCCGTACGGCGACCTGCTCGGCCTCCGCCCGGGCGCGGCCGGCGTCCTCGGCCGCGTCGGTGCGCAGCTGGTCGGCCTCGGCCTCCGCCTGCGCCTGGAGGGTACGGATCCGCTCGGCCGACCCGGCGCGCAGCCGGTCGCCCTCCTCGGACGCCTCGCGGCGGATGGTCTCCGCCGCGAGGCGGGCGTCGCGCAGCGTCTGCTCGGCCGTGGTCAGCCGGGTCTCGGCCTCCTGGTGCAGCCGGGTCAGCTCCGTGTCCGCCTCGGCCCGCTTCGCGGTCAGCGCCCGCTCGGTCTCCTCGCGCCGCTCGCGCACGGCCGCCTCGGCCCCGGCCTGCAGGGCCTGCACCCGCTCCTCGGCCTCCGTGCGCAGCCGCTCGGCCTCGGCGCGGGTGCGTTCCAGCGTCTCCTCGGCCTGGGTGCGCAGGGTCGTGGCCCGCTCGATGGCCTCGGCCCGGACCCGCTCGCTCTCGGCGCTCGCCCCGCCGCGCAGTTCGTCCGCGTCCGCCTTGGCCTTGCTCAGCAGCTCCTCGGCGGTCTTGGCCGCCTCCTCGATCTGCGTGACGGCCTCGCGGCGTGCCTCGCCGCGGATCCGCTCGCCCTCGGCGACGGCCTCCGCACGCAGCTGCTCGGCCTCGCCGCGCAGCCGCCGCGCCTCCTCCTGGAGTTCGACGGTCCGGGCCCGGTACTCCTCGGTGTCGTCCTTCGCCGCGCCCTTGAGCTCCTCGGCGGTGTCCGCCGCCTGCGCCCGCAGCCGTTCCGCCTCGGCCTCCGCCTCGCGGCGGATCCGCTCCGCCTCCTCGGAGGCGGCCCGGGTGGTGGCGCGGGCGTCCTCGGAGGCCTTGTTCAGCACCTCCTCGGCGGTCCGCGCGGCCTTCGCCAGCTGCGCGGCCGTGTCCTCGGCGGCCGCCGTCCGGGCCACCTCGCCGGCCTCGGTCTTCAGCCGATCGGCCTCGGCACGGGCATCGGCCAGCTGCTGCTCGGCCTCCGCCTTGAGGGACTCGGCCTCCTTCGTGGCCTCCCCGACCAGCCGCGCGACCTGCTCCTTGGCCGTGCGGGTGCGCTGCTCGTTGACCGACTCGGCCGAGGCGAGCTGCCGGGCGGCGCTCTCCTTGGCGTCCGCCAGCAGCCGCTCGGCCTCCGCGCGGGCCTCGCGCAGCGCCCCGTCGGCCTCCTGCACCCGCTGCTCGGCCACCCGGCCGAGGTCCAGGGTCTGCTGCCGGGTCTGCTCGGCCTCGGCGGACGTCGTCGAACGCAGCCGCTCCGCGTGATCGGTGGCCTCCTGGGCCTGCGACGAGGCGGCGGTCAGCAGCCGCTCGGCCTCCTTGCGGGCGCGCAGCAGCGTCGCCTCGGCCTCGCTGCGGGCGGTCTCCGCGTCGGCGGCCATCCGGCGCCGGGTCTCCTCGGCGACCCGGGCGGCCTCGGCACGCGCCGCGTTCAGGGACTGCTCGGCCTCGGCGCGGGACTCCTCCATGAGCCGGCGGGCCTGGGCCTCCGTACGGGCCCGCAGCTGCTCGGCCCACGCCACGTTCTCGTTGACGTGCGCCTCGACGGTCTGGCGGCGCTCGTTGAGCTCCTGGTCCAGCCGCTGGCGGCGGTTGACGGCCTCGCCGTGCAGCTCGGCCTGCAGGCGCGCCTGGTGCTCGGCGTGCTCCTGGAGGATGCGCTGGGTCTGGGCCCGGGCCTCGCGCAGCTCGCGCTCGGCGTCCGAACGCATCTGGTCGGCCTGGATCTGGGCATTGCGCAGCAGCTGCTCGGCCTGGTAGCCGAGGTCCTGGCTGTCGTAGGCAGGGCGGGACGCGAGCGCGCGACGCACCTCGTGGAGCTTGGCACGCAGCACCTCGACCTGGTATCCCAGGTCTTCCGCGTGCTGGACGGCCTTCTCGCGCTCCTTCTTCAGCCGCTCCATCTCGGCCTCGAAGCGCGAGAGATGGTCGGCCTCAGCCTGATGAGTCTCCTGGCTTTCGTAGCCCCGCACAGCGCGGTCCCATCCGTCCCCTGGTCGCAAGCTCACTCCCAAATGAGCACCGTCCGCCCGCTGAACGACGCCCCCGGGGAATGGTGTCAGACGCCGGGGCGTGGGTCACAGGCCCCGACCCCGTTCCGCACCGAACCCCGGCCGAGCCAGACGCCACTCTACCGGCCGGGGATATAGGTGGGGTCAGTGCTCGGGGTGCTCGTGGTCCGCGGGGGCGGAGGTGACCAGTTCGGTGAGGACGCCGTGGCAGTCCTTGGGGTGCAGGAACGTGATCCGCGAACCCATCGAACCCCGTCGCGGCTCGTCGTACAGGACGCGTACGCCCTTGCCGCGGATGGCGTCGGCGTCGCCGTCGACGTCGGCGGTGCCGAAGGCGATGTGGTGGACGCCCTCGCCGTTCTTGGCCAGCCACTTGCCGACCGCGGAGTCCTCGCGGGTGGGCTCCAGCAGCTGGAGGTAGGAGGCACCGCCGTCGGAGGTCTCGTTGATCTTGAGCATGGCCTCCCGGACACCCTGCTCCTCGTTCACCTCGCTGTGGAACACCTCGAAGCCGTACGTGGCACGGTAGAACTCGACAGTCTTGTCGAGGTCGAAGCAGGCGATCCCGATGTGGTCGATTCTTGTCAGCATGGGTCCAGTGCACTGCCAAGGAGGGTGGTTACGCAACGTGCGCGCGATCACACCGACAGCCCGGTGACCGCCGCCGTACCGCTCAGTACATTGACGTAAACCCTCGTTCACTCCTCATCCAAGGGGCTGTGCCTCATGTCCGGAACGAACAACACCACTTCCGTGATCGTCGCTGGTGCCCGCACGCCCATGGGGCGGCTGCTGGGCTCGCTGAAGTCCTTCTCGGGCGCCGACCTCGGCGGTTTCGCGATCAAGTCCGCGCTGGACCGGGCCGGGATCTCCGGCGACCAGGTGCAGTACGTGATCATGGGGCAGGTGCTCCAGGCCGGCGCCGGCCAGATCCCCGCACGCCAGGCCGCGGTCAAGGCCGGCATCCCCATGAGCGTGCCCGCCCTGACCATCAACAAGGTGTGCCTGTCCGGTCTGGACGCGATCGCGCTGGCCGACCAGCTGATCCGCGCCGGCGAGTTCGACATCGTGGTCGCGGGCGGCCAGGAGTCCATGACCAACGCCCCGCACCTGCTGCCGAAGTCCCGTGAGGGCCACAAGTACGGCGCGATCGAGATGCTCGACGCGATGGCGTACGACGGCCTGACCGACGCCTTCGAGAACATCGCGATGGGCGAGTCGACCGAGAAGCACAACGGACGCCTGGGCATCGAGCGCGCGCCGCAGGACGAGTTCGCCGCCCTGTCGCACCAGCGGGCCGCCGCCGCGCAGAAGAACGGTGTCTTCGAGGCCGAGATCACCCCCGTGGAGATCCCGCAGCGCAAGGGCGAGCCGGTCGTCTTCGCCGCCGACGAGGGCATCCGCCCCGAGACCACGGTGGAGTCGCTGGGCAAGCTGCGCCCCGCGTTCAGCAAGGACGGCACCATCACCGCCGGCACCTCCTCGCAGATCTCCGACGGCGCCGCCGCGGTGGTCGTCATGAGCCGGGCCAAGGCCGAGGAGCTGGGTCTGGAGTGGCTCGCCGAGATCGGCGCGCACGGCAACGTGGCCGGCCCGGACAACTCGCTGCAGTCGCAGCCGTCCAACGCCATCGCCCACGCCCTGACCAAGGAGGGCCTGGCCGTCTCCGACCTGGACCTCATCGAGATCAACGAGGCCTTCGCCGCAGTGGCCGTCCAGTCAATGAAGGACCTGGGCGTGACCCCGGAAAAGGTGAACGTCAACGGTGGCGCGATCGCCCTGGGCCACCCGATCGGCATGTCCGGCGCCCGCCTGGTGCTGCACCTGGCGCTGGAGCTCAAGCGCCGGGGCGGCGGGGTCGGCGCGGCCGCGCTGTGCGGTGGCGGCGGCCAGGGCGACGCCCTGATCGTGCGCGTCCCGTCCGCGAAGGCGTAAGGGGCTGCTCGTGACGACGGTGGACGTCCCCTCGCTGGTGGCCCAGGCCCGTGAGGGCAGGCCGCGGGCCGTGGCCCGGCTGATCTCACTGGTGGAGGGGGCGTCCCCGCAGCTGCGCGAGGTGATGGCGGCGCTGGCCCCGCTGACCGGCGGAGCCTACGTCGTGGGCCTGACCGGCTCGCCCGGCGTCGGCAAGTCGACGTCGACGTCGGCGCTGGTGTCGGCGTACCGGCGGGCCGGCAAGCGGGTCGGGGTCCTGGCCGTGGACCCCTCCTCGCCCTTCTCGGGCGGGGCGCTGCTCGGCGACCGCGTCCGGATGTCCGACCACGCCTCCGATCCCGGCGTCTACATCCGCTCGATGGCCACCCGCGGCCACCTGGGCGGCCTGTCGTGGGCGGCTCCGCAGGCCATCCGCGTGCTGGACGCGGCGGGGTGCGACGTGATCCTGGTGGAGACCGTCGGCGTCGGCCAGTCGGAGGTGGAGATCGCCGCCCAGGCGGACACCTGCGTGGTGCTGCTGGCCCCCGGCATGGGGGACGGGATCCAGGCCGCCAAGGCGGGCATCCTGGAGATCGGCGACGTGTACGTGGTCAACAAGGCCGACCGGGACGGCGCCGACGCGACGGCCCGGGAGCTGAACCACATGCTGGGCCTGGGGGAGTCCCGGGGACCGGGGGACTGGCGGCCGCCGATCGTCAAGACGGTCGCCGCGCGGGCCCAGGGCGTCGACGAGGTGGTCGAGGCGCTGGAGAAGCACCGGGCGTGGATGGACGAGCACGGGGTGCTCGCCGAGCGGCGTACGGCGCGGGCGGCGCGCGAGGTCGAGACGATCGCCGTCACGGCCCTGCGGGCGCGGATCGCGGACCTGCACGGCGACGTCCACCTCGGCGCGCTCGCGGCGCGGGTCGCGGCCGGCGAGCTGGACCCGTACGCGGCCTCGGACGCCCTGCTGGCCACGCTGACGGACACGCCCTAGTCCGGCTCCGTACGGCTCCCGCGTCCCGCGCGGGACGACGGAAGGCCGGGCGGGCCGCTCGATGCGGTCCGCCCGGCCTTCCTCCATGCGCGGCCGGGACCGTACGGCCCCGGCCGGGCGGTCAGGCGTTGGGGCGCTTGCCGTGGTTCGCGCTCTTCTTCTTGCGGGCCCGGCGCTTGTTCCCTCGCTTGGACATCGTGCGCATCTCCCTCGTCGGGGGACATTCGTGGCACGGCCAGTCTAGGGTCGGCCCCGGGCCGCCGCCCGCCGGGAAGCCCCGGCCCCTACGGCTTGCCGCGGTGGTCGCGCAGGTGCTCCGCGACCGGGAGCAGCGAGGCGTGCAGGGCCGCCAGCGCCTCCGGCGGCAGCAGGTCGATGAAGTGGCGGCGCACCGACGCCACGTGGTGCGGTGCGACCTTGCGCATCGTCTCCATGCCCTCGTCCGTCAGCACGGCGTACAGCCCGCGCCGGTCGGACTCGCAGTTCACGCGGGTCACCAGGCCCGCGGTCTCCATCCGGGTGATCTGGTGGGACAGCCGGCTCTTGGACTGCAGCGTCGCGGTCGCGAGGTCGCTCATCCGCATCCGGTGCTCCGGCGACTCCGAGAGGTTCACGAGGATCTCGTAGTCGTTGTTGGTGAGGCCGAAGGGCTGGAGATCCTTTTCCAGCTGGTGCATCAGCAGTCTGCTGACGTCCAGGTGGGTGCGCCAGGCGCACTGCTCGGCGTCGGTCAGCCAAGGGGTCCCTCCCGACGGAGTCTGGGGGAGGGTGGCCGTCTCGGTCTCCATGGTCTCCATGAATGAACTCTACCTAAAAAGTTGAATTTCGTACAAACATTACAGGCCGAAGCGGCGTTGGAGATCACCCAGCTGGCCCGGCATCCGCGGGACGCCCAGCTGCCCCAGGGGACCCTGCTGGCCGTGCCCGTGGCCCTGGCCGGGGATGCCCGGCTCCGCGCCGACCGCCCCCACCGGCTGCTCGGCCATCAGCAGCTCCGTGGACTGGAGCAGGACCGTGCCCGCCCCCATGAACTCGAACTGGTGCTCCTCGCCCGACGTGCCGCCGATCCCGGTGAGCTGGCGCAGCCCGCCCATCACCCCGGACATGTAGCCGTGGTCGTAGTGGTGGCACGGCGACGGGCAGTCCGCCCAGCCGACCAGGGCCTGCGGGTCCACGCGCAGCGGCGGCTCCATGAACACCACCGGACCGTTGGACGCCGCCACGAACTTCCCGGTTCCGATCAGGGTCAGGAAACCGGGGACGATCGACTGCTTGAGCGCCAGGGACGGCTGGTACGCCAGCAGGTTGCCCGACCGGATCGTCAGGTTCCCGTTGTCCAGGTCGAAGGAGTTCACGTCGAAGGCGCGGTCGGCCAGCAGCATCTTGCCCTGCCCCTCCGCCACCACCCAGTCGCTCGCGTGCAGCGGCGAGTGGAAGCTCGTGCGCAGCAGCCGCTCGAAGCGGCCGTGGCCGATGCCGTTGAACTCGATCTGCCCGTAGTAGGCGATCATCTTGCCCTTCTGCAGGAACCACTGGCTCCCCTTGAGCTCCACGCAGAAGGTGTAGGCGTTGACGTTGTCGTCGGAAGGAAGGGTGTACGGGTCGAAGACCGTCGGGCCGCCGGGGCCGGCCATCACGGGACCGAAATTCACAGCTTCTCCTCCGAGGCCTGTACGTACACCGCGCCCTGGCCGGACAGCTCCAGCTGGAACGCCTCGCCCGAACCGCGCCCCACCATGTCCCGCCAGCCCAGCGCCGCCGAGAGCTTGTTGCGCACCTCGCCATGGTGGGCGACGTACGCCTGCGGGTCCACGTGGACCGGGCGGTTCGGCGTGATCGGGAGCTCGATGACCCCGCCGTGCGCCATGACCGCCGCCGCGCCGTGGCCCTTGAGCGTGGTCGTGAACAGGCCCTGCCCGGTCACCTGGCCGCGCACCATGCCCATGACACCGCCTTGCGAGCCCATGAACATCGTGCCCTGCTGGAGCGTGCCGTCGAAGGCCAGCAGCCGGTCCGCCTCGACGTAGAGGGTCTCGCCGGTCAGGTTGATCACCTGGATGTGGTGGCCGCCGTGGCCGAACATCACCGTGCCGCTGCCCTCGACCGTCATCAGCGGGGTCTGCTCGTTCGCCACCCGGCGCCCGATCATGCCCATGACGCCGCCCTGGCCGCCGGTGATGTCCGGGGTGAAGGAGACGTCGCCGCGGTAGGCGAGCATCGCGCCGCGCTGGCTGTACATGCGCTGCCCCGGAACGACCTGGGCCTCGACCATCTTCGAATTGATCTCGCGGAACGGCATCAGACGTCGCCCCCGATGGTGTTGCGCTCGCTGGGCTGCACGTAGACGAGTCCCTCGCCCTCGAAGCGGATCTGGAAGGCCTCGCCCGAACCCTCCCCGATGAAGGTGCGGAAGTTCACCCCGGACTGGAAGTGCTGCTGGAGGTTGCCGGTGTGCGCGATGTACGCCCCCGGGTCGACCGAGAGCGGGTACTGGGCGCTGACGCGCATCACCACCGCCGGCCCGTGCGACATGATCGCCGCCTGGCCGGTGCCCTCGACGGTCGTGGTGAACAGGCCGTTGCCCGAGGTCGCGCCGCGCAGGCCGGTGAAGGTCGTGCCGGTGCGCAGCCCCCCGTCCGTGCACAGCAGGTTGCTGGACTCGACGTACAGCTTCTCGCCGCGGAGAGCGACCAGATTGATCTCACTGGCGCGGTCGGCGAAGTAGCAGGTGCCGTGCCCCTGTACCTCCATCACGGTCATCTGTTCACCGGTCAGGCGGCGGGTGACCATGCCGCGCAGGCCCTCACCACCACCGGTCATCTTCTTGAAGGCCATCTGGCCGTCGTAGGCGACCATCGAGCCGTTCTTGGCCTTGACGGTATCGCCGGAGAGGTCTACGGCAAGCACTTTGCTGCCTTGGAGTCGGAACTGAGCCACGGGAAGACGTTATCGGCAGCGGGCGGACCCGAACAGGGCCCCATGGCCCGACATCCGGCGCGATCGCCACGCGTCGGAGCCGGTGGGCGGGAGCGGGTCCGGGCGCCCGGGCCGGGGCCGGGGCCCCCGGTCAAGATCCAGCAAAAAGGGCTGACACACTGGAACCGACCCAGGCCGCCCTCCCGAAGGTTCCCCGTGGACATCAAGACCGCTTCCGCCCTGCACCGGCTGCGCCTCATCTCCGTGCCCGAGGCACTGTCGTTCCCGGCCCTGCTGATCTTCGGCTCGCTGCTGAGCCGGGTCTCCGACATCGACTTCCTGATGATGCCGCTCGGCATCATCCACGGCATCCTGTTCGTCCTCTACGCGCTCTTCCTGCTGGACGTGTGGAACCGCGCCAAGTGGCCGGTGAAGAAGGTCGCCCTCTTCTTCGTCCTCGCCCTGATCCCCTTCGGCGGGCTCTACGGCGACAAGCTGCTCAAGCGCGACGAGGCCGACAGCGTGATCGCGGCCCGCGCCCGCGACGCCGCCGGCAAGGAAGGCGCCACCGCGTGATCGTCGCCTTCTCCGTGACCCCGCTGGGCGTCGGCGAAGAGGTCGGCGAGTACGTCGCCGACGCCGTCCGCGTCGTGCGCGAGTCCGGCCTGCCCCACCGCACCGACGCCATGTTCACCTCCATCGAGGGTGACTGGGACGAGGTCATGGACGTGGTCAAGCGCGCCGTCGCCGCCGTCGAGGAGCGGGCGCCCCGGGTCTCCGTCGTCATGAAGGCCGACATCCGCCCCGGCGTGACGGGCGGCCTCGACTCCAAGGTCGAGACGGTCGAACGGCACCTGGCCGCCGGCTGATCACCTCGCGCGCGGGCGTGGCCGGAGCCGCCGTCACCGGGTGCGGCCGGCGCCGGCGTCAGCGGGCGCGCCGGGCCAGGCCCAGCGCGTAGTCCGGCCACCACGCACCCTCCGGCGGGCCGCCCCGGCAGGGGCCGTCCGACTCCCCGGGCCGCCTGACCCACAGGTACGCGTCGACCAGCGGGTCGCCCGTCCGGTCGGTCGGCGCCGGGCCCAGCGAGCGCCCGGGCGGGTTGCACCACGCGCGGGGGCCCTCACCGGGCGGCGGCCCGTCACCGGCCCGGCCGGTGTCGATCACGAAGTGCTCGCCGCCCGTCTCCTCGGAGATCCGCGCGCCGTACGCCCGGGCGGCCGTGACGGACCCGAACCCCGCGACGTTCACCGCGAAGCCGTCCGCCCGCGCCAGGCCCGCCTTCAGGAGCGGCCGGGCGAGCCGGCCGGCGTCGGGCACCGAGGCCGGTCCGCCCGCGTCCAGGTACACCCGCGTGTGGCGCTGCTTCTTGAGCCGGCCGACGGCCTCCGACAGCAGCCGGTAGCGCTCCTCGTGGCGCGCGCCCTCGGTGCAGCCGTCCACCAGGTGCACCACCGCGTCCGGCTCCAGGACGACGACCGCCTTCGCGTCACCGATGGCGGCGGCGAAGGCGTCGAGCCACTTCCGGTACGCCGGTGCGTGCGCGGCGCCACCGGCCGCCCGCGAGCCGCAGGCACGGTACGGCAGGTGGTGCGCCGTGAGGACCAGCGTCCGCCCGTCCGCCCGGGCCTGACCCGCCGCCCGCCTGATCTCCCGGCCCGGATCACGGGGCGCGCCCCACAGGGCCATCGGCTGCTCGGAGATCCGGCGCAGCACCTGGGCGTCACCACTGCGCCCCCGGGCGTCCCACGCGGCCACCTGACGGGCGGCGGCGCTGCGGGGGTCGACCCAGAAGGGGGAGGCGTCGGTGTCCGCGTCCGTGTCCCCGTCCGCGTCGGCCGACGGCGCGGACGCGGCCGGTCCGGCCGGGGGAGCGGGGGCGGGCGGGGCGGACCGGCCGGAGGACGACGAACAGGCGGCGGTCAGGGCCGCCAGGAGCAGGGCCAGGAGCGGGGCGAGGGGCGCGAGGCGCCCGCGAGCGGGGTCCGGCACCCGCATATCGTGACATGGGGGACAGGTGACGGAGCCTCACGACACCACGGGGGCGTCGGCTCCCGGGGCGGCTCCGGCCGCCAGGGCGATGCCGAGCGGCGTGCGCTCGTACAGCACCTGGTGACCCCGGCGGTGCGGCTGGAGCAGCCCGGCCCCGTGCAGGGCCTTCAGGTGCGCGGACACCGTGGAGGGCGCGAGCCGCAGCCGGTGGGCGAGGGCGGTGGTGGACGCCGGCTCGTGCAGCGCGCACAGGACGTCGGCCCGTGCGCGGCCCAGCAGCCGCGCCAGCGCGTCGGGGGTCCGCTCGGCCGTCCGCGTCCACAGCGCGCCGATCCCGCGCGCGGGGTAGACGACGGTCGGCTGCCAGGGCGGGTCGAAGCCGCCGGCGACATTGGGCCAGATGAAGGCGCTGGGCATCAGGAGCAGGCCCTGACCGCCGAGTTCGCGGTCGTGGTGGGAGCGGCGGTCGAGGGTGAGGGTGTTCGTCGGGCCGTGCCAGCGCACTTCGGGGTGCAGGCCGTCGAACAGCTCCTCCAGGCCGCCCTCCGCCAGCCGGCGCGAGTGGAAGAGGATGTCCGCCTCCAGCAGGGCCCGCAGGCGCGGCCAGTGGGGCTCGATGAGGCCGTACCAGGCCCGGGCCATGAGGTCGGCGATGGTCTCCACGGCCCGGGCGGGATCGGCGAGGAACCGACGGCCGGTGGGGGTGTCCAGCGCGCCGGGCGTCGAGGCGAGGGCCCTGCGGAGGTCTTCGCGGGCCAGGGCGGGGTCGGTGGCGCGGACCCGGTCCAGCTCGTCCTCGAAGGCGGTGGTGGGGCCGAGCGGGGGAGGGCTGAGCAGATCGGGGCTGTGGCCGCTGCGGGGCATCAGCAGCCACAGGGGTGAGAGGTCGAGCTGGTCGGCGGCGGCCCGGATCCGGCGCAGCCACGGCAGGTGATAGGCCTGGCGATGGGGCCGCAGCAGAGTGCGGACGGCCTCCTGGGTCTCCCAGAGCGGCGAGATGGCGAACCGGCACCGCAGCAGGTCGGCGGGGGTGAAGCGGTGGTGGAGCGGCATGGTCCTCGAAAGGGGGTCGTCCCCCCGGCCGTCGGGCCCGAGGGGTACCGGGGTCGTCGCGTCGCTCTCACTGTCCCCGCGCGCCGGGCCGGGGACAAGGGGCCGTGCGCCCCGACATTCGGTCACCGCCGAATCTCTCGGTCCCGCGCACCCCACGCCCCACGCTCGGGACATGCCCACCTCCTCCCCTTCCACCGGATACCGGTCCGTCTTCCGCGTCCGCGAGTTCCGGGCCGTCTTCGCCGCCCATCTGCTCAGCGTGCTCGGCGTCGTCGTCGCCGAGATCTCGCTCACCGTCCTCGTCTACCGGCTCACCGGGTCGCCCCTCATGAGTGCGCTGACCTTCGCGCTCGGGTTCCTGCCCTACGTGATCGGCGGCACCCTGCTCGCCCCCGTGGCCGACCGGTACCCGGCCCGCCGGGTGCTCGTGGTCTGCGACCTCGTGTGCGCCGGCTGCGCCGCCGCGATGGTGGTGCCCGGGACGCCCGTCGCCGTGCTGCTCGCGCTGCGGTGCGCGATGGCCGTCGTCGCGCCCCTCTTCCAGGGCACCCGCAACGCCTCGCTCGCCGACATCCTCGGGCCCGGCGACGCCTTCGTCCTCGGCCGCTCGCTGCTGCGCATGGTCGCCCAGAGCGCGCAGCTCGTCGGCTTCGGCCTGGGCGGCCTGCTCCTCGCCGTCGTCGCCCCGCGCGCCGCCATCGCCCTGACCGCCGCCGGCTTCGCCGGCTCCGCGCTGCTGCTGCGGTTCGGGACCCGGGCCCGCCCCGCCCGCGCCGGCCGGGCCGCCCGTACCTCTCCGCTCGCCGGAGTGCGCGCCGTCCTGGGCGCGCGCCGTACGCGGGCGCTGACCCTGATGTTCTGGGTGCCCTCGTTCTTCGTCGTGGTGCCCGAGGCCCTCATGGCCCCGTACGTCGACGGGCTGGGCGCGGGCACCGTCGCGCTCGGGCTGCTGATGTGCGCGCTGCCCGTCGGGACGATCGCGGGCGAGCTGTGGGCCGGCTCCCGGCTCAGTGCCCGGACCCGCTCCCGCATCGTCTTCCCGCTGGCGGCCGTGGGCCTGCTGCCGCTGCTCGGCTACCTCGCGCGGCCGGGCGTACCGGTCCTGCTCGCCGTCCTGGTGCTGGCGGGTCTGGCCCACGCGTACACCCTCGGCCTCGACCAGTGGTACGTCGAGACGGTCCCCGAGGAGGCGCGCGGCCGGGCCATGACCCTGCTGAGCACCGGGCTGATGACCCTTCAGGGGGCCGGGATGGCGCTGGCCGGCCTGGCCGCCGAGTTCCTGCCGCTGCACGTGGTCGTGGCCGGGGCGGGCGCCCTCGGTACGGTCTGCGTCCTGTGGCTCCTCGGTGAGCTGCGCGCCACCGCTCCCGGGGCCGCGCCCGCGCCGGCGCGATCGAAGGATGAGACGGGCCTGGCCACCAAATGACCGGCCGGTAAGGTCTGAGGCGTGCCCAAGCCGCTCAGCCTTCCCTTCGACCCCATCGCCCGCGCCGACGAACTCTGGCAGCAGCGCTGGGGTCCCGTGCCGTCGATGGCCGCCATCACCTCGATCATGCGGGCGCACCAGATCCTCCTCGCCGAGGTGGACGCCGTCGTCAAGCCGTACGGCCTGACCTTCGCGCGCTACGAGGCTTTGGTGCTGCTGACCTTCTCGAAGGCCGGCGAGCTGCCCATGTCGAAGATCGGCGAGCGGCTGATGGTCCACCCGACTTCCGTGACGAACACGGTGGACCGCCTGGTGAAGTCCGGCCTGGTGGCCAAGCGGCCCAATCCCAACGACGGGCGCGGCACCCTCGCCTCGATCACCGACAAGGGCCGCGAGGTGGTGGAGGCGGCGACCCGGGAGCTGATGGCGATGGAGTTCGGGCTGGGCGTGTACGACGCGGAGGAGTGCGCGGAGATCTTCGCGATGCTGCGGCCGCTGCGCGTGGCCGCCGAGGACTTCGACGAGAGGTAGCCCCCGTCAAGATCGAGCAAAACGGACGGCTACGCTCAAGGGCATGAAACGCAGCGTGCTGACCCGGTACCGGGTGATGGCCTTCGCCACCGCCGTCATGCTCCTCGTGCTGTGCACGTGCATGGTCTTCAAGTACGGCTTCGACAAGGGTGCCGACCTGACGCTCGTGGTCTCCCAGGTCCACGGCGTCCTGTTCATGATCTACCTGGTCTTCGCCCTCGACCTGAGCTCCAAGGCCAAGTGGCCGTTCGGGAAGATGATCTGGGTCATGCTGTCGGGCACCATTCCGCTGGCCGCCTTCTTCGTCGAGCGCACGGTCCGCTCCGAGGTCGAGCCGCTGATCACGGACCGTCTGGCGACCGCGGACGCGTAGTCCGTCCGGGCTTTCCGGCCCACCCAGGGGAGGACTCCCCGGGGTGGGCCATCGACATTTACTAGGACGTCCTAGTAAATTCGTGGGTATGGACGCTGACGCCATCGAGGAGGGCCGCCGCCGCTGGCAGGCCCGTTATGACAGGGCTCGCACGCGCGACGCCGACTTCACCACGCTCTCCGGCGATGCCGTCGATCCGGTCTACGGACCCCGGCCCGGCGACACGTACGAGGGCTTCGAGCGGATCGGCTGGCCGGGGGAGTACCCGTACACCCGCGGCCTGCACGCCACCGGCTACCGCGGCCGGACCTGGACCATCCGGCAGTTCGCCGGGTTCGGCAACGCCGAGCAGACCAACGAGCGCTACAAGATGATCCTGGCCGCCGGCGGCGGCGGGCTCTCCGTCGCCTTCGACATGCCGACCCTCATGGGCCGGGACTCCGACGACCCGCGCTCGCTCGGCGAGGTCGGGCACTGCGGTGTCGCCATCGACTCCGCCGCCGACATGGAGGTCCTGTTCAAGGACATCCCGCTCGGCGACGTCACCACCTCCATGACCATCTCCGGGCCCGCCGTGCCCGCCTTCTGCATGTACCTGGTCGCCGCCGAGCGCCAGGGGGTCGACCCGGCCGTGCTCAACGGCACGCTCCAGACCGACATCTTCAAGGAGTACATCGCGCAGAAGGAGTGGCTCTTCGAGCCCGAGCCGCACCTGCGCCTCATCGGCGACCTCATGGAGTACTGCGCGAAGGGCATCCCGGCCTACAAGCCGCTGTCCGTCTCCGGCTACCACATCCGCGAGGCCGGGGCCACGGCCGCGCAGGAGCTCGCCTACACCCTCGCCGACGGCTTCGGGTACGTGGAGCTCGGGCTCTCCCGCGGCCTGGACGTGGACCACTTCGCCTCCGGCCTGTCCTTCTTCTTCGACGCGCACGTCGACTTCTTCGAGGAGATCGCCAAGTTCCGCGCCGCCCGCCGGATCTGGGCGCGCTGGATGAAGGAGGTCTACGGGGCGCAGAACGAGAAGTCCCTGTGGCTGCGCTTCCACACGCAGACCGCCGGTGTCTCGCTGACCGCGCAGCAGCCGTACAACAACGTCGTGCGCACCGCCGTGGAGGCGCTGGCCGCCGTGCTCGGCGGGACCAACTCGCTGCACACCAACGCCCTCGACGAGACCCTCGCCCTGCCCAGCGAGCAGGCCGCCGAGATCGCCCTGCGCACCCAGCAGGTGCTCATGGAGGAGACCGGGGTGGCCAACGTGGCCGACCCGCTGGGCGGCTCCTGGTACGTCGAGCAGCTCACGGACCGCATCGAGGCCGACGCCGAGAAGATCTTCGAACAGATCAAGGAGCGCGGCCTGCGCGCCCACCCGGACGGCAAGCACCCGATCGGGCCGATCACCTCGGGCATCCTGCGCGGTATCGAGGACGGCTGGTTCACCGGCGAGATCGCCGAGTCAGCGTTCCAGTACCAGCGGGCGCTGGAGAAGGGCGACAAGCGGGTCGTCGGGGTCAACGTGCACCACGGCTCGGTCACCGGCGACCTGGAGATCCTGCGGGTCAGCCACGAGGTGGAGTGGGAGCAGGTCCGCCTGCTGGGCGCGCGCAAGGAGCGGCGGGACGACGCGCAGGTGAAGGCCTCGCTCGACGCCATGCTGGCCGCCGCGCGCGACGGCTCGAACATGATCCCGGCCATGCTGGACGCCGTACGGGCCGAGGCGACCCTGGGCGAGATCTGCAACGTGCTGCGCGAGGAGTGGGGCACCTACACCGAGCCGCCGGGCTTCTGACCGGGCTTCCGGCCCGGCTTCCGGCCGGGCCGGGGCGGTTCTTCCCCGCCGGTCGTGGCGCCACCTGCCGTGGCGCCACCTGCCGTGGCGCCGCGGCCGGCATTTTCCTTTCCGGCACGGCACGGCGCGGCCCGGCACGGCGCGGCGCGGCCCGGCGCGGGTCAGGGGGTGCCCGCGGCGCCCTGGAGGCCGTGCATCAGCAGGGCCGTGAAGGTGGCCACCCACAGCTCGTCCACCGGTTCGGAGCTGACCAGGGCGCGGTGGACCACGGTTCCGGCGATCACGTCGAAGATCAGGTCCGTGGTGCGCCCGGCGAGCGCGGTGTCCTCCTCGTAGGGGAGTTCACCGCGGGCCTGGGCACGTTCGCGGCCCAGGACGACCAGGCGCTTCTGCCGGTCCACGATCGCCGACCGGATCCGGTCGCGCAGGGCCTCGTCCCGGGTGGACTCGGCGACGACCGCCATCAGGGCGGTACGGGCCTCCGGCCGCCGCAGCAGCGCGGCGAACTGCAGGACGACGTACTCGATGTCGGCCTCCAGCGAGCCGCGGTCGGGGAGCTCGAGGGTGTCGAAGAGTTCCGCGACGGCGTCCACGACCAGCTCGTTCTTGCCCGCCCAGCGCCGGTACAGGGTGGTCTTGGCGACCCCGGCCCGCGCCGAGACGTCCCCCATCGTCAGCTTGGACCAGCCCAGTTCGCACAGTGCGTCCCGGGTCGCCCCGAGGATCGCGGCGTCCGCCTCGGCGCTGCGGGGCCGTCCGGTCCGTCCCCCGGAGACGGAACCTGTCGTTCCGGAACGTGGGTGTCGCATGGCCGAGACCATACCGGTCGGTAGGGGAACCGTTCCGGCCCCTGACGCTGTGTCTGAGATCACGGGGCGCCGGACGCCCGGGAGAGTTACGCTACGGCTCGTAGCGTAAGAGCGACAACCACGCCCAGCTACCGGCGCCAGGTGGGGACCCGGCGCCCCGTTCATTCCGGGCGGTTCATTTCAGGCGATCTTTTTCGTCGGCGCGCGCACACGGGGGAGGATGTACGCATGCAGCCCAGAAACATGTCCATGAGCGGCGTCGTCGACCTCGCCGCGGTGAAGGCGGCCGGCGAGGCCAAGGCCAAGGCCGAGCAGGCGCGCGCCGAGGCCGCCCGGCACGGTGGCGGCGGTGCCGTACCGCCGTCGGCGCTCGTCTTCGACGTAGACGAGGCCGGCTTCGAGCGCGACGTGCTCCAGCGCTCCACCGAGGTCGCGGTGGTCATCGACTTCCGCGCGGAGCGTTCCGAGGCCTCCCAGCAGCTCGGCGCGCTCCTGGAGCGGCTCGCCGCCGAGGCGGCCGGCCGCTTCGTGCTGGCCCGGGTCGACGTGGACGCCAGCCAGATGCTCGTGCAGCAGTTCGGCATCCAGGGCATCCCGGCGGTCTTCGCCGTCGTCGCCGGCCAGGCACTGCCCCTGTTCCAGGGCGCGGCGCCCGAAGCGCAGGTCCGCGAGACCCTCGCCCAGCTGATCCAGGTCGCCGAGGAGCGCTTCGGGCTCACCGGCATCACCGTCGACCCCGCCGCCGAGGGGGGTGCGCCGGGCGAGCCGGCGGCCGTACAGGCCGGCCCGTACGACGCGCTGCTGGAAGCGGCGATGTCCGCGCTCGACGCCGGTGACCTGGGCGGAGCCGTCCAGGCGTACAAGAACGTGCTCGCCGAGGACCCGGGTCACCCGGAGGCCAGGCTGGGGCTCGCGCAGGCCGAGCTGCTGAGCCGTGTGCAGGGCATGAACCCGCAGGAGGTGCGGGCCGCGGCCGCCGCCGACCCCAAGGACCCGGCCGCCCAGATCGCCGCCGCGGACCTGGACCTGGTCGGCGGTCACGTCGAGGACGCCTTCGGGCGGCTGGTGGACACCGTCCGCGTCACCGCGGGCGAGGACCGGGACGCCGTGCGCGTGCGGCTGCTGGAGCTGTTCGAAGTCATCGGGGCGGACGACCCCCGGGTCACGGCGGCCCGTGCGGCGCTCGCGCGGGTGCTCTTCTAGCGCCGCGCCGGCCGGTGCCGGCCCGGCCCCGTGAGGGCGTCCGGCACCCGGCGATTTGTTGACACGGAGACAAACAGCGGCCGCACTTTGCCAAAACTTGGCAATCGCGGCCGCTGTTACTCGCAGTAAATCGAACCCCTGGATCTGCCCGGTTCCTCCGCGATTCAGGGCATCTGTCATGGCCCTCGGTGGCACCCAGCGTCGCGGGTGGACCGCATTGGGTCGTACCCCGGTTATCCAGCCGTTACCCGCCAGTAACGAACCCCCTTGTGCCCCGGCCGCGAATGGACCACGATCGGCCACGCTCGGTCCGTCCCGCAGAGCCGCTCACCCGGAGCCGCGGAGACGGGTCCCCACCGGGCCGGCCGGTGGCAGTGCACCGGCCGAAGGACAGGGGGGTCCTTGCCGTACCCGGCAGGGCCTGTCCTCCAGGTTGCGCGGACGCGTGGCCCAGTGGTTGTCGCTCGGGGGTGATCGCCGGTGTACCTGACGCGGATCCGCGGCACGGCGCGCCTGCGCTCCTTCCCGAGGACGTAGCACTTCTCCCATCCCAGGAACGGGCAGGGCCCGGACCGGAGATGTACGTCCGAGAAGGAGGAACAACATGAATTCCCAGGTTCGTGGCGGGACCAGATGGAAGCGCTTCGCGCTCGTCATGGTCCCGAGCATCGCGGCCACCGCCGCGGTCGGTGTGGGTCTGGCGCAGGGCGCTCTCGCGGCGTCCTTCAGCGTCTCCGGACAGGACTTCAAGGTGCGCGCCGACGAACTCGTCGGTCAGGACCTGATCCAGTACGGCGGCATCGCCGAGGGCCACAGCCTCAAGGGTGACCCGCAGCACCACCCGGTCACCATCTCCGGCTTCCGCGAGGCCAAGATCACCAACATGTGCCAGTCGCTGGTCACCCCGGTGCCCGGCCTCGGCAACATCACCCTGAAGCTGCAGACGGGCCACAAGGGCCGTCCGGCGGTCGCCCAGAACATCTACCTGGACGTCGCCGAGCTGGACGCGGACGCCAAGTTCGAGCAGCTCGACATCGGTGTCGCGGTGGGCGACCAGACCAACCCCACCAAGCCGCAGCCGGGCACGGTCTCCAGCCCGTTCGCGTTCTCGCAGCGCGCCAAGACGGCGACGCTGACGAACGTGCGCCAGAAGGCGTGGGCGACGACGGCGGGCACCTTCACGCTGCCCGACCTCAAGCTGCGTCTGCTCAGCGGCGACCAGCCGTGCTACCAGGACGAGAAGTAGTCCGTCCTCGTGTTGCTTGACCGGCCGGGCGGGCGGCACTGTCGTCCCGTCCGCCCGTCCGGGCGCGACACCGAAGTCTTCGTACCACCGTTTCAGGGAGCTGTTGTCCATGAACCCCCAGGCCCCGGTCAACGCCGCTGACGACCACTGGCTCACCGTGGTGTACTACCGCTTCCACACCTGGACGGGCAAGCGGCCGTTCTGGGCCGGGCTGTTCACCATGCTGGCCGGCGCGCCGATCATCTACTTCCCGTTCGGCGACACCCGGCTGGCGAACGTCTCGGTGACGCTGGCCACCACGACCGGCTCCGGCTCGCTGATCATCGGGATCCTGCTCATCACCCTGGGGCTCACGCTCTGGTTCCAGCAGGGGGTCCGGGTCTTCGCCGGCGTCGCCGCGATCCTGCTCGGCCTGGTCTCCCTGCCGCTGTCCAACCTCGGCGGCTGGTTCCTGGGCCTGATCTTCGCACTGGTCGGCGGCAGCCTCGCCCTGGCCTGGGTGCCGGGTGTGCCCGAAGCGGCATCCGAGCCCGACGTACAGCCCCTCGCGACCACCGCTGCCGTTCCCGCACCGCGGGAGACGGAGACCGGCTACGCGACAGAGAAGACTGCCCACGCCGACGGCGGGAGGAACAGTGCGGGGTGACGAGACGCAGCGGGCCGCGGCCCGTGACGGAGAGTCCCGTGAGAAGAGGGGCCCGCGCCACGCGGCGCCCAGGAAGTCGCTGCTGACGAAGTTCCAGATACCCGTCGGCAGGACCATGGCGCTGGCCGCGATGCCGACGGCGGTGTTCGTCGGGATGGGCATGGCCCCCAAGCTGGCCGTCGCGGACGACAAGGAGATCCCGTTCGCGCCGGGACCGTGCGTGACGCGGTCCGACGAGCCCACGCAGTCGGCGTCGCCCTCGCCGTCCGCGTCCGCGTCGGCGTCCCCGACGAAGACGCCGGATGCGAAGCCGTCGCCGGGTGCCTCGCCCGGCGCGTCGAACACGCCGAAGCCCGGCGTGTCCCCGTCGGCCACGGCACCCGGCAGCAAGCCGACCGGTCCGCCGGCCGCCGCGAAGCAGGGCACCCCGACGACCGCTCCGTCCACGAGCCCCTCCCCGACGAAGACCGCGAACCCGCTGGACCCGCTGGGTGTCGGCGACAAGATCAAGGACTTCTTCGACGATCTCGGCAAGCCGAAGGACGCGACGACTCCGGCCACCCCGGCGCCGACGTCCACCGCGACCCCGCCGGCCAAGCCGCCGACGCCCGCGGACCCGGCCAAGCCGGCGGCCAAGGACCCGGCGGCCGAGGCCATCCGCGAGGCGGCCAAGAAGGCCGGCGTCGAGGTCGAGGAGCTGTCCGAGGACGTCAAGGACACGGCCAAGAACCCGAAGGACGAGACGGGCACCAAGGACGACAAGGACGCCGACGACAAGGCGGACGAGGCGGACAAGGACAAGGACAAGGCCACCGACGGCAAGCAGCCGTTCCCGTGCCCGACCCTGGACGCCCAGGCCCTCGCCGACGCCCAGCTCGAACCCGGCATCCCGCTCCTGCCGGACGAGCCCTGGTACCTCGACAGCTCCCTGCTGACCCTCTACGGCCTCGACTACGAGGGCATCGTCGAGGTGAAGACGGGTAGCGGCAAGACCAAGAAGGTCCTGAAGTTCACGGCGGACTCGCTCGACATCAAGGACCTCTACCAGACCGTCGGCAAGGGCTCGAACATCGCCCACCTGAAGTCGCGCCCGGGCTCCACGTCCAAGATTCGCGGCGGCACGGTGACGATGTACACCGAGTCGCTCAAGGGCAACCTCTTCGGGATCATCCCCATCGAGTTCAGCCCGACCAGCCCGCCGCCCCTGAACGTCCCCTTCGCGTTCTTCACGGACGTCAAGGTCGTCCAGGCCGGCCAGTTCGGCGGCACACTCACCGTCCCGGGCCTGAAGAACTACATCGGTCCGCCGGAGAACTGACCGGCGCGGCAGGGGAAACGCCCGAGGGCGGTGTCCCGGTCCCCTTCCGGGGGGCCGGGACACCGCCCTCGCTGCTGTGCGGCAGGTGGTGCGTGTGGGGCGTCAGTCGCGGTCGCCGCCGCCGAGGTGGTGGACGCGGACCATGTTGGTCGTGCCCGGGACGCCGGGGGGCGAGCCGGCGGTGATGACCATGATGTCGTTGTCGTTGTAGCGGCCGAGCTTCAGCAGCTCGCCGTCCACCAGGTCGACCATCGCGTCGGTGGTGTCCACGTGCGGGACGATGTACGACTCCACGCCCCAGCTCAGCGTGAGCTGGTTGCGGGTGTTGTGGTCGGTGGTGAAGGCCAGGATCGGCTGGATCGCGCGGTAGCGCGAGAGGCGGCGGGCGGTGTCGCCGGACTGGGTGAAGGCGATGAGCGCCTTGCCGCCCAGGAAGTCGGCGATCTCGCAGGCCGCACGCGCGACGGAACCGCCCTGGGTGCGCGGCTTCTTGCCCGGGACCAGCGGCTGCAGGCCCTTGGAGAGCAGTTCCTCCTCGGCCGCGGTGACGATCTTCGACATCGTCTTCACGGTCTCGATCGGGTACGCGCCCACCGAGGACTCGGCCGACAGCATGACCGCGTCCGCGCCGTCCAGGATGGCGTTGGCGACGTCGGAGGCCTCGGCGCGGGTCGGCCGGGAGTTGGTGATCATCGACTCCATCATCTGGGTCGCGACGATCACCGGCTTGGCGTTGCGGCGGCACATCTCGATGAGCCGCTTCTGGACCATCGGGACCTTCTCGAGCGGGTACTCGACGGCCAGGTCGCCGCGGGCCACCATGACCGCGTCGAACGCGTCGACCACGGCCGCCATGTTCTCCACGGCCTGCGGCTTCTCCACCTTGGCGATGACGGGGACCCGGCGGCCCTCCTCGTCCATGACCTTGTGGACGTCCTTGACGTCGTTGGCGTCGCGGACGAAGGACAGCGCGACCATGTCGCAGCCCATGCGGAGCGCGAAGCGGAGGTCGTCGACGTCCTTCTCGGACAGGGCCGGGACGTTCACCGCCGCGCCGGGCAGGTTGATGCCCTTGTGGTCGGAGATGACACCGCCCTCGACGACGACCGTCTTGACCCGGGTGCCGTCGACCTCGACGACCCGCAGCTCGACGTTGCCGTCGTTGATCAGGACCGGGTCGCCCACGGCGACGTCGCCCGGCAGGCCCTTGTAGGTGGTGCCGCAGATGGACTTGTCGCCCGGGACGTCCTCGACGGTGATGGTGAACTCGTCACCGCGCACCAGCTCGACCGGACCCTCGGCGAAGGTCTCCAGGCGGATCTTCGGCCCCTGGAGGTCGGCGAGGACGCCGACCGCGCGGCCGGTCTCCTCGCAGGCCTGGCGGACGCGGTCGTACCGCTCCTGGTGTTCTGCCTGGGATCCGTGGCTGAAGTTGAATCGGGCCACGTTCATACCGGCCTCGATGAGAGCTTTCAGCTGCTCGAGCGAGTCGACGGCGGGGCCCAGCGTGCAGACGATTTTGGAACGGCGCATGGACGGATCCTATCGGTTTGTTTCGTAGCGGAATATTCCGTCTGGTGGAAAGTCCAAGTGACTACTGAGTAACGAGCTCGTAGGCCTGGGTGGCGATCTCCAGCTCCTCGTCCGTCGGGATCACGGCCACCGCCACCCGTGCGTACTCCGCCGAGATCAGCCGCGGCCGCGACGAGCGCTCCGCGTTCGCCTCCAGGTCGAGCGCGAGACCGAGCTCCTCCAGACCCGCCACCGCAGCCTCCCGCACCGCGGCCGCGTTCTCCCCCACCCCGGCCGTGAACACCACCGCGTCCACCCGGCCGAGCACCGCCGCGTACGCGCCGATGTACTTCTTCAGCCGGTGGACGTACGTCGCGAAGGCGTTCCGCGCCGCCTCGTCGCCCTCGCCCGCCCGGCGCAGCACCTCGCGCATGTCGTTGTCGCCGCACAGCCCCAGCAGACCGCTCTTCTTGTTCAGCAGCGAGTCGATCTCGTCCACCGACATGCCGCCCACCCGCGCCAGGTGGAAGACGACCGCCGGGTCCAGGTCGCCCGAGCGGGTGCCCATGACCAGGCCCTCCAGCGGGGTCAGGCCCATCGAGGTGTCCACGCACACCCCGCCGCGCACCGCCGAGGCCGACGCGCCGTTGCCCAGGTGCAGCACGATCACGTTGACGTCCTCGGGCGCCTTGCCCAGCAGCTCCGCGGCCGCCCGGGAGACGTACGCGTGCGAGGTGCCGTGGAAGCCGTACCGCCGGATGGCGTACCGGGCGGCGGTCTCCGCGTCGATCGCGTACTGGGCGGCGTAGTCCGGGATCGTCGCGTGGAAGGCGGTGTCGAAGACCGCCACCTGCGGCAGGTCCGCGCGCAGCGCGCGGGCCACCTCGATCCCGGTGATGTTCGCCGGATTGTGCAGCGGCGCCAGCGGCACCAGCGCGCGGATCTCGGCGAGCACCTCGTCGTCGATCACGGTCGGCCGGGTGAAACGGGTCCCGCCGTGCACCACCCGGTGGCCCACCGCCGCCAGTTCGGGGGAGTCCAGGCCCATGCCGTCGGCGGCCAGCTCCGCCGCGACCGCCTTCAGCGCCGCGTCGTGGTCCGCGATCGGGCCGAGCTGCTCGCGCTTCGCGCCGCCCGCCGGCTCGTGCACCAGCCGGGAGCTCTCCTCCCCGATCCGCTCCACCAGGCCGGCGGCCGGCCGGGAGCCGTCGGCCATGTCGAGCAGCTGGTACTTCAGGGACGAGGAGCCGGAGTTGAGGACGAGTACGCGCGAGGCGGTCACGGCGGTCACGATCAGGGTCTTTCCTTCGCTGGCGGTGGGGGAGGGGTGGGCGGGGCGGGCTAGAGGGACGGCGCCGGGGCCTGGGACTGGATGGCGGTGATCGCCACCGTGGTGACGATGTCCTGCACCAGCGCCCCGCGCGAGAGGTCGTTGACCGGCTTGCGCAGACCCTGCAGCACCGGCCCGACCGCGACCGCGCCCGCGGAGCGCTGCACGGCCTTGTACGTGTTGTTGCCCGTGTTGAGGTCCGGGAAGATCAGTACGGTCGCCCGCCCGGCCACCTCGGAGCCCGGCAGCTTGGTCGCCGCCACCGACGGCTCCACGGCCGCGTCGTACTGGATCGGGCCCTCGATCAGCAGGTCGGGCCGCTGCTCGCGGACGATCTCGGTGGCCTTGCGCACCTTGTCCACGTCCGCGCCCGAGCCGGAGGTGCCGGTGGAGTACGACAGCATCGCGATCCGGGGCTCGACGCCGAAGGCGGCGGCGGTGGCGGCCGACTGGACGGCGATGTCCGCGAGCTGCTCGGCGTCCGGGTCCGGGTTGACCGCGCAGTCGCCGTAGACGAGGACCTTGTCGGCCAGGCACATGAAGAAGACCGAGGAGACGATCGCTGCCTCCGGCTTGGTCTTGATGATCTCGAAGGCCGGCCGGATGGTCGCGGCCGTGGAGTGCACCGAACCGGAGACCATGCCGTCGGCCAGGCCCATCTGGACCATCAGCGTGCCGAAGTAGTTGACGTCGGTGACCACGTCGGCGGCCAGCTCGACCGTCATGCCCTTGTGGGCACGGGCCTGGGCGTAGTACTCGGCGAACCGTTCCCGCAGCCGGGAGGTGGCCGGGTCGATCAGCTGCGCACCGGAGACGTCGACGCCCAGGTCGGCGGCCTTCTTCAGGATCGCCTGCTCCTCGCCGAGCAGGGTCAGGTCGCACACCCCCCGGCGCAGCACCACGTCCGCGGCGCGCAGCACCCGCTCCTCGGTGCCCTCGGGCAGCACGACCCGGCGCCGGTCGGACCGGGCCCGCTCCAGCAGCTCGTGCTCGAACATCATCGGCGTGACGCGCTCGGAGCGGGCCACCGACAGCAGGTCGCGCAGCTCGCCGGTGTCCACGTGCCGTTCGAACAGGCCCAGCGCGGTCTCCAGCTTGCGCGGGGTGGCGGAGTTCAGCCGGCTCTGCAGCGAGAAGAGTTCGGCGGCCGTCGGGAAGCTGTTGCCGGCCACCGAGACCACCGGGGTGCCGGGCGCCAGCTTCGAGGCCATGTCCAGGATGTGCGGGGCCGGGCGCTCGTTCAGGGTGAGCAGCACGCCCGCGATGGCCGGGGTGCCGGAGGTGTGCGCGGCCAGCGCGCCGACCACCAGGTCGGAGCGGTCGCCGGGGGTGACGACCAGGCAGCCGGGGGTCAGGGCGTTGAGGAAGTTCGGCAGCATCGCGCCGCCGAAGACGAAGTCCAGCGCGTCCCGGGCCAGGCCCGCCTCGTCGCCGAGCAGCACCTCGCCGCCGAGCGCGCGGGTGATCTGGGCGACCGTCGGGGCGGAGAGCGACTTGTCGTCCGGCAGCACGTAGCAGGGCACGGGCAGCCGGGCGGCGAGCCGCCCGGCTATGACCTCGCGGTCCTCGGCGGCCACCCGGTTGACCACCATGGCGACGACCTCGCAGCCCAGGCTCTCGTAGGCGCGGTAGGCGTTGCGGGCCTCGGCGCGCACGGCCTCGGCGGACTGCTTGGTGCCGCCGACCACGGGGACGACGACCGCGCCGAGCTCGTTGGCCAGCCGCGCGTTGAGCGCGAGCTCGTCGGGGAGGTTGGTCTCGGCGTAGTCGGTGCCGAGGACCAGCATGACCTCGTAGTCGCGGGCGGCCCGGTGGAAGCGGTCGACCAGCTGGGAGACCAGCTCGTCGGTGCCCTTCTCGGCCAGGATCACCGAGGCGTCGTGGTAGTCCATGCCGAACGCCGTCGAGGCGTCCTGCTCCAGCCGGTAGCGGGCCTTGAGCAGGTCGAAGAGCCGGTCCGGCGCATCGTGCAGCAGTGGCCGGTAGACACCGACGCGGCCGGTCTGGCGGGTCAGCATTTCCATGATTCCCAGCTCGACGACCTGCCGGCCGTCCCCCCGGTCGATACCGGTCACGTACACGCTGCGCGTCACGCGTGCTCTCCGTCCGTGCTCACGAGTCGAAATTCCCAGTTAAGGTGGGCTTGACCTCTTGACAATACCCTTGCGGATGGATAGTGCGCCCGCCAGGAAAAAGGGCCCGCGAGCGTGGGCCGAAAGCCCCACGACCAGGAGCAGGAGACACAGCACGATGCGTATCGGAGTTCTCACCGCGGGCGGCGACTGCCCGGGCCTCAACGCTGTCATCCGCTCGGTCGTCCACCGTGCGCTCGTGGGCCACGGCGACGAGGTCATCGGCTTCGAGGACGGCTTCAAGGGCCTGCTCGACGGGCACTACCGCCCCCTCGGCATCAACGAGGTCAGCGGGATCCTGGCCCGTGGCGGAACGATTCTGGGCTCCGCCCGCATGGAGCGTGCCCGGCTGCACGAAGCCGCCGAGAACGCCCAGGAACTGGCCACGCGCTACGGCATCGACGCCCTGATCCCGATCGGCGGCGAGGGCACCCTGACGGCCGCCCGGATGCTCTCCGACGCCGGCATGCCGGTCGTGGGCGTGCCCAAGACCATCGACAACGACATCTCCTCCACCGACCGCACCTTCGGCTTCGACACCGCCGTCACGGTCGCCACCGAGGCCATAGACCGCCTGAAGACCACCGCCGAGTCCCACCAGCGCGTGATGGTCGTCGAGGTCATGGGCCGGCACGCCGGCTGGATCGCCCTGGAGTCCGGCATGGCCGGCGGCGCCCACGGCATCTGTCTGCCCGAGCGCCTCTTCGAGGTGGACGACCTGGTCAAGATGGTCGAGGAGCGCTTCTCGCGCGGCAAGAAGTTCGCCGTCATCTGCGTCGCCGAGGGCGCGCACCCGGCCGAGGGCTCCATGCCGTACGAGCGGGGCGCGATCGACGCGTACGGTCACGAGCGCTTCGCCGGCATCGGCAACCGGCTCGCCGTCGAGCTGGAGCGGCGCCTGGGCAAGGAGGCCCGCCCGGTCATCCTCGGCCACGTCCAGCGCGGCGGCACGCCGACCGCGTACGACCGGGTGCTCGCCACCCGCTTCGGCTGGCACGCGGTGGAGGCCGTCCACCGCGGCGACTTCGGGAACATGACCGCCCTGCGCGGCACCGACATCGTGATGGCGCCGCTGGCCGAGGCCGTCACCGAGCTCAAGACCGTCCCGGAGTCGCGGATGTTCGAGGCCGAATCGGTCTTCTGACCGGTACGGCGGGCGCGGGGGCCGGGAGCCGGCGAACCTGGCCCCCTTTTCCCGCGGCCGTTCGGCCCCGCTCGGTTCCCGCCGCGGACCGGCCGGGGCCGTCCTCTCACTCCGCCGAGCGCGCCAGCGCCCAGAACCGGTCCACGATGCCGGCCAGGAACTCCCGCCCCGCGTCCCCGCTGCCGGCGTCCCCGGCCGCGCCGCCCCAGCTGAGCGTCGCCACCATCCGCGCCTGGTACTCGTCGTGGAGCCTGCCGAGCACCCGCTCCAGGTGGGGGCGCGGCACCGGCAGCAGCTTGGCGAGCGGTTTGACGTACGCCTGCCAGCGGGTGGTGACCGCACTGCGCAGCAGTCCGGCGAGCTCCTCCTGCTTGCCGGTGGCGGCCACGAACTGCGGCAGGGTCAGCTGAAGGACGGTCGCCAGCGCCGCCGACTGGCGCTCGTTGCCCTTCCAGCGGCCGGTGTCCTCCATCTTCTGGTAGGAGTTCGCGTCCAGGCCCAGCCGCCGGGCCAGTTCGTCGGGGGCCAGCCCCCGCGCGACACGGTGCTCGCGCAGGGTGACCGGTTCGGCGAGCAGCTCCCCGGGGGAGCACCACAGCACGCCGGCCAGCGCGGTCAGCTCCGTCTGGCTCGGCGAGATCTCGCCGCGCTCCCAGGCCATGACGGTCTCGGGTTCGACGAGGACTCCGTACTGGGCGCGCAGTCCGTACGCGACGTGGCCGGGCGCCATGCCCAGCGCGGCCCGCAGGCGGCGGGCGGCGGGGGCGTTGAAGGGGGGGCTCTGGTGCACGAGGCACACCGTAGGAGTTGGCAGGGTCATCCGACTACAGGTTGTTCGCCCAAGGTCACAACTCGTAGGAAAGTCCTAGGATGTGCGGCACTTTCGGCCGCTTTCCCGGCGACTGTCCGGTAATCGGACCAGGCAGGGTGAACCGTCCCCTCCGCGCACCCGTGATCCCTTGTAGGGGGCCCTCCCCGACGGGGGTGGCGAGGGCCCCCGCCGAACGATCACCTGTCCCGACCCGCACGTCAAGACATCCGGCCGGCCCCGCGCAGCCGCGGGGCCGGCGGCCGCTACGGCACGAGCCAGAGCGTCGTCAGCGGCGGCAGCGTCATGCGCAGGCTCCGCGGCCGCCCCTGGGCCGGCCGGCGCTGCGGCTTCAGCCGGAGCGCGTTGCGCACACCGCTGCCGCCGTAGCGCGGGTCGTCGGTGTTGAGGACCTCCCGCCAGACGGGGACGTCCTCGGGCACCCCGACCCGGTAGTCGTGCCGCACCACCGGAGAGAAGTTCGAGACCGCCAGCAGCGGCGAGCCGTCCGCCGCGTACCGCAGGAACGCGAACACGTTGTCGTCGGCCGCGTCCCCCTCCACCCAGGCGAACCCTTCCGGCACCGCGTCGCGCTCCCACAGCGCGGGCGTCGCCGCGTACGTCAGGTTCAGGTCCCGTACCAGCTCGCGCACCCCGCGGTGGTCGTCGGCGGCCGTGTACGAGGGGTCCAGCAGCCACCAGTCCGGGCCGTGGGACTCCGCCCACTCGGAGCCCTGCGCGAACTCCTGCCCCATGAAGAGCAGCTGCTTGCCCGGGTGCGCCCACATGTAGCCCAGGTACGCGCGGTGCGTGGCCCGCTGCTGCCACCAGTCGCCCGGCATCTTGGACACCAGCGACCGCTTGCCGTGCACCACCTCGTCGTGCGAGATCGGCAGCACGTAGTTCTCGCTGTACGCGTACACCATCCCGAACGTCATGTCGTGGTGGTGGTACTTGCGGTGCACCGGCTCCTTCGACACGTACCGCAGCGTGTCGTGCATCCAGCCCATGTTCCACTTCAGCCCGAAGCCCAGGCCCCCGGAGTCCGTCGGCCGCGTCACCCCGTCCCAGGCCGTGGACTCCTCCGCGATCGTCACCACTCCCGGACAGCGCCGGTACACGGTCGCGTTCATCTCCTGGAGCATCGCCACCGCGTCCCAGTTCTCCCGGCCGCCGTGCTCGTTCGGCGCCCACTCGCCCTCCTCGCGCGAGTAGTCGAGGTAGAGCATCGAGGCCACCGCGTCCACCCGGATGCCGTCCACGTGGAACTCCTGGCACCAGTACACGGCGTTCGCCACCAGGAAGTTGCGGACCTCCTTGCGCCCGTAGTCGAACTCCAGCGTCCCCCAGTCCGGATGCGCGGCCCGGCGCGGGTCGTGGTGCTCGTACAGCGGCCGCCCGTCGAACTCGGCCAGCGCCCAGTCGTCGCGCGGGAAGTGCGCCGGCACCCAGTCGACGATCACCCCGATCCCGGCCCGGTGCAGGGCGTCGACGAGGAAGCGGAAGTCGTCCGGGGTGCCCAGCCGCGAGGTCGGCGCGTAGAAGCCGGTGACCTGGTAGCCCCACGAGCCGCCGAAGGGGTGCTCGGCGACCGGCATGAACTCCACGTGCGTGAAGCCCAGTTCCTTCACGTACCCCGGCAGCTGCTCGGCCAGCTGCCGGTAGCTCAGGCCCGGCCGCCACGACGCCAGGTGCAGCTCGTACACCGAGAACGGCGCCCGGTGCACCGGGCGGGCGCCGCGGCCCGCCATCCACTCCTCGTCCTGCCACACGTGGTGCGAGGCCGTCACGATCGAGGCGGTCGCCGGCGGTACCTCGGTCCGCCGCGCCATCGGGTCCGCGCGCACCGTGTGCGAGCCGTCCGGGCGGGCGATGTCGTACTTGTACAGGGCGCCCTCGCCGATCCCCGGCACGAACAGCTCCCACACCCCGCTCGCGCCCAGCGACCGCATCGGGTACGCCCCCGCGTCCCAGTACGAGAAGTCGCCGGTGACCCGCACGCCCTGCGCGTTCGGCGCCCACACCGTGAACCGGGTGCCGGCCACGCCCTGGTGCTCCATCGGCCGCGCGCCCAGCGCGGTCCACAGCTCCTCGTGCCGGCCCTCGCCGATCAGGTGCAGGTCCAGCTCGCCCAGCGCCGGCAGGAACCGGTAGGGGTCGTGGATCTCCACCTCGTCGCCGTCGTACGTCACCAGCAGCCGGTAGTCGGGCACGGCCGTCATCGGCAGCAGGGCGGAGAACAGCCCGTCGCCGTCGTCGTGCAGCTCCGCCCGCAGCCCCTTGGCCACGACGGTCACCGCCTTGGCGTACGGGCGCAGCGCCCGGAACTCCACCCCGCCCCGCAGGGTACGGGCGCCCAGCACCGCGTGCGGATCGTGGTGCCGGCCCTCCAGCAGCCGCTGCCGGGTGTCCGCGTCGAGCGCGGGCGCGGGACGGACCCCGTGCGCCGGGGCGGCCCTGCGGGCCCGCGGTGTACGGGGGGTGCGGGGTGGGCGCGCGGTCTCGGCGGGGGCCTCGGCGCTGACGGTCGTGGACGGCTGTCGGGCGGCGCTCACGGGTGCGGCCTCCTTGGCGGCGGTGAGGTGGGGGTGGGGGGAGGAGGAGAGGTCGGGGGAGCCGCGCCCGCGGCGAGCCGGCGGATCGCGGCCATGGGCACGTGCATCCAGTCGGGGCGGTGCCGGGACTCGTAGCGGGCCTCGTAGACCGCCTTGTCCGTCTCGTACGCGCGCAGCAGCACCGGGTCCTCGCGCGGGTCGCGGCCGGTGGTGACCGCGTAGCCCGCGCAGAACGCGGCACGGCAGGCGTCCGCCCAGGCCGGGGCGAACGGGCGGTGGGAGCGGGCGGCGTAGTCGAAGGAGCGCAGTATCCCGGCGATGTCGCGGACGGCCGGTTCGGGACGGCGGCGGTCGGCGAGCGGCCGGGCCGGCTCGCCCTCGAAGTCGATCAGCGTCCAGCTGCCGTCGGCGGTGCGCAGCGTCTGCCCCAGGTGCAGGTCCCCGTGGATCCGCTGGGCGGGCACGGTCAGCGCCCGGGAGGCGGCCAGCGCGTCGAAGGCCTGGCGCAGCCCGGCCTCGAAGGGGCGCAGTGCCGGGACCTCGCGGACGGTCGCGGCGAGCCGCGCGGTCATCCCGGCGGCGAGCCGGGCGGTCTGCTCGGGGCCCAGCGCCAGGGTGGGCAGGGCGTCCGCGAGCGCGCTGTGCACCTCGGCGGTGGCCCGGCCCAGCGCGTGCGCCTCGGCGGTGAAGTCGGCGCCCGCGCCCAGCCGGCGCAGCGCCAGCTGCCAGCCGTCGTCGGACCCGCGCAGGTACGGCTGGAGCACACCGAGGGTGAGCGGCTCGCCCCCGGGCAGCTCCGCCTCGTACCAGGCGACCGGTGCGGGTACCCGGGCGCAGCCGGCCGCGGCCAGCGCCCGCGGCAGCTCCAGGTCCGGGTTGACGCCCGGGCCCACCCTGCGGAAGACCTTCAGGATGTAGGCGTCCCCGTAGATCAGCGAGGAGTTGGTCTGCTCCCCGGACAGCGGCCGGGGGGTGAGGGCGGCCGGGATCAGGGTCAGCGGGTCGCGGTCGAACCGCAGCGGGCCCAGGCTCCCGGGCGTGCGCAACCGTTCCAGCAGCAGCGCCGCCAGTCTGGGGTCGCCCAGGCCCTCGTAGACGATCTGGCCGGCGTACGGTCCCTCCTCGGCGCGCCCGATCCGCACGGGCCCGAGGGCCGGCGGCAGGGCGGGACGGACGCCCAGCAGCAGCTGGTAGCAGTCGCCGTCCACGTCGAGCAACAGGTGCAGCAGGCCGGGAGAGGAACCCGGCGGCAGCAGTTCGGCCGCCGAGATCATCCGCAGCCGGCCGATCTCCCGGCCCTTTCCTGCGAACCATCGCTGGGCGGGGAGCCAGGCGCGCAGCATCGGCTCCAGGGGGCCGAGTGCCGTCGCGCCCGTGGTCCCGGTCCCGGCGGATGCAGCCTCCGACATGGCGTCGCGTCCTTTCCCCGGGCCGTCACGAAATGCGCAGAATCCGCAGAGTGTCCCGGATCGCGGCAGTGCTTCTCCGGTGGTGTGCGAGTGTCGGGTCAGGATGATCCGTACAGGGCGGGCGATTGACCCGTTCGCGCCGCCCGCCCCATACCGCCCGGCTACTCGGTGCGCAGCCGGAACCAGTAGAAGCCGTGCCCGGCCAGCGTCAGCAGGTACGGCCACTCGCCGATCGGCGGGAAGCGCACGTCACCCGTGAGCTCCACCGGGACCCGTCCGTTGAACGACCGCAGGTCCAGTTCCGTCGGCTGCGCGAAGCGCGAGAAGTTGTGCACGCACAGGACGAGGTCGTCCCCGTACTCCCGCAGGAACGCGAGCACCGCCGGGTTCGACGACGGCAGTTCGGTGTACGAGCCGAGGCCGAAGGCGGGGTTCGCCTTGCGGACCTCGATCAGCCGGCGGGTCCAGTGCAGCAGCGACGAGGGCGAGGACATGGCGGCTTCGACATTGGTGACCTGGTACCCGTAGACCGGGTCCATGATGACCGGCAGGTTCAGCCTGCCCGGATCGCACGAGGAGAAACCGGCGTTGCGGTCCGGGGTCCACTGCATCGGCGTGCGCACCCCGTCGCGGTCGCCGAGCCAGATGTTGTCGCCCATCCCGATCTCGTCGCCGTAGTACAGGATCGGCGAGCCGGGCAGGGACAGCAGCAGCGCGGTGAACAGCTCGATCTGGTGCCGGTCGTTGTCCAGGAGCGGGGCCAGCCGCCGCCGGATGCCGATGTTGGCCCGCATCCGCGGGTCCTTGGCGTACTCGGCGTACATGTAGTCGCGCTCTTCGTCCGTGACCATCTCGAGGGTGAGCTCGTCGTGGTTGCGCAGGAAGATGCCCCACTGGCAGCGGTCCGGGATCTGCGGCGTCTTGGCCAGGATCTCCGAGACCGGGTAGCGCGACTCTCTTCGGACCGCCATGAAGATGCGCGGCATGACCGGGAAGTGGAACGCCATGTGGCACTCGTCGCCGCCGGCCGCGTAGTCGCCGAAGTAGTCGACCACGTCCTCGGGCCACTGATTGGCCTCCGCGAGCAGCACGGTGTCCGGGTAGTGCGCGTCGATCTCCGCCCGCACCCGCTTCAGGAGCTGGTGGGTGCGCGGGAGGTTCTCGCAGTTGGTGCCCTCCTCGGCGTACAGGTAGGGCACGGCGTCCAGGCGGAAGCCGTCGATGCCGAGGTCCAGCCAGAAGCGCAGCGCCGAGACGATCTCCTCCACCACGGCCGGGTTCTCGTAGTTGAGGTCCGGCTGGTGCGAGAAGAAGCGGTGCCAGTAGTACTGCTTGCGTACCGGGTCGTACGTCCAGTTCGAGGTCTCGGTGTCGACGAAGATGATCCGGGCGTCCTGGTACTGCTTGTCGTTGTCGGCCCACATGTAGTAGTCGCCGTACGGCCCGTCCGGGTCCTTGCGGGACTGCTGGAACCACTCGTGCTGATCGCTCGTGTGGTTCATGACGAAGTCGATGATCACCCGCATGCCGCGCTGGTGCGCGGCGTCCACGAATTCGACGAAGTCGGCGAGGTCGCCGAATTCGGGGAGGACGGAGGTGTAGTCGGAGACGTCGTAGCCGCCGTCCCGCAGCGGCGAGGCGAAGAAGGGCGGCAGCCACAGGCAGTCCACGCCGAGCCACTGGAGGTAGTCCAGCTTGGCCGTCAGGCCCTTGAGGTCGCCGACTCCGTCCCCGTTGCTGTCGTGGAACGAGCGGACGAGGACCTCGTAGAACACCGCGCGCTTGAACCAGTCGGGATCGCGGTCCTTGGCGGGGGTGTCCTCGAAGGTGTCGGGTACGGGATCGTTGATCATCATGTGGTGGGTGACCCTCCGGTGGGCGGGGACGGTCGCAGAGCCGCAAGCACGTGCGCGGGCGTTCGGCCCGGCTCCAGGCGCACGTAGTTCGCCCTGCCCCAGTGATAGGTCTCGCCGGTGAGCTCGTCGCGCACCGCGAGGGACCCGTGCCAGTCGAGGCCGAGTACCGGCATGTCCAACGAGACCGTGGCCTCCTGGGTGTGGTGCGGATCGAGGTTGACGACCACCAGTACGGAATTGCCGCCACTGTGCTTGGAATAGGCGATCACCTGGTCGTTGTCGGTCTGGTGGAAATGCAGGTCGCGCAGCTGCTGGAGGGCCGGGTGACGGCGGCGCAGCCGGTTCAGCGTGGTGATCAGCGGGGCGATCGTGCGGCCCTCGCGGTCGGCCGCCGCCCAGTCGCGCGGCTTGAACTGGTACTTCTCCGAATCCAGGTACTCCTCGCCGCCCTCCCTCAGCGGGGTGTTCTCGCACAGCTCGTAGCCGGCGTAGACGCCCCAGGTCGGCGAGAGGGTCGCGGCGAGCACCGCACGGACCTCGAAGGCGGGACGGCCGCCGTGCTGGAGGTAGGCGTGCAGGATGTCCGGGGTGTTCACGAAGAAGTTCGGGCGCATCACGGCCGCCGACTCCGGACCCGACAGCTCCGTCAGATAGTCGGTCAGCTCCTGCTTGGTGTTGCGCCAGGTGAAGTACGTGTACGACTGCTGGAAGCCGACGGCGGCCAGGGTGCGCATCATGGCCGGCCGGGTGAACGCCTCCGCCAGGAAGATCACGTCCGGGTCGGTCTTGTTGATCCGGCCGATCACCTTCTCCCAGAAGACCACCGGCTTGGTGTGCGGGTTGTCCACCCGGAAGATCCGGACCCCGTGCTCCATCCAGAACCGCAGCACCCGCTCCGTCTCCTCGACGATGCCGGCCATGTCCGTGTCGAAGTGCAGCGGATAGATGTCCTGGTACTTCTTCGGCGGGTTCTCGGCGTACGCGATCGTCCCGTCCGCCCGGTGGCGGAACCACTCCGGGTGCTTCTCCACCCACGGGTGGTCCGGGGAGCACTGCAGCGCGAAGTCGAGCGCCACCTCCAGGCGCAGCTCACGGGCGCGCGCCACGAAGTGGTCGAAGTCCTCGATCGTGCCGAGGTCGGGGTGGACCGCGTCGTGCCCGCCCTCCGGCGAGCCGATCGCCCACGGCACGCCCGGGTCCCCGTCCCCGGCCGACAGGGTGTTGTTCGCCCCCTTGCGGAAGCGCATGCCGATCGGGTGGACCGGCGGCAGGTAGACCACGTCGAAGCCCATGGCGGCGACGGCGGTCAGCCGCTCCGCGGCCGTCCGGAACGTCCCGCTGACCGGCGGCGCACCCGGGGTGAGCACCGCCCCCTCCGAGCGCGGGAACAGCTCGTACCAGGAGCCGAACAGCGCCCGCTTGCGCTCCACCAGGACCGGCACCGGCTTCGAGGCGCTCACCAGCTCGCGGTACGGCTTGCGGGCCAGCGCCGCGTCCACCGGCTCCGCGAGCGCCGCCCGCAGCCGCACCTCGGCCGGCCGGCCCTCGTCGCGCAGCGCGTCGGCCGCGGCCAGCACGGCCTCGCGCCCGTCCTTCTTGGGGATCCTGGCCGCCGCCCGCTCGTACAGTTCCGCGCCCTCCAGGCACACCAGCTCCGTGTCGATCCCGGCCGGGATCTTGATCGCCGCGTGCGCCCGCCAGGTCGCGACCGGGTCGCTCCACGCCTCGACGGTGTACGTCCACCTCCCCTCGGTCTCGGCCGAGACCGAGGCGCCCCACCGGTCGGTCCCGGGGGCGAGCTCGCGCAGCGGCACCGCGGGCCGGACCCGGCCCTTGGGGTCGCGCAGCACGACGTGGGCGGCCACCGCCTCGTGCCCCTCGCGGAACACGGTGGCGGAGATCTCGAACACCTCGCCCACGACCGCCTTGGCGGGTCTGGCGCCGCAGTCGACGGCGGGGCGGACGTCCAGCACGGGAATGCGACCGATCATGATGGGATCACCTGGGGGCAGTTCGCGGGAATCGGTGACAACGATCCGGCCGGTGCTCCGGCCGGTTGTGCACGCTCTGTTCGCTCTGTTTCTAGCCGCTCCGTCGACGGCTGCGCTGCGGGCATGGCCGCTCCTGTCCGCGTTCACTCGGGTGGCGGGAGAGGTGGGGGGCGTGTGCGCCGTGAGCTGTACGCGGGAGCCCTTCCCACTCCTCGGCCGCACAATCCGCGCGCTTGGTTAACTACTCGTACGTAGGCGCGCACGCAAGGGTTGTCCTCGACCCGACATCGAGCGGCTCTTCGTCAACTCCACTTGTACGCACGCCGGGTGATGGTCGTCACGGGGGTGACGCGCGGGTCGGGGGATACGCGGGAGGCGTGTTGACGCAACCCCGTGCGAAGGGTGGCGGCGCCGGCCGCCCGGGGGACGCCCCGGCGCCCCGCCGTAAATCCGGCCGGAACACGACCCCCCGGGGCCGGCGGCCGGTGCCGGAGGGGTGCTCGAGGCGGCATGGTCGCCGGTGCGGGGCGGCGCTAGCCTTCCGGGGGTGATGCTCGGGTGCACAGCGTGGTGCGTCCGCTTCGATCCGTAATCCCCTGCGAAGGTGGAACACGTGAAGGCTATCCGTCGATTCACCGTGCGCCCCGTCCTGCCCGTACCCCTCTCCCCCCTCGCCGGCCTCGCGCGCAATCTGCGCTGGTCATGGCATGCGGAAACCCGGGAACTCTTCCACACCGTCGACCCCGAGGGCTGGCAGGCCGCCGGCGGCGATCCCGTCCGGCTGCTGGGATCCGTCTCCGCCGCGCGCCTGGAAGAACTGTCCGGCGATCGGAGGTTCCTGCGCCGCCTCGGCGCCGCCGCCGCCGATCTCGACGACTATCTGAAGGGAGAACGGTGGTACCAGGCCCAGGGCGCGGACAGCGCCCTGCCCGCCGGTATCGCCTACTTCTCGCCCGAGTTCGGCATCACCGCCGCCCTGCCCCAGTACTCCGGCGGCCTCGGCATCCTCGCGGGCGACCACCTCAAGGCCGCCAGCGACCTCGGCGTCCCCCTCATCGGCGTCGGGCTCCTCTACCGCCACGGCTACTTCCGCCAGACCCTCTCCCGGGACGGCTGGCAGCAGGAGCACTACCCCGTCCTCGACCCCAACGAGCTCCCGGTGAGCCTGCTGCGCGCCGCGGACGGCTCCGCCGCCCGCGTCACGCTCACCCTCCCCGGCGGCCGCGCCCTGCACGCGCACATCTGGCAGGCCCGGGTGGGCCGGGTCCCGCTGCTGCTCCTCGACTCCGACGTCGAGGACAACGACGCCGGCGCCCGCGAGGTGACCGACCGGCTCTACGGCGGCGGCAGCGACCACCGGCTGCTCCAGGAGATGCTGCTCGGCATCGGCGGCGTCCGCGCCGTACGCCTCTACTGCGACCTGACCGGCCACCCCGCACCCGAGGTCTTCCACACCAACGAGGGCCACGCCGGTTTCCTCGGCCTCGAACGCATAAGGGAACTCGCCGGGGAACACGGCCTCGCCTTCGACGCCGCCGTCGAAGCCGTCCGGGCCGGCACCCTGTTCACCACCCACACCCCCGTCCCCGCCGGCATCGACCGCTTCGAGCGCGGACTGGTCGCCCGCCACTTCGGCCACGGCGCCGAACTCGACGGCATCCCCGTCGACCGCATCCTCGAACTCGGCGCCGAGACCTACCCCGGCGGCGACCCCGGCGTCTTCAACATGGCCGTCATGGGCCTGCGCCTGGCCCAGCGCGCCAACGGCGTCTCCACCCTGCACGGGGCGGTCTCCCGCGAGATGTTCGCCGGCCTGTGGCCCGGCTTCGACCCCGCCGACGTCCCCATCACCTCCGTCACCAACGGCGTGCACGCCCCGACCTGGGTCGCCCCCGAGGTCGTACGCCTCGGCGTCCGCCAGATCGGCGCCGGCCGCACCGAGGACGCCCTGTCCGTCGGCGGCTCGCAGCGCTGGGACGCCGTCGCCGAGATCTCCGACCAGGACATCTGGGACCTGCGGCGGGGCCTGCGCGAGCAGCTCGTCCAGGAGGTGCGCGACCGGCTGCGCGTCTCGTGGCGCCAGCGCGGCGCGGGCGCCGCCGAACTCGGCTGGGTGGACTCCGTCCTGGACCCGGACGTGCTCACCATCGGCTTCGCGCGCCGCGTGCCCTCGTACAAGCGGCTGACCCTCATGCTCCGCGACGCCGAGCGGCTGCGCCGGCTCCTGCTGGACCCGGAACGCCCCGTACAGATCGTGGTCGCGGGCAAGGCCCACCCGGCGGACGACGGCGGCAAGCGGCTGGTCCAGGAACTCGTCCGGTTCGCCGACGACCCGCGGGTGCGGCACCGGATCGTCTTCCTGCCCGACTACGGCATGGCGATGGCCCAGAAGCTCTACCCGGGCTGCGACGTGTGGCTGAACAACCCGCTCCGCCCGCTGGAGGCGTGCGGAACCAGCGGGATGAAGGCCGCGCTGAACGGCTGCCTGAACCTGTCCGTCCTGGACGGCTGGTGGGACGAGTGGTTCGAGCCGGACTTCGGCTGGGCCATCCCGACCGCCGACGGCGACGCGACGGACGAGGACCGGCGCGACGACCTGGAGGCGGCCGCCCTCTACGAACTGATCGAGCAGCGCGTCGCGCCCCGCTTCTACGACCGCGCGGAGCGCGGCGGGCTGCCCGTGCGGTGGATCGAGATGGTCCGGCGCACCCTGGTCTCCCTGGGGCCGAAGGTGCTCGCGGGCCGGATGGTGCGCGAGTACGTCGAGCGGCTCTACGCCCCGGCCGCGGCCGCGCACCGCGCCCTGACCCCGGAGGCCGCCCGGGGCCTGGCCGAGTGGAAGGCCCGGGTACGGTCGGCCTGGCCGCGGGTCGGTGTGGGCCACGTCGAGGCGCTGGCCGCCACCCCGGTCAACGGCACCGCCGAGCTCGGGGCGACCCTGACGCTGCGCGTCCAGGTCGCGCTGGACACGCTGACGCCGGAGGACGTCGAGGTCCAGGCCGTCGCCGGGCGGGTCGACGCGGAGGATGTCATCAGGGACGGCCGGGCCTTCCCGCTGAAGCCGGCGGCCGGGCCGGATCTGGACGGCAGCTGGCTGTACGAGGGCCCGCTGGCGCTGGACCGCACCGGACCGTTCGGCTACACGGTCCGCATCCTGCCGTCCCACCGCCTGCTGGCGACCCCCGCGGAACTCGGCCTCCTGGCGGCCCCGGCGGACGGCGCCGCCGGCGGGGCGACGGGGGCGGGGGCGGGTCCGGGGGTGGCGCTGCGCTGAGGTGAGACGAGGTGCGTCGGGCGGGGCGGCTGACCCCGGGTCCTCGGTGACGAGGGTCCGGGGTCAGCCCGTGTTCCGCGCCGGCGCGATCGCGGGTCCGATCCCCCCATTCACCTCACCGGCCAGGGCAGGCCGGGTGAACCTGTGAACGGCGCTCCGGGGAGAAAGGTTTCAGCACGGGGGTGCGCTCTTAGGCTCCCCGACGGGATGCCAACCGGACCGGCATCACGACGTGGAAGAACGGAACCCCCCTCATGCGTCTTCGCATCACCGCGGCCGCCTTCGTCGGCGCCCTCGCACTCGTCCTCCCCACCGGGGCCCAGGCGCTCGCCGACGACGGCAAGGCCTTCAACTACCGCTTCGTGGACGAGAGCGGCAAGGAACATGCCGCGCAGATCAAGGACCTCGCCGACGGCAAGTGCCTGCCGCTGCACGAGGCCTCCGCCGACCAGAGCCTGGAGGTCGCCAACGAGACCGACTCGGTCGCCCTGCTGTTCGCCGGCAAGGACTGCTCGGGCGAGCCGGTCGTGGCCGCCGGCCCGAACGAGGAGAACGGCGACTTCAAGGCCGGCTCCGTCCGCTTCGAGCAGGCGGAGCAGAAGGAGCCCGGCAAGGCGGAGGAGACGGTGACCCCGGGCAAGGCCGACCAGGCCGACATGGCCGACGAGGACGCCGACGACGTCTCCGACGACGTCGCGGAGGACGAGGAGGACGACGACGTCTTCCGCACCATCTTCCGCGCCATCGGCTGACACAGCCGGTACACGTGGAACAGGGCCGTCCGGGAGGGTCACTCCCGGACGGCCCCGCGTTGTGTCAGCCGGTGCCTCTCACCTGCCCCGAGGGGATCAGAAGGTGAGCTTCCAGCTGTTGATGTAGCCGGTGTCGATGCTGGCGAGGTCAGCGACCCGCAGCTTCCAGACACCCTGGGCGACCTCGGAGGAGGCGTTCACGGTGAACTGCTGGACGATGTTGTCCGCGCTGCCGCCGGTGCGGTTGCGCAGGTTGTAGACGGTGCCGTCGGGGGCGACCAGGTCGACCCGCAGGTCACCGACGTAGGTGTGGACGATGTTGACGTCCACCTTGAGGGTGCTCGGGGCGTTGCCCGTGCGGGTCACGGTGATCGGGGACTCGACCGTGGCGTTGTCCCGGATCTGGTAGTCGGCCGTGTTCTCGAACACGTTCTGCTGGGCGGTGCCGACCGTCCAGGTGAAGGACGCCGTGCCGGTCTTGCTCGCCGAGTCGGTCACGGTGACGGTCACGTTGGACGTGCCCGCGGTGGTGGCCGTACCCGAGATCAGGCCGGTCGAGGAGTTGATCGACAGGCCGGCCGGCAGGCCGGTCGCCGCGTAGCTCAGGGCGCCGGGGTTGGTGCTGGTCGCCTGGACCTGGAGGTTGACCGCCGTGTTGATCTGGGTGGTCTGGTTGGCGATCGGGGTCACCGAGACGCCGGAGATGATGCGGGCGCCGACGTTGACGCCGGCCCAGGCGTTGGCCACGTTGTTGTACGTGGTCGAGCCCTGGCCGTACAGGTCGGCGGCGGCCTGCAGGGTGGCCGTGCGGGCGGCCGCGTAGTTGGTGTTCGACTTGAAGTAGCCGACGGTCAGGGCGCGGAACCAGATCTTCGACGCGGCGTCCCGGCCGATCGGGGTGACCGGCTGGCCGTCGGAGGTCGGCGAGTCGTAGCTCACGCCGTTGACGACCTTGGGGCCGGAGCCCTCGGAGGCCAGGTAGTACCAGTGGTTGGCCGGGCCCGAGGAGTAGTGGACGTCGATGCCGCCCAGACCCGAGTACCAGGCGTCCTTGGAGGAGCCGTCCTTGCTCGGCTTGTCCATGTAGCGCAGCGGGGTGCCGTCGCCGTTGATGTCGATCTTCTCGCCGACCAGGTAGTCGCCGACGTCGCTCGCGTTGTTGGCGTAGAACTCGACCGCCGCCGCCATGATGTCGGAGGTGGCCTCGTTCAGACCGCCCGGCTCACCGCTGTAGGTCATGTTGCCGGTGACCGAGGTGAGGCCGTGGGTCATCTCGTGCGCGGCGACGTCCGTGGAGGTCAGCGGCTTGGCGTTGCCCTCGCCGTCGCCGTACGTCATGCAGAAGCAGCTGTCGTCCCAGAACGCGTTGACGTACGCGTTGCCGTAGTGGACGCGGGTGTACGGGGAGACCCCGTCGTTGCGCAGGCCGTTGCGGCCGTGCACGTTCTTGAAGTAGTCCCACGTGACGGCGGCGCCGTAGTGGGCGTCGGCGGCGGCGGTCTCCAGGTTGGCGGGCTGGCCGTTGCCCCAGACGTCGTCCGGGCCGGAGAAGAGCGTGCCGGTGCCGGAGGAGCCGCGGTTGAGGTTGTACGTCTTGTGGTTGCCGCGGGTGGCGTCGGTCATGTTGTAGGTGCTGCCCGACTGGGAGGTGCCCAGGGTGACCTGACCGCTGTACATGGTGTTGCCGGTGCCGGTCTCGATGGCCTGCCACTCGGTGATCTTGGCGCCGGTCCTGGCGTCGGTGATCACGTGCAGCTCGTTCGGCGTGCCGTCGTGCTGGAGGCCGCCGACGACGGTCTCGTACGCGAGGACGGGCGCGCCCTCGGCCGCCCAGATCACCTTGCGGGCGTTCTTGGAGGGCTTGACCTCCTTGGAGCCCTCGGCGGAGGCCGCGGAGAGCGCCTGGCCCTCGGCGGCGGCCGGGGTCACGGAGGCCTCGGTGTCGGCCACCCTGATGTCGGCGTTGGTCGCCTTGGTCACGCTCTTGGTGACGCCGCCCTTGGCGTGCACCGTGAGGTCACCACCGTGCACGGGCAGGCCGGCGAAGGTCCGCTCGTAGGTGGTGTGGGTGGTGCCGTCCGCGTCCTTGACGACGTCGCGGACGATCAGCTTCTCCTGGTCGCCGAGGCCGAGGGCCCGAGCCGCCTGCGCGGTCGTGGAGTTGGCGTCGGCGATGAGCGTCGCACGCTCCGAGGGGCTGAGCTTGAGGGTGGCCGCGCCCGGGTTGGCCTGGGCGACCGAGGCGGCCTGCGACGCGGTGGCGTCGGCGGTCGCGGTTCCGGCTTGGATGCCGACGGCGAGCAACGCGGCCGCGGCTATGAGTGCGCCGGTCGCGGTGGCGCGCCGGTGGGGGGTGGGACTCAACGCAGACTCCTTCTGCAATGGGGGTTCCGGACGGCTTGGGTGGGCCTCCGGGCAGAACAGCGCTGTGCGGGATCCGTGCATGGGCTGTGCGAAGAGCTGTGCGAAGAACGGATCGAAGCGTGCCACCTACCACGGCCAATGTCAGGGCCGCGTCAAATGATTGGCCGGAAATGGTTCGTTGACCGATCAGGCGCGTCCGCTATACGAACCATTCACCTTCGTGCGGTACCTGCGGATGGGGTAAGCGGATCGGGAGATACCGGTTGCTAACGCTTGAGCAACAAGGGGTCCCGTTCAGGCAAACCGCATTTACCGTACGGGCGTTTGTCGTACTGTTTCCCGGTGCGGCAGATGTTCGTAGCCAGGGGAAGCCACGGACGTGCGGCACCGACATAGACCACGTGCCAGGGGGGCCCATGAGGCATGTCCGTTTTCCTGCGCAAAGAGTGGCCGCAGCGGCCGTCGGCGCGGCCGCGCCGCCCCGCCGACTCCGGGACAAGGCCCGCTGGTACCTGCCCGCTGCGCTGACCGCCGACGTCATCGGCGCCGCCGTCCCCGTCGGCCTGGTCTTCGAAGCCGCCCAGCAGGCACGTCCCGTGTACTGCGCGCTCGGCGCCGCCCTCGCCTGGGTCGGCGTGCAGACGCTGCGCCGCCGCTACACCGCGCGGGCCCTGGGGGAGTCCCGCGGTGTCCTTCCCGTCGTCCACGACTGGCTGATTCTGATCGGTGTGCTGGCGGTCGCCCGCGCGGCGACCGGCGAGAGCACGCCCCGGCTGTCCGCGCTCGGCGCGCTGGTGCCCGCCCTGCTGATCACCGTCGCCGTGCACAAGCTGACCTACCGCCACCTCTCCGCCGCCCGCCGCGAGGCGCAGGCCGTCAGCCGGGTCCTGGTGATCGGCGAGCCCGGCGCCGCCGAGGACGTCATCGCGCACCTGGCCGCCCGTACCGACCATCCGTACGTCGTCGTGGGCGTCGTACCCGTGGGCGCCGGACCGCTCGCCAGCGGGGTGCCGGTCGCGGCGCGGCTGGACGCCGAGATGCCCGAGGAGCCGGCCGGCGACTGGGCGGCCGTGCTCGGCGCCGTGCACAGCCATCACGCCGACCTGGTCCTCGTCGCCCCCGGTGCGCGGATCGCCGGCGAGCGGCTGCGCCGGGTGGCGTGGGGCCTGCACGACGCGGGTCTGGAACTCGCCGTCTTCCCCGGCCTGGTCGAGGTCTCCGTCAAGCGGCTGGAGACGCTGTCGGCGGGCGGGCTCGCCGTGCTGCGCGTCGCCCCGCCGGTGCGCCGGGGCGTCCAGCCCGTGCTCAAGTCGGTGCTGGACCGTACCGGGGCGGCGGTCGGACTGCTGCTGCTCGCTCCCGTGTTCCTCGCCCTGGTCCTGGCGATCCGGGGCGGCAGCCGCGGCCCGGCCTTCTACCGCCAGCGGCGGATCGGGCGCGACGGGGTCCCCTTCACCATGTGGAAGTTCCGCACCATGGTGACGGACGCGGACCGGCTCAAGGCCGAGCTGTCGGCGGCCAACGAGAACGACGGCCTGATGTTCAAGATGCGCCGCGACCCGCGCGTGACCCGGGTGGGGCGGATGCTGCGCCGCACCTCGCTGGACGAACTGCCGCAGCTCATCAACGTCCTGGCCGGCGACATGTCGCTGGTCGGCCCGCGCCCGCCGCTCCCGGAGGAAGTCGCGCAGTACGACGAGGTCGAACTGCGCCGGCTCACGGTACGGCCGGGGATGACGGGGCTGTGGCAGATCAGCGGGCGCTCGGACCTGTCCTGGGACGAGACGATCCAGCTCGACCTGAGCTACGTCGACAACTGGTCCTTCACCAGCGACGTCGACGTGGTCGCCCGTACGTTCCGCGCCGTGGTCGACGGGCGCGGAGCGTACTGAGCGGTGCCGGCCGGATCAGCCCTGCTCGCGCCACCACCGGTAGGTGGCCGCGATGCCGTCCCGCAGCCCGATGCCGGGCTTCCAGCCGAGCGAGGTCAGCCGGCCGACGTCCAGCAGCTTGCGCGGGGTGCCGTCGGGCTTGGTGGTGTCCCAGGAGATCCGGCCGGTGAAACCGGTGACCTCGGCGACCGTCTCGGCCAGCTCGCGGATGGTGAGGTCCTCGCCGCAGCCGATGTTGACGGGCTCGTCCCCGTCGTAGCGCTCCAGCAGGACCGCGCAGGCGGCCGCGAGGTCGTCGACGTGCAGGAACTCCCGGCGCGGGGTGCCCGAGCCCCACAGCACGACCTCCTCGCGGCCCTCGGCCGCCGCCTCGTGGAAGCGGCGGACGAGGGCGGGCAGGACGTGCGAGGTCTCCAGGTCGAAGTTGTCGCCGGGGCCGTAGAGATTGGTCGGCATGGCCGAGATGTACGAGGCGCCGTACTGCCTGCGGTACGACTGCACCTGCACGATGCCGGCGATCTTGGCGAGGGCGTACGCCTCGTTGGTGGGCTCCAGCGGCCCGGTCAGCAGGGCGTCCTCGCTGATCGGCTGCGGGGCCAGCTTGGGGTAGATGCAGGAGGACCCGAGGAACAGCAGCCGCCCCACGCCGGCGGCGTGCGCGCCCGCGACGACGCTGAGCTGGATCTTCAGGTTGTCCTCGAGGAAC
Organism: Streptomyces sp. NPDC042102; assembly: GCF_055582305.1. Classification (NCBI taxonomy): domain Bacteria; kingdom Bacillati; phylum Actinomycetota; class Actinomycetes; order Kitasatosporales; family Streptomycetaceae; genus Streptomyces; species Streptomyces sp. NPDC042102. Next base: position 986,056 of record NZ_JBVJDL010000003.1, read on the forward strand.
TGCACCGGGTAGGTGCTGTTCGCCATGATCCCGCCGACCTTGGCGGCGGCCAGCACCACCGCGTCCGGGCGGGCGTCCTTCAGATAGGCCTCCGTCGCGGCGCCGTCCCGCAGGTCGAGCTCCTCGCGGCCCCGGGTGATGACCTCGTGTCCGTCGGCGGTGAGCCGCCGGGCGACCGCGGACCCGACGAGGCCGCGGTGCCCCGCGACGAAGATCCGGGCGTGCGCGGGCAGGAGGGGCAGCGAAGTTGTCATACCGGCGATGATGCCAGCCGCCCGGGCCGGACGGGCGCCGGGCCACCGCCCCCGGTCCCCCCGTCCCCGGCCCGGATCCCGCGCCGGACGCGCGTACGATGCGGGGACCCGCAGGCACGGTGGCGGCCGGGGGGACGGGGAATCCCCCGGAGACCGGCCCCGGCAGCACATCACGAACCGCAACGAACCCCGGGGGGAACCCGTATGAGCAAGACCGCATTGATCACCGGAGTCACCGGGCAGGACGGCTCGTACCTCGCCGAGCTGTTGCTCTCCAAGGGCTACACGGTGCACGGGCTCGTGCGGCGGTCGTCCAGCTTCAACACCGAGCGGATCGACCACATCTACCAGGACCCGCAGACGGCGAACCGTTCCTTCGTGCTGCACCACGCGGACCTCTCCGACGGTGTCGCGCTGGTGAACCTGCTGCGTGACATCCAGCCCGACGAGGTCTACAACCTGGGCGCCCAGTCGCACGTGCGCGTCTCCTTCGACGCCCCGCTCTACACCGGTGACGTGACCGGCCTCGGCGCGTTGCGGCTGCTGGAGGCCATCCGGGCCAGCGGTGTCGACACCCGCATCTACCAGGCCTCGTCCTCGGAGATGTTCGGCGCGACCCCGCCGCCGCAGAACGAGCAGACCCCGTTCCACCCCCGCAGCCCGTACGGCGCCGCCAAGGTGTTCGCGTACTGGACCACGGTGAACTACCGCGAGGCGTACGGCATGTTCGCCGTCAACGGGATCCTCTTCAACCACGAGTCCCCGCGCCGCGGCGAGACCTTCGTGACCCGCAAGATCACCCGCGCGGTGGCCCGTATCAAGGCGGGCCTCCAGGACCGGCTCTACCTCGGCAACCTCGACGCCGTGCGCGACTGGGGCTACGCGCCCGAGTACGTGGACGCGATGTGGCGGATGCTCCAGCAGGACGAGCCGACCGACTACGTGGTCGCCACCGGCGTCGCCGCCACGGTCCGCGAGTTCGTGGAGGCCTCCTTCGGCCACGCCGGTCTCGACTGGAACGAGCACGTGCGCTACGACCCCAAGTACGAGCGCCCCAGCGAGGTCGACGCCCTGATCGGCGACAGCAGCAAGGCCCAGGAACTGCTCGGCTGGAAGCCGACGGTGCTGGTCGGCGAACTCGCGAAGATCATGGTCGAGGCGGACATCCGCCAGGTCGAGGACCAACTGGCCGGAGCGAACGTCCGCATCGATCGCTAGGGCATATATTTCCCCTACGATTTGCCGTGTCCCGGCCATGACTGACAGGTCGTGACCGGGGCAAACCAGCCGTATGTCCGGAGTGCACCCAAGCCGGCCGGGCCCGTTGATTCCAAGTTGGTATGCAATGGGTCAAGGGGCGTGACCGGGTGTTCACGCGAGCTCTAGTCTGCGCCCGTACATATGGCTGTCCGGATAGTTTCAGCCATTCAAACCGGGCGATGCCCTGGGGGGCTCATGCGTAGATCCAGAGGGCTGACTGCTGCCCTCGTCCTGTCACTGGCCGGTGCCGGCACCGGTATAGGCCTGGTGCTGATGCCGCAGGCGTCCGCCGTCACGGCCCCGGTGGCCTTCACCGCCGACCAGTTGCCCACCTGGCAGCCCAACGGTGTCGTCTGGGCGATGGCCGAGGCGAACGGCACCGTCTTCGCCGGCGGCACCTTCTCCGCCGTACGTCCGCCGGAGGGGGACGGCGGCGCCGAGCGGGAGGCGCTGAACTTCGTGGCGCTGGACGCCGCCACCGGCGCCCCCACGGACTGCGCGCTCTCCTTCACCATCGCCGACGGCACCGCCACCGTGCGGGCCCTGGTCGTCTCGAAGGACAAGAAGACCCTGTACGCCGCCGGCTACTTCGGCGCCGTCAACGGCACCCCGGTCAGCAGCGTCGCCGCGATCGACATCGCGAGCTGCACGCCGAAGGCCGACTTCCGCCCCGCCTTCCCGGCCACCGTGCGCGCCCTCGCCGTCACCGACGACACCCTCTACGCGGCCGGCGACTTCGCCGCGGTCGGCGGCCAGACCCGCGAGCGCTTCGCCGCGGTCGACGCCGCCACCGGCGCCCTGAAGCCCTTCACGGCGAACTCCGACGAGCCCGGCCGCGCGATCGAGGTCACCCCCGACGGCAAGAACGTCGTGCTCGGCGGCGACTTCTTCCAGATCAACGGGACCGACACGCACGCCCTGGCCGTCGTGGACGCCACCACCGGCGCGGTCAAGAAGACCTACGCCAACATCCCGTCGAACTCGGTGATCAAGGACATCGCCATCGACGCGGGCGGCATCTACGCCGGCGCCGAGGGCTCCGGCGGCGGCGTCTTCGACGGCCGCATGAGCGTCAGCCTGACCGACTTCAGCGAGAAGTGGCGGGACCGCTGCCTGGGCGCCACCCAGTTCGTGCTGCCGTACGACGGCGTGCTCTACAGCTCCTCGCACGCGCACGACTGCTCCACCGAGAACGAGTTCCCCGACGGCAAGCGGCACTATCTGCTGGCCCAGCCGACCCAGCACGCCGGCGCCGCCCCCGCGCCCGTGGACGGCTTCGTGCGCGGCCCGGGCAAGCTCGGCTGGCACCCCACCGCCAACGACGGCATCGGCGAGGGCATCGGCCCGCGCGTCATGGCCGTGTCGGAGAAGAACGACACCCGGTACATGTGGGTCGGCGGTGAGTTCACCCTCATCAACGGCACCGCGCAGCAGGGCCTGACCCGCTTCGCCTCCACCGGCGATGTCGGCGCCCCGACCGTCCCGGTCGTCAGCGCCGCCAGCGTCAAGCCGGGCGAGGTCCAGGTCCGCTGGCGCACCAGCTACGACGCCGACGACAGCAAGCTGACGTACCGCGTCTACCGCAACGGCTCGGCCACCCCGGTCGCCACCGTGTCCGCCGACTCCCTGGAGTGGGAGCGCCCGCAGGCCTCCTGGACCGACACCACCGTCAAGGCGGGTCTCGCCTACACCTACCGGGTGACCGCGACCGACGCGGCCGGCAACACCAGCGCCCTGTCGGCCACCGCCCCGGTGACCGTGCCCACCTCGGTCCAGTCCTACCCGGACCAGGTCCGCGCCGACGGCGCCGGCCTGTACTGGCGCTACGACGACACCGTCAGCCCGTTCGTCGCCGACTCCTCCGTGAACGGCAACACCAGCGGCGTCCAGATCAACACCCCGGCCCTGCGCCAGACGCCCGGCGCGGTCGCCGGCGGCAGCACGGCCATGGGCTTCAACGGCACCAGCCAGCAGGTCCACAGCGACCACCGCCAGACGGTCGGCAGCAGCTACACGCTGGAGACCTGGTTCAAGACGAACACCACGCGCGGCGGCAAGCTGATCGGGTTCGGCAACAACACCACCCGCAACAGCGGCCTGGCCGACCGGCACGTCTACATGACCAACACCGGCCGGCTCGTCTTCGGTGTCCACGACGGCTCGATGCGGACCGTGTCCACCGGCCTGTTCGACACCTACAACGACAACAAGTGGCACCACGTGGCCGCCACCCAGGGCCCCGGCGGCATGACGCTCTACGTCGACGGCGTGAACAAGGGCACCCTGAACGCCGCCTCCGCCCAGACCTACACGGGCTTCTGGCACGTAGGCGGCGACAGCCTGGCCGGCTGGCCGACCCGTCCGACCAGCAACTTCTTCGCCGGTCAGATCGACGAGACGGCCGTCTACCCGACGGCGCTCACCGCGGCCCAGGTCAAGAAGCACTTCGACCTGGCCAGCGCGGTCCCCGACACGGTCACCAAGGTCGCCGCGTCCGAGGACACCTACATCAACCAGGGCGCGCCGAGCACCGCGTACGGCACCTCCAGCTCGCTGGCGGTGCGCGGCACCTCGGCGTACGAGACGTACCTGCGCTTCAGCCTGCCGGCCGCCCCGGCCGGCCAGGTCCTGAAGTCGGCCTCGCTCCAGATCAAGACCACCACGCAGGCGGGCGCCGGTACGGCCGACACCGTCTCGGTGGTCCCGGTCACCGGCACGTGGAGCGGTGCGGGCACGACGTTCAACACCAAGCCCACCCTGGGCACCACCCCGCTCGGCTCCATCTCCGGCGTCCCGGACGGCTCGGCGGTCCACAACGTCGAACTGGACAAGGCCGCGGTCTCCGCGGCCCTGGGCACCGGCTACAGCATGGCGCTGACCAGCACGGGCACGGACCCGCTGTGGCTGTGGTCGTCCGAGGCGACGGCGGCGGAGGGCACTCCGCAGCTGGTCCTCACGTTCGGCCCGAAGTAGTCCCCCGGGGGCGCCGGGCGGATCCCGTCCGGCGCCCCCGTATCCGCGCGATTCCCGCGTTCCTCCGCGATCCCCGCACCATGGGAGCCCTGTGATGTACCGACGCCGACGCCCGGCAGCGGCCGCCGTCCTGCTGGCCGCCGCCCTGACGCTGACCGCGTGCAGCTCGGGGAGCGGAAAGTCCGACGCCGCCGGGAGCGCCGCGCCCGCGAAGCCGCCGGCCTCGTCGGCGGCCCCCGACCCGGCCGACGCCGGTCCCGCACCGGCGGGTTCACCGGACGCCAAGCCGACCGGGCCGGTCCTGCCGGACGCGAAGCTGACGCCGGCCACGGGCACGTTCAAGGACAACGAGAAGAAGTACCTGAGCGGCCGCGTGCCGGAGAAGATGGACCCGGCCGCGGTCCTCCAGACCGGCCAGGAGGCCTGCGACCGCGTCGGCCGCACCGCCAAGCGGGACAAGGACGCGGCGATCGGGTCCATCGTGGCGGGCGAGGTCAGGGGCGCCAAGGACGCGATCACGCACCTGTGCCCGGAGCAGAAGCCGCTGCTGGCCGCCGCCGAGAAGGGCATCGGCGACGGCACCCGCGCCACGCCCGCCGCCGGCACCTACCGGGCGCTGACCCAGGAACCGGGCCGGTGCGTCTGGCAGGCGCGCAGCAAGGACGGCGCCGTCCTGGCCTCCGGCCCGGAATCCCCGGCGAAGGCGGGCGACAAGCTCACCGCCACGATCCCGGCGGGGACGGCGGAGTTCGAGTCGACGGGCTGCTACGCCTGGATCCCGGCGTAGCGACCCCGCCAGGGCCGGGGAACGCTTCGCGGCGTTCGATGTCTGCCGGTAGGGGCGGGTGTAGGCCCATTCGTCGAGCAGGGTGCGGTTGAAGCGTTCGACCTTGCTGTTGGTCCGGGGCCGGCATCTCGGGCGGCACGATGCGGCGCGGGTGCCTGGAACGTCGTTGGCTGCCGGATCTTGCGGGGCGTGGGGATGGCTTCGATCCAGTCGTACCAGCGGATGGGCCGGTTCCCGAGGCCGGAGGAGTATCCGGAGGCGGTGGTCGATTTCGTGCGCTGCGCGGTGGAGCTGCCGGAGGCTACGCCGGTCATGGTGGCCCGCCGTACGGCGGTGCGGAAGCGGCGGGCTGGTCTGCTTGCCGGGAATCGGATCGCCATCAACGGGGTTGGTGGGGGATGAGCCGTTAATTGGAGGGTCATGCGAGCGATTCAGGTGTACGAAGTGGGCGGTCCCGAGGTGCTGCAGGAGGCCGAGGTGGACCAGCCGCGGCCGGGTCCGGGCGAGGCGATCGTGGAGGTCGCCGCATCCGGGGTCAACTTCCTCGACGTCTACCACCGCGAAGGCCGGTACAGCCTCCCGCTTCCCTTCACCCCGGGCGCTGAGGGCGCCGGCACGGTCGTCGAAGTCGGACCCGGCGTCGCTGACGTCGCAGTCGGGGACCGGGTCGGTTGGGTGGAGATTCCCGGCACGTATGCCGAGCGGGCCGTCGTGGACTCCTCCCGGCTGGTGCCGCTGCCCGACGACATCGGCTTCGAGACAGCCGCCGCCGTGCTCCTCCAAGGCATGACCGCGCACTATCTCGTCAAGGACGCCTACCCGGTTCAGGGGGGCGACACGGTGCTCGTGCATGCGGCTGCTGGTGGCATGGGGCTGCTCTTGACCCAGCTCATCACCCATCTAGGCGGCAGGGTGATCGGCACGACGTCGACCACGGCGAAGGCCGAGCTGGCGAAGCGTGCCGGGGCCGCTGAGGTGATCCTTTCCTCCGCAGTCGACGATCTCGCAGCCGAGGTGAGGCGGCTCAACGGCGGTCAGGGACTGCCGGTTGTCTTCGACGGCGTCGGCGCGTACACCTTCGATGCGAGCCTCGCCAGCCTGCGAACCCGCGGCCATCTCGTGCTCTTCGGCGCGGCAAGTGGTGCCGTGCCGCCGTTTGATCCGATGCGGCTCGCCCACGGCGGTTCGCTGACCCTGATCCGGCCCAGCCTCGGGGACTTCATCGCCGATCGGTCCGAACTGCTCCGACGGGCCGCCGATGTGTTCGAGTGGGTGCGCTCCAAGGCGCTTGAGGTCACCGTGACGGGCCGCTACGCATTGTCCGAGGCCGCCCAGGCCCACAGCGATCTGGAGGCTCGGCGTACCACCGGCAAGCTGCTCGTCGTACCCGATACGGCCGCTATCGGACGCCGCGAGGAGACGCAGGGCTGATCGCGGGTGACGAGGTCGGGGATCTTGGAGACTGAGATGTCCAGGGCATGGCCGACCGTCATCGCCAAGATCCCCGACAGCGTCAGGCACCCAGCAGGCCAAGATCTCCGGCGCCACTTGGACGACACTCCCTAGCGCAGGGACGCGTACACCGTGAGCAGGTCCTCCACGACCGCGTCGAGGGAGTACGACCGCGCCGCCAGCTGCCGGGCCGCCGCGGAGGCCGCGGTGTTCGCGGCCGGGTCCAGCAGGTCCAGCACGGCCCGCGCGACCCCGGCCGGGCCCGGCTCCACCGCCGCGCCGGCCCCGGCGGCCGCGATGTCGCGGGCCAGGCCGTTGGAGTGCGTCACCACCGGCGGCACGCCCACCGACAGCGCCTCCAGCACCGACATGGGGAACGGCTCGTCCACCGACGGCAGGACGTACACGTGGGACCGGCGCAGCTCGTCCAGCACGTCCCGCCCGCTCAGCGGCCCCGGCACCCGCACGCGGCCGGTCAGTCCCAGCTCCGCGATCCGCCGCAGTACGGCGTCCCGCTCGCCCTCGTCCGGTCCCGCCACCACGAACTCCGCGTCCGGGTGCGCCGCCAGGACCGCGGGGACCGCGTCCACGAAGTCCACCGGCCGCTTGCGGGCCTGGAGCCGCGCCGCGTACAGCACCCGCGGGGGCCCCGACAGCGGCGGCCTTGCCTCCTGCGCCGGCGTCCCGTTGACCAGCCGCACCGCGTTGGCCAGCGGCTCGCCGCCCACGACCGCGTCCAGCCCGGCCCGCTCGTGCGGCGTCAGGTACAGCACCGCGCCCGCCCCGCGCAGCAGCCGCCGTACGGCCACCGTGTCCAGCACCTTGGCGAGCAGCCTCCCGCTCGGGTCGACCATCCCGTGGGTCTGGAGCACCAGCGGCCGGCCCGCGCGCAGCGCGGCCAGCGCCACCGGCAGCGTCACCAGGTCGCGGGCCAGGTGCACGTGGACCACGTCGGCGTCGCGCACCAGCCGGCCCGCCGCGGCCAGCAGCGCCGGCGAGGTCATCCCGCTGAAGCCCAGCGGCAGCAGCCGGCGGGCCGGGAACAGCCGGGCCGGCACCCCCTCGACCTCGCGCGGCCACGGGTCCCCGAAGCCCTCGCCCAGCGCCACCAGCCCGGCCTCGTGACCACGCGCCCGCAGGCCCTGGGACAGGTTCAGCGCCACCCGCACCGGCCCGCCGAAGGCGTGCGTCGGGGAATGCAGCGTCACCGCGTGCAGGACCTTCACTTCGGCTCCTCCACGGGGCGGCGCGTGCCGTCGGCCGTCTGCAGGGTCAGTTCGGGAAGGTCGCGGTGCACCACGGCCCCCGCGCCCGCCACCGCGTGCCGCCCCACCGTCACCCCGGCCAGCACGGTCGCCCGTACGGCCACCCACGCGCCGTCCTCGACGACGATCGGGGCGTTGCGGTAGCGGAAGTCGGCCGCCCGGTGGTCGTGCGAGCCGGTGCACAGCAGCGCCTCCTGCGACACGCACACGTTCGCACCGATGGTCACCGGCTCCAGGTTCAGCAGCCAGGCGCCCTCACCGATCCACGTGTGGTCACCGATCGTCAGCTTCCACGGCCACAGCACGCGCACCCGGTGCCGGATCAGCACGCCCTCGCCGATCCGCGCGCCGAACGCGCGCAGCAGCGCCACCCGCAGCCGGGCCGGGCAGAACCAGGCCATGAACAGCAGGTTCATCACGGCGAACCAGAGCGCCTGGGTCAGCAGCCCGCGCCCCTTGTCGTAGCCGGCCAGTGTGAAGGCCGGGAGATCACGCATCGATACACCCCCACCCGGCGCCTCCCCGGGTGCCGTCGGCTCAGACTAGACTGCGCGCGGAATGCGCACAGGGGTGGGTGGGGGCACAGTGGTCACGGACGTACGCACACCTCCGCCGCCCCTCCTGCCGCAGGAGGACGAGTCCCTGTGGGGGAGGGTCACCACCCCCCGCACGCTCCTGTCCCGGGCCCTGTCGGTGCCGCTGGCGCTGGGTTTCACCGTCTTCCTGCCGCTGTTCGTCGCCGTCCAGCCGGGTGCGGGCGTGCACGACGCGGCGTACTGGCTCCAGCTCGCCCTCACCATGTACGCGGGCGCGCGGCTGTCGGCGATGGTGCTCACCAGCCGCCGCAAGCTGCTCCAGGGGTCCTTCTGGCTGTTCGTCTACATGGCGATGGGCGTGGCCCCGCTGGCACAGGCCGTGCTCGGCCAGGTCCCCACGCCCGTCGTCGGGCCGCGCTCCGACCTCACCTGGGCCATCGCGCTGGTGCTGCTGGGCTGCACGGCCTACGACGTCGGCGCGCTGCTGGCCCGGCACCGGCCGGCGGGCCGCGCCGGCGGCTCCCCGAAGGAGCCGCGGCCGGTGATGACGCATCACCGGCGGCTCCAGCTGCTGACGCTCATCGCGTTCCTGGCGAGCACGGCGTTCGTGGTCAAACTCGGCGGTCCGGCCGTGTTCTTCAGCAGCCGCCAGGAGATCATCGCGGGCATCCAGGAGGCCGGCGTCTCCAACGGCGACGGCCAGGCGGGGCAGGCCCTCCTGCGCGGCTTCGGCACGGTCCCGGCCCTGCTGGCGCTGCTGCTGTACACGCGCTGGCTGGTGACGTCGACGTACGCCCGGCGCAAGGTGTCGGTGCTCCTCACGTGGGGCGCCCTGGCCGTACTCAACCTGGTGGTCAACAACCCGGTCTCGAACCCGCGGTACTGGTTCCTCACCGTGATGTTCTCGCTGCTGTTCGCCGTGTTCCCGGTGAGCGCGGCGATGTACCGGGTGGCCCTGTCCATGGCCGTGGTGGTGGCGCTGCTGGTCTTCCCGTTCGCGGACCGCTTCCGCTACGACGAGAAGAACTACAAGCCGGTGGAGACGACGTCGTTCCTGGAGCCGATGGCGCTCAAGGACTACGACCAGATCGGCATGTTCGCGAACACGATCACCTACTCCGAGTCCGGCCCCGGCCACCTGTACGGCCGCCAGCTGGCCGGATCGGTCCTCTTCGCGGTGCCCCGGTCGGTGTGGCCGGACAAGCCGAAGGACACGGGCGTGATGGTCGGTCAGTGGATGGGCACGGTCAACACGAACCTGTCCTCGCCCATCTGGGCCGAGCTGTGGCTCGACTTCGGCCCGCTGGGCATGGGCGCGGGCCTGCTGGTCATGGGGTACGCCTCCGCCCGCGTCGACCGCCGCTACGCCCGGCGCGCCACCCGCCGCACCCCGCCGGGCAGCCTGATCTCCGTGGTCGTGCCGCTGGTCGCGGGCTACTCGTTCATCCTGCTGCGGGGGCCGCTGCTCCAGGCGTCGGGGCGGGTCGCGATCGCGGCGCTGTGCCTGGCGCTGGTCGCCACCTACCGCACGGACCGGGCGACGTCGCTGCGCTGAGCGGCTACCCGCCGTCCGGCGGCTGCTCGGCGGCCTTCGGGCAGGTCACCTTGGCGAACTTCGAGGTGACGGTGTAGGTGTCGTTGGGCACCCCGGTGAACTCGAAGAAGCCGTCGTTGATGGTCTGCGTGGTGTTCACGACGGCGCCCTGGGAGTTCTTCAGCGTGACGGTCTCGGCGACCGGGAACCCCCGGCCGGAGACGCCGTAGGTCTGTCCGGGGCCTTTGGTGACGGTGCACTTGATCGCGGCTGCCTCGTCCTCCTCGGCCGTGGAGGACGACGCGCAGGACGTGATGCGGGCCTGGCCGTCGATGGTGGAACGGAGCCGGTAGGTTCCCGGCTGCAGCCAGGTGTATTCGAAGAACCCGTTCGGGAGCGCCCTGGTGACCGCGATTTGGCGGCTCTGTCCGTCGGCGACCCGGAAGACGCGGATCGCAGAGCCCGGGGCGAATCCGGTTCCCGAGAGCCCGACCCTGTTGTTGGGGCCTTGGACCACCGTGCAGGTCGCGTCGGGCAGGACGTTCTGCGCCGCGTCGGCCGTCGTCATGGTGACACCGGTCCAGCCACCGAACGCCACCACCGTCGCGACGCCCGCTGACATGGTCTTCCGCCGCATGGGTTTCCCCTTTCGTGCTTTCGTGCGTCAGTACCCCCGCGGTCCCACCGGCCCGCGCGTACGGGGCGGGGCGGCCGCTCGTGTCCCCCTGGGGTGTCTCGCACCCGCTCACCACTCTTCCACCGCACACGCGAAACCGCATGCGGTGGCAGGTGCCAGGGCGGGGACGCTCAGGCCGGGACGGGCTCCGGCGCCGGCAGCCGCGTGACGCGCCACCAGGCGGCCGCGGCCTTGAGGGCGGAGCCCAGGGCCAGTCCCCAGGCCGCGCCCACCACGCCCGCCAGGGCGTAGCCGACGACCAGGAAGGCCACCGAGAGCAGGGAGAAGACCACCTGCACCGAGAGGGTGGCCCGCGGGGACAGGACCCGCAGGGTCAGCAGGGCGCAGGTGCCCAGGGCCATCACCGCGTACTGGGTGCCGGTCGCCGGCAGCAGGGCGGCGGTGGCCGGCCAGGTGTCGCCCAGGAGTTCACGGCCCCACCGGTCCGGCAGGGCGTACAGGCCCGCTGCGACACCGGCGGCGAGCGCCGACAGGGCCAGCGCCAGGCCCAGCGTGCCCCGGATCACCGCCCGCTTGCCGGAGAGCCGGTTCAGCATCGGCGGGCCGAACGCGTTCGCCGAGGTGAACAGGACGTTCAACGGGCCGAAGAGCGTGCTGGCGCCCCGCAGGGCGCCGACCGCCAGCGGGGTCGCGAGGACACCGAGGCCCAGGACGGCGAGCTGGCTGGAGCCGTTGCCCACCGCGAACTCGACCACGAACCGCTGCCCCAGATGACCGCGCCGCAGGTACGGGCGCAGGTCCGCGCGGGCGCCCGCGACGTCACGGCGCAGCAGCCACAGCCCCAGGGCCAGGGCGGGCAGCGCCGAGACGCCCCAGGCCAGCACCAGGCGGCCCGGTGAGGCGCCCGGCGGCTGGGCGAGCAGCGCGGCGACCACGCACACCAGCCGCAGCGTGTCCGCCGCCAGTGCCCGCTGCGGCAGGCGCAGCGCCGAGAAGCAGTACCGCAGCGCGTCCTGGACGAGGACGACCGGCAGGACCAGGCCCAGGGCCAGGAAGGCCCACCCGGTGGGGCCGGGCAGCGCCGCGCCCACCACCGCCAGGGCCACGCCCACCGCCGCCGCGGCCGCGCCCGTGAACGCGACGGCGCCGCGGCACATCGCGCCCAGCCGCTCGCCGCGCTCCAGGACCAGGCTCTGGCCGACGTACGCCGTGCTCAGCCCGAGGAGCACGCTGAACGCCACGTACACCAGGGAGAACGCGGCGAATCCGGGCGCCGAGGACAGCCGCGCCGCCAGCACCAGGACCAGGATGTTGGTGGCGCTGGAGGCGGCCTGGTCCAGGACGGAGGCGACGGCGGCGATGCCGCGCCGGCTCACCGCCGGCCCGAGCGGACCGTACGCAGGGCGACCGTGTCGCTGCCGTCGCCCGCGACGGGCTCGTCGGGCCCGGGCAGCGGCCGGGCGGCGGGGGCCGGGGCCGGCGCGGCGGTGTCCGCGGCGCCCTTGTCCTTGCTCCCCTTGCCGCCGCGCTTCTCGCCGGGCAGCGGCCCGTGCAGGACCGCGCCCAGCACCGTGCCGCCGGCGCCGCTGATCAGCTCGCGGATCCGGGCCAGGTCGGCGCGGTGCACCGCGCGCGGGTCGCAGACCACCAGTACGCCGTCGACGCGGTCGACGAGCGCGAGCGCGTCGGCGTACGAGAGCACCGGCGGCGCGAGCACGACGACCGTCGAGTTGGGCGAGTCGGCCTCGGAGACCAGGCGGGTGGCGCGCGGCGAGGTCAGGGCGCGCGGTACGTTGCGCACCCGGTCGCCGGGGATGAGGTCGAAGCTGCCGGACTCGCCGGCGTCCACGACGAGCTGGCGCCCGTCCGGCCACTCCGCCTCGGTCGTACCGGTGGCGGAACCGCCCGGCTGCTGGCTCCAGCGCGGCCGGCCGCCGGCGTCGGTGGGCAGCTGGCTGGCGAGCACCGGGGTGCGCAGGTCCGCCTCCATGAGCAGGACGTCCTTGCCGGTCTCGGCGAAGGACGCGGCCAGGTTCACCGCGACCGCGGCGGCGATCTCGCTGCTGCCGCGCGGCGCGACCACGAGCAGCCGGCGCCGGTCGGCGAACCGGGCGTCGTACGCGAGGCGGAAGGCGACCGAGCGGTACTCCTCCGCGAGCCGCGGGTCGGTCTCGCCGGCCGCCAGCAGCGGCCCGCCGCCGGTCTTGTCGCGCGGCAGGGTGCCGAGCACGGGGGCGCGCAGGGCGCGCGAGACGTCGCCGTCGGAGCGCGGCGCCGGGTCGAAGACCAGCCGCACCCAGGCGCCGAGCAGGCCGAGCGCGAGGCCGACGGCCACGCCGATCGCGAGCGACATGGGGATGCCGGGGCCGTCGGCGCCGGTCGGCGGGGCCGCGACGCTGGTGACCCGGCCCGGCGACATGTCGAGCGCCTCGAGCTTGGCGATCTGGCCGTTGAAGTTGTTGACCTTGCTCTGCAGGTCGGTCTTGGAGGAGTACGCCGCGTCGCGTCCGGGGCCGGCGGGCAGCGAGGTGACCTGCTTGGCCAGCTCGTCGAGCTGCTTGGCCACCGGGTCCCGCTGGTCCTTGTAGGACTTGATCATCTTGTCGCGGGTGTCCTCGAGCGCCGCCTGACGGCGCGCGAGGTAGGCGTCGGTCATCGCGTTGGCCCGCTGGGCGGCCGCCTTCGCGGTGTCCGAGGTGTAGGTGAAGCGCAGCACCATCGACTGCGGCGGGTTGGTGACCTGCAGCCCGGTCCGCAGGGCGGGGATGCCCGAGGCGGGCAGGCCGAGCTTCTTGCCCGCCTCCTCGGCGACCGAGCTGCTGAGCGCCGTCTGCCGCTCCGAGCCGATGTTGACGGCCTTGTCGGCCGCGATGTTCGGGTCGAAGGGGTCGATGGTCGGGGCGCGCAGCACGACGTCGGCGCTGGCGACGTACGTGTCGAGGGTCGATATGCCGAGGTAGGCACCGCCGAGCAGGCCGATGCCGACGCCCGCGCCGATGAGCCCCCGGTACCGCAGGAGCTGGCGGAACTGGTCCCTGAGGAGGTCGGGTTCGTCCTCGGCCGGTGCCGCGGTGGTGGCGCGGTGCGTCTCGATCACTGCCGGGGACCCCCAAGTGCTTCGTCGATCAATGCGTCGATACGGGCCAGGCCCGCCCGGCGGCTCAGATGCGCCGCCACGTGCCGGGGACCGGCGGCTCCCAGCGCGTCCGCGCCCTCCGGGTCCTCCGCCAGCGCCCGCACGGTCTTCAGCAGCGCCTCCGGGTCCTCCGGCGGCACGAGCACGCCGGCACCCGAACGCTCCACCTCCTGGGCGGTGCCGCCCCGGGCCGCGACGGACGCGACGACGGGCCGGCCGGCGGCGAAGTAGGAGGTCAGCTTCGAGGGCACGCTCATGTCCAGCACGGCGGCGTGCTGCGTGACGGCGAGCACGTCCGCCGCGGCGAGGATATCCGGGAACTCGCCGTCGGCGGCAGGGGGGATGATGTCGAGGTTCGGTACGTCGGCCGAGAGGCCGGCGAGGGCCGCGCGCTGGCTGCCGTCGCCCATGAGGACGAACCGGACGCTCGGGTCCAGCCGGGCCGCCCCGACGAGGACCTCCAGGCCCTGCTTGAGGCCCATGTTCCCGGAGTGCAGGACCACCGTCTGGTGGGGCGCCCAGCCCAGGTGGTGGCGGGTCTCGGCGCGCGGCTTGGTGGGGGAGGGCACGTGCGACCAGTTGGGCACCAGGCGGATCCGCTCCGGATCGACGCCCATGCCGACCACCCGGTCGACGAAGGTCTCGTGGATCACGCCGACGAGGGCCGCGCGCTTGAGGGCGTACGCCTCGGCGCGGGCGACGACCGCGGCCGCCTTGTCGCCGCCGCTGATCCCGCTCTGCGCGGCCGCGGCGCCCATCAGGTCCTGGACGACGGGAACGAAGGGCACCTTCCAGCGCGCGGCGAGCCGGGCGGCCAGGACGCCCCCGGCCAGGCTCGGCATCTGGGCGAGGACCGCGTGCGGCTTCGGCATCCGAGGCGGGGCCACCGAGCCGTGCAGCAGAATCGATCCTTCGTACAGGGCCCGCTTCACGGCGGTCTGCCGGGCCGGCACGGTGTGCGCGCGCCGGTGCACGGTGACCCCGGCGCGTCGTTCGGTGCGCCGCAGCGCGCCCTTGTACTCCGGCTCCAGCGACCACGACGGATAGTGCGGCATTCCGGCGAACACGTGTGTGTCGTGGCCGAGTTCCGCCCAGTGCTCCGCGATCTGGGTGGCGTAGGGGCCGATGCCCGTGTGCTCGGGAGCGTAATTGGTGGAAACCAGCAACAGGCGCCGGTGGCCGGATGTGGACACTGAACGTCCCCTTCCCCCCTGGATGATGCGCTGCACACACTAATCGTTCACCCGCACGCCTCGGAACGCGCGCGCTATTGTCTGCTAATCCGCCGCGCCGGGGGGCGCGGTTGCTGGGGGGTAAGAGATGACGGAGCAGGGCATGTCCGACCTTCGCGAGCCTGCGCGCAGGCCGTATCGCGTCGGGTACGCACCGGGTGCGTATGATTTGTTCCATATCGGACACTTGAACATCCTGCGCCACGCGCGGAGCCAGTGCGACTACCTGGTCGCCGGAGTGGTCTCCGACGAGATGGCCGAACGCGCCAAGGGCCGGCGGCCGATGATCCCGCTCGTGGAACGGCTGGAAATCGTCCGCAGCGTCAAGTACGTCGACGCGGCGTTCGTCGAGACGGTGCCCGACAAGGTGGAGACCTGGCGGCAGGTCCGCTTCGACGTGCTCTTCAAGGGCGACGACTGGCGGGGCACCCCCAAGGGCGACAAGCTGGAGAGCGACTTCGCCGCCGTCGGCGTCGACGTCGTCTACTTCCCGTACACCGTGCACACCTCGAGCACGCAGCTGCGCCGGGCGCTCGACGCTCTTGCAGAACCGATTCTTCCCGACGCCGTCACCGTCGAACGGCGCTGAGCTCGCGGAACCACTTGGCCAGGAAGGCCACCAGGAACAGGGCGGCCACCGCACCCAGGCCCGCGTACGCCCACCGGAACAGCTCCCCACCGCCCAGCAGCAGGAACACCAGGCAGAACACGCCGTAGTCCACCGGCAGCAGGGCCACCGCGCGCACCGTCGAGGGCGCGGCGGCCGGGCTGCCGGGGGCCGGCCGGGGCTTGAGCTTCTCGGTCAGCAGCCCCCCGAAGAAGGTCACGACGGCGGCGAACTGGAAGCCCAGCGGTACCAGCAGCCAGGCGTCGGACGTGGTCCCGTACGCCTCGGGGAAGCGGTGGAAGGCGATCAGGACGCAGGTGTGCAGCGCCGTGAGCTTGGCGCAGTCCACCACGTGGTCGAGCCACTCGCCGGCCGCGCTGCCCCCGCCGCGCAGCCGGGCCAGCTGTCCGTCGGCCGAGTCGAAGGCGAATCCGAGGGCGAGCGCGGCCCACACGGCCACCCCCAGCCCCCAGGACGGCGCGCGCAGGGCCACCGCGGCGACGGCGGCGAAGCTGAACGCGGCGCTGATCAGCGTCACCTGGTTCGGGGTCAGCCCCAGCGCGTGTCCGACGGCGGCCAGGTACCGGCCGGCGGGCCGGTTCACGAAGCGCGAATAGAGCGAGACCCCCTTCGCCGACTTCTGCGCCCCGCGCAGCTCCCGCAGCGCGGTCCCGACACTCGCCATCCGCTACAGCCCCCTTGATAAGTGTGATGAGCACATCATTGCAGGGCGGCGGGAGCCCGCCGCTCCGCAACCGCGCGGACGTCCGGGAGCAGCAGGACGCCGAGATTGGCGCCCGCCGTCAGCGCGGCCGCCACCAGCAGCGGCGCGGTGGTCCCGGTGACCCCGGCCAGCGGGGCGGCCAGCGCCAGACCGGCCGGCCGGGCGGCGAAGGAGATGAGGAGGTCGAAGGAGGAGACCCGGCCCAGCGCCTCCCGCGGGATCCGGCGCTGCATCTCGGTCTCCCACAGCGGACTGAGCACCCCCAGCCCGAACATGGCGCAGCCGAAGGCGGCCGCCGTCACCGGCAGCGGCAGCCGCAGCGCGAACGCGGTCAGGGCCAGCGCCTGCGCCGCCGCGCCGATCCCCACGGCGTGCAGCGGCCGCCGCACGGGCAGCCGTCCGGCCGCCCACACCCCGACGAGCATCGCGACCGTACCGGTCTGCGCGACGATCACCCAGGAGCGCTCCCCGCCCAGGCTCTCCACGGCGATCAGCGGGCCCAGCGTCAGCAGCAGACCGGCGGCGAGGTGCCACACGGCGTGCGCGGCCACGTTGGCCATGAACCACGGGTGGCGCCGCATCTCGCGCCAGCCGGCCC
Organism: Streptomyces sp. NPDC042102; assembly: GCF_055582305.1. Lineage (NCBI taxonomy): Bacteria > Bacillati > Actinomycetota > Actinomycetes > Kitasatosporales > Streptomycetaceae > Streptomyces > Streptomyces sp. NPDC042102. The sequence continues at coordinate 1,003,051 of NZ_JBVJDL010000003.1, forward strand.
GCAGTTCGCCGCCGAACGGCGCGCGGGCCGCCGGGGGAGCGGTGCGCACCGGCAGCCCGCCGAGGGTGAGGGCGGACAGCGTGAACAGGGCGGCCGTCAGCAGCGAGGACCAGCCGGCCCCGACGGCCAGCGTCAGCGTGCCGGCGGCGGCCGGTCCGGCGATCTGCGCGAGACCGTTCGCCACGCCGAGCCGGGCGTTGACGCGCAGCAGCTCGTGCTCGGCGGTCACGGCGGCGACGAGGGTCCGCGCCGAGGGGGTCCCGAAGGCCACGGCGGCCCCGGTGACCGCGGCGAGCGCGGCCAGTTCGGGCACCCGTACCCCGCCGGTCAGCAGGACCGCGCCGGTGGCCGCCTGGGCCGCGGCCCGCACCAGATCGGCGGCGAGCACCACGCGCCGGGCGGGGAACCGGTCCGCGGCCACCCCCGCCACCGGCAGCAGGACCAGCATCGGCAGCAGCTCGCAGGCCAGCACGATGCCGAGGTCGGCGGCGGATCCGGTGCCGACGACGGCCAGGGTCAAGGTGGTGGGGATCAGCGCGGTGGCGAACGCGGCGAAGGAGCGGCCGGCGAGCAGCCGCCACAGGAGCGGTGTCATGAAGGCGAAGATATTTCGCCAACGAAACATTCGTCAACGAAGTACTTGGCGGCGGTGGGGCACGGTGGCACGGCACATGACCGGGCGATAATGCGGGGATGGACGAGGACTCGGTGGACCGGCACATCGCCCGCTGGCGCGGCAAGGTGCCCTTCGACGTACCCACCGAGGCCGTCATCACCCGCGTCCAGCTGCTCGCCAAGCACGTGATGCAGGCCAAGGAGCGCGCGCTGGCCGAGACCGGCCTGCAGCCCTTCGAGTTCGAGACCCTGCACCGGCTGGCCTCGCGCGGGCGGCCCTGGCGGGCCACCCCCTCCGAGCTGGCCGCCGAGCTCCTCCTCTCCCCGGCCGGGACGACCGGCCGCCTCGACACCCTGGAGAAGGCCGGCCTGGTCCGGCGGCTGCGCGACACCGACGACCGGCGGCGGGTCGACGTCGAGCTCACCGAAGAGGGCCACCGGCGCTGGTCGGCGGCCATGCTGCTGCGCGGCGCCGCCGAGACGGCCATGCTGGCGCCGTTCGACGCCGCCGAGACCGACCAGCTCGCCGCCCTGCTCAAGCGGATGCTGCTCCACGTCGAACAGGGCTGAGCCGAAGCACACCCGCTAGCCGGCCACCCGCAGCAGCAGCACCGACCGCGCCGGGACCGTGATCCGCTCCCCGCCCCGGTACCGGACCCCGGGCGCGCCCTCCTGCTCCTCCCTCGAGGTGTCCACCACCAGCTCGTACGCCGAGGCCCACGGAGCGTCCGGCAGCACCCACGGAACCGGCCGGTCCCCTGCGTGCAGCAGCGCCAGGAAGCTGTCGTCCGTCACCGCCCGGCCCCGCTCGTCGCGCCCGGGGATGTCGCGGCCGGACAGGTACAGGCCCAGCGCCGCCGCCGGCGCGTACCAGTCCCGCTCCGTCATCTCCGTGCCGTCCGGCGTGAACCACGCCAGGTCCCGCAGCCCGTCCGCCCCCTGCGGGCGCCCCGAGAAGAACGCCCGCCGCCGCAGCACCGGATGCTCCCGGCGCAGCGCCAGCAGCCGCGAGGTCAGCGTGAACAGCTCCCGCCACGAGGGCTCGGACAGCAGCGACCAGTCCACCCAGCCCGTCTCGTTGTCCTGGCAGTACGCGTTGTTGTTGCCGCCCTGGGTGCGCCCGAACTCGTCGCCCGCCACCAGCATCGGCACCCCCGTGGACAGCAGCAGCGTGGTCACCAGGTTGCGCAGCTGGCGGCGGCGCAGCGCGGCCACCCGCGGGTCCGTGCCGCCGGGCGGCTCGCCCTCCACCCCGCAGTTCCACGACCGGTTGTCGTTGGTCCCGTCCCGGTTCTCCTCCCCGTTGGCCTCGTTGTGCTTGCGCTCGTAGCTCACCAGGTCCCGCAGCGTGAACCCGTCGTGCGCGGTCACGAAGTTCACCGACGCGTACGGCCGCCGCCCGCCCCAGGCGTACAGGTCGCTGGAGCCCGACAGCCGGTACCCCAGGTCCCGTACGTCCGGCAGCGCGCCCCGCCAGAAGTCCCGCACCGCGTCCCGGTACCGGTCGTTCCACTCCGTCCACAGCGGCGGGAAGGCCCCCACCTGGTAGCCGCCCGCCCCCACGTCCCACGGCTCCGCGATCAGCTTCACCCGGCGCAGCACCGGGTCCTGCGCGATGACCGCCAGGAACGGCGAGAGCATGTCCACGTCGTGCATCGAACGGGCCAGCGCCGCCGCCAGGTCGAAGCGGAAGCCGTCCACGCCCATCTCCGTCACCCAGTACCGCAGCGAGTCCGTGATCAGGCGCAGCACGTGCGGCCGCCCGGCGTGCAGGGTGTTGCCGCAGCCCGTGTAGTCCGCGTACCGGCGCTGGTCGGACTGCAGCCGGTAATAGCCCCGGTTGTCGATCCCGCGCAGCGACAGCGTCGGGCCCAGCTCGCCCGCCTCCGCCGTGTGGTTGTAGACCACGTCCAGGATCACCTCGATCCCGGCCGCGTGCAGCGCCCGCACCATCCGCTTGAACTCGCCGACCTGCTGCCCGCCCGTCCCCGAGGAGGAGTAGGCGGCGTGCGGCGCGAAATAGCCGATGGAGTTGTAGCCCCAGTAGTTGCGCAGCCCGCGGCGCAGCAGGTGGTCCTCGTGCGCGAACTGGTGCACCGGCAGCAGCTCCACCGCCGTCACCCCCAGGGTGCGCAGGTGCTCGATCGCCGCCGGATGGGCCAGCCCCGCGTACGTGCCCCGCAGCCGGGGCGGGATCCCGGGATGCCGCATCGTGAACCCGCGCACGTGCAGCTCGTAGATGACCGAGTCCGCCCACGGCGTCTTGGGCCGTACGTCGTCGGCCCAGTCGTCGTCATCGTGGACGACCACGCCCTTCGGCACGTACGGCGCCGAGTCCCGGTCGTCGCGCACGGTGTCCGCGATGTACTGCTGCGGCCAGTCCCGCACGTGCCCGTACACCTCGGGCGGCAGCGTGAAGTCGCCGTCCACCGCCCGCGCGTACGGGTCCAGCAGCAGCTTCGCCGGGTTGTAGCGGGCCCCCGTCCACGGGTCCCAGCGCCCGTGCACCCGGAAGCCGTAGCGCCGGCCGGGCCGCACGCCGGGCACGAAGCCGTGCCAGATCTCGTGCGTCAGCTCCGTCAGCGCGCACCGCGTCTCCGACGCCGCCGAGCCCCGCTCGTCGTACAGGCACAGCTCCACCGCCTCCGCGCCCTGCGCCCACAGCGCGAAGTTCGTGCCCTCCACCCCGTCGGGCCCGCTGCGGTAGCGGGCCCCCAGCGGGTGCGAGGACCCCGGCCACACCGCCGGTCCCTGGCGGGGGACCGTACGGGCGTGCCCGTTGACGTGCGGTACGGGTGCGGCCTCACCGCTCCGTACCGCTTCCACGACGGTTTCCACCGCCTCCTGCTCGGCTGCGCTCGACACCTGCCCGCCTCCACGGCTTTCTCCAGGCCCGGCGGGGGAGGGATGTGCGGCCCCCGGGCGTCCCGGCCCCGGGCCCGCCCCCGTCTGGTCCTTCCCACTGTTCTGCCCGGAACCTGGGCCGCACTCACGTTTCCCCTGGAGGGGCGCTGTCGTTGGACGGGCGTGAGACTTGTGATGTCGAGGCGGGCGGCGGGGCGGCGGCGTGCCGCCCTGGCCGCGGTGGCGGCGTGGGCGGGCCTGCTGGGCGGCCTGTCGGGGTGCACGGGGGACGGCCGGTCCCCCGTCGAGATCCAGCTGCCCGGCAAACCCCGCTCCCCGGAGGAGGCCATCCGGATCAGCCCCGAGGACAACGCCAAGGGCGTGCCGGCCGAGGGCCCGCTGAGCGTGTCGGTGCCCGAGGGCCGGCTGGAGCGGGTGAAGGTCACCAAGGTGGAGGACGCGCAAGCGGAGGAGGTGCCCGGCGCCGTCGCCGAGGACGGCCTCAGCTGGAGTCCTGACCCGGAGTACGGAAAGCTGGCGCTCGCCGCCAAGTACACGGTCGACGCGGTCGCCGTCGACGGGCACGACCGGCGCCAGGCCCGGCACACCACCTTCACCACCTTCGTGCCCGAGGAGCGCTTCATCGGCTACTTCAAGCCCGAGAACCGCTCCACCGTCGGCACCGGAATGATCATCTCGTTCCGGTTCAACCGCTCCATCGAGCAGCGCGCCGCCGTCGAACGCGCCATCACCATCACCGCCGAGCCGAAGGTCGAGGTCGCGGGCCACTGGTTCGGCGACGACCGCCTCGACTTCCGGCCCAAGGAGTACTGGAAGCCGGGCACCGAGGTCACCATCGACATGAAGCTGCGCGACGTCGAGGGCGCCCGCGGCTCCTACGGCATCCAGAGCAAGAAGGTCCGCTTCACCGTCGGCCGGCACCAGGTCTCCACCGTCGACGCCGCCGCCCACACCATGGAGGTCCGGCGGGGCGGCGAGCTGCTCTCGACCCTCCCCGTGACCGCGGGCGCGCCGAAGACGACGACGTACAACGGCAAGATGGTGGTCATGGAGATGTTCGACGTGACCCGGATGAACGGGGCCACCGTCGGCTTCAAGAACGACGCGGGCAAGGGCGAGTACGACATCCCCGACGTCCCGCACGCCATGCGGCTGACCGCCTCCGGGACCTTCCTGCACGGCAATTACTGGGCCGCCCCCGCCACCTTCGGCTCCGAGAACGTCAGCCACGGCTGCGTGGGCCTGCGCGACGACAAGGGCGGCGGCTCGGACACCCCGGCCGGCTGGTTCTTCGACCGCACCCTCGTCGGCGACGTCGTGGAGGTGGTGAACTCGCAGGACAAGACGGTCGCCGCGAACAACGGACTGGGCGGCTGGAACCTGTCCTGGGTGGACTGGATCGCCGGCTCCGCGCTCACGTGAGGGTGATCGGTGTGATCGGAATGCCGTAGTACGGGGTGCGCCTCGCGCACTTGCGTACGACGCTCCCGCCAGCCTGTCGGAGCACCACTGGCAGGCGACGGACGGAGTGTCATGACAGCAAGGACGGCCGTGAGGACCAGGCGCACCCGCCTGGGTCTCGGCCTCGCGGCGACGGCGGCGGTGCTGGTGTCCGCCGTGCCCGCGGACGCGGCGGACACCGCTCCCGCGTGGGCCGCCGCGGTACGCGCCCCGCTCCCGGGCGGGCTCGGCCCGTGCGTGGGACCCGAGTGCCCGGACAGCTACGAGGACGTCCACACCGGACCGGCCCTCGGCCGGGACGCGGGGATCAACATCTTCGTCGGCGGCGACTTCCAGGTCCGCGAGCGCGCCGCCGAGGCCGAGGGCCGGGTCGTCGTCCTCGGCTCCTTCGACCAGGACAAGGCGGACGGGTTCTCCCGCGTCTACAACGTCGGCATCGTCGGCGCCGGTTCCCAGGTGCAGCCGCCGCTGCGGTCCGACTTCCTGACCACCGGCGGCGCTCTCGCCGTCGCGGACGGCGAGACCCTGATCGCCGACGGCGGCGTCGTCCGGCACGCCGGGCCGCGTACCGGCACCGGCGCCGTCAGTGCCACGCGGGTGGTCCAGGACCCCGCCGCGGCCGCCCCGTACGCGCACCTGCGCGCCGAGCTCGCCACGGCCAGCCAGTGCTACGCCCGCTCCGAGGGGGCGCCGCGGCCCGCCACCGGCACGGTCACCCAGAACCGCTTCGAGACCCTCTTCACCGGTGACGGCCGCTCGCCGCTCCAGGTCTTCAACCTCGACGCCGACATCGCCGCCCCCGGCCGCGTCGCCCAGGGCATCCGGTTCGCGAGCATTCCGCCGAACGCCACGATCCTGGTCAACGTCCTGGGCGCCGACCGGGCGGTGGTCACCTTCAGCGGCGAGCAGACCTACCGGCAGCGGCTGCTGTGGAACTTCCCCGACGCCACCACCGTGGGCCTGCACGGCAGCGGCCAGCTCCAGGGTGCCGTCCTGGTCGGCAACCCGGCCTCGCAGACCACGGTCACCCTGCCGGGCTTCAACGGCCGGTTCTTCAGCACCGGCTCGCTCACCCACACCAGCACCGCCACCGGGGGCGGCGGCCAGGAGTTCCACGCCTACCCCTTCACCGGCGACCTGCCCGCGTGCGGAGCGGTCCCGGTGACCGGTGAGGTCGCGGTCCGCAAGGTCGACGGGCAGGGCAACCGGCTGGCGGGCGCGGTCTTCGAGCTGTGGCACGAGACCAACCGCGTCGACGGGCTCCAGGTGACGGGGGACGCGCCCGACACCAAGGTGGGCGGCGACTGCACGACCGCGCTGCCCGCGGGCATCTGCGGCCGCGCGGTCGAGCCGGGCACGTACTACTGGCGGGAGATCACCCCGCCGCCGGGGTACGCCCTGCCCGCGAACCCGGTGGCCGGTCCGCTGGTGCTGACGGCCGAGAACGCGGCCCAGGGCGTGCTGGTGCGGGCCGTGAACACCCCGGTGCGCGGCGAGGTCCGGGTCCTGAAGACCGACGGGGCCGGCGGCACCCCGCTGGCGGGTGCGGTCTTCGAGCTGTGGCGCGAGACCAACCGCGTCGGGGGGCTCCAGGTGGCGGGGGACGCGCCCGACACCAGGGTGGGTGACACCTGCACGACCGAGCTGCCCGCGGGCACCTGCGCGCGCACGGTCGAGCCGGGCACGTACTACTGGCGGGAGGTCACACCCCCGCCCGGCTTCCAGCTGCCGGTGAACCCCGTGTTCGGGCCGCTCACGCTGACCGCCGCCAACGCCGGACAGGGGGTGGGGATCACGGCCGTGAACCGCCCGGTGCCGCCGCCGGTGCCCGGTAGCGTCTCCGTACGCAAGACCAGCCCCGACGGCGCCCCGCTGGCGGGCGCGGTCTTCGAGCTGTGGCGGGAGACCAACGGGAACACCACGCTGGAGACCGGGGGCGACACCCCCGACACCAAGGTGGGCGACGACTGCGTCACCTCGCTGCCGGCGGCCACGTGCGCGCGTACCGTCGAGCCGGGCACGTACTACTGGCGGGAGATCACCCCGCCGCCGGGGTACGTCCTGCCCGCGAACCCGGTGGCCGGTCCGCTGGTGCTGACCGCCGAGAACGCGGCCCAGGGCGTCTCGGTGGGCGCCGTCAACACCCGCTTCCACGGGAAGATCGTCGTGGTCAAGAAGGACCCGAAGGAGAAGCGCCCGCTGCGCGGCACGGTGTTCGAGCTGTGGCGGGAGACCAACCGCGTCCGGGGCCTGCAGACCGCCGGCAGCAACCCCGACGAGCGGATCGGGCCCGAGTGCGAGACCAACCGGCACGGGGTCTGCGAGTTCTGGAACCTGGCCGAGGGCTGGTACTACCTGCGCGAGACGGAGGCCCCCGAAGGGTACGTCCTGCCGGAGGAGCCGGTGACCGGACCGCTCCAGCTGGACGGCCGCACCCCGGACCACGAGCGGGTGGTGGAGGTCTACAACAAGCGGGCCGAGGGCGGCCGCGACGAGCACGGTGAGCACGGCGACCACCCCGCGCTGCCGTACCTGCCGGGCATGGGGCCGGACGCGAAGGCGCACGCCAAGCCGCAGGCCAAGCCGCAGGGCGAGCCGCCCGGTACGGCGCCCCGCAAGGCGCCCGCCAAGGCCGCCAAGGCCGCGAAGGCCGCGAAGGCCGCGAAGGCCGCCCGGAAGGCCCCCGCCAAGGCGGGTGCCAAGCGGCCCGGCAAGGGCTCCGGAAAGGGTTCCGGCAAGGGTTCCGGCAGGCGCGCACACGCCTGATTCCGCCCGGTTTTGACGCATCGCCGGTGCGCCGGTGCGGTGAACCCCGCCGTGCCGGCGCACGGCGCTGCGACCACTTGGGACGGAATGGTGACATGACCGTTTCTCTTCGTGATCCCCCCATGTGATTACCTGTCGTCATGCGCGCGGTCTGTATGCGCGCGGGGGACATGGGGAGAAGAGCGTGAAGGTGCAGCCTCACGGACGCATCCGTACCGGCCTGTCGGCACTGCTGCTGGGGGCGGCGCTGCTGGTCACCACCGCATGCAGCGGTGGCGCCGCCGGCAGTGACAGCAAGGGCGGGGGCAGCGGTGCGAGCGGCGCCGCCCGCACCGGCAACGAGGCCTCGCAGGCCGTCGTGAGCATCAAGCCGGACGACGGCGCCAAGGAAGTGGAGACCAGCGGCGTCCTGAAGATATCCAGCACGGGGGGCAAGCTCACCACCGTGACCGTGGCCGACACCAAGGGCAACGCCGTCGAGGGCAAGCTGGCCGCCGACGGCAGCAGCTGGGAGCCCGTCCGCCACCTCGGTGCCGCCACGGAGTACAAGGTGCACGCCGTCGCCAAGGACGGCGCCGGCCGGGAGTCGGCCAAGGACATCACCTTCACGACGCTCACCCCGAAGAACACCTTCGTCGGCCACTACCAGCCCGAGGACGGCGCGACCGTCGGCGTGGGCATGCCGGTCTCGATCAACTTCAGCCGCGGCATCACCAACCCCGAGGCCGTCGAGAAGGCCATCCAGGTCACGGCCGAGCCGCCCGTGCAGATCGAGGGCCACTGGTTCGGCAACGACCGCCTGGACTTCCGCCCCGAGAACTACTGGGCCCCGAACACCAAGGTGACGGTCAAGCTGGGCCTCGACGGCGTCGAGGGCCGGCCCGGCGTCTACGGCAAGCAGACCCGTACCTTCACGTTCAACATCGGGCGCTCGCAGGTCGCCACGGTCGACGCGAGCAGCCACCAGATGGAGGTCGTCCGGGACGGCCAGGTCATCAAGAACGTCCCGATCACCGCGGGCGCCCCGGCGACGACCACGTACAACGGCCAGATGGTGATCAGCGAGAAGTACAAGGTCACCCGGATGAACGGCGCGACCGTCGGCTTCGGCGGCGAGTACGACATCTCCGACGTGCCGCACGCGATGCGCCTGTCGCAGTCGGGCACCTTCGTCCACGGCAACTACTGGGCCTCCGCGAGCACCTTCGGTTCCCAGAACGTCAGCCACGGCTGCATCGGTCTGCGCGACGTGCGCGGCGCGTACGACGACGAGGCCCCGGCGGCCTGGTTCTTCAACAACTCGATCATCGGCGACGTGGTGGTCGTGAAGAACTCCAAGGACAAGCAGATCGCCCCGGACAACGGCCTCAACGGCTGGAACATGCCCTGGGCGGAGTGGATCAAGTAGCCGGCGCGGACGGCCGCGCGTGGCCCGGTGCTGTGACCCACAGCACCGGGCCACTTCGCGTTAACCGCCGCTAACCTTCCCCGTATGACCCTCTCTCTCGAAGTCTCCGAAGGCGTCGGCACCATCCGCTTGGACCGGCCGCCCATGAACGCCCTGGACATCGCCACCCAGGACCGCCTGCGCGAGCTGGCGGTGGAGGCGACGGACCGGGCCGACGTCCGGGCGGTGATCCTCTACGGCGGCGAGAAGGTGTTCGCGGCCGGCGCGGACATCAAGGAGATGCAGGCCATGGACCACGCGGCGATGGTCGCGCGCTCCCGCGCCCTGCAGGACTCCTTCACCGCCGTGGCCCGTATCCCCAAGCCGGTCGTCGCGGCCGTCACCGGCTACGCGCTGGGCGGCGGCTGCGAGCTCGCGCTGTGCGCGGACTACCGGATCGCCGCCGAGAACGCCCGGCTCGGGCAGCCCGAGATCCTGCTCGGGCTGATCCCGGGCGCCGGCGGCACCCAGCGGCTGTCCCGGCTGATCGGGCCGTCGCGGGCCAAGGACCTCATCTTCACCGGCCGGATGGTCAAGGCCGACGAGGCGCTCGCCCTCGGCCTGGTGGACCGGGTCGTGGCCGCGGACCAGGTGTACGCCGAGGCGCACGCGTGGGCCTCGAAGCTGGCCCAGGGTCCGGCGATCGCACTGCGGGCCGCCAAGGAGTGCGTGGACGCCGGTCTGGAAGCCGACATCGACACCGGGCTCGCCATCGAACGCACCTGGTTCGCGGGCCTGTTCGCCACCGAGGACCGCGAGCGCGGGATGCGGAGCTTCGTCGAAGAGGGCCCCGGCAAGGCGAAGTTCGTCTGAGTTCACCGCCCGTCACGACCCGCGATCATCCCTGTGGGTGGATTAGCCAGGCCTTAAGACAGCCTTAAGCGCGCCGGAAGATCCACTCACGGTGATGGTCGCCCTCCGCTCCGTCACCGCAGGTCAGGCCGGGCATAGCAGCATCATGAGTGCCCGTGTCATATGCCGTGGCGGCCCGCGCGGGGCGAGGGGTGCGGGGGGTCTTTTCGCGCGGAACGGCACGTACGGGCACCCGCGCCGTCCATGATGGGTTCATGGCGGGCCTGGAAGGTGTGGAACAACCGCGGCAGCGCAGCGGCGCTGCCGCCTTACGACCGACGGCGGCTGTTGAGGACGAACAGGGCCTGAAGGCACTGGAGTTGTACGGGAACCCGGCCGAGGCGGAAGTGACGCTGCCGTCCCTGCCCGAGTCCGCGAGCACCGCGCGCCGGCTCACCCAGTGCGTGGTGGTGCGGCTCTGGGGTCTGTCGCCGCAGATCGCCGAGCACGCCGTGCTGCTCGTCTCCGAGTTGGTGGGCAACGCCGTCCGGCACACCGGCGCGCGCTCCTTCGGACTGCGGCTGCTGCGCCGGCGCGGCTGGATCCGCGTCGAGGTGCGCGATCCCTCGCGCGGGCTGCCCTGTCTGATGCCGGTCCACGAGATGGACACCACGGGGCGGGGGCTCTTCCTCGTCGACAAGCTCTCCGACCGCTGGGGCGCCGATCTGCTGCCGCGCGGCAAGACCACCTGGTTCGAGATGCGGGTGGCGGACCGCTGAAGAACGCCTGAAGCCCCCGGTCGCCGGTGTGGGGCGCTGCGAGGGCTTCATGGTGGGCCGAGGATCGAAGGGGGTGTGATCCTCGGCGTCGATGACTTCGCTCGGGTCAATGGGGAAGTCGTGGTTCCGACTATGGCAGACAACCGCTCGATCACCAAAAGTCCCGAGTCGGACATAAGTGTGTATATCGGAAGAGTTTCGCGTTGAATCCTAGGTGAGATGGGCCACCTGCCTCGCAATCCATGAATAACTATCGACCGCCGTGCGTAAATCGTTGATCGCAGAGCGGAACGATAGGTGTCCGTCCGGTGTCGACGGACGTCCCGAATTGGGTCAATCATTACCTTTCGGGCTTCCCGCCCCTTAAATGGGCAGGTGCTCAGTTATCCCGGCCGTCGCACGGCCCTTCGCGTCGGGGTCGCGGCCGCCTCCGGGCTCCTCGCCGCCGGCTGCGGCACGGCTGCCCGTACACCCCCCGCCGCGCCGGCCGCCCCGCCCCCCGGCCGCGAGCCGCCCGCGCGCGAGCCTGCGGCGGCTCCCGCGCCGCGCCGGTTCGCCGGCCTGCCGGCCCAGATCGACCACGGCCCGCGCGAGCGGCCCCGCGTCGCGCTCACGTTCCACGGCAACGGCGACCCCGCCACCGCCCGTTCGGTCCTGGCCGAGGCCGAGAAGGCCGGCGCGCACGTCACCGTCCTCGCGGTGGGCACCTGGCTGGACGCCCACCCGGACCTGGCCCGCCGGATCCTCGACGGCGGCCACGAACTGGGCAACCACACCCTGCACCACCTGGACATCAACGCGCTGCCCGAGGACGAGGCGTACGCCGAGATCACCGGCTGCGCGCAGCGCCTGAAACGGCTCACCGGATCGATCGGCTCCTGGTTCCGCCACTCCCAGGGCCAGTACGCCACCCCGCTCGTCCAGCGCCTCGCGCAGCGGGCCGGCTACCCGCACGTCCTGTCGTACGACGTGGACTCCCTCGACTTCACCTTGCCCGGCGCCGCGGCCGTCATCCGCAACGTCACCGGGACGATCCGCAGCGGATCGGTGGTGAGCCTGCACTTCGGCTACGCGGACACGGTCGACGCGATGCCGCCCCTCCTCGAAGAACTCGCGCGCCGCAACCTGCGCGCCGTGACCACCACGGAGCTGCTGACCCCATGACGACCACCCGCCTTCCCCGGAAGGCCACCGTGCTGCTCGCCGGTCTGGTCCTCGCCGCCCTGGCCGGCTGCGGGGCCGGGGACGCCTCCCGGCCCGAGGCGCTCGGATCCAAGGGCGTGGGCCGGGCCGAGAAGGCCGTGCCCGCCGCCCCGCCCGGCCTGCCCGGGATGCCGCCGCTCCTCGACCCGCACGACGTGTACGCCGCCGACCGGCCGGGCCGGCTGTCGCCGGTGGTCAAGGACTTCCCGTCCCGGGTGTACGTGCCGAACACCAACTCCAACACGGTGTCCGTCATCGACCCCGCGACGTACAAGGTCATCGACACCATCCCGGTGGGGGTGCAGCCGCAGCACGTGGTCCCGTCCTGGGACATGAAGACCCTGTGGGTCAACAACAACCGCGGGCACACGCTGACCCCCATCAACCCCGCCACCGGCGAGGCCGGCGAGGCCGTCGAGGTGCACGACCCGTACAACCTGTACTTCACGCCGAACGGCAAGTACGCGGTGGTGATGGCCTCGCTCGACCGGGAGCTGGTCTTCCGCGACCCGCACACCATGGACCGCGTCAAGACCGTCCCGGTGAGCTGCTTCGGCGTCAACCACGCGGACTTCTCCGCCGACGGCCGCTACTTCATCGTCAGCTGCGAGTTCTCCGGCGAACTCCTCAAGGTCGACACCGAGAAGATGGAGGTCGTCGGCCAGCAGAAGCTGCCGTTCGAGGGCGCGATGCCGCAGGACGTGAAGATCTCGCCCGACGGCAGGACCTTCTACGTCGCCGACATGATGGCCGACGGCATGTGGGTGCTCAGCGGCGAGAAGTTCGAGACGCCCAAGCTGCTGCCCACCGGCAAGGGCTGCCACGGGCTGTACGTCAGCCGCGACTCGCGCGAGATGTACGTCTCCAACCGCGGCGAGGGCACCGTCTCCGTCTTCGACTTCCGGCAGAACAGGCTCACCAAGAAGTGGGAGCTGCCGGACGGCGGCAGCCCCGACATGGGCGGGGTCTCGGCCGACGGCAAGGTGCTGTGGCTCTCGGGCCGTTACGACAACGAGGTCTACGCCATCGACACCACCACGGGGCAGCAGCTGGCCCGGATCCCGGTCGGCGGCGGCCCGCACGGCCTCGCGGTCTACCCGCAGCCCGGCCGCTACTCGCTGGGGCACACCGGCATCTTCCGCTGACGGCGGGCTCGGCGTGGCTCGGCGTGGCCCGGCCGCCGTGACGGACGGGGCGGTGGCGGGGGACCGGACGGGATCCCCGGAGCACCGCCCCGTGGCCGGGCGGGCGGCTACCAGGCGACCGGCAGCCGCTCCGGGAGCCGCTTGATGAAGCCCGTACGCCACACCAGGTTCTCGGCGGGAACCGCCAGGCGCAGCCCGGGCAGCCGCTCGACCAGCGCCTCCAGGGCGATCTCGGCGTGGGTCCGCCCCAGCGCCGAGGCCGGGCAGAAGTGCCGGCCGCCGCCGAAGGCGAGGTGGGCGTTGGCGCTCTCCCGCTCCAGGTCGAGCACGTCCGGGTTCTCGAAGGCCGCCGGGTCGAAGTTGGCGCCCTCCAGCAGGACCAGGACCAGCTCGCCCTCGCGCACCGTGACGTCACCGAGCTCGATGTCGGCCAGGGCGATGCGCGGCAGGCCGTCGCCCACCGACAGGTTCCACCGCAGCAGTTCGTCCACGGCCTTCCCCATGCGCTCGGGGTGGGCGCGCAGGTAGCCGATCAGCTCGGGCCGCTGGAGCAGCGCGAGCACGGCCAGCACCAGGAAGGCGGAGGTCGAGACGGCGCCGGCGCCGAAGAGCGAGACGGCGACGGTCGCGAACATGTCGTCGGTCAGGTGCGCCGACTCCGGGTCGGCCTCCTTCAGCCCGGCGAACCTCCCGAGGAGCCCCGTACGCTCCTCGGGCTCGCGTGCGAGCTGGTGGTGGAGCTGCCCGGCGAAGTAGGCCACGTCCTTGTACCAGTTGAGGGCCGAGTCGGCGAACGGTTCGCGTGCGGTCATGAACGCGACGTCCAGCCCCGACATCAGGCGCCGCCAGTCCTCGTACGGGACCCCCAGCACCTCGCAGTGCAGCGCCGCCGAGAAGGGGTCGGCGAACCCCGCCCGGAGGTCGGCCGGGGCGCCCTCGGCGACGATGGCGTCGATCAGTTCGTCCGCCCGGGCGCGCAGCTGCTCCCGCAGGCCCTTCTGGCGGGGGTTCAGCGCCTTCATGACCGCGTTGCGCAGGCCCGCGCTGTTGATGTTGCCCATGTTGTTGACGACCTCGGGCGGGATCGTCAGCGCGTACTGGCGGGGAGCGCCGGCGTCGGCCGTGTCCTTCAGGCTGAACCGCTCGTCCTCCAGCACCTGCTTGGCCAGCGCGTAGCTGCTCACCAGCCAGCCGGTGTCCCCGGTGAGGGTGCGGACCCGGGCGACCGGGGCCTTCTCGCGCAGCCAGGAGCACTCCTGGGGCAGGACGTCACCGCGGCGCGAGAGCGGGAAGTCGAGAAGCGGCTGCGGCTGTGGCTCCTGGCTCGCGGGGCTCTCAAGCTGCTCGGTACTCAACGACGTTCCTTTCGGGCCTTACGACGGCATATGCCTGGTTCCGGGTGGCGCGCAGGCCCCCGCCGCGTGCGTAGAGCACGTCGGTCAGCGGCATCTTCACGTGGTACGCGGCGACGGAGGACGGGACGTCCAGAATGCTCGGGGTGTCCACGAAGAACGGAAGTTCCGCGGCCATGTAGTCGAAACAGACCTGCAACTGTCCGTCTGTGATGGATTCACCTTCGGGCAACTTCGAGCCGACAAAGTGCAGGGCCATCTGTTCGCAGCCCTTACGGAATTCGTCGTCGGTCTCCAGGAAATGCAGCACCCGCCGGTGCAGCAACTGATAGACGGGATTCTCCGCGAACTCGGAGAGGGCCCTCACGCGGATCTCGGCCTGCGGGGGTCCGGATTCCTCGATGCCTTTGAGAATCCGTCGGCGAACCGCCTTGATCTCCTTGGTGGCGCGCTTGTCCGCGTGTTCCGGGGTATAGCCGAACGCGGCGAACATCCGGTCCACGTGGAGGTCGGCGTACACGAAGTCCACCTGCGCGAACCGGGTGGTGGCCCACTGGGCCAGGCCTGCGATGCGGTCGGCGCTGAAGTAGCTGTTTCCGGGACTCACGCCGATGAGCACATGGTCGCCGTCTTCCCAGATATGGCGGCAAGCGCGGGTGAAGGGCAGGACTTCGAATGATGTCTCAGCTGTGATCGTCACCTATGTGATCGCCCTTGGAGCCGCTTGTCCCTGGGAGCCCTGCGCTCCCGGTGTGGCGGCTGTGCCCGTACGTTATGCGGTGGCCCCGGAGCGTGACAAGTGCAGGTCCGAATTGTTGGCTGGAATTATAGCTTCCGCATTGCGGAAGGCCCTTGGAAGGGCTGCGGAAGGCATGCCGGAACGGCTCCGGCAATGAGCGGGAAGGGGAATGGAATTTCTGTCTGCCGCTCGACCGGGCCCCGAGGCCGCCGGGTGTGTCGGAGGGCCGCTACGCTGAGCCGGTCAACACGCACCAAGAAGGGGTGGACCCAGTGGCGGACATCGACAGCGCCAAGGCGACGTTCGGTCGCTTCGACAAGGACGGCGACGGCTTCGTCACCGCCGACGAGTACCGCGAGGCCATGGCCGCGATGGGCGACTTCGCCGTGACCGGCCCGGTCGCGGAGGCCGTGATAGCCGCCAAGGACAGCAACGGCGACAAGCTGCTCAGCTTCGACGAGTTCTGGGACTCCCTGAACAAGTAGGCACACCGCCCGGGAGGACGGCGGCCGGGGCAGCCCCTCAGCCGCCGTCCTCCCGGGTCATGTCCTCGACCTCGGCGAGGGCCTCTTCCAGCCACCGCAGCCAGAACGTCTCCAGCCCGGTACCGCCGTGCAGGACGAGCCGGCGCAGCCGGTCCTCGTCGGCGTCGCGCTCCGGGGGGAAGTCCTTGGCCTCGATGGCCTCGTACACCGCGAGCTGGCGCCGGTGCAGTTCCAGGTGGCGGCGCAGCTCCCGCGCGAGCCCTTGCGGCCCCACCACCGCCGCGGCCCGCATCCGCAGCAGCAGCGGATCCCGGATCGACTTGGGGTCCTGGCTCTCGCCGACCCACCGCGCCAGCTCCGCCGACCCGGCCGGCAGCACCTCGAACTCCTTCTTCTGTCCGCGCGCGGGCTGCGCGCTCGGCAGCGCCCGGATCAGCCCGGCCTCCTCCAGCCTGCCCAGCTCGCGGTAGATCTGCTGGTGCGTCGCGGACCAGAAGTACCCGATCGACTTGTCGAACCGCCGGGTCAGCTCCAGCCCGGACGACGGCTTCTCCAGCAGGGCGGTGAGGATGGCGTGCGGCAGCGACATGCCGCCATCCTAGGGATGCGCCCGGCCGCCCAGGAGTGCCGTCAG
The DNA here is from genome assembly GCF_055582305.1 of Streptomyces sp. NPDC042102. NCBI lineage: Bacteria > Bacillati > Actinomycetota > Actinomycetes > Kitasatosporales > Streptomycetaceae > Streptomyces > Streptomyces sp. NPDC042102. The sequence continues at coordinate 1,019,334 of NZ_JBVJDL010000003.1, forward strand.
GGCCTGCGGGGTCCGCGGGCCCGGTGCGCCGGGCGCCAGCAGGCCGTGGGCGCGCAGGAACACGGTGACCGCCGGCGACCAGGCCTGGCGCAGGCCCGCGGCCGTCAGCAGCTCCGGGTCGCACAGCAGGTCGGCGGCCGGCCCCAGCCGCAGGCCCGCCGGGGTCAGGACGGCCGCGTCGTCGGCCCAGCGCACCGCGAGGTCCACGTCGTGCGTGGCCATCACCACCGTGGTGCCGGACAGCGCGCCGAGGGTGTCCAGCAGCCGCTCCTGGCCGTCCGGGTCCAGCCCGGCCGTCGGCTCGTCCAGGATCAGGACGCGCGGCCGCATCGCCACCGCCCCCGCGATCGCCGCCCGCTTGCGCTGGCCGAAGGAGAGCAGATGGGTGGGGCGGTCCCGCAGGTGCGTGATGTCCAGGGCCGCCAGGGCGGCCTCGACCCGCGCCCGGACCTCTTCCCGGGGCAGCCCCAGGTTCATCGGCCCGAACGACACGTCCTGTTCCACCGACGCCGCGAACAGCTGGTCGTCGGGGTCCTGGACCACCAGCTGCACCGACGTGCGCAGCCGCGTCAGGCCCGCCCGGTCGTAGGAGACCGGCACACCGTCCAGGGACAGCGCGCCCGACGCCGGACGCAGCCCGCCGCTCAGCAGCCGCATCAGCGTGGTCTTGCCGCTGCCGTTGCGGCCCAGCAGGGCCAGCGCCCGGCCCTCGCGCAGCGCGAGGCCGACGCCGCTGAGCACCGGCGGCCCGTCCTCGTACGCGAACCCCGCGCCCGACAGTTCCACCAACGGCGTCACAGATACAGCCCTTTCAGTACGTACGTCGTGGCCACCACCACGCTCAGCAGCGCCCCCGACGCGGCCAGGAACCGCCACGACAGGGTGGCCGGCGGCACCAGGACGCGCAGCGTCCCGTCGTACCCCCGGCCCGCCAGCCCGTCCTGGAGCCGCGCGGCGCGGTCGAAGGCCCGGACGAAGGAGGTCGCCGCCAGTCCGGCCAGCGAACGCCACACCGCCGCCCGGTGGGTGTGCCCCAGCCGGGCGGCCTGCGCCCGGCGCACCTTGGCCAGCGAGTCCAGGAGCAGGAAGGCGATCCGGTACATCACCAGCGCCACGTCCACGACCGGCGCCGGCACCCCCGCCCGTACCAGCCGCGGCAGCACGTCCGACATCGGTGTGGTGAAGGCGAACAGCAGCACGCCGAGCGAGGCCGCCGAGGTGCGCAGCAGCAACTCCGCGGCCAGCCGCGGCCCGTCCGGGGCCGGCGCGACCCAGCCCGCCGGGCCGCCCACCGCGAACAGCAGCGGCACGGCGCCCGTGCAGCAGAAGCCCAGCGGAATGCGGAAGGCCCGCCACAGCTGCCGCCGGCCCACCCCCGCCGGGCCCAGCAGCACGGCCAGGGTGGCCGCGCCCACCAGCGGGGCGCCGGGCCACGGCGGCAGGCAGACGGCCGTCACCGTCAGACCCAGCCCCAGCAGGGCCTTCTCCAACGGGTGACGGCCCCGCCAGCGGCTGCTGTGCGCGGCGGCGTCGATGGGGAGCACGGGCTCAGGACTCCGCGGACCCGGCCGCCGCGGTCACGGCGGCGCTCTCCCCGGCGCCCGCCGTCCCCGTCGTACCGGCCGCCTCCGCCGCGCCCTGGCGGCGGCCCTTGCGCAGCCCGAAGTAGTACGCGAGCACGCCCGCGCCGATCGCCGCCTGGAGGGCGAACAGCGCCGACTCGATCTCCGCGGACGGGGGTTCGTACAGCGGCGAGAACCACGGCTCGTAATCCGGCTTCAGCTCGGTGATCGCCGCCTCCGCCTGCGCGTCCGCGCCCGTGAACGGCTCCTCCTTGCCCTCGCCCAGCCCCAGCGCGAGCGGGAGCACGGCCAGCGCCGCCACCAGGAGCAGCAGCAGGGTGTTGATCTTCGCGTTCCTCGACATCAGACCGCCGCCTCCTGCTTCGACTTCGACCCGGTGAGCTTCGCGACGCCCAGCCGGATCAGGTCCGCCTTGCTGGACCGCATCAGCAGCCGCATCACCAGCACCGTCAGCAGGCCCTCGCTGACCGCCAGCGGGATCTGCGTCACCGCGAAGATCCCCCCGAACTTCGCGAGCGCGCCCGCGAAACCGGAGCCCGGGTCGGGGAACGCCAGCGCCAGCTGCACGCTGGTGACGCAGTACGTGACCAGGTCGGCGAAGAACGCGCCGAAGAAGACGGTCACCATGAGCGGGACGCCGGACCTGCGCAGCAGCCGGTAGACCGCGTACCCCGCCCACGGGCCGGCGATCGCCATCGAGAAGACGTTCGCGCCGAGCGTGGTCAGGCCGCCGTGCGCCAGCAGCAGTGCCTGGAAGAGCAGGGTGATCGTCCCGAGCACCGCCATGACCGGTGGCCGGAAGAGGATCGCGCCGAGCCCCGTCCCGGTCGGGTGCGAGCAACTGCCCGTGACGGACGGGATCTTCAGCGCGGACAGGACGAAAGTGAAGGCCCCGGACGCGCCGAGGAGCAGGGTGCTCTCCGGGTTCGCCTTCACTTCACGGGTCAGCGCGCGGACGCCGTGGACGACGAAGGGAGCGGACGCGGCGCCCCAGGCGGCCGCGTGCAAAGGGGGCAGGAACCCCTCGGCTATATGCATGAGCGGGAGACCTCTCCAGCACCTCGTGGATGGACAACGCACCCCGGCCGGTCTCCTGGCTCACGGGTACTGATGCCCTGGCTCCGCCTTCCCAGGCGGTGCGGATCATCCCGCCGCCGCCCAGTGGCTTCCCGCTGGGGGGTCCCCTGCCGCGGGCAGGGGGAGGAGCCGGACTTCCCGATCACAGTGGCGAGGGCCGCACCGGTTTTCCACCGGTTTCCCGAACACCAAGGCCTGTTGACCCTACGGCACGGACGGCACCGCGGCCAGCGCCGCCCGCAGTTGCTCGAGCAACGGCCGTGCGTTCATCCGGCGGCAGCCCTCCTGGGCCTCCTCCAGCAGGGCCCGCGCGGCGGCCGTCTCGCCCGCCGCGAGCAGCGCCCGGGCCAGCGGCGGTACGGCGAGGGCGTGCACCAGGGTCTGCCCGGAGCGCCGGCCCAGCTCGTCCGCGGCCCGCAGCTGCCGCAGCGCCTGCGCCGTGTCGCCCCGCTCCAGGGCGATCCGGCCGAGCCCGATCCGGGCCGCCGACTGCCCGGCGAGGTCGCCGGAGCCCTCCGTATGGGCCAGCACCTCCCGGAAACCGGCCGCCGCCTCCGCCAGCCGGCCGCGTACGAGCTGCGCGTCGGCGACCCAGCGCAGCATGCACATCCGGGGCCAGGCGGCGCCGCCGCGCACCGCGACGGCCAGGGCCTCGCGCAGCACGTCGAGGGCGCGGGCGCTGTCGCCCCCGGCGAGCAGCACCTGGCCGATCCCGCGCAGCGCGTGCGCGTGCCCGTACCGGTCGCCGGCCGCCTCGAAGACGGGGGCGATCCTCCGGCAGCGCTCCAGCGCCTCGGGGAGCCGGCCCTGCACCCGGTCCAGGTACGCCAGCACCCAGCCCGCGTACGCCGCCCCGTGCGCGTCCCCCAGCTCCTCGAACAGGCGCTCCCCGGCCGCGACCGTCTCGCGCGCCGGCCCCCACTCCACCCGGCAGGCCCGCAGCCGGCCCAGTCCCACCAGCATCAGGGCCTGACCGGTCCGGTCACCGGCCGCCAGCGCGGCGGCGAGCGCGCTCTCCTGCACCGTCTGCCACCCCGTCAGGTCGCTGCGCAGGTCGAAGAGGTACTCCCCGGCGGCGGCCAGCTCCCGGCAGGCGTACGGATCGACGGCGGCCGCCTGCCGTACGGTCGCCACCAGCGCCTCCCGCTCGGCCCCCAGCCAGCGCACCGGCTCCGCCCGGACCAGCGCCAGCACGCCCGGCTCGGGCTCCCACCCGGCGGCCATGCGGCCCAGGCCCGGGTAGTCCAGCCCCTGGTGGGCCCGGCGGCCCGCGCGGACCAGGGCGACCCAGCAGCCGAGCGCCCGGCGCAGCGCCGCGTCCGCCGGTCCGGGGGCGGCCAGTTCGCGGCCGAAGGCGCGGACCAGGTCGTGCAGGCGGTAGCGCAGCTGCCCGGCCTCGTCCCGCCCGGCGACCTCCAGCAGATGGGCGCCGACCAGGGCGTCCAGGGCCTCCTCGGCGCGCGCCGGGGGCCGGTCGAGGAGGGCGGCGGCGACCCAGCCGGCACAGTCCGGCGCGTCCAGCACGGCCAGCGCGCGCAGCAGGGCGCGGGCCTCGGCGGGCAGCGCCCGGTAGCTCAGCCGCAGCCCGGCCCGGACGTCGGCCCCGTGGTGCGCGAGCTCGTCCAGCCGCCCGCGCTCGTCGCGCAGCCGCGCCGCCAGGCGCGCCAGTTCGCGGTGCGGGGCGGCGGCGAGCCGGGCGGCGACCACGCGCAGGGCCAGCGGCAGCCGGCCGCACAGCGCGACCAGTTCGCGCGCCGCCCCGGTCTCCCCGGCGACCCGCCGGTGCCCCACGACCCGGCCCAGCAGACCGAGGGCGTCGGCCTCGGCCAGCACCGGCAGGGTGAGCGCGAGGCGCCGGTCCAGCCCGGTCAGCCGGTGCCGGCTGGTGACCAGCACCGCGCAGCCCGAACCGGCGGGGCCCGGCAGCAGCGCCCGTACCTGCTCCTCCCCGGCGGCGTTGTCGAGGACGACCAGCACCCGCCGGCCGGCCAGCAGGCTCCGGTAGAGCGCGGCCCGCTCCCCGGCTCCGGCGGGCACGCACGCCCCGTCCACGCCGAGCCCGCGCAGGAACCCGGCCAGCACCTCGGCGGGGTCGGCGGCCCCCTGGTCCGCCCCGCGCAGATCGACGAACAGCTGCCCGTCGGGGAAGTCCTCGCGCACGCCCCGGGCGACCTCGACCGCGAGTGCGGTCTTCCCGATCCCGGCCTGCCCGGTGACCACGCACACGCCGCCGCCGGCCGCGCGCAGGGCGGGCACCAGGGCGGCGGCCTCCACGACGCGTCCGACGAAGGCCTCGGTCGCGGGCGGCAGTTGGGCGGGCACAGGGGCGACGGGTGCCGGCGGGACGGGGGCCACGACCGCGCCGAGCGGCGCGGGCGGCGGCGGCCCGGGCGGCGGGTCCGGGGCGGGGTGCGGGGGCGGGGCGTCCGCCAGTAACGCGCCGTACAGGGCGTGGAGTTCGGGCCGCGGGTCGAGTCCCGTCGCGTCCGCGAGGCTGCGCCGGGCCCGGGTGAAGCAGTCGAGCGCCTCGCCGCGCCGGCCCGACCGGTACAGGGCCAGCATGCGCAGCTCCACCAGGCGTTCGCGCAGCGGGTGTTCGGCGGTGAGGGAGGCGAGTTCGCCGCACACCTCGGCGTGCCGGCCCAGCTCCAGGTCGGCGGCCAGGCGCCGTTCCAGACAGTCGAGCCGCTCCTCCTCCAGCCGGGCCGCGGCGGCCTCGAACAGCCGCCCGGCCAGCCCGCCCAGCGCCGGGCCCCGCCACAGCTCCAGGGCTCCGGCGAGCAGCGGCCGGGCCTCGGCCGCGGGCGCCGTCCCGGCCGCCGCCCGCAGCCGGGCGAACTCCCGTACGTCCAGCACCGCCGGGCCCGGCTCCAGGGTGAGGCCCGCCTCCGAGCGGGTCACCGTGGCACCCGTACCCGCCAGCAGCCGGCGCAGCGACGCGGCGACGTTGTGCAGCTGCTCGCGGGCCGTGGCGGGCGCGTCGTCCCACACCGCCCGTGCGAGTCCCGCCACTGGGACCGCCCGCCCGGCCTCCAGCAGCAGCGCCGCCAGCACCCGTCGGCCGCGCGGCCCGCCGAGCGGCAACGGCCGCCCGTCCAGGGTCACCTGGACCGGACCCAGCAGGGCGAAGACCAAGGGCATGGCGCACTCCGTGGCGGACGAGTGGCCGGCGGACGGGCTGCCGGTGGGCGCCGATCGTAACGTCCTTCCACGCGGCCGGCGCAGGGGTTCCTCCACACTCCTCGCCGTCGTCGCGGGGCGCCGGGCGCACGGGGGACGCGGGGGTGGCCGGGTCCCGGCCCCGCCGGCCTCCCCGGGTGGAACGGCGCCCCTTCCCACCCCGCACGGACGAGAGGACGACCCCCATGCGTACCCGCACGCGCACCGCCTCCCGGGGCGCCGCGCTGCTGACCGTCGCGCTGCTCGGCCTGGCCGGGCTGACGGCACCCGACGCCCACGCCGGCCGCGCGCCCGGCCCGGCCGCGATCACGGCACCCCCCGGCTCCTCCGGGGCCGCCGTGCCCGGCGGGCCGGCCGTCGCCGTCGCCATGGGCGACAGCTTCATCTCCGGCGAGGGCGGCCGCTGGCTCGGCAACACCGACCGGTACGCCGCCTCCCGCAACGGCACCGACCGGGCCTGGACCGGATCCGGCTACGACCCGGGCCGGGTCTACGGCGCGAGCGGCGCCGTCGGCGGCAACGACCTCGGCTTCGGCACGATCATCGGCGACTGCGCGTACGACTGGTACTTCTCCCGGCTGTGCTGGAAGAAGCAGGACGCGGTCGTCCCGCGGATCGGCGACCTGGTCAAGTCGGTGGCCACCGCCCGCGGTACGGACTTCCTCGACCTGCGGGACGCGCTCGCCGGCCACGAGGTGTGCTCGCTCGGCGTGGCACAGGTGGGGCAGGGCGGACCCGACCCGCGCCGCGCGGAATGGTTCCGCTTCCTGGACCACGCCGACACCCAGGGGACGCTGGAGGAGTCCATGCACCCCAACGCCTACGGGCAGCGGGCCATGGCGGCCTGCCTCGGCCTGGTCGGCGCGGCCGCACCCGGCCGCTACTCCTGCGCGCAGGACTGGTTCGGGAACGGGGACCCGACCATGATGCGGATCCGGCCGGCCTGACGGGAGAGAGGCCCGGGGTGTGCGACACCCCGGGCCCTCCGATGCGCGGACGGCTCAGCAGGTGTTCGGGTGCGCGACGTCGACCACGAAGCGCTCGGGGTTGTGCAGCTTGAACGTGCTGAACTGGGGCTTGGTGGCGAAGGCGGTGCCGAAGGTGACGTACCCCTCGTAGTCGCCGGTCATGGCCAGGCCCTTGAGCTTGGGCAGGTTGAGCTTGATCAGATGCGGGCCCTTGTAGACGGACTGCCCCGCGTCGTTGTGCGCGGCGGCGGGGTGCAGGCGGATCTCCAGGAAGTACTTCCCGGGCAGCGGGACCGGGTGGCCGGACCCGTCGTAGACCAGTTCGGGCACCTCGGTGACGGTGGTCTCCGGGATGGTGCCCTGGATGTCGATGACGACCCGGTCGAACGTGCAGTGCGTGCCCCAGCGCGCGTTGACCACCAGGGGGGTGGTCGAGGCCCTGGCGGCGGGTGCCGCCGAGGCCGGCACGGCGAGCGCGAGGCCGGCGGTGAGAAGGGCGCCCGTGGTCAGTGCCACGAGCTGCTGACGACGTAGACGACGATGCATGACGTCCCCCGATGGGCAGATATCGGGACAGTGGTGACATCGGGGAAGACACGTGGCGGGCCCGAACGGTTGCACGCCCGGCCGGACGGATGTCAGACGCCGTCGGCCGGCGGCCGCAGCAGCTCGGAGGTCGCCAGCAGAAAGCCCAGCTGGGCGCGGCTGCCGCTGCCGAGCTGGACGGAGACCTTGCGGATGTGCTCGGCGACGGTGCGCCGGCTCATGCCCAGGCGACGGGCGATCGAGTCGTCCGTCTCGCCGCCGACGACGGCCTGGAGGATCGCCAGCTGCAACTCGGAGGTGACGGCGGGCTGCCGGGCCGGGGCGGTGGCGGGGCGCACCTCCGTCGCCCGCGCCCAGGCGTTCTCGAACGTGGCGACCAGGAACCGCACCACGTGCGGGTCCCGGATCTGGAGGGCGGAGCTGCGCCTGTCGGTCTCGTCCCCCGGGATGAACGCCGTCTCCCGGTCCGCGATGATCATCCGCTCGAAGACCTCGGTCAGGGTCCGTACCTGCGCCCCGGCCTCGGTGACCCGCTCGATGTAGGCGAGTGTCGGCTGGTGGCCGCGGATGGTGTGCTGGTAGATCGTCCGCTGCGACACGCCGCGCCGCAGCATCCGTACGTCCCGTGCCACCGCCGCCCGCAGCGTGTTCTCGGGCCGGGTGCCGCCGGGGTGCGCGGTCAGCAGTTCCTCGCGGCAGCCGTCGACCGCTGCGGCCAGCGCGTTGTCGATCACCTCGTCACCGTTCAGCAGGGTCAGCTGTCCCTGCTCCCGGCGGCGGCTGTGCTCGTACGTCTCCCGGAAGGCGGCCAGGGTGGCCCGCGTCGACCACAGGGTGCGCTGCTGCGCCGCGATTCGGCTCTCCATCGCGTGCAGCGCCGAGAACGACGCGACCTCGGGCGGGACGGGCACGGCCTGTCCCGGCGCGGTGGCGTCCTCGGTGACCAGGTGCAGGTCCCACAGGCACGGGGGCACGTCCGCGGCCGGCAGCGAACCGGCGGCCAGGAGCCGCTCGTAGCCGCGCATGGCCCGGGAACAGGGCTTCCCCTCGGCCGAGTTGTCGCATTCGCACGCACGTGTACCGGCTTCGACATGCTTCACAACTGTGCAGATTACATTCGTACATGTGGCCGGACCGTGTTCACCCCGGTGACCGGCGGCACCATGGACGCACGGGGGAACACCGCCCGGTCCGGAAGCCCGAATTTCCCCTTTTCCGGACGGGCGCATGCGGCGGGCCCGCCTTTCCGTGCCACCCGAACGCGGAAGGGCGGGCTCTACGCCTGCCGGGGCCCCGGAGGCCGTCCGCCCGGACGACTACGGGCGGCGGGGCTTGCCGCGCTTGGCGGGCCTGGCCCCCTTGGCGCCCTTGGCACCCTTGGGCGCGCCGGAACCACCACGGCCACCGCCCTGCGCGGCCCCCTTGCCCGCTGCGGCGCCCCGCCCGTCCTTCGCCCGTCCCCGGCCCGGCTGCGCCTTGGCCTTGGCCTTCGGCTGCTCCTTGGCCTGTTCCTTGCCCTGCTCCGGCCTGCGCCCCCGGGAACTGTTGACCGTGCGCCCGCGCACGATCCCGATGAAGTCCTCCACCAGGTCGGTGGTCTTCTCCTCCGGCCACGACAGCGCGACGCGCGAGGCGGGGACGTCCGTCAGCGGCCGGTAGGTGAGGTCCTTGCGGTGGTGCAGACGGGCCAGCGACTGCGGTACGACGAGCACGCCCACGCCCGCCGCCACCAGCTCGACGGCGTCGGCCGTGCTGGCGGGCCGCTCGAAGGCGGGCCGGCCCGGCGGACGCTCCCAGTCGAGGGTGTCGTCGAGGGGATGCAGCACGATCTCGTCGGCCAGGTCCGCCGCGGACACCTCCTCGGCCGCCATCAGCACGTGGTCCTTGGGGATCACCACGACCGTGGTCTCGGTGTAGAGGGGGATCGCGCTCAGGTCCGCACCGTCGACCGGCAGCCGGACGAAGGCCGCGTCGGCGCCGCCGTCGCGCAGCACGCCGAAGGACTCGGCCGCGGTCACCTGGACCAGGGCCAGGGGGACGTCGGGCAGCCGCTCGTTCCAGATCCGCACCCACTTGCTGGGCGTCACTCCCGGGACGTACGCGAGCCGGAACGAAGGAGATGCATCCGAGCCTGTCACCCGGCCAGGTTACCGGCCGTGGTCGGACCTAGCTCACATGCTCGATACCCTTGGCACCATGACGTCGCACCAGACCACCCAGACGATGAAGCCCGCGACCGCGGCGAAGAAGCTGGGTGTGTACCTCGAGGCCACCCCCGCCGAGTTCCAGGAGGGCGTCGTCTCGCGCGCCGAACTGAACGCCCTGCAGACCGACCCGCCGCAGTGGCTCCAGGATCTGCGACGCAACGGCCCGCACCCCCGCCCGGTCGTCGCGGCCAAGCTGGGCGTCTCCATCGCGGGCCTGGCCCGCGGCGGCGTCACCGAGGCCCTCACCACCGAGCAGATCGACGCCCTGAAGACCGAGAACCCCGAGTGGCTGCAGAAGGAGCGCGCCACCCAGGCGGAGGTCCGCAAGGAAGCGGTCCGGATCAAGGCGAAGCACGAGCAGGACGCCGCCCGCGCCGCGGAGCGGCAGAGCGACCCCCGCGCCTGACCCCGGACCGGGACCATCCGGCCCCGCCCCGCCCCGCCCCGGAGCGGCCGCGGGTAGGGTCGCCCCCGCGCCGGGCCGGGCGGCGCGGGCTCACGGGGTCGGGGGAGCTGTGCCGATCGTGACCACGTGCGCCCAGTCGGGCGGGGTGTCCGGCACGTAGTCGGGATCGTCCTCGTCCCACGAAGGCTCCGCCCACGGCCGGGAGAACAGGCCCACCACCGTCCGGCACGGCGGCCGGGTGGCCGGCCAGGGCGTCTGCCCGTCGGTCAGGGCCACGATCACGTCGGGCCGGGAACCCGCCCGCAGCGCCGCGGCGAAGCCCGTCCGCAGATCCGTGCCCCCGCCGCCCAGCAGCGGTATCCCCTCCGCCCGGCACAGGGTGTGCACGGTCCGCGCCGCCGCGTCGCACGGCACCACGGTGACCAGGTCCCGGCGGCCGCCCACCGCGCGGGAGATCGCGGCGACCTCCAGCAGGGCGCTGCCCAGTTCCTCGTCGCTCACCGACCCGGACGTATCGATGATCACGCTGACCCGGGGCGGCCTGCGCCGCAGGCTCGGCAGGACCACGCCCGGCAGCCCGGCCGAGCGCCGCGCGGGCCGGCCGTACGTGTAGTCCTCGCCCGCGCCGGAGCCGGAGGTCGCCGAGCGGACCGCGGCTCCCAGCAGTTCCCGCCACGGCTGCGGCGGATGGAACGCCTCCTTCGCCCACCGCTGCCAGCCCCGCGGGGCGTCGCCCGGGCGGCCGATGATGCCCTGCGCCACCCGGAACCGCACCGCGTCCCGTTCCCGCGCGCTCAGGCCGTGCGCGCCGTCCGGCCCCAGCTCCCACGCGCGGTCCAGGCCGTCGGCGCCGCTGCCGCAGTCCAGCCAGGCCAGGTGGTGCATCCGGGGCCCGAGCCGGAACAGCCCCAGGTAGTCCTCCATGAGCCGGCCCTCGGGCAGCGCCAGCGCGACCGGGTCGACCGCGCCGCCGGGCCGCACCAGCCCGTCGCCGAACACGTCGTCGTTGATCTCGCAGTCCGCCGCGATGTTCATCCGCAACCGCTCCGCCGCCCCGGTCAGCCCGCGTTCCTTCGCGAACCGGTCACTGCGCCCGTGGTGGTCGCGCAGCAGGTGCGACACCTCGTGCACCCATACGCCGGCCAGCTCCTCCACCGGTGTGCGGGCCACGAAGGCGGGCGAGACGTAGACCCGCCAGTACCGGTCGACGCCCATCGTCGGCACCCGTCGGGACTCCACGGCGTGCAGGGCGAACAGCGCCGTCGCCAGGTACGGCCGGACCCGGGCGGCGTGCAGCCGGGCGGCGAAGAGCTTGTCACGGTCCAGCGCCCCGGCGCCCTCCCCGGTGCCCGCTCCGGCGTCCTTCCGGGCGCCCTCCCCGGTCACCGGCCGCCCCGCGCGGCCGCCGTGGCGGCCGTGGCACGGGCGGTCGCACGGTCCGCCCGCCGGGAGAGGTCCACCGCGCCGGCGAGCCGCTCGATCGACTCCGGAACGTCCCAGTCCGCGCGGCGCAGCGAGGCCAGCGTGGTCGCCGGGACGACCACCAGGTCCGGGGGTCCCGTCTCCACCGCCCGGACCAGCAGGGCCCACGCCGCGTCCCAGCGGGCCCGGTCCGGCCGGGCGCGTACCGCCGCCACCACGCCGTCGAGCGCCGCCTGGCGCAGGTCCCCGCGCTCGGGCAGGTCGGCGGCCGCCGGATCGGCGAGCAGCTCCTCGGGGTCGGGGAGGTCCATCCGGTCCAGGGCGGCCAGCAGCTCCAGCCCGGGACCGTCCCCCACCGTGCCCCTGACCAGCAGGGACAGCACGTCCCGGGAGGAACCGGCCGCGGTCGCGAAGGCGATCAGGCACAGCGTCATCTCCCAGCTGCGGGGCGACGGCCAGGCCCCGCCCCGGCGCGTCTCGGCGCTGGGCAGCCGGTGGACGAGCGCGGGACGGGCGGCGAGCAGCCCGCACACCGCCCGGCGGGCGAGGTCCACGGCCTGCGGCAGCCGTTCCGGGTCCAGCCGCGGCAGGGTCGCCCGGGGCCAGGTCCCGCCCAGCCCGCGGACGACGACCTCGTGGTCGTGGGTCCACTGCAGGTGCACGAACCGGTTGGCCAGCGGCGGGCTGAGCTCCCAGCCGTCGGCGGCCGAGGAACGCGGGTTGGCGGCCGCGACGATCCGGACCCCGGGCGGAAGCCGCAGGGAGCCGATCCGCCGTTCGAGGACGAGGCGGAGCAGGGCGGCCTGGACGGCCGGGGGCGCGGTGGACAGCTCGTCCAGGAACAGCAGCCCGCGGCCGGCCCGCACCAGGCGTACGGCCCAGTCCGGCGGGGCCATCGGCACCCCTTGTTCCGCGGGGTCGTCGCCGACGACGGGCAGGCCCGAGAAGTCGGACGGTTCGTGCACGCTCGCGATGACGGTGGTCAGCGGAACGTCCAGCTCCTCGGCGAGCCGGGTCAGGGCGGCCGTCTTGCCGATGCCCGGCTCGCCCCAGAGCAGGACGGGCAGGTCGGCGGTCACGGCCAGCGTGAGGGCCTCCAGCTGGATGTCGGGACGCGGCTCGGTGGTCGTGTCGCGCAGCAGGGCCAGCAGGGTGCCGGCGACGTCGAGGGGGGACGGGGGGAGGGTCATGGGCATGTTCGATCACCTTCGGGGTTCGAGGAGCGGCGGGCGGCCGGATGCTGCGGCCGGCCTGGGCCTGGGCCTGGGCCGGCCCGGCCCGGATTCCGGTGCCGGTTCAGCGGCGGGTCGTGTGGCGCGGGTGGGAGCGGCGGTCACGGTGGCGTCGTGGGCCCGGGAGGCTGCGCCCGGACCCGGGGGCGGGGCCGAGCAGGCCGGCCCGGAAGAGCCCGTACGTGATCCGGCGCTGCGCGGCCGCCTCCAGCGCGTCGCGCAGCGGGCCGCCGCGCAGCACGGCGTCGGGGCCCAGCAGACCCTCGACGACGGCCAGCGCACCGGCGATGTCGCCGTGGTCGAGCCGTTCGCGGACGCCGGTGAGGCAGTCCGGACGGCGGTGTGCCTCGTCGATCACCCGCAGGCAGGGCAGGGGAGTCCCGCTCAGCGCGACCAGGAGCTCCTCGCGCCGGATCTCCGCGGGGTCGTGGTCCAGCGGGGCCAGCACCCCGTCGACCAGGGCGATGCGGTGCCGGGCTCCCCGGCACTCCACGATGCGCGGTTGCCCGGCCGGGCCGGCGGCGGGGTCCGCGGCCGGGGGCGGGGCGGACGGCGGACGGTCCGGTGCGAGGGCCGCGGCGACCAGCGGGTGCAGCCGGTCGGCCCCGAGCAGGCCGGACCGGAGCAGTTCGAGGTCGGGCAGGACCCAGGTCGCCGCGTCGGGCAGGACCGGCGTCGCCCCGGGAGCGCGCCGCGCGGCGGGCGCCACGATCCGGCCCCCGTGCGGCCCGATGTCCAGGTCCAGCCGGTGCCGGCCGCCGAGCCGCACGGTGACGGTGCCGGCGGCCCGCCCCTCGGCGCGCAGCAGGATCGCCGCCTCGGCCGCCCACCGGTCCACGGCACAGCCGAGTCCGCGCGGTACGAGCTCGGGCGGACCGAGCTCCGGCGGTACGTGGTCCGGTACGTCGGCTCCGGACCGGGCCCGCAGCTCGGGGGCCCGCCGCGCGTCCCACAGGTGGCGGTGCAGGTCGAGCCGGAAGCGCGGGTGGGGGTGCGGATGGGGATGCCGTCGGGCGGCCACCGCACCGGGGCCGTCGGGGCGTCCGTCCCACAGCGCGAGGCTGATCCGCTGCCCGGCGTCCGCCCACGCGGGCGGGGTCCGTACGACGAGGCGCACGGCGCCGTACCGGGCCAGGGCGATGGTCAGTCCCGGGCGCAGCAGCCCGTCGGGAGCGATCCTCGGCAGGTGCCAGCGCAGCAGGTCGGGAGCCAGGTGCCGGAGGTCGTCCCGGACCCCGGCAGCCAGTTCCCGGCCATGGGCACGGGCCACGGAACGCAGCCGGAGATCGACGTCGATGCCTGCGGCGGCGCACGCCCCGGCCCAGTCCCCGGTACGCCGGCGGGCGGTCGCGGTCTCGATCATGGAGGGCGGCACGGCGTACTCGCGCACCCGCCGCCAGAAGGAAAGGCGGGGATCCCCCGTCGCGGTGTCGGTGAGCATCAGCACTCACCTTGCGCGAACGGGACCCCCCAACTGTCAAAGGAATGAGTGGTCATCGCGGTGATCGTAACGACGCTCCCACGGCCCGCGCGAAGCATTTTCGGTGGCGGGGAGCCGGCAGGCCCCGGCCCGGAAGGGCGGGGCCTGCGGGGGAGCCGCCAGGGCCTAGCGCTCCACCACCACGTTCTCCGCCTGCGGGCCCTTGGGGCCCTGCGTGACGTCGTACGAGACGCGGTCGTCCTCGTGCAGCTCCTTGAAGCCGGTGGTCTGGATGGCGGAGAAGTGGACGAACACGTCCGGCCCGCCGTCGTCCTGGGCGATGAACCCGAAGCCCTTGTCCGCGTTGAACCACTTCACTTTGCCTGTTGCCATCTGCGCGAATCCTTCACCAGATCTCGGCACGGGGTGCCGCTCGCACCGGCTCGATCGAGGCCGGCGTACCCACTCTTCCCCAGCGGGCCCGATCTTGCACGCACGGTGCCCGGGTGATTCCTCCGGGTCACGGCTGGGTGCCCGGTGGTCACGGGGACTCTCCCTCACCCTCACGGGGGATCGCGGGCGGTGCGAGTTGCGCCGGAAATCGAACACATGGGCTAATCGGGGCATGGCGCGAACCGAGTTTCCCGAAGACCTGCTCGACCTGCAGATCCGCGTGATCCGGATCTACGCCGCGCTCGACCGGCTGCCCGCCGGGGCCGGGGCGACCCGGCTGCGGCGGGAGCTGGTCGAGGTGCTGCGGGCGCTGTACGGGCATCCGTACTGGCGGCAGCCCGGGCACTGCTCGGCCGAGCTGGTCGAGCTGCGGCGGCAGGCGCGGATCCGCGGCTGGATCGCCGCGGCCTGAGCCCGGGCGTGGCGACACGCCGCGGCCCCGCCCCGGCCCTGCCCCTGCCCCGGCCCCGAAGGGGTGGTGACGCGCCGCGGCCCGGAGCCGACGGGGTCGGGTCCGGGCCGCGGGAGCGGGGGTGGCCGGCGTCAGGCGCCGGCCGTACCGGTCAGCACTCGATGACGTTCACCGCGAGACCGCCACGGGCGGTCTCCTTGTACTTGATCTTCATGTCGGCGCCCGTCTCCTTCATGGTCTTGATGACCTTGTCCAGGGACACCTTGTGGCTGCCGTCGCCGCGCATCGCCATCTTCGCCGCCGTCACGGCCTTGACCGCCGCCATGCCGTTGCGCTCGATGCACGGGATCTGCACCAGGCCGCCGACCGGGTCGCAGGTCAGGCCCAGGTTGTGCTCCATGCCGATCTCGGCCGCGTTCTCCACCTGCTCCGGGGTGCCGCCGAGGACCTCGGCGAGGGCGCCCGCCGCCATCGAGCAGGCCGAGCCGACCTCGCCCTGGCAGCCGACCTCGGCGCCGGAGATCGAGGCGTTCTCCTTGAAGAGCATGCCGATCGCGCCCGCGGCGAGGAGGAAGCGGACCACGCCGTCCTCGTCCGCGCCGGGCACGAAGTTCACGTAGTAGTGCAGGACCGCCGGCAGCACGCCCGCCGCGCCGTTCGTGGGCGCGGTGACGACGCGGCCGCCCGCCGCGTTCTCCTCGTTGACCGCCATCGCGTAGATCGTCGTCCACTCGCTGCGGTGCATCATCGGGTCGCCCTCGGTGCGCAGCTGGCGCGCCGTGGACGCGGCCCGCCGCTTGACGCGCAGGCCGCCCGGCAGGATGCCCTCGCGCGACATGCCGCGCGCGACACAGGCCTGCATGACCCGCCAGATCTCCAGCAGGCCCTCGCGGATCTCCTCCTCCGTGCGCCAGGCCTTCTCGTTCTCCAGCATCAGGGAGGAGATCGACAGGCCGGTCTCCTTGGCCAGGCGGAGCATCTCGTCACCACTGCGGAAGGGGTACTTCAGCACCGTGTCGTCGAGCTTGATCCGGTCCTCGCCGACCGCGTCCTCGTCCACGACGAAGCCGCCGCCGACCGAGTAGTAGGTCTTCTCCAGCAGCGGCGCGCCGCTCTCGTCGTACGCGAAGAGGGTCATGCCGTTGGCGTGGTACGGCAGTGACCGGCGCCGGTGCAGGATCAGCTGGCTCGGCTCGTCGAACGCGATCTCGTGGACATCGCCTATCTCGGTCCCGAGCAGCCGCAGCCGGCCGCTCTGCCGGATGCGCTCCACCTCGTCGTCGGCCGTCTCCACGTTCACCGTGCGCGGTGAGTGGCCCTCCAGGCCCAGCAGGACGGCCTTGGGCGTGCCGTGGCCGTGGCCGGTCGCGCCGAGGGAGCCGTACAGCTCGGCCCGCACGGAGGCGGTCTGCGCGAGCACACCGTCCTTCTTCAGCCGGTTCACGAACATACGGGCGGCCCGCATCGGACCGACGGTGTGGGAGGAGGACGGGCCGATGCCGATGGAGAAGAGGTCGAAGACGGAGATGGCCACGGTTGCGGACTCCTATGTCTGCTCGTGGGTGGGAGGAGGGCGGGGCGCGGTGCGGCAGAGGGGTGGGAGGCGGTGCGGGAGGGGCGGGAGGAGCGGAAGTGATCTTATGAGGGTGATTAGTACGGATTTTGTCCGACAGACGAGCTTATCGCGGCCGGGTGAACACCATTGCCGCCGAAAAGTGACCCAGGGAGGTCGGGCATGAGAAAGGCCCGGCCTGCGGAAGGGAAGGCCGGGCCTTTCTCGGGTGCGGTGCGGGTGCCGTCGGTCGGCTCGCGCTCGGCGGCACCCGCGCCGGTGCCCGCGCGGGCACCGGCGCGGCCGCCGGCGGCGGTGCCTACAGCGACGGGTACAGCGGGTGCTTCGCCGCCAGCGCCGAGACGCGGGCCTTGAGCGACTCGCTGTCGTACGACGGCTTCAGCGCCTGCGCGATGATCTCGGCGACCTCGGTGAAGTCCTCCGCCTGGAACCCGCGGGTGGCCAGCGCCGGCGTACCGATCCGCAGACCCGAGGTGACCATCGGCGGCCGCGGGTCGTTCGGGATGGCGTTGCGGTTGACCGTGATGCCGACCTCGTGGAGGCGGTCCTCGGCCTGCTGCCCGTCCAGCTCGGAGTTGCGCAGGTCGACCAGGACCAGGTGCACGTCGGTGCCGCCGGAGAGGACGTCCACGCCCACGGCCTTGACGTCGTCCTGGACCAGGCGCTCGGCGATGATCTTCGCGCCGGTCAGGGTGCGCTCCTGGCGCTCCTTGAACTCCGGCGAGGCCGCGACCTTGAAGGAGACGGCCTTGGCCGCGATCACGTGCTCCAGCGGACCGCCCTGCTGACCCGGGAAGACCGCCGAGTTGATCTTCTTGGCGAGCTCCTGCGTGGACAGGATCACACCGCCGCGCGGACCGCCGAGGGTCTTGTGCGTGGTGGTGGTCACGACGTGGGCGTGCGGCACCGGGTTCGGGTGCAGACCCGCGGCGACCAGGCCGGCGAAGTGCGCCATGTCGACCATCAGGTACGCGCCGACCTCGTCCGCGATGCGGCGGAAGGCGGCGAAGTCCAGCTGGCGCGGGTACGCCGACCAGCCGGCGACGATCAGCTGCGGCTTGGACTCCTTGGCCAGGCGCTCGACCTCGGCCATGTCCACCTGGCCGGTCTCGTCGACGTGGTACGGGACCACGTTGTAGAGCTTGCCCGAGAAGTTGATCTTCATGCCGTGGGTCAGGTGACCACCGTGGGCCAGGTTCAGGCCCATGATCGTGTCGCCCGGCTTGAGCAGCGCGAACATCGCGGCGGCGTTCGCCTGCGCACCCGAGTGTGGCTGCACGTTGGCGGCCTCGGCGCCGAACAGCGCCTTGATGCGGTCGATCGCGATCTGCTCGACCACGTCGACGTGCTCGCAGCCGCCGTAGTAGCGGCGGCCGGGGTAGCCCTCGGCGTACTTGTTCGTCAGGACCGAGCCCTGGGCCTCCATGACGGCGACCGGAGCGAAGTTCTCCGACGCGATCATTTCCAGGGTCGACTGCTGGCGCACGAGTTCGGCGTCGACGGCGGCGGCGACGTCCGGGTCGAGCTCGTGGAGAGGGGTGTTCAGTACAGACATCTTCGGTCCCCTGGTGTCAGTTGCCGGACTTGGTCAGGTCGGCGTACTCCTCGGCGGAGAGCAGGTCGGCCGGCTCCTCCGCGATACGCACCTTGAACAGCCAGCCGCCCTCGAACGGGGCGGAGTTGACCAGCGCCGGGTCGTCCACGACGTCCTGGTTGGCCTCGACGACCTCGCCGGTGACCGGGGAGTACAGGTCGCTGACCGACTTGGTCGACTCCAGCTCGCCACAGGTCTCGCCCGCGGTCACGGTGTCGCCGACCTCGGGGAGCTGGGCGTAGACGACGTCACCGAGCGCGGTGGCCGCGAACTCGGTGATGCCGACCGTCGCGACGCCGTCCTCGGCGGCCGACAGCCACTCGTGCTCCTTGCTGTAACGCAGCTGCTGGGGGTTGCTCATGACCTGATTCTCCTGGATGCGGGGGAGTGCTGATGAACAGTGGTCTTGCGGAGTGAGACGGAGTGACGGACGGGTCCCGGCGGGGAAATCGTCACTTCTGCCGCTTGTAGAAGGGCAGAGCCACGACCTCGTACGACTCATGCGTACCGCGAATGTCCACGCCGACGCCGGAGGTGCCGGGCGCGGCGTGCTCCGCGTCCACGTACGCCATCGCGATCGGCTTGCCCAGGGTCGGCGAGGGGGCGCCCGAGGTGACCTCGCCGACGACCTCGCCGCCGAAGACGACCGGGAAGCCGGCGCGCGGGACCCGGCGGCCCTCGGCGATCAGGCCGACCAGCTTGCGGGGGGCCGTGGACCGCGCGCGCTCGGCGGCGGCCTCCAGGGCGGCGCGCCCGACGAAGTCGCCCTCCTTCTCGAACTTCACGACCCGGCCCAGACCCGCGTCGAACGGGGTCAGCGCGGTGGTCAGCTCGTGGCCGTACAGCGGCATGCCGGCCTCCAGGCGCAGCGTGTCGCGGCAGGACAGCCCGCACGGCACCAGGCCCACGCCCTCGCCCGCCTTGGTCAGCGCCTGCCACAGCTCCACCGCGTGCTCGGGGGAGACGAACAGCTCGAAGCCGTCCTCGCCGGTGTAGCCGGTGCGCGCGATCAGCGCGGGCACGCCGGCGACGGTGCCGGGCAGGCCGGCGTAGTACTTCAGGCCGTCCAGGTCGGCGTCGGTGAGCGAGGCCAGGATGCCGGGGGACTCCGGGCCCTGCACCGCGATCAGGGCGTACGCGTCGCGGTCGTCGCGGACCTCGGTGTCGAAGCCCGCCGCCCGCTCGGTCAGCGCGTCGAGGACCACCTGGGCGTTGGAGGCGTTGGCGACGACCATGTACTCGGTCTCGGCGAGGCGGTAGACGATCAGGTCGTCCAGGATGCCGCCGTCCTCCTGGCAGATGTGCGTGTAGCGGGCGCGGCCGACGCCCACGGTGGAGATGTTGCCCACCAGCGCGTGGTCGAGGGCCTTGACGGCCTCCGGGCCGGTCAGCGTGATCTCGCCCATGTGCGAGAGGTCGAAGAGGCCGGCCTTGGTGCGGACGGCGTTGTGCTCGTCGCGCTCACTGCCGTACCGCAGCGGCATGTCCCAGCCCGCGAAGTCGGTCATGGTCGCACCGAGCGAGCGGTGCAGCGCATCGAGGGCGGTCAGACGGGGGGCATTGCTCATCGGTTCGGCTCCCAGGGTCCCAGGGGGGCATCGACAGGACATCGACATGACATGACGAGGACGATCCTCCCCATCTGTCATCGGAACCTGAGAGGTTCGCCGGAATCCGCGCGTGGCGGATTTCCGGCTTGCACCTTGGGTGGGGCCCGGACCGTCCGACGACGGCGTGGCCCGCTTTTCAGATCTGCCTCATCCACGCGGTACGGGGCCTGAGAGATTCAAGGGAGGTTCTTGCTCCTTCGGCGCCCGCCTGCCGTACGGCCCGACGGGACTCTCCCGCGCGGATTCAAGCGGCCTGTATGCAGTTGGTGTCCAGATGGCGCACATCATTGCACGGGACGGGTGGGAATGGGGGTCCGGGTCCGAAAAGGAGTACGGGTCCGCCGTCGCGGATCCGTACGCTCCCGTCCGGAACCGGGACGGTCCGGATTACCGTCTCTTTACACTCAGTGGGCATGGGGTCCAGGGACCCGACCCGGGGAGGCGATCACTGTGTGGAGATTCGGACTCGCGGAGACGCGCGGAAGGCCCGTCGCGGCCGCCGGCGGCGTGCCCGTGCAGCCCGCGCGCGGTGAGCGCGAAGCGCTCCGGGCGCTGCCGCCCGGCGCCCGTGCGCGCGCCGTCGCCGCCGGAGCCGCCGCCACGGCCGGTGCGGCAGCCGCCGGAGCCGCCGGTCACGCCGGCACGGCCGGTGCGGCCGCCGGTGTCCGTCCGGCCGTGCGCGACCTGCGCGGGCACGGTCACGGCCGCGGCGCCCGCGGGCCCGCGCGGCTCACCTTCGCCGGTGGCGACATCGTCGTGGTCTCCGGGCTGCCCGGCGGCGGCAAGAGCACGCTGATCAAGCGGGCGGTCCCCGGCGGCGGCATCGACTCCCAGGACGTCCGGGAGCGCTGGGAGGCCCGGATGCCCGCCTTCCTGCCCTACGCCGTCTACCGCCCCGCGGTCCGCGTCGCGCACTACGCGGGCCTGTGGCGGGCGGCCCGCTCGGGCGCCTCGGTCGTGGTCCACGACTGCGGGACCCAGGCATGGGTCCGGGCCCTGCTCACCCGGGCCGCGCGGCGCCGCGGCCGCGCCCTGCACCTGCTCCTGCTCGACGCCACGCCCGAGGAGGCCCTCGCCGGGCAGGCCGCCCGGGGCCGGGGCGTCTCGGCGTACGCCTTCGCCCGGCACCGCGGCGCGGCCACCCGGCTGCTGCGCGCGGCGGAATCGGGCCGGCTCCCGGCCGGCTGCGCCTCGGCGGTCCTGCTGGACCGGGCGGCCGCGTCCCGTATCGACCGGATCGCGTTCGCCCCGGAGCGCTGAGCCCTGGGCGCGGGGCACTGGGCGCTGGGCGGGGCGCGGCGGGCGGGAGCGGGGCCGACCCGTCCCCGCGGCGCGGGAGGCGGCGCGTACCCACTAACCTCGGCCTGGCAGGGACCGTGACACGGGCACGGACAGGCGGACGGGCGCACGGAGGGCAACGCGATGCACGGGCAGGGCAACGGCTGGCCGGCCAACGAGCTGGAAGAGGTGCTCGGCGCCTCGCTCGGCGTCCCGGACGCCGGCGGGCGGATCCTGGAGGTGCTCGGCCGCAGCCGGCTGTGGATCCCGCTGCCCGCGGGCGGTGGTCCGGACAGCCCCGACCTGACCCTGGCGACGATGGACATCGGCGGCGCCGCGTACGTGCCCGTCTACAGCTCCCAGGCGCAGTTCCAGGTCTGCGTCGGCACCGCCATGGACTTCGCCGTCGCCCCCGCCGTCGAGTTCGCCCGGGGCCTGCCCCCGCAGCTGGGCATCGCCGTCAATCCCGAGGGCGCCGTCGGGGTCCCGCTGCCCCCGCCCGCCGTCGCGGAGCTGTGCCGCCGCGGCCGGACCCCGCTGGACGGGCCGGCCACCGGTGGCCGGGTACGGCTCTTCGAGCCCGACTGGCAGGAGGACCCGGTGGACTTCCTGGCCGCCGCCGCCGAGGAGTTCCGCGCCAGCGGCGCGGTCGCCGCCGCACACCGATGCCTCGCCAGCGTCGAGGGCGGGGAGCCCGAGCTCTACATCGGTGTCCGCATGCTGGGCTGGGATCCCGACACGCGCAACGCGCCGATGGACGCCCTCGGCCGCGCCCTGAACCGCGTCCGCCCGCCCTGGCCGGTGCAGTTGATCCTCCTCGACGCGGCCGACGACCCGGTCGTCGACTACCTCCGGACACGCGTGCGCCCCTTCTACACTCCCTAGCTCGGCTTAAGCTGGTTTCATTGCGTGGCGAGGGCGGACGAAGAGGCGAAGAGGGGTTCCGGGTGAGTGCGTCAGGCACGGCCGCGGCCGGGCAGGTCGAGCACATGATGCGCCAGGTGACCCCCGGGCGCTACGACAGTTACGAGTCCTTGCTGCACTCGCTCGCCGAGGGCCGGCTGTGGATGCTGCTGTGGCACGGGCAGCCGGGGTCCCCCGACGCCCAGTACGGCGGCATGGAGGTCGACGGCCTCGGGTACGCGCCCTGCGTGACCTCCCCGCAGGAGCTCGCCGCCAGCGGCTGGAACCGCGGGTACGAGGTCGTCACGGGCCGGGACGTCGCCCGCGCCCTCTACCCCGACCGCTGGGGCCTGTGGCTCAACCCGCACGCCCAGGGCGGGGGACTGGGCATCCCCTGGGCCGACCTGCGCCGGATCGCCACCGGTCTGGACCGGATGCCGGCCGGTCCGCTGCGGCTGTCCGAGCCCGCCCTGGAGCTGCCGCAGTTCTACGGACTGCTCACCCAGCACGCCCACCGCACCCCCGCGGTCCGCTCGCTGCGCCGCTGCTGGGTGCAGCCGGCCGTCGGGACGCCGTACCTCGCGGTCGGCCTCGACCTGTACGACACCTCGCCCGCCGCGCTGGAGGCGGTGCGCGAGATGATGCGCCAGTCGGTGGGCACGGTCCCCGAGGGCGTCCCGGTGTGCACCGTCGCGCTGGCGGACGAGCACGACCCGGTCGCGATGTGGCTGCGCGCCCAGACGCGCCCGTTCTACGACCGCGAGGGACACGCCCCCGCCTACTGACCACGGAGCGAGACAGACCGACCGCATCGCGGACGAGGCCGCACGGAACAACTGTTCCGTGCGGCCTTCGCGTTGTCCGGATTTAACCCGTCTCGGATGCCCAAAGAGCATGCGGGTGACGGTACTTGGGCATGATGTCCGGTTCCGTACCGAACGGACGGTCTTGCTCCGCTGAGCCGTCAACACAGTCCGGATAACGGGAACCGGACCGTCACATCACGGTTGCGCATCCATTCATCTGCGGGGCTGGCGGCTGATCGAGCGACCGATGAAGACTCCCCCACCAAGAGCAGGTCAGTCCTGCCGATCGCCGGTTCGTCAACCGCATTTACCAGCGCCACTCCGCACCAACGCCGCCACAGCGGCGGGCATGGGCCGACCCACCGGTCGGCCGAGAGGGGTCCCCACCACGATGACGGCACCACTGCATGACACGAGCGCGGAGACACCCGCACCCGTTGTCACGGCCGACGTCCCTGCCAAGGCCATCGAAGGCCGCTCGCCAGGCCGTATCGCCTGGATGCGGCTCAAGCGTGACAAGGTCGCACTGACCGGCGGCATCGTCGTGATCTTCCTGATCCTGGTGGCCGTCTTCGCACCGCAGATCGTGAGCCTGCTGGGCCACCCGCCCAACGAGTTCCACGAAGACCTGATCGACCCGGACCTCGGTACGCCGATCGGCTCCTTCGGCGGCATCAGCTCCGACTTCCTGCTGGGCGTCGAACCGACCAACGGGCGTGACGTGTTCAGCCGGATCGTCTACGGCGCCCGGATCTCCCTGACCGTGGCCTTCCTCGCCGCCTTCGTGTCGGTCGTCCTCGGCAGCCTGCTCGGCGCCCTGGCCGGCTTCCTCGGCGGCTGGGTCGACGGCCTGATCAGCCGGACGATGGACCTGCTGCTGGCGTTCCCGCAGCTGCTGTTCACCATCGCGCTGGTCTCGGTGGTCCCGGACTCCCTGTGGGGGTTCGAGGGCACGGGTGTCCGGATGGGCGTACTGGTCCTCGTGATCGGCTTCTTCGGCTGGCCGTACATCGGCCGGATCGTGCGCGGCCAGACCATCTCCCTGCGCGAGCGCGAGTACGTCGAGGCCGCGCGCAGCCTCGGGGCCGGCCGCGGCTACATCCTGATCAAGGAACTGCTGCCCAACCTGATCGCGCCGATCCTCGTCTACGCGACCCTCATCATCCCGACCAACATCCTGACGGAGGCAGCCCTCAGCTTCCTCGGTGCCGGCGTCAAGCCGCCGACCGCCTCCTGGGGAAAGATGCTGTCCGACGCCGTCCCCATCTACCAGGACGACCCCATGTACATGGTGGTTCCCGGTCTCGCGATCTTCATCACCGTCCTGGCGTTCAACCTCTTCGGGGACGGGCTGCGCGACGCACTCGACCCCAAGGGCAGCTGAACCGTTTCACCGCTATCACTCTGGAGGTTGGACCAACGTGATCCGCAGAAAGCAGGCCCTCGCGATCACCGCCGTGATCGCCGCTCTGTCCCTGACCGCCGCGTGCGGTGACAAGGGCGACGACGCGAAGGGCGGTTCGGGCTCCGCCGCGGAGTTCAACGCCGCCACCAAGGGCGTCGTCAACCCGTCGGACAAGAAGGGCGGCGAGCTCAAGCTCTGGTCGCCGCAGGACGTCGACTACCTCGACCCGGCGCGTGCCTACTACGGCTTCGTGTGGAACATGCACCGCCTGTTCGTGCGTCAGCTGCTCGCGTACGACAGCAAGCCGGGCGAGGCGGGCACCAAGCTGGTCCCGGACCTCGCCGAGGCCCTGCCGGTGCTCAGCAACGACGGCAAGACCTACACGCTCAAGCTCAAGGACGGCGTCAAGTTCGAGGACGGCACGCCGATCACCTCGAAGGACGTCAAGTACGGCATCGAGCGCGTCTTCGCGCAGGACGTGCTGTCCGGCGGCCCGACGTACCTGATCGACCTGCTCGACCAGGGCCAGAAGTACCCCGGCCCGTACAAGGACACCGACCCCAACAAGATGGGTCTGAAGTCCGTCGAGACCCCGGACGACAAGACGATCGTCTTCAACCTGGCCAGCGCCAACTCGGACTTCTCCTACCTGCTGGCGATGCCGTCCTCCTCGCCGGTGCCGCAGGGCAAGGACACCGGCGCCACGTACACCAACAAGCCGGTCGCCACGGGCCCGTACAAGGTCGAGAGCTTCTCCGCCGGCAAGGGCGCCACCTTCGTCCGCAACGAGAACTGGGACCCGAAGACCGACACGATCCGCAAGGGTCTGCCGGACAAGGTCTCCTTCACCGTGACCACCAACGCCGACGACATGGACGCCCGACTGCTGTCCGGCGACATCGACCTCGCGGTGGACGGCACCGGCCTGCAGCAGGCCGCGAAGAACAAGGTCCTCAAGGACGAGAACCTCAAGAAGAACGCGGACAACCCCTTCACGGGCTACATCCGCTACTTCGCCTTCCCGCAGACGGTCGCGCCGTTCGACAACATCGAGTGCCGCAAGGCCGTCATCTACGCGGCCGACCCGAAGTCCCTGCAGACCGGCCGCGGCGGCCCGACCAGCGGTGACCTCGGCGCCAACATGCTGCCGCCCGGCATCCCCGGCTCCGACAAGTCCTTCGACCCGTTCGGGCTGACGAAGGGCGAGCCGCAGATCGACAAGGCCAAGGCGGCGCTGGCGGCCTGTGGCAAGCCGGACGGCTTCGAGACCACCATCGCGGTGCGCAACAACCGCGCCCCCGAGGTGAAGACCGCCGAGTCGCTGCAGGCGGCGCTCGACAAGGTCGGCATCAAGGCCAAGATCGACCAGTACGACGGCAAGCTCTCCTCCTCCACGATCGGTTCGCCCGAGAACGTGAAGAAGAAGGGCTACGGCATCATCGTCATGGGCTGGGGCGCCGACTACAACTCCGGCTCGGGCTTCCTGCAGCCGCTGGTGGACGGCTCGTTCATCCTGCCGAACGGCAACAACAACTACACCGAGGTCAACGACCCGGAGATCAACG
Source organism: Streptomyces sp. NPDC042102 (assembly GCF_055582305.1). Taxonomy (NCBI): domain Bacteria; kingdom Bacillati; phylum Actinomycetota; class Actinomycetes; order Kitasatosporales; family Streptomycetaceae; genus Streptomyces; species Streptomyces sp. NPDC042102. The sequence goes on from NZ_JBVJDL010000003.1 coordinate 1,044,974, forward strand.
GGCTGTTCGACAAGGCCGCCAGCGCCGCGACTCCCGAGGCCGCCGCGCCGTTCTACACGGACATCAACAAGAAGGTCATGGAGAAGGCGCTCTACCTGCCGATCAACTTCGACAAGGCCTTCGTCTACCACAACCCGCGGCTGACGAACGTCTACTTCAACGACTCCATGGGCAAGATCGACCTCGCCACCGTGGGTGTCGAGAAGTAACAGCAGGCATACGCCTTCACCGCACATGCGCTAGTCCGAAGGGCAGGTGAAGGCCGCAGGCGGCGGCTGCCGTCCCCACGAGGGGCGGCGGCCGCCCGCCCGAGCGGCCGACTGCAGTGCTCGTCTACCTCATCCGGCGGCTGTTCAACGTCGTCGCCACGCTGCTGGTGGTCTCCGTGGTCACCTTCGGCATCTTCTTCGCCGTGCCGAAGATCACCGGGGCCGATCCCGCGCTGATGTACGCCGGCCGCGAGACCAATGAGACCGCCCTGGCGGGCATCCGCGTGAAGATGGGCTTCGACAAGCCCATATCCGAGCAGTACCTGATCTTCGTCAAGGGCATCGTCGCGGGCCGCGACTACGAAACCGGCGTCGACAAGACCCACTGCCCGGCACCGTGCTTCGGCTACTCGTTCAAGAGCGAGAAGCCGGTGTGGGAGCTGATGATGGAGCGCATCCCCGTCACGCTCTCGCTCGCCCTGGGCGCCGCCGTCATCTGGGTCATCGCGGGCGTGGCCACCGGTGTGGTCTCCGCCCTCAAGAGACGTACGGCCATCGACCGCACCGTGATGGTCGGTGCGCTCGCCGGCGTCTCGCTCCCCATCTTCTTCACCGGCATGGTCGCCCCGGCGGTCTTCGTCTACGGGCTGGGCTGGCTGGACGTCTCCAACTACAAACCCCTGACCGAGGATCCCGGGGCCTGGCTCAACGCCATGATCCTGCCCTGGATCACGCTGGCCTTCCTCTTCGCCGCCACCTACGCCCGCATCACCCGCGCCACGATGCTGGAGGTCATGGGGGAGGACTACATCCGCACCGCGCGCGCCAAGGGACTCACCGAGCGCGTGGTCATCCGCAAGCACGCGCTGCGCTCCACCCTGACCCCGCTCGTCACCATGTTCGGCCTGGACTTCGGCGGCCTCCTGGGCGGCGCGGTGCTGACCGAGACCACCTTCAGCTTCCAGGGCCTGGGCACGGCGGCGGTGGGGGCGATCGGCGCCGGCGACCTCCCCGTGATCATGGGCATCACCCTGCTGGCCGCGCTCTTCGTGGTCATGGCCAACCTGATCGTGGACATGCTGTACGCCGTCATCGACCCGCGCGTGAGGCTGACGTGACCGACACCCCCACCTTCGTACCCGAGCAGGCCGGGGCACCGCGGTCCGAGGCCTTCCTCTCCGTGCGCGACCTCAAGGTGCACTTCCCGACCGACGACGGCATCGTCAAGTCCGTGGACGGGCTCTCCTTCGACCTCGAGCGGGGCAAGACGCTCGGCATCGTCGGCGAGTCCGGCTCGGGCAAGTCCGTCACCTCGCTCGCCATCATGGGCCTGCACCGCACCGGTCACGCCCGCAGCCGCCCGCGGATCAGCGGCGAGGTGGTGCTCGACGGCGAGGACCTCGTCCGCGCCGACGCCGACCACGTGCGCAAGCTGCGCGGCCGCAAGATGGCCATGGTCTTCCAGGACCCGCTCTCGGCGATGCACCCCTACTACACGGTCGGCCACCAGATCATCGAGGCCTACCGCAACCACCAGGACGTCGACAAGAAGAAGGCCCGCGTCCGGGCCGTCGAGATGCTCGACCGGGTCGGCATCCCCGAGCCCGCCAAGCGCGTCGACGCCTACCCGCACGAGTTCTCCGGCGGTATGCGCCAGCGCGCGATGATCGCGATGGCCCTGGTCAACAACCCCGAGCTGCTCATCGCGGACGAGCCGACGACCGCCCTCGACGTCACCGTCCAGGCGCAGATCCTCGACCTGATCCGCGACCTGCAGAAGGAGTTCGGCTCCGCGGTCATCATGATCACGCACGACCTCGGGGTCGTCGCGGAGATGGCCGACGACATCCTGGTGATGTACGGCGGCCGGTGCGTCGAGCGCGGCTCGGCCGAGAAGGTCTTCTACGAACCCCGCCACCCGTACACCTGGGGCCTGCTCGGCTCGATGCCCCGCATCGACCGCGAGCAGACCGACCGCCTCATCCCGGTCAAGGGCTCGCCGCCCAGCCTCATCAACATCCCCGGCGGCTGCGCCTTCCACCCGCGCTGCCCGTACGCCGACGTCCCCAAGGGCGGCATCACCCGCACCCAGCGGCCCGAGCTGACGCTCGTGGACGAGGGGCGGGGCGGTGCCGAGCACTGGTCCGCGTGCCACATGTCGCAGGAGGAGCGGACCCGGATCTGGACCGAAGAGATTGCGCCGAAGCTGTGACCGACATGAACAAGACGGCCGCGGCCGTCCCCGCACAGGCGGCCCGCACCGCCGAACCGCTGCTCAAGGTCACCGGCCTGGTCAAGCACTTCCCCATCAACAAGGGGCTGCTCCGGCGCCAGGCCGGGGCGGTCAAGGCCGTCGACGGCATCGACTTCGACGTCCGCCGCGGTGAGACCCTCGGCGTCGTCGGCGAGTCCGGCTGCGGCAAGTCGACCATGGGCCGGCTGATCACGCGGCTGCTCGAACCGACGGGCGGCACCGTCGAGTTCGAGGGCCGGGACATCACGCACCTGGGTGTCTCGGCCATGCGTCCGCTGCGCCGCGACGTCCAGATGATCTTCCAGGACCCGTACGGCTCCCTGAACCCGCGGCACACGGTCGGCGCGATCGTCAGCGCCCCGTTCAAGCTCCAGGGGGTCACCCCGGAGGGCGGTCTGAAGGCCGAGGTGCAGCGGCTGCTGTCGCTCGTGGGCCTCAACCCCGAGCACTACAACCGCTACCCGCACGAGTTCTCCGGCGGCCAGCGCCAGCGCATCGGCATCGCCCGCGCGCTCGCGCTCAAGCCGAAGCTGGTCGTCGCCGACGAGCCGGTCTCGGCGCTGGACGTCTCCATCCAGGCGCAGGTGGTCAACCTGCTCGACGACCTGCAGGAGGAGCTCGGCCTCACGTACGTGATCATCGCGCACGACCTGTCGGTCATCCGGCACGTGTCGGACCGGATCGCGGTCATGTACCTCGGGAAGATCGTCGAGCTCACCGACCGTACGTCGCTCTACTCGACGCCGATGCACCCGTACACCAAGGCCCTGCTCTCGGCCGTACCGGTGCCGGACCCGCGCCGGCGCGGTGCCAAGAGCGGCCGGATCCTGCTCAAGGGCGACGTGCCCTCGCCGATCTCTCCGCCCAGCGGCTGCCGCTTCCACACGCGGTGCTGGAAGGCCACGCAGATCTGCACCACGCAGGAGCCGCCGATGCTGGAACTGAAGACGGGCCACCAGGTGGCCTGCCACCACCCGGAGAACGCGCCCGACCAGGCGCCGGGGGACACGGCGCTGCCGGAGGCCGCGCAGGCGGCGGCGGTGGTCACCGACTAGCCGCTGCGCATCGCGGGCCTTCGGACCCCTGTGGGTCCACGGGTCCGTGCGGGCCGGGAGCGGGCGTGGTCGCCGGGTGGCGTCCGCGCCCGCCGGCGTCCGTGCCGGTCGGTGTCCGTGCCCGTCGGCGTCCGCGCCGGTGTACCCGCGCGGGTGCACGCCCGCACGCCCGTGCGGGTGCGCCGGGCGTGACCGGTCACAATGGCCGGGTGCTCCACGATCTCTTCCCGCCCGAAATCCAGCACGCGCTGGACCTCGCGGGCATCTTCGTCTTCGCCACGGCCGGCGCGCTGCTCGCCGTACGCAAGAACTTCGACGTCTTCGGCATCGCGGTGCTCGCGCTGGCCACCGCCCTCGGGGGCGGACTCTTCCGCGACCTGGTCATCGGGGCGGTCCCGCCGGCCGCCTTCGGCGAGCTGAGCTTCTTCGTCACCCCGCTGATCGCCGCCGCGCTCGTCTTCTTCCTCCACCCCGAGGTGCAGCGGATCAACCGCGCGATCAACGTCTTCGACGCGGCCGGGCTCGGCCTGTTCTGCGTCACCGGCACGACCAAGGCCTACGAGTACGGGCTCGGCCTGACCGCGTCCGCCGCGCTCGGCGTGGTGACGGCGGTCGGCGGCGGTGTGCTGCGCGACGTCCTCGCCAACGAGGTGCCCTCGCTGCTGCGCGACCGCGAGATGTACGCCGTCCCCGCGATGGTCGGCGCCTCCATGGTGGCCGTCTTCATCGGCCTGGGCGTGCTCAACCCGATGACCAGCGGATTCGCGGTGGTCACGGCCTTCGTGCTGCGGCTGCTGGCGATCCGGTACCACCTGCGGGCGCCGCTGGCCTGGAACCGGCGCTCCTCGGTGGCCGAGGAGCCGTAGGGCTGCGGGTGGGGCGCTGCACCTCGAAAAAGCTACCGCTTAGTAGCTACGAGGTGTAGTTTCGAGCCATGTCACACGCAGCAGCCAAGGCACCCATCGGCGACAGCGAGTTCGACCGCGACACCACCGTCACCCCGCGCGCGGGGGAGCCGGGGGTGTACGACGCGGAGCTCTCCGCCGGCTGGACGATCATCACCGCCGTCAACGGCGGCTACCTGCTGGCCCTGGTCGGCCGGGCCCTGTCGGCGGCCCTGCCGCACCCGGACCCCTTCACCGTCTCCGCGCACTACCTGAGCGCCTCGGTTCCCGGCCCCGCCGTGATCCGCACCGAGGTGGTCCGGATCGGCCGCACCCTCTCCACCGGGCAGGCCTCGCTCCTGCAGTACGACGAGCACGGCACCGAGGTCGAGCGGATCCGGGTCCTGGCCTCCTACGGCGACCTGTCCGCCCTGCCGGACGACGTCCGCACCACGGCCACGGTCCCCGCCATGCCCGCGTACGAGGACTGCATCGGCGCCGACGCCGGACCCGCCCCGATCCCGGGCAGCTCCGAGATCGTCGACCGGCTGCGGCTGCGCCTGGACCCGGCCACCGCCGGCTGGGCGCTGGGAGCGCCCTCCGGCAAGGGCGAGATGCGGGCCTGGTTCGAACTGGCCGACGGCCGGGACGCGGACCCGCTGTCCCTGCTGCTCGCGGTGGACGCGCTGCCGCCGACCGCGTTCGACCTCGGCCTGATCGGCTGGGCGCCGACCGTGGAACTCACCACGCATATCCGCCACCGCCCGGCCCCGGGCCCGCTGCGGGTCTCGATCACCACGCGCAACCTGGCGGGCGGCTTCCTGGAAGAGGACGCCGAGGTCTGGGACAGCGCCGACCGCCTGGTGGCCCAGTCCCGCCAGCTCGCCCGCTCCCCCCGCTCGTAGCCGGCCACCCGTCGCCTGGCCGGTCCCGGCCTTCGGGGCCGGGTGGGCCGGTGGGTGCACGGGTCGGTCCGGGCAGGTCTTCGGGCCCGCCGCCCCGTGCGTCGCGGCCGGATCGGGAGACGCGGCGGCAGCGGGAGGACGGGGGCCCCATAGAATCGGCTCACCATGGCCTACCTCGACCACGCCGCCACCACTCCGATGCTCCCGGAGGCCGTCGCGGCGATGACCGCGCAGTTCGCCACGACGGGTAACGCGTCCTCCCTGCACGCCGCCGGACGGCGGGCCCGACGCACCGTCGAGGAGGCCCGTGAGGCCCTCGCCGACGCGCTGGGGGCCCGGCCGAGCGAGGTGGTGTTCACCGCCGGCGGCACCGAGGCCGACAACCTCGCCGTCAAGGGCCTCTACTGGGCCCGGCGGGACGCCGACCCCGCCCGTACCCGGATCCTCGCCAGCCCCGTCGAGCACCACGCCGTCCTCGACGCGGTCCACTGGCTCGCCGAGCACGAGGGCGCCACCGTCGAGTACCTGCCCGTCGACCGCTACGGCCGCGTGCACCCCGAGGCCTTCCGCGAAGCCCTCTCCCACAATCCCGCCGACGTGGCCCTCGCCACCGTCATGTGGGCGAACAACGAGATCGGCACCGTCATGCCGGTGCGTGAACTCGCCGATGTCGCCCGCGAGTTCGAGGTACCCCTGCACGCCGACGCGGTCCAGGCCGTCGGTCAGCTCGACGTCTCCTTCGCCGACTCCCGCCTCGCCGCCATGACCGTCAGCGGCCACAAGATCGGCGGCCCGTACGGCATCGGCGCGCTGCTGCTCGGCCGCGACCAGAGCCCCGTGCCCGTCCTGCACGGCGGCGGGCAGGAGCGGCACGTGCGCTCCGGCACCCTCGACGTGCCCGCCATCGCCGCCTTCGCGGTCGCCGCGCAGCTCGCCGCCGAGCGGCGCGAGGCGTTCGCCCGTGACATCGGCGCCCTGCGCGACGAGCTGATCACGGCCGTCCGCTCGGCCGTGCCCGACGCCGTCCTCGGCGGCGACCCCGACGACCGGCTGCCCGCCAACGCCCACTTCAGCTTCCCCGGCTGCGAGGGCGACTCGCTGCTCCTGCTGCTGGACGCCCAGGGCATCGAGTGCTCCACCGGCTCCGCCTGCACCGCCGGCGTCGCCCAGCCCAGCCACGTGGTGCTCGCCACCGGCACCGACCCCGATCTCGCCCGCGGCACCCTGCGCTTCTCCCTGGGCCACACCTCCACCCACGAGGACGTGGCCGCGGTCGCGGCCGCCATCGGCCCCGCCGTCGAGCGCGCCCGTACCGCCGGACTCGTCTAGGGAGGGCGGCCCGGGGCCTAGCCCGCGGCCTTCAGGGCCTCGCGGACCAGGCCCAGGTAGCGGTTCCAGTCCCAGTGCTCCCCGGGGTCGGTGTGGTCGGCGCCCGGGATCTCGGAGTGGCCCACGAAGTGCCGGCGGTCGACGGGTATCCCGTGCCGCTTGCATATGTCGGCCGCCAGTCGCGCCGAGGCCGCGTACATCGCGTCCGTGAAGTCCTGCGGCCGGTGCACGAAGCCCACGTGCTCGATGCCGATACTGCGCTCGTTCATGGAGCGGTTGGCCGCGTGGAAGGCCACGTCGAGCTCGCGCACCATCTGCTCTATGTGGCCGTCCTGGCGCACGATGTAGTGCGCCGACGCCTTGTGCCAGGGGTTCTTGAAGGCGTCCACCGACGACTGGAAGCCACCCTGTGTGACATGGACCACGATCCGGTCCACCCGGTAGTCGTCGGGCCGGTCCGCCATCCGCCAGTTCGCCGGGGAGGCGGCCGTCCAGCTCGCCCCCACGTGGTCGATCTCGCCCTCCTTGCGCGGCTTGCGCACCCCCGGCAGCAGCCACCAGCCGCGCGCGATCTCCTCGCGGCCGATCACCGCGGCCGCCGCGAACACCCCGAGCCCCGTGAACAGCACCGCCCGGCGCGTTCTGCCGCGCTTGCCGGCCTTGCCGGACGCGTCGCCCTTGGCCGCCGTACCGCCGCCGTCCCCCGTGCCTGTCACGTGGATCACCCCCTGCTGCCGATAACGCGCTGTGACCCCGCCCGGTTCCCCGTACCCTGGAAGGCGCTATGACTGAGAACCTGCCGCGCCCCCGCCCGCTTCGCGTCCTGGCCGCCATGTCCGGCGGCGTCGACTCCGCCGTCGCCGCCGCCCGCGCCGTCGAAGCCGGGCACGACGTGACCGGCGTCCACCTCGCGCTCTCCGCGAACCCGCAGTCGTTCCGCACCGGCGCCCGCGGCTGCTGCACCATCGAGGACTCCCGTGACGCCCGCCGCGCCGCGGACGTCATCGGCATCCCCTTCTACTGCTGGGACCTCGCCGACCGCTTCCGCGAGGACGTGGTCGAGGACTTCATCGCCGAGTACGAGGCCGGCCGCACCCCGAACCCCTGCCTGCGCTGCAACGAGAAGATCAAGTTCGCGGCGCTGCTGGACAAGGCGCTCGCGCTCGGCTTCGACGCCGTCTGCACCGGCCACTACGCCACGGTCGTGGTGAACGAGGACGGCACCCGCGAGCTGCACCGGGCCAGCGACATGGCCAAGGACCAGAGCTACGTCCTCGGCGTCCTCGACGAGAAGCAGCTCGCCCACGCGCTGTTCCCCCTCGGTGACACGATCACCACCAAGGAGGAGATCCGCGCCGAGGCGGAGGCCCGTGGCCTGGCGGTCGCCAAGAAGCCCGACAGCCACGACATCTGCTTCATCGCCGACGGCGACACCCAGGGCTTCCTCGCCCAGCGGCTGGGCCGGGCCGAGGGCGACATCGTCGACGAGTCCGGCGCGAAGCTCGGCACCCACGAGGGCGCCTACGGCTTCACCATCGGCCAGCGCAAGGGCCTGCGGATCGGCCACCCCGCCGCCGACGGCAAGCCGCGCTACGTCCTGGACATCTCCCCGGTGAACAACACGGTCACCGTGGGCCCGGCCGCGTCCCTCGACGTCAGCGGCCTCACCGCGATCAGGCCCCGCTGGTGCGGTACGCCCCCGGCGGGCCCGGCGACGTACACCGCGCAGCTGCGCGCCCACGGCGGCGAGACCGAGGTCTTCGCGGAGGTCGTGGACGGCGAGCTGAAGGTCACCTTCACCGAGCCGGTCCGCGGCGTCGCCCCGGGCCAGGCGATCGTCCTGTACGACGGCACCCGCGTCGTCGGCTCGGCCACCATCGCCTCGACGATCCGGGCGACGGCGGCCGTCTAGCCCCGTACCCCGGTACGACGAGCGCCCCGGGCGCGGCCGCGAAGGCCGTACCCGGGGCGCTGTGGCTCGCGGCGTCGTGCGCCGGTCAGCCCTGGTCGTAGTAGCCGAAGATGTCGACGACGAGGTCGATGTTCCTTCCGCTGCGGTTGTAGAAGTCGACGATGCCGTTGGCGCCGGTGCTGGCCTGGACCAGGTTCGGCACGGTCTTGCCGGCCGTCCAGTTCAGGACCGAGGAGTTCGGCGGAGTCGGCCAGATGTCCTGGTCGTTGTCGTACTGCCACTCGGAGTTCGGGTCCGGGAAGACCGTGAGATGCCCGGCGCCGCTGGTGTTGGTGACCGTGGTGTTCAGCACCATGCCGGTGACCGCGGGGTCACCCGGGGCGAACTTCGAGTAGATGTAGGTGTCGCCCTCCAGCGGACCGTAGGACCATTGCGAGGAGTCGCGGGTGTCGAGCCACCGGCTCGGGCGGACCGGGAGGTAGGCGCTGCGGCCGTCCGGGCTGTAGTAGCCCACGACGTCGACGATCACGTCGGCCGGGGACACGCTGCCGTTGCGGACGATGATCTTGCCGTCCGCGCCGACCGGCACGATCACCGAGTTGGCGATCGTCTGGCCGCCGCTGAAGTTCACGTTGGACGTGTTCGGCGTGATCTGGCCGTTCGGGAACACGGTCAGGTGACCGGCCGCCCACGGGTTGGTGACCGTCACGTTGAGCGCCACGGCCTTGGCGCCGGCCGGGACGCCCCGGGTGCCGGCGACCTGGACGCCGAACTGGCCGCGCCCGGGGACCATGCCCTTGGACGTGCCCAGGCCCTCGCGGGTGTCGACGAAGCGGGTCGGGTCCACGGGCGTGTAGCCGTTGGCCGAGGACCGGGTGAAGTACCCCGTCACGTCGGCGATCAGGTCGACGCCCTGGCCGCCGTGGTTGTACAGGTTCACATAGCCGTTCTCACGGACCGGCACGATGACGAGGTTGGGCACCGAGTCGCCGGCCGCGTAGTTCACGTTCGACGTGGTCGGACGCTCGGAGCCGTCGGCGTAGGCGCGGATGTGACCGGCGGTCTTGGTGTTGGTGACCGTGACGTTGAGGACCACGGCGGTCACGCCGGCCGGGATGCCGTTGTTCCCGGCGATCTTCACGCGGGCCTCGCCCCACGCCGGTACCTGTGCGGCCTGGGCCGCGCCCGTGCCGTCCCGGGTGTCCAGCATGCGGCTGGGGCCGTGCGGGACGAAGTCGGATCCGGGGGTGACCACCGTGACCTCGTTGGTCGCCGGCGTGCCGCCCGCGCCGTCGGTCACGGTGACCTTGACCTTGTAGCTGCCGACCTCGGCGTACGTGTGCTGCGAGGTCTTGGTCTCGGTGCCGTTCGCGTACTCGGTGCTGGTCTTGCCGTCGCCCCACTCGATCACGACCGTGAGTGGCGTGGCCACGTTGCTGGTGATCTCGGACTTCAGCTCGATGGCGTGGGCGGTGATGCCCTTGCCGCTGAGGCCGACCTTGAGCTCGGCACCGGCCGTGGCGCCGGTCGCCTGCGGGGCGCCCGCCGCCTTGTTCTTCGCGGCCGGCGGGGTCTGCCGTGCCGTACGGTCGGCAGGGCTGCTGAAGGTGTAGGCGTTCGCGGCGGCCTTGTACGGGTCACCCGCGGACTTCACGCCGTGGACGCCGTCGGTGGACGGTCCCGCGGCCTGGGCCATGCCCCCCGGCATGATCCCGGCGCCGGCCGCGATCGCGATCGCGGCAGCGGAAAAAACGAGTCGGCGACTACGCACCGGCCCCCCATGTGTTGTCGAACATTCGAGTGGATCTCGAATGTGCGCTCACAGTACAGACCGGTGGGCAGTGCGCTGCCACTGGTTATGCGACCGTCAGGACGATCTTTCCCGTCGTCCTGCCGCGCTCGCCGATCTCGTGCGCCTTCGCCGCTTCCGACAGCGGCAGCACCGTGTCGATCTCGGGCTTCAGCAGCCCCCGCTCGACCAGCGCCGCGATCTCCTTCATGCCCTGGTGGTCCGGCTCCACGATCAGCCAGTCGGTGCGGAAGCCCGCCGCGTCCGCCGGGACGTCGTCCAGGCCGAGCAGGGACACCAGGTGGCCGCCGGGCCGCAGGACCTTCAGCGAGCGCCGCCCGTAGTCGCCGCCGATGCCGTCCAGGACGACGTCCACGTCGGAGAGGACCTCCGAGAAGTCCTGCTCCCGGTAGTCGATCAGCTCGTCCGCGCCCAGCGAGCGCAGCAGCTCGTGCTTGCCCGCGCTCGCGGTGCCGATCACGTACGCACCGCGCGCCTTGGCGATCTGGACGGCCAGGTGGCCGACCCCGCCCGCCGCCGCGTGCACCAGCACCCGCTGCCCCGGCCGTACGTCCGCCGTGTCCACCAGTGCCTGCCAGGCCGTGAGCGCCGCCAGCGGCAGGGCCGCGGCCGCGACGTGGTCGATGTCCGCCGGCTTGCGGACGAAGTGCCGGGCAGGCCCGGTGACGTACTCGGCGTACGCGCTCGCCTGGTGCGGGAAGCGCGGCATGCCGAAGACCTCGTCGCCCGGCTGGAACAGCGTCACGCCCCCGCCGACGGCCTCCACCACGCCCGAGACGTCCCAGCCCACCACCGGGACCTCCTGCCACGGGATGAAGGCGCCGCTGGCCCGGGTCTTCCAGTCCACCGGGTTCACGCCGGTGGCGTGCACCCGCACCAGGATCTCGGCCACGCCCGGCTCCGGGCGCTCGATCTCGCGCTCGACGAGCACCTCGGGACCGCCCCACTCGCTGACGACGATGGCACGCATATCGGGATCTCCTCTTGGTTCGACGTTGGCTCACGTACGCCGCCGGACCTGACCGGCGGCTGTGACCAGCATCGACGTGGACGCCACCGCACGGCGATGGCCAGACGGCCACCATGTGACAGAATCTGGCCATGCCCTCCAGTCGCCCGGTCCACCGCGTCGCCGTCCTCGCCCTCGAAGGCGTGCCCCCGTTCGAGCTCGGGATCCCCCCGCGTGTCTTCGGCAACGCCCGCGACGACGAGGGCCGCCCGCTGTACGAGGTCACCGTCTGCACGGCCGACGGGCAGCCCGTGACCAGCGACGCGGGGTTCCAGGTGGCCGTCACCGCGGGCCCCGAGGCGCTCGACGGCGCCGACACGGTGATCATCCCGCCCACCCACGCCATGGCCGAGCTGGCCCAGGGCGCCCCGCTCCCGCCGGACCTCGCCGCCGCGATCGCCCGGATCCGGCCGGGCACCCGGCTGGTGTCCATCTGCACCGGGTCGTACGTGCTCGCCGCGGCCGGGATGCTCGACGGCCGCCCCGCCACCACCCACTGGCAGAGCGCCCTGGAGTTCCGCCGCGCCTTCCCCCGCGTGAAGCTCGACGAGGACGTCCTGTTCGTCGACGACGGCGACATCCTCACCTCCGCGGGCGTGGCCGCCGGCGTCGACCTCTGCCTCTACCTCGTACGCCAGGACCACGGCAGCGCCGCCGCCAACCGCGTCGCCCGGCTGTGCGTCGTGCCGCCCTGGCGCGACGGCGGCCAGGCGCAGTACATCGACCGCCCGGTGCCCGAGCCCACCGTCGCCACCACCACCGCCACCCGGGCCTGGGCCCAGGAACGGCTCGACCAGCCGATCTCGCTGGGCGAGCTCGCCGAGCACGCCCGGATGAGCCTGCGGACCTTCACCCGCCGCTTCCGCGACGAGGTCGGCATGACCCCGGTCCAGTGGCTGACCGCGCAACGCCTGGAGCTGGCCCGCCAGTTGCTGGAGACCACCGATCTGTCCGTGGACCTGGTCGCACACCGCGCCGGGTTCGGCTCCGCGAACTCGCTGCGCCAGCACATGCGGGCGGCCATCGGCGTGTCACCGATCGCCTATCGCCGCACCTTTCAGCCAAGTCGACCCAATTCTCTTCTTGTGACGCATAGTTGAGCATCCGTCAGCCCTGTGTTCATACTGCACACGACCACCTCTCACCCAGGGGGAAACCGTGCGCAGAACAGCGAACAGGGCGGGTGCGGCGGTCATCGCCGCCGCAGCCGCCGCGGCACTGCTGGCGGGGCTGACCACCCCGGCCGGCGCCGCCCCGCCCCGCCCGTTACCGGCCGGCGGGCAGACCGCCGGGCAGACCGCCGGCCAGGCCACGGGCCAGGGACCGGCCCGCATCACCCTCATCACCGGGGACCGGGTGACGACCGACGCCGCGGGCCGGCCCGTCGGCATCGAACGCGCCAGGGGCCGCGAACACGTCCCGTTCGTCACCGAGCGGCAGGGCGACCGCATCAGCGTCGTCCCGCTCGACGCCCAGCGCCTGATCGCCGAGGGCCGCCTCGACGCCCGCCTCTTCGACCTCACGGAGCTGCGCCGCCCGGAGCACCTCCGGCGCGGCGACGACCTCCAGCTGATCATCGGCTACGAGAGCGCCGCCCCGGCCGCGCGGGCCGCCCCGTCCGCCCGGGCCGGCGTACGCGCCACCCCCGGCCTGCGGGTCTCCCATGCGTACGACACCCTGGCCGCCGACGCCGTCAGCGCGGCCCCGCGCGACGCGGCCGCCGTCTGGGAAGCCCTCACCGACCTCACCCCGTCCGCCGCGGGAGGCCCGGGCCGGCGCACCACCGCCCCCGGGATCGCCACCGTCTGGCTGGACGGCGTCCGCACCGCCCGGCTGGACCGCAGCACCCGGCAGATCGGCGCCGACCGGGCCTGGGCCGCCGGGTACGACGGCACCGGCGTGAAGATCGCGGTCCTCGACACCGGGATCGACGCCACCCACGCCGACCTGGCCGGCAAGGTCGCCGCCGCCCAGAACTTCTCCACCGACGCCGACCCCCTCGACCACGTCGGCCACGGCACGCACGTCGCGTCCATCGCCGTGGGCAGCGGCGCCCGCTCCGGCGGCGCCTTCAAGGGCGTCGCACCCGGCGCCACGCTCCTCGACGGCAAGGTGCTCAACCAGGCCGGCGGCGGCTACGAGTCCGGCATCCTCGCCGGCATGGAGTGGGCCGCCGCCCAGGGCGCCGACATCGTCAACCTCAGCCTCGGCGGCCCCGACACCCCGCAGACCGACCCGCTCGAAGCGGCCGTGAACAGGCTCTCCGCCGAGCGCGGCATCCTCTTCGCCGTCTCCGCGGGCAACAGCGGAGCCCGCGGCGCGGGCTCCATCTCCTCGCCCGGCAGCGCCGACGCCGCCCTCACCGTCGGAGCCGTCGACGACGCCGACGTCCTCGCCCCCTTCTCCAGCCGCGGCCCGCGCACCGGCGACGGCGCGGTCAAGCCCGATGTCACCGCCCCCGGCGTGGACATCACCGCGGCCGCCGCCCCCGGCAGCGTCATCGACCGCGAGGTCGGCCAGAACCCGCCCGGGTACCTGACCATCTCCGGCACCTCCATGGCCGCCCCGCACGCCGCCGGCGCCGCCGCGCTGCTCAAGCAGCAGCACCCGCGGTGGACGGGCGCCGACTTCAAGGGGGTCCTCACCGGATCCGCCCGCGCCGGCTCCCACACGCCCTTCCAGCAGGGCAGCGGCCGTATCGCCGTGGACCGGGCGCTCGGCCAGAGCGTCGTGGCCGAGCCGGTGTCGGCGGTGTTCGGCGTCCAGCCGTGGCCGCACCACGACGACACCCCGCAGACCCGGCAGGTCGCCTACCGCAACCTGGGCGACACCCCCGTCACCCTCGACCTCGCCGTCGAGGGCACCGCGCCCGGCGGCGCGCCCGCCCCGGCCGGCTTCTTCGGGCTCGACGCCGCGCGGGTGACCGTACCGGCGGGCGGCAGCGCGAGCGTCGGGCTGACCGTGGACACCCGGCTCGGCGGCACGCAGGACGGCACCTACCACGCGTACGTCGTCGCGACCGGCGGCGGGCAGAGCGTGCGGACGGCCGTCGCCGCCGACCGCGAGCCCGAGTCGTACGACCTGACGATCCGCCACCTCGGCCGCGACGGGGCCCCGCCCGGCGCCTACCGGACCACCGTCCAGGGCACCGAGGGCGCCGCCGCCGGCCGCCGCTTCCAGCCCTACGACGCCTCCGGCACCGTCACCGTGCGCGTCCCGCGCGGCGGCTACCTGCTCAACGCCAACCTGGCCGCGGACCCCGCCGACCAGAACAAGGGCGTCGACTGGATCGCCCAGCCCCGCCTGGAGATCACCGGCGACACCACGGTGACCGTGGACGCGCGCACCGCGCGGCCGGTGGACATCACCGTCCCCTCGGCCACCGCCGTCCAGGGCTTCGCCGTCCCCAGCTACACCCTGCGCACCGCGGGCCCGCGCTACGGCTTCTCCTGGCTCCTGGACTCCTACGCCGCCCTGCGCACCCGGCACCTGGGCCCCGACGCCGCTCCCGGCACGCTCAACCAGCAGTGGGACGCCCACTGGTCGGACGGCCCGCAGGAGGAGTACCACGTGGCCCTCGGCGGCCCGGTGGACCGCCTCGGCACCGGCTACACCCGCCACCTGCGCCCGCGCGACCTGGCCACCGTGGCCGTGGAACAGGGCAGTTCGGCCGCCGGCCAGCAGGGCATCCTGACGGTCCTGGGCTGGCTGCCCTCCGAGGACGGCGCCAGCGGGTCCTGGGCGCCGCGGCCGCTGCCCACGACGGCGACGCTGCGGCTCTCCACCGTGGACCGGGTGCGCTGGGAGATGACCTTCGAGCAGGCCGACGGCGTGGACGAGAACGGCTTCCCGCGGATCCGCAGCCTCTACGCCCTGGACGCCCCGCGCACCTTCGAGGGCGGCCGCCACTACCGCGAGCGGTTCAACACGGCCGTCTTCGGTCCGCGGTCCGACGGCGCCCTCGGGATCCACCGCACCGGGAACACGATCACGGGCGCCGGTCTGCCGCTGCTGGCCGACGGCGAGGGCCACATCGGCGAGCTGTACGGCGTCACCGGTGACACCGTCCTCTACCGCAACGGTGTCGTGGCCGCGCGCACCGACCGCCCGCTGCCGCTGAGCGGCTCCCTGGCCGTCCCGCCGGACCCGGGCGCGTCCGCGACGTACCGGCTGACGACGCGGATGGACCACGACCCGGCGCTGGGCGGGACCTCCACGCGGATCCTGGCGAGCTGGACCTTCCGCTCGCAGGAGAGCGCGGAGCGCACCCGGCTGCCCGCCTCCACGGTCCGCTTCACGCCGCGGACCTCCCTGTCCGGCACCCTTCCGGCGAGCCGCACGGTGCGGGTCCCGGTCACCGTCCAGGGGCCGGCGGCGGACACGGGGGTGCGCTCGCTGAGCGTGTACGCGTCGTACGACGACGGCTACACGTGGCTGCCGCTGACCGTGAAGGACGGCGCGGCGCAGGTGAAGAACCCGGCGCGGGGCGGCGCGGTCTCGCTGCGCGGCGTCGTGACCGACACGGCGGGCAACCGCTCGGAGGTGAGCGTGATCCGCGCATACCTGACGGACTGAGGGCCGGTCCATGACCCCGGAGGTCATCGCCTCCGGGGCCACCGCCCGGCAGGATCGTTTCCGCGAAGCAGTCCACGTACTCCGAGGGAGCACTCGCCATGACCGCGTACGCCATCGCCCACATCCGCCCCACGCAGCTGAACGAGGACATCCTCACGTACCTCGAGGCCATCCAGGCGACCCTGGACCCCTTCGGCGGCCGGTTCCTCGTCCACGGCGCCGAGGTCGAGGTCCTCGAAGGGCCCTTCCCCGGCACGGTGGTGATGATCGCCTTCCCCGGCATGGAGGCCGCCCGCGCCTGGTACGCCTCCGAGCCCTACCAGGCCATCCTGCCGCTGCGCACCCGCCACATGGAGGGCGAGGTCGTCCTCGTCGAGGGCGTCCCCGCCGGGTACGAGGCCGGGAAGACCGCCGCCCGGCTGCGCACCGAGGCCGGCCTCTGACGGACCGCCGGTGGCCCCGGCCCGCGCGGGCCGGGGCCACCGGCCGGACCGGCCGGGGCCGTCGGCTCCGCGCCGGGGTTCGCCACGGCCGGGCCCGGGCGGGGTGCGAGCATGGTCGGCATGGCTACTCACCTCATCACCGGTGCCGGTTCCGGCATCGGCGCCGCCGTCGCCGACCGCCTCCACGCCCGCGGCGACGAGCTCGTCCTGCTGGCCCGGGACGCCGCCCGGGGCAAGGAGCTCACCTCCCGCTACCCCGGTTCGCGCGCGCTCGTCGCCGACCTCGCCGACCCCGACCGGATCTCCTGGGCCTTCTCCCACCAGGCGCTGCCCGACCGGCTCGACTCCCTGCTGCACGTCGCCGGGATCGTCGACCTCGGTCCCGTCGGCGAACTGCGCCCCAGGACCTGGCACCAGCAGCTCAACGTGAACCTGATCGCGCCCGCCGAGATCACCCGGCTGCTGCTGCCCTCGCTGCGCGCCGCCCAGGG
Organism: Streptomyces sp. NPDC042102; assembly: GCF_055582305.1. NCBI lineage: Bacteria > Bacillati > Actinomycetota > Actinomycetes > Kitasatosporales > Streptomycetaceae > Streptomyces > Streptomyces sp. NPDC042102. The sequence continues at coordinate 1,061,850 of NZ_JBVJDL010000003.1, forward strand.
CCAGGTCGTCTTCGTCAACTCCGGCGCCGGCCTGACCGCCCACGCCGAGTGGGGCGCGTACGCCGCCTCCAAGCACGGCCTCAAGGCCCTGGCCGACTCCCTGCGGGCGGAGGAGAAGCCGAACGGGATCCGCGTGACGTCCGTCTACCCCGGCCGTACCGCCACCCCCATGCAGGCCAAGGTCCACTCCCAGGAGGGCAAGCAGTACGACCCCGCCGCCTGGATCGACCCCGCCTCCGTCGCCACGACCGTCCTGATGGCCGTCGACCTGCCGCGCGACGCCGAGGTCAACGACCTGACCGTGCGGCCGGGCCGATGACCGCGACCGGAGTCGGCTCCCTGCCCGGCGGTGACGCCCGGGAGGCCGCGAAGGTCGTCACCGGCACCTTCGAGGACTTCCCGTACCTGCCCGAGCTGCCCGCCCGCGGCCCCGGCGCCGACATGATCGGCCGCTCGCTCGGCCTGCTCGTCGACATGTACGCGCACGTGGAGCCCAGCGGCTGGCGGATCAGCGACCGGCCGGGCCGCGACACCAAGCGGGCCCGCTCCTGGCTCGGGGAGGACCTCGACGCGCTGGAGGAGTTCACCCAGGGGTACGAGGGGAAGCTGAAGGTCCAGGCCGTCGGCCCGTGGACGCTCGCCGCCGCCCTGGAGCTGCGCGGCGGCGAGGCACTGCTCCAGGACCCCGGCGCCTGCCGGGACCTGGCCGGATCGCTCGCCGAGGGACTGCGCGCGCACCTGGCCGACGTGCGCAAACGGATCCCCGGCGCCGAGGTCGTGCTCCAGTTCGACGAGCCGTCGCTGACCGCCGTGCTCAGCGGGCGGGTGCGGACCGCCAGCGGCTACCGCACCTACCGGGCCGTGGACCGCCAGGTCGTGGAGGCCGCCCTGCGCGAGCTGTTCGCCGTCCACGACGGGGACGTGATCGTGCACTCCTGCGCGCCCGCCGTCCCCTTCGCCCTGCTGCGCCGGGCCGGCGTCACGGGCGTGTCGTTCGATTTCTCGCTGCTCACGGAGCGCGAGGACGACGCCCTGGGCGAGGCCGTCGAGGGCGGGACGAAGCTCTTCACCGGAGTGGTGGCGGGCACCGACGGTCCGTTGTCGGACCCGGCCGGTAGCGTCATGGGTGTCAGGAAGCTTTGGCGCAGGCTGGGGCTGGCCCCGGGGGCTCTGGAGGAGTCCGTCGTGGTCACCCCGTCGTGCGGACTGGCGGGCGCTTCGCCCGGCTACGCCCGCGCGGTGCAGGCGCACTGCGTCAGGGCGGCGAAGTCGCTCGCCGACAACCCTGAGTGACGGACCGGACGGGCCACGGGAGGACACGGCATGGCAGCCGAACAGCAGGACACGGCAGTACCGACGGCGGCGCGTGAGCAGCACGCCCTGCTCGCCGAGCAGGTCGAGGAGCACCGCTTCCGGTACTACGTCAACGACCAGCCGGTCGTCAGCGACGCCGAGTTCGACCAGCTGCTGCGCTCGCTGGAGGCACTGGAGGAGCAGTACCCGGAGCTGCGCACGCCCGATTCGCCCACCCAGAAGGTCGCCGGGGCGTACGAGACGGACTTCGCCTCCGTCGAGCACCGCGAGCGCATGATGTCGCTCGACAACGCCTTCGACGACGAGGAGCTGGCGGCCTGGGCCGAGCGGGTGGCCCGGGACACCGGCACCGCCGCGTACCACTACCTGTGCGAGCTCAAGGTGGACGGCCTCGCCGTCAACCTCACCTACGAGCACGGCCGCCTCACCCGCGCCGCCACCCGCGGCGACGGCCGCACCGGCGAGGACATCACGCCCAACGTGCGCACCATCGCCGAGATCCCCGACCGGCTGGCGGGGCCGGACGTCCCCGCGCTCGTGGAGATCCGCGGCGAGGTCTTCTTCCCGATGGAGAAGTTCGAGGAGCTCAACGCCCGCCTCGTCGAGGCGGGCGACAAGCCCTTCGCCAACCCGCGCAACGCGGCCGCCGGATCGCTGCGCCAGAAGGACCCGAAGGTCACCGCCACCCGCCCGCTGCACATGGTGGTGCACGGCATCGGCGCCCGCGAGGGCCTGGAGATCGACCGCCTCTCGCAGGCCTACGAGCTGCTGCGCCGGTGGGGCCTGCCCACCGCCCAGCACAACAAGGTGGTCTCCACGCTCGACGAAGTCCGCCGGTTCATCCGCCACTTCGGTGACCAGCGGCACTCCGTCGAGCACGAGATCGACGGCGTGGTCGTCAAGCTGGACGAGATCCCGCTGCAGGGCCGGCTCGGCTCCACCGCGCGCGCCCCGCGCTGGGCCATCGCCTGGAAGTACGCGCCGGAGGAGGTCAACACCAAGCTCGTCGACATCAAGGTCGGCGTCGGCCGCACCGGCCGGGTCACCCCGTACGCGCAGGTGGAGCCGGTGAAGGTGGCCGGTTCCGAGGTGGAGTTCGCCACCCTGCACAACCAGGAGGTGGTCAAGGCCAAGGGCGTGCTCATCGGCGACACCGTGGTGCTGCGCAAGGCGGGCGACGTCATCCCCGAGATCCTCGGCCCGGTCGTCGACCTGCGCGACGGCACCGAGCGGGAGTTCGTGATGCCCGCCGAGTGCCCGGAGTGCGCCACCCCGCTGCGGGCGATGAAGGAGGGCGACATCGACCTGCGCTGCCCCAACGGCCAGACCTGCCCGGCGCAGTTGCGCGAGCGGCTGTTCTACCTGGCCGGCCGGCAGTGCCTGGACATCGAGAACTTCGGCGCGGTGGCCGCGGCCGCGCTCACCAACCCGCTGGAGCCCGCCCGGCCGCCGATGCTCGACGAGGGCGACCTGTTCGCGCTGACCGTCGAGCAGCTGCTGCCCATCAAGGCGTACGTCCGCGACGCCGACAGCGGCCTGCCCAAGCGCGACCCGAAGACCGGCGAGGAGAAGGTCGTCACCGTCTTCGCCAACCAGGACGGCGAGCCGAAGAAGAACACGCTGTCCATGCTGGCGAACATCGAGGCCGCCAAGGACCGCCCGCTCGCCCGCGTCATCAACGGTCTGTCGATCCGTCATGTCGGCCCGGTGGCCGCGGAGGCGCTGGCCCGCGAGTTCCGGTCCATCGAGCGCATCGAGCAGGCCAGCGAGGAGGAGCTCACCGCCACTGAGGGCGTCGGCGCGATCATCGCCGCCTCGCTCAAGGAATGGTTCGCCGTCGACTGGCACCAGGAGATCCTGCGCAAGTGGCGCGCGGCCGGGGTCCGGATGGAGGAGGAGGGTTCCGGCGAGGAGGTCGGCCCGCGCCCGCTGGAGGGGCTGACCGTGGTCGTCACCGGCACTTTGCAGAACCACACCCGGGACGGCGCCAAGGACGCCCTGCAGAGCCGCGGCGCGAAGGTCACCGGCTCCGTGTCCAAGAAGACCTCCTTCGTCGTGGTCGGCGACAACCCCGGTTCCAAGTACGACAAGGCCGTGCAGCTGAAGCTGGCCATCCTCGACGACGCCGGATTCGAGGTCCTGCTGGAGCAGGGCCCGGACGCGGCGCGCGCGGCCGCCCTTCCGGTGGAGGGCGCGGCCGAGGAGGAGCCGAAGGCGCCCGCGGGGGAGTAGCGAAGGCGAACGGATGCGTGGCGTGCGGCCGTACGGGCGGGCGCACGCCCGGCGCGGCACCCGGTCGCAAAGGGCCGGCCGGGGGCTAGCCGCAGGGCGGTGAGCTGTCGGATCATCGGATGGGTGACAGGGGGGTCCCGGTCCGAACTCACCCGTTCGGCGGATACCGTACTGATGACGATGGCTGGGGCACATTCGGGCAACCGCCGCCGACCGCTGCCCCTGGGAGCCTCCTGCGGCCTACTGTTGAGGGGTGCGCCTGTCGTGCACGGCTGCGTGATGCGCTTCGGAGTCGTGATGGCATGACATCGGGGCCATCGCGTGACATCGGCATCGCCGGCTGTGAGAGGGACGGGCATGAAACCCACCGAAAGCGCCGACCCGTCACCTGATGTCGGCGGGGACGTTCCGTCGTGGCGGACGGGCCGGTTCGGGATTCTGGGCACCAGAGCTCCACAGACGCACCCGCTCGACACCGGCACGGGGGCGCAGGGAGCGGGACCGCGCCCCGTGCTGCCCCTGGTTGTCGTGGGCCTGTCCGTCCTCGTCCTCGCCCTCGGCCTCGTCCGCGCACTGAGCGAGCGTCAGGCCCTGTTCCCCGGCGGCAGCGTGGGCTGGGCGCTGGCCCTGCTCACCGGCATCATCGTCGGCCACCTCGTCGCGCTCGGCCGCGACCGCTGGTGGGGCGGCACCGGCTCGGGCGCCGCCCTCACCCTCGGGGTTCTGCTCCTGTACGGCTGGCTGCCCGCCGGCCTGGTCTCGCTGGCGGTGGTCTCCCTGGTCGGGGCCGCCCGCCGGCACCGCTGGCGACAGGGGCTGCTGCACGGCTCCGTCGACATCCTCGGCATCGGAGCGGCGGCGCTGCTGCTCGCCGCGCTCGGCGAGAACCCCTCGGTGGAGACCCCCTGGAGGCCGACCGGCTGGACGCTGGAGGCGGCCCCCCAGGTCGCGCTGGTGGCGGTCACGTACCTCGCGGTCACCCGGGTGCTGCTGTGGCTGGCGCTGTCCCCGCGGGGCGGCGGACTGCCGACGGTGGCCCGCACGGCCCTGCTGCGGCAGGGCCTGGTCGCCGTCGCCCTGCTGGGCATCGCCCCCCTGATCTGCGTCGTCGCCGTCACCGTGCCCGTCCTGCTGCCGCTGTTCGCCGTCCCCCTCATCGCCCTCGACTCCACGCTGTGGATCGCCCGGGCGCGGGCCGAGGAACAGCTGCGCGACCCGCTGACCGGACTGCCGAACCGGCAGTGGCTGCTGGAGCGGGCGTGGACCGCGCTGGACGAGGCTGAACGTTTGGGCACCCGGTCAGCTCTTGTGCTGATCGACCTGGACCGGTTCCGCGCCGTCAACGACACGCTGGGCCATCTGGCGGGCGACCGCCTGCTGCTCCAGATCGCCGACCGGCTGCGCCAGGCCCTGCCCGAGGACGCCGAGGCCGCCCGGCTCGGCGGCGACGAGTTCGCCGTCCTGCTGCCCGTCGCCGACTCGCAGACCAGCGCCCAGCGGGTGGCCCGCAACCTGGTGGCCGAGCTCAGCTCCCCCCTCGACCTCGACGGACTCACCCTGGTCCTGGAGGCCAGCGCGGGCCTGGCGGTCTACCCCGACCACGCCCTGGACGCGGAGGGCCTGCTGCGGCGGGCCGACGTCGCCATGTACCAGGCGAAGCGGGACCGCACGGGCGTCGAGGTCTACGAGTCCAAGCGCGACAGCAACACCCCCGACCGGCTGGGGCTCCTCGGCGACCTGCGGCGGGCGCTCGACGCGGGCGAGGTCGAGCTCCACTACCAGCCGAAGGTGCGCTTCGACGGACACGTGGCGGGACTGGAGGCCCTGGTCCGCTGGGTCCACCCGGAGCGGGGGCGGGTCTCGCCGGACGAGTTCATCGCGATCGCCGAGACCTCCGGCCTGATGCCCCACCTGACCGAGTACGTCCTCGAGACCGCCCTGGCCCAGGTCGCGCGGTGGCGCGCGCAGGGCCTGAAGGTGCCGGTCGCCGTGAACGTCTCGCCGCGCGACGTGCACACCCCCGGGTTCGCGGGCGCGGTCGCCGCGCGGCTGGCCCGGCACGGGGTCCCGGCGAGCGGCCTGCAGCTGGAGATAACGGAACACGTGCTGCTGGAGGACCCGCAGCGGGCGGCCGACACCATGGCGGGCCTGACGGGCCACGGCGTGAAGATGTCCCTGGACGACTTCGGCACGGGCTACTCCTCCCTGGTGCACCTGCGGCGGCTGCCGGTCAGCGAGCTGAAGATCGACCGCTCGTTCGTGGCCCGGCTGGCGGTGGACGCGCAGGACGCGGAGATCGTCCGCTGCACCGTCGACCTGGCCCACTCCCTCGGCCTGCTGGTCGTCGCCGAGGGCGTGGAGGACGACGAGACCTGGGAGCGCCTGCGCGACCTGGGCTGCGACGCCGTCCAGGGCTGGCTGGTCGCCGCCGCGATGCCGCCGCAGGAGGCCACCGCCTGGCTCCTGGCCCGCGGCGAACGCGGCTGGCGCCGCCCGGCGGACCTGGCGGCGGCCGAAGCCGACGCCCCGGTGACGTAGAGCTCCCCTCCCCCCGGGGCCCCGGACAGGGCCCGGGGGTGTTATCCGTTTCGTGGTGCGTGGGGCCAGCCCCCTAGGATTGGGCCCGAAACTACACACTCACCACCCCCAGAGGATCGCTGCATGCCTGGCATCACGCGCGAGGAGGTCGCCCACCTCGCTCGGCTGGCGCGTCTGGAACTCGCCGACGAAGAGCTCGTGCACTTCGCCGGACAGCTCGACGACATCATCGGCGCGGTCGCCCGCGTCGCCGAGGTCGCCGACCAAGACGTCCCGCCGACCTCCCACCCGCTGCCGCTGACCAACGTCATGCGCGCGGACGAGGTCCGACCGTCGCTCACCCCCGAGCAGGCGCTCTCCGGCGCCCCGGCACAGGAGCAGCAGCGTTTCAAGGTGCCGCAGATCCTGGGGGAGGACTAATCACCATGAGCAACATCATCAAGCTCACCGCCGCCGAGATCGCCGAGAAGATCGCCTCCGGCGAGCTCACGGCCGTCGAGGTCACCGAGGCCCACCTGGCCCGCATCGAGGCCGTGGACGAGAAGGTCCACGCCTTCCTGCACGTGGACCGCGAGGGCGCGCTCGCCCAGGCGCGCGCCGTGGACGCCAAGCGCGCCGCCGGCGAGAAGCTCGGCCCGCTGGCCGGCGTACCGCTCGCGCTGAAGGACATCTTCACCACCAAGGGCATCCCCACCACCGTCGGATCGAAGATCCTCGAGGGCTGGATCCCGCCGTACGACGCCACCCTGACGCGCAAGCTCAAGGAGGCCGACGTCGTCATCCTCGGCAAGACCAACATGGACGAGTTCGCCATGGGGTCCTCCACCGAGAACAGCGCCTACGGCCCCACCGGCAACCCCTGGGACCTCACCCGGATCCCCGGCGGCTCCGGCGGCGGTTCCTCCGCGGCCCTCGCCGCGTACGAGGCCCCCCTCGCCATCGGCACGGACACCGGCGGTTCCATCCGCCAGCCCGCCGCCGTCACCGCGACCGTCGGCGTGAAGCCCACCTACGGCGGTGTCTCCCGCTACGGCATGGTGGCCTTCTCCTCCAGCCTCGACCAGGGCGGCCCGTGCGCCCGTACGGTCCTGGACGCGGCCCTGCTGCACGAGGTCATCGGCGGCCACGACCCGCTGGACTCCACCTCCATCGACGCCCCGGTCCCGCCGGTCGTCGAGGCCGCCCGCAACGGCTCGGTCGCCGGCATGCGCGTCGGTGTGGTCAAGCAGTTCCGCGGTGAGGGCTACCAGGCCGGCGTCGTGCAGCGCTTCGACGAGTCCGTCGAGCTCCTCAAGGAGCTGGGCGCCGAGATCGTCGAGCTGGACTGCCCGTCCTTCGACCTGGCGCTCGCCGCGTACTACCTGATCGCGCCGTCCGAGTGCTCCTCGAACCTGGCCCGGTTCGACGCCATGCGCTACGGCCTGCGCGTCGGCGACGACGGCACCAAGTCCGCCGAGGACGTCACCGCCCTGACCCGTGAGGCCGGCTTCGGCGACGAGGTCAAGCGCCGCATCATCCTCGGCACGTACGCGCTCAGCTCCGGCTACTACGACGCGTACTACGGCTCCGCCCAGAAGGTCCGCACGCTCATCACGAAGGACTTCGAGAAGGCCTTCGAGCAGGTCGACGTCATCGTCTCCCCGACGACGCCCACCACCGCCTTCCCGATCGGCGAGCGCGCCGACGACCCGATGGCGATGTACCTCGCGGACCTGTGCACCATCCCGACCAACCTGGCCGGCAACTCCGCCATGTCGCTGCCCTGCGGCCTGGCCCCGGAGGACGGCCTGCCGGTCGGTCTGCAGATCATCGCCCCGGCGATGAAGGACGACCGCCTGTACAAGGTCGGTGCGGCCGTCGAGGCCGCCTTCGTCGCCCGCTGGGGTCACCCGCTGCTCGAGGAGGCACCGTCGCTGTGAGCGCACTGTCCAAGGCCAAGGGCTTCAAGAAGTCCAAGTCCGGTACCTACCTGTCGATCGGCACCACCGCGTTCGGTGCCATCAGCGTGATCAAGCAGGCCCGCAAGGCCCGCACGGAGCACGACACGCTGCAGCTGGTCGACGCCGTTGTGTCCGCCGCCGCCATCGTCACCGGCCTCGCGATCCTGTACCGCGAGCTGAAGCGCCTGGGCGACGACGACGTCCTGCTGGGCTGAGAGGGAAAGTTTCACCGTGACCGTCACTGAACTCCTGTCGTACGACGCGGCTCTCGCGACGTACGACCCCGTCATGGGCCTCGAGGTCCATGTCGAGCTCGGTACCCGGACCAAGATGTTCTGCGGCTGCTCCACCGAGCTGGGCGCCGAGCCCAACTCGCAGACCTGCCCCACCTGTCTCGGTCTGCCCGGCTCGCTCCCGGTCGTCAACGCGATCGGCGTCGAGTCGGCCATCAAGATCGGTCTCGCGCTGAACTGCGAGATCGCCGAGTGGTGCCGCTTCGCCCGGAAGAACTACTTCTATCCGGACATGCCGAAGAACTTCCAGACCTCCCAGTACGACGAGCCGATCGCCTTCAACGGCTACCTGGACGTCCAACTGGAGGACGGCGAGGTCTTCCGCGTCGAGATCGAGCGCGCCCACATGGAGGAGGACACCGGCAAGTCGACCCACGTCGGCGGCGCCACCGGCCGTATCCACGGCGCGTCCCACTCCCTGCTGGACTACAACCGCGCCGGCATCCCGCTCATCGAGATCGTCACCAAGCCGATCGAGGGCGCGGGCGAGCGGGCCCCCGAGGTCGCCAAGGCGTACGTCGCCGAGCTGCGCGAGGTCATCAGGGCCCTCGGTGTGTCCGAGGCCCGGATGGACAAGGGCCAGATGCGCTGCGACGTGAACCTGTCGCTGCGCCCGCACGGCACGAAGACGTTCGGCACCCGCAGCGAGACCAAGAACGTCAACTCGCTGCGTTCGGTCGAGCGTGCCGCCCGCTTCGAGATCCAGCGCCACGCGGCCGTCCTGCAGTCCGGCGGCACGATCGTGCAGGAGACCCGTCACTTCCACGAGGACGACGGCTCCACCACCTCCGGCCGCATCAAGGACAACGCCGAGGACTACCGGTACTTCCCGGAGCCCGACCTGGTCCCCGTCGCCCCCGCGCGCGCGTGGGTCGAGGAGCTGCGCGCCGCCCTGCCCGAGATGCCGCGCGTGCGCCGCAACCGCCTCCGCGAGGAGTGGGGCGTCGGCGAGCACGACATGCAGTCGATCCTCAACGCGGGCGCCGTCGACCTCATCGTCGCCACGATCGAGGAGGGCGCCGACACGGCGGCCGCCCGCAAGTGGTGGATGGGCGAGCTGGCGCGCAGCGCCAACGAGCAGGGCAAGGGCCTGGACGAGCTGGGCATCACCCCGGCGCAGGTCGCCCGGGTCGCGGCCCTGGTCGCGGAGGGCTCGCTCAACGACAAGCTGGCGCGCCAGGTCCTGGAGGGCGTCCTCGCGGGCGAGGGCACCCCGGACGAGGTCGTCGACAAGCGCGGTCTGAAGGTCGTCTCGGACGAGGGCGCGCTGGGCGCGGCCGTGGACGAGGCCATCGCGGGCAACGCCGCCATCGCGGACAAGATCCGCGGCGGCAAGGTGGCCGCGGTCGGCGCGCTGGTCGGCGCGGTCATGAAGACCACGCGCGGCCAGGCCGACGCGGCCCGCGTCAAGGAGCTCATCCTGGAGAAGCTGGGCGTCTCGGAGTAACGCCGGCGGCTCCTGCTCGCGGCCCCGCACCGCCCGACGGGTGGTGCGGGGCCGCTGTGCTGCCCGGGAACCCGGAACCGGCCTGAATGCACGTGACGTGTGGCCGGAAAGAGCCCACGAGGCTCTATAGTTAGGCAAGCCATACCTAAGTTGAGGAGTGCAGAAGCGTATGAGACCCGACTCCACCGACCTCGTTTCCCCGCGGGCGGACGTGTTCACCGAGACCGTCGAAGGTTTCGGCACCCTCCGCTTCACCCCCGTCGACCCCGCCACGGACTCCGCCGTGCTGCACGCCTGGGTCGTCGAGGAGCGGGCGGAGTTCTGGGGCATGAACGGCGCCAGCCGTGAACTGGTCCAGGAGATCTACGAGGACGTGGACCGCCGCGACACCCACCACGCCTTCATGGTGCGGCTCGACGGCGAGCCGGTGGCGCTCTTCCAGACGTACCAGCCGGCCGAGGACCGCGTCAGCGAGTGCTACGAGGTCCGGGAGGGCGACATCGGTGTCCACCTGATGCTGGCCCCGATCGCCGGGCGGCCGCGTCCGGGGTTCAGCCGCACCCTGACCGGGTCCCTGATCCGCTTCACCTTCCGCGACCCGGCCGTCCTGCGCGCCGTCGGTGAGCCCGACGCCCGCAACGACAAGGCCCTCGCGCTGCTGAACCGCCTCGGCTTCGTCGCGCACGGGGAGATCGCCCTGCCCGAGATCGACCTGCCGGAGGTGTACCTGCCCGAGAAGCGGGCGGTGCTCGCCTTCCTCGACCGCCCCGCCGTCCTCCCGGCCCCGCGGCACCTGCACGCCGTCTGACGGCGCCCCGCGCCCGTACGCACGACACGGGCGCACCCGCGACGGCCCCGTCCCGCCGGAACCCTCCGGCCGGACGGGGCAGCCGTGTTCAGCGGCTTCCGGCCGCGGCCCCCGGGGCGTCGAGGAAGGCCAGGCGGGCGCGCTTGGCCGGCAGCTGGACCTCGGGCAGGTCGATCTCGGGGAGGACGACCTCCGGGCCGAGGACGAAGCCGGAGCGCTCCAGCCGGGCGATGGCCTTGGCGTTGGCGGCGTCCGGTTCGGCGACCACCCGGCGGGTGCCCGGCAGGGAGAAGACGTAGCCGATGAACACCTCCATCAGCGCGCCGCTGAAGCCGGGCCGCGGCTCCCCCTCGCAGGGCGCGATGAACAGATGGGCGCCGATGTCGCCGGGGCGGACCTCGTAGACCTCGCAGACCCGGTCCTCGGCGCAGTCGTACGTCTGGAAGAGCGCGGCCGGTTCGCCGTCGAGCCGTACCAGGTAGGCGTGGTGGGTGGTGCGCCGGTCGACGTCCTCGTAGATCTCGCGCACGAGTTCCCGGCTCGCGCCGTTCATCCCCCAGAAGCGGGCCCGCTCCTGGCTGACCCAGCCGTGCAGCAGGGGCGCGTCGACCGCCGGGTCGAGGGGGGTGAGGGTGACGGTGCCGAAGCCGTCGACGTGCTGGCTGTGGACCGGCGTCCTGGCGGACACGGGGGCGGTCATATCGACTCCTTGGTGAGCTCGGTCCAGTCGGTGACCACGGGGACGAGGTCGCCCCGCGTCCAGAGCGGGAGCTGATCGTGGTGGTGCGGGGTGCCGGTGACGCCGTCCGCGCCGAGCGGGACCACCCACAGGCTGTCCTCGCGGCGGGCCAGGTCCCAGACGTACCGGGCGGCCGAGCCGCGGGCGCAGAGGTCGGTGACCCCGGGCACGGAGGAGGAGGCGTTCACGCAGTCGTGGTCGCCCGCCAGCCCCGGCCAGGTGGCGTCGGGGTCGGGGACCGCCTGCCAGGGGGCCAGCCGGTGGAGCTCCGCCCACGGGGTGTCGTGCGCGTCCCCGGCGACGTCCTCCAGAGCCGCCCGCAGATGGGCCGCGCGGTCCAGGCCGGGTAGCAGCGCGGTGGTGAGCAGGCCCTCGATGGCGTAGCCGACGCGCGGCAGCAGGTAGAGCCAGGGGTGGAACACCTCGGGGCCGGTGGGCGCGTCGCCGAGCGCCGCGAAGGCCGGGTCGGCGGCCAGGCGGCGGGCGAGCGCGGTGCGCAGGGCGGCGAACGCGGCGGCGTCGGTGCTGTCGGCGTCCATGCGGCGGTCCCAGGCCAGCAGCCGGGTGCGCAGCGCGGAGGCGGCGGGGGAGAGGCCGTCGAGGGTGGCCAGGAGGGCCAGGACCGGCTCGGCGGAGGCCAGATGGGTGTCGGTGTGGACCTCCGCCATCCGCTGGGGCGTCCAGTCCGCGGAGCCGCTGAGCAGCGCGCGGATCCGGTTGGCGCGGTGCGGGGGCGCGAACTCCACGCCCAGCGGGGAGGCGATGCCGCGGGCGTTGGCCATGACGGCGAAGCCCTGTACCGGCTCCGTGGGGGTCGGCGCCCAGCCCTGCCAGGCGTACCGCTCCTCCCAGGCGGGCACCGGGCGCAGCCGGTTGGTGCGGTCGCGTTCGGGGACGGCGCCCGCGACCCGGTGCAGGAGGCCGCCCTCGGTGTCGGCGGCGTGGACGACGTTGACCGGCTCGGCCCAGCCGTCGACGGCCCGGTCGACGTCGGCGACGGTACGGGCGCGCAGCAGGGCGGGCAGGACGGCGAAACCGAGCTCGGAGCGGACCCGGGGCGGGTAGCGGAGGCTGATGGTCCGCTCAGGGGTGTCGATGATGACCGGGCCGCGGTCGGTCTCCAGGACCTCGACGGTGACGTCGTCGGCGCCGGCGACCGCGATGGTCTCGGTGTGGCGGCGGACCGGGTGCCAGTGGCCGTCGGGACCGAGGGCGGTGGTCCCGCCCGTCCCGTCCGTCCCGTCCGTGGCCTCGTCCCGGCGGATCCGCTCGACGTACAGGTCCTGGTAGTCGGCCATCGCGTTGGTGATCGCCCAGGCGGCGGTGCCGGTGTGGCCGAAGTGCGCCAGGCCCGGGACGCCGGGGACGGCGAGGCCGACGACGTCGTACTCGGGGCAGGCCAGCCGGATCTGCTGGTACACGCCCGGGTCCTCGATGAACCGGTGCGGGTCGCCCGCGATGATCGCCGAACCGGTGGCCGTCCGGTCGCCGGGGACCAGCCAGCCGTTGCTGCCGGAGGTGCCCGGGCCGTCGGTGGCGAAGAGGGTGATGGCCTCGTCGCCGAGGGCGTCGGCGACCCGGTCGCGCCACAGCTTCGTCGGGAAGCCGGCGAAGAGGATGTGGGTCGAGAGCCAGATGCCCAGCGGCACCCACGGCTCCCAGGGGGTGGGCACGAGCCCCGCGGCGGCGAAGCGCGCGTCACGCGCGGCGCCGGCGGTGAGCCCGTCGTTGACCCCGTCGACGTACGCCCGCACCCAGGCCGCGGTGTCGGCGTCGAGCGCCTCGAAGCAGCGGCGGGCGGTGTCGTCGAGGCGTACCTGGCGGGCGAAGCGGTCCCATGCCACGGCGTCGGGGCCGAGGAAGGCGGCGGTGGAGCCCTGCGAGCGGTGCCGCTCCACCTCCAACTGCCAGGCCCGGTCCCGGGCGGTGGTCCGGCCCTGGGCGTACGAGAGCGGCAGGTGGCCGGATGCGCGAAGATGGGGGACGCCCCAGGCGTCCCGGTAGACCTCGTGCTCCGCGGTACGCGCATCGTTGACTGTGCTGGTCACACTGCTCCCCAGGTGCATTAGGTTAGGCTGGCCTAACTATAGAGGTTGATGGGAAAGGGGTGGACATGGCCGCGGTCAAGGGCTGGGAGGGCGTGGTCCTCAAACTGCTGCGGGGCAAGGACTTCACGTTCACGGTGACGGGCGCGGAGGACGTGACGGAGAACTACCGTCGCGTGCACCTGGAGGACGGTGGTCTGCTGGCGGCGGCGGGGGACTCGCTGCACCCGACGATGTGGGTGCGCCTGTGGTTCGAGGACGACGGCAAGCCGCACCAGCGCGCCTACACCCTCGTCGACCCGGACCCGGCCGCCGGCACCTTCTCCCTGGAGTTCGCGCTGCACGACGGGGTCGCGAGCAACTGGGCGCGGGGCGCCGAGGTGGGCGACACGATCGAGGCCACCGTCCAGGGGACGGGCTTCACGGCGCCCGCGCCGACGCCCGAGCGGCTGCTGGTGATCGGTGACCCGGCGTCGCTGCCGGCCATCAACTCGCTGCTGGACGCCTACCCCGAGACCCCGGCGACGATCTGGTTCGAGACCCAGCACGACTCGGACGCCGACCTTCCGCTGCGCAGCGACGGCGCGCGCCACGACATCCGCCGCGTCGGCCGCACCGGCGGCGGCGCGGCCCTGGTCGAGGAGGTCAAGGCCCAGCTGCCGGCCCTGGTCACGGACCCGGCGTCGGCGTACGTCTGGCTGGCCTGCGACGCGGCGACGACGCGCACGCTGACGTCGTACCTGCGCAAGGACCTGGCCCTGCCCAAGCAGCGGGTGAACGCGCTGGGGTACTGGCGCGCGGCCTAGACCCCGGGGATGTTCCGGTGGGGCCGCCCCGTCCCGGGGGCGGCCCCACCGGAACACCTCCTCAGGCACCCACCACGCCGTCGATGCCCTCGCGCAGGAAGTCGGCGTGGCCGTTGTGGCGGGCGTACTCGTGGATCAGGTGCAGCATCACCAGGCGCAGCGAGACGTCCGCCTCCCACTTCGGGACGTACGCCGTCACCTCCAGCGACGGCGCCGCCTCCTCGATGCGGCGGGCGTGGGCGACCTCCGCCTCCCAGGCCGGGAAGGCCTGCGCGCGGGTCGATTCCGAAGCGTCGTACGCCGCCTGGAAGTCGTGGGTGTCGGACCAGACGTGCGGCAGGTCCACCTCGCCGCCGATGACCCGGCGGAACCACTGGCGTTCGACCTCGGCCATGTGCCGGACCAGGCCCAGCAGGGACAGCGTCGACGGCGGCATCGATCGTCGCCGCAGCTGTTCGTCCGTCAGTCCCTCGCACTTCATGGCGAGCGTGGCGCGGTGGTAGTCGAGGAACCCGCGCAGGGTCGCTCGCTCGTCGCCGGTCAGCGGTGGTCCGATGCGTTCGTCCATGCGCCGATCCTGCCTCACCCGACCCGGCTGACCCAGACCGGGAAGGGTCCGCGGCGGCGGCGCGGCCCGCGGCCGTCGCCGTCCCCCGCCCCGCCCGCGCCCGCGGCCTTGTCCGCGTCCCTGTCCTCGGCTGCCCTGCCCTCGGCCCCGCCCCCGAGGAACGCTTCGACGATGGGCCCGAGATCGTCCGTGGCCGTGTACGGGGCGCTGAACGGCAGCGCCTCCGCGCCGACCGAGCGGGTCGAGCAGCGCAGCTGGCCGGCCTGTTCGTCGTGCCACACGTAGAACGTCGCGGGCCCCCGGAAGCCCTGCTCCCGCACCCGGGCCCGCACCGCCCCCGCCGTGCGCTCGAAGGCGGTCACCACCTCGCGGACGGACCGGGACCCCCGGTCCGCCAGGTCCGCGCTCAGCCACCAGGTGTTGGCGGCCTCGGCCAACCGGTCGGCGGGATCCAGTACGACCGGCGCGTCCCCGATCTCCGCTATCCAGGCCAGCAGCACCCTCCGTATCCCCTTACCGGCCCGCGGACCACACGTACGGCGTCGTGACGCCCAGGACCTCGAAGCCCAGCCGCTCCAGGATCGGCCGGCTGTTGTCGGAGGCGTCCACCTGCAGGTACGGGATGCCCCGGGCGGCCGCCTCGCGCGCCCGGTGCGAGATCAGCGACCGGTAGATGCCCCGGCCCCGCCACTCCCGGACGGTGCCACCGCCCCACAGGCCCGCGAACGAGCTGCCCGCGCGCATCTCCATCCGGGCCGCGCTCACCGGGCGGTCGCCCGCCATCGCCACGACGGCCGTGATCGTCTCGGGGGCCTCGGTCAGACGGGTCAGCAGCTGGGCCCGGATACGCGGCCGCGTCACCTCGAACGCCTGGCGGTGGACCTCCATCATCAGGTCCACGCCCGCCTCGTCCGTGACCGGAACCAGCGTGATCCCCTCCGGTACGACCGGCTCCGCCGCCACCTCCGCCACCCGCGCCACCATCAGGGTCTCCGGCGGCTCCGGGACGAACCCGGCCGCCGTCAGCCGGGCGGCGAGGTCCGCCGGGCCGTCGTGGTCGTACAGCTTCCACTCGAAGTCCTCGGCCCCCGCCCCCGCGAAGTGCGCCACCTGCGCCGCGATCTCGGCGTCCGCCGTGTCCGCCGTCAGCCGCGACCAGAGCACGCCGTTCCAGCCGTCGGCGAGCGCGGTCTGCCGTACGACGTCCCCCACCCGTTCGACCAGGGCCCCCGGCGCGTCCGCGACGGCTCCTCGGCGCTCCTGGGCGTCGTACACGTCCCGTACGTTCACTGCATCTGTCATTGCCGCAGCTCAGCAGGCGTCGTGCGGCGCCGCAACTGCATTAATCTGCCGCCGTATGAACGAGAACGCGACCACCGGCGCCTCCCCCGGCGCGAGCGACGGCGTGTACGTCGGCAAGGCCGGTCCCGAGGCCGCCGTCGACCGCGGCTGGCTGCTCGGCCACTTCAAGGAGCCGGACGATCCCCGGCACAGCAAGGACGTCGAGATCAAGTGGGGCGTCCACCCCAAGGGGGAGCGGCGCGCGCAGTGGGTGCGCGGCGAGGACCGCACCGCGCTGCTGGTGCTGATCAGCGGCCGCTTCCGGATGGAGTTCCCGGGCCGCGACGTCGTCCTCGCCGAGCAGGGCGACTACGTGATCTGGGGACGCGGAGTGGACCATTCCTGGGAGGCGGAGGAGGAGGCCGTGGTCCTCACGGTCCGCTGGCCCTCCGTCCCCGGCTACCGCGTCGACCACCTGTGACGGCGCCGCCGGGGTGACGTCGGTCGGGGCCGAAGGTCCTCACGCGGCCCGATGGCCTGTGACGGTGCCCACGAAACGGGCCAACGATCACGAAACGCTGCAAAGGTGGCCCTGTGGACCGTCCCGGGGCGACCCCCCTCAGGCGCCGGTCAAGCGTTCATGCGTTCTTTGCGTCGGGCCGTATCCCGGTGAAGATCCGAACCACCAGGGAGCTCGTCCGTTGGCAGCAATCGCACGGTGGTGCCTGCGGCACCGTCTCGTCGCCGTCCTGATCTGGCTGCTCGCCCTCGGCGCGACCGCCGCCGCGGCCGCCACGGCCGGCACCGCGTTCTCCAACGACTACGAGGTCCCCGGCACCGAGTCCGGCCGGGCGCACGCGCTCCTGCGCGAGGGCTTCCCCGGGCAGGGCGGCGACAGCGGCACCGTCGTGTGGCGCACCCCCGCCCACGAGAGCGCCCGCACCCCCGCGGTGGAGCAGCGCATGAGCCGGGCCCTGGACACCATCGCCGGACTTCCCGGCGTCGCCTCGGTCGTCAGCCCCTACGGCCCCGAGGGCGCCGACCGGATCAGCGGCGACGGACGCACCGCGTACGCCGTCGTCACCTTCGACCGGCCGGCCGACGCCGTGCCCAGGGCGCAGGCCCGGGCGGTCGTCGACGCCGCCAAGAACGCCGGCACCGAGCAGGGCGGCCTCCAGGTCGAACTCGGCGGGCGCGCCATCGGCCTCACCGAGGCGCCCGGCGCCCACCTCGCCGAGGCCATCGGCGTGGTCGTGGCCGCCGTCGTCCTCTTCCTCGCCTTCGGCTCGCTCGCCGCGAGCCTGCTGCCGATCGCCACCGCCCTGGTCAGCGTGGGCACCGCGTACGCCGGCATCACGCTGCTCGGCCACGCCATGCCGGTCGCCGACTTCGCGCCCATGCTCGGCACGCTCATCGGCCTCGGCGTGGGCATCGACTACGCGCTGTTCATCGTCACCCGGCACCGCACCGGCCTCACACAGGGCCTGACGGTCGAGGACGCCGCCCGGAACGCCGTCGCCACCACCGGCCGCGCCGTCGTCTTCGCCGGCGCGACGGTCTGCATCGCCCTGCTCGGCATGCTGGTGCTGCGGCTGGACTTCCTGGACGGCGTGGCGCTGGCCGCCTGCCTCACCGTGGTCCTCACGGTCGCCGCCTCGGTGACCCTGCTCCCCGCCCTCCTGTCCTTCATCGGCATGCGCGCCCTCTCCCGCCGCGAACGCCGCAGGCTCGCCGAGGAGGGCCCGCTGCCCGAGCGGCCCACCGGGTTCGCCGCCCGCTGGTCCGCCTTCGTCGAACGCCACCCCAAGCTGCTCGGCCTCCTCGCCACCCTCGTCATGGTGCTCCTCGCCCTGCCCACCCTCTCCCTCCACCTGGGCACCTCCGACCAGGGCAACAACCCCGCGCACTCCACCACGCGCAAGGCCTACGACCTGCTGGCCGCCGACACCTCCCGGGACGGCGGCTCCGGCGCGGGCTTCGGGCCCGGCACCAACGGCCCGCTCACGCTCGTCGCCCGCCTCCAGGACCCGGGCGACCGGGTCGCCCTGGACCGGCTCGGCGAGCGCCTGCGCAGCACCGCCGGGGTCGCCGGCGCCGGCCCCGCGACCGTCAACCGCGGCGGCGACACCGCCGTCCTGACCGTGGTCCCCGCATCCTCCCCGCAGTCCCGGGCCACCAGCGAACTCGTCGACCGGCTGCGCCACGACGTCATCCCGCGCGCCGAGCAGGGCAGCACGATGCGGGTCCACGTCGGCGGGGCGACCGCCGGCTACGACGACTTCGCCGAGGTGATCATCGGCAAGCTGCCGCTCTTCGTCGGCGTCGTCGTCACCCTCGGCTGCGTGCTCCTGCTGCTCGCCTTCCGCTCGCTGGGCATCCCGGTCAAGGCGGCCGTCATGAACGTCGCCGCCGTCGCCGCCTCCTTCGGTGTCGTCGTCGCGATCTTCCAGTGGGGCTGGGGGGCCGAGCCGCTGGGCCTGGGCAGCGCGGGCCCGATCGAACCCTTCCTCCCGGTGATCATGGTGTCCGTGCTCTTCGGACTGTCCATGGACTACCAGGTCTTCCTGGTCAGCCGGATGTACGAGGAGTGGCTGGAGACCGGCGACAACCGGCGGGCCGTACGCGTCGGCCTCGCCGAGACCAGCCGCGTGATCAACTCGGCCGCCGTCATCATGATCTCCGTCTTCCTCGCCTTCGTGCTCAGCGGCGACCGGATCATCGCGATGTTCGGCATCGCGCTCGCCGTCGCCGTCGCCCTCGACGCCTTCGTCCTGCGCACCCTCCTCGTCCCGGCCCTCATGCACATGCTGGGCGGCGCCAACTGGTGGCTGCCCGGCTGGCTCGACCGCCGGCTGCCCAGGATCAGCATCGAGCCGCCCGGCCGCGACGCCCACACGGCGCTGCCCGCACCGCGGCCGGCCGCCCACGACACCGAACCGGCCGCCCTCTCCCGCTAGCGCTTCCCCCGCGGGGCCGGCCGTACGGCTCGGCGGCCCGGTCTCTCAGAAAGCTCTCATGCGGGCCGCCTACCGTGCCCCGCATGAACCTCACGAAGACCGACAACCCCGCCGACCAGCCGGCCGACGAGGAGTCCCGCACCGAGCCGGCGACGGACGCCGAGGCCGCCGCCCCGGCCGGGTCCGAGAAGCCGGCCGGCGAGGACGGCCAGGACACCAGGGCCGAACTCGACGACGCGGACGAGCTGGACGAACTCGACGAGACCGTCGAGCAGAGCCCCACCGGAGTCGGCGCCGCCGCCTGCGCCGTCTTCGCGGCCGGCCTCGGTCTCCTCGCCCTCAGCGGCAGCTGGGTCTCCCGGGTCCTCGCCGAGCGCCAGACCCTCGTCGGACAGATCCACGCGTCGGAGGCCGCCAGCACCGAGGCCAAGATCGAGGCGCTGTACGGAGACGCCTGGCACCTCACCGCCCTGGTCAACGGTGTCGTCTCCGCGCTCGCCCTGCTGCTCGCCGTCTTCGTGCTGCTGAGCCCCGCCTTCGGCGCCCCCGGCCGGGTCCACCCCACCTGGGTCAAGGCCGTCGCCTGGGCCGGCATCGGCTTCGGTGTCCTCGGCCTGGTGGTCTTCGGTGTCATCTACGCCCTCCCCCTGCCGAGCGCTCCCTAGAACCCTGAGGACCCCTTAGGTTCCCAGGCCCTCCGCCCCGGCCGCCTTAGTCCGCAATGGGGACACCTGCCACCGGACTAAGGCCCCCTGCCCCGCCGGGATGCGGCATGAGCCCGATGTGCCGGCACCCTCTGGGACGCGAATCTTGGATCACACCGAACGAGGTGCCCGAGAGAACCGACCAGGGAGAACGACATGTTCGAGCACGAGATCGCCTCCAGCCGCCGCGCCGACCTGCTCCGCGAGGCCGCCGAATACCGTCTGGTCCGCCAGGCCAAGCGGGCCCGCCGCTCCCGCGGCAACGAGAGCGAGGGGCGGGTGAGGCGGAGCCGGAGCCGCTTCCTCCCCACCGCGTGAGGACGGCCGTGTCGATAAGCGGCGGCGCCGCCCCGGATCCGTGTGCGATGCTCGGCGGCGTGGAGACCAGATCTGTCAGCCCGGTGTTCGTCGGCCGAGCCGACGAACTGGCGATACTCACCGACGCCTTGGGCCGCGCCGCCGGCCAGGAGCCTCAGGCCCTCCTCATCGGCGGCGAGGCCGGGGTCGGCAAGACCCGCCTCACCGAGGAGTTCCTCTGCGAGGCCACCCGGCGCGGAGCCGTCGTCGCCGTCGGCGGCTGTGTGGAGATAGGGGCGGAGGGACTTCCCTTCGCCCCGTTTTCCACTGCCCTGCGCGCGCTGCGCCGCGGGCTCCCCGAGGAACTGGCCGCCGCGGCCGCGGGCCAGGAGGACGAACTGGCCCGGATCCTCCCCGAACTCGGCGAGACCCCCCGGGGCCCGCACGACGAGGAGAGCACGGCCCGGCTCTTCGAACTGACCGCCCGGCTGCTGGAGCGGCTCGCCGCCGACCGCACCGTGGTCCTCGTCCTGGAGGACCTGCACTGGGCGGACACCTCGACCCGCCACCTGCTCGCCTACCTCGTGCGCACCCTGGGCAGCGGCCGCCTCGTCATCGTCGCCACCTACCGCGCGGACGACATCCACCGGCGCCACCCGCTGCGCCCCCTCCTCGCCGAACTGGACCGGCTGCGTACCGTCCAGCGGATCGAGCTGGCCCGCTTCAACCGGGCCGAGGTCCGCCGCCAGCTCGCCGGGATCCGCGCCTCCCAGCCCGAGGAGTCCCTGGTCGACTCGGTCTTCGACCGCTCCGACGGCAACGCCTTCTTCGTCGAGGAACTCGTCGCAGCCCTGGACCGGGGCTGCCGCACCGGACTCACCGAATCCCTGCGCGACCTGCTGCTCGTGCGCGTCGAGGTGCTGCCCGAGGCCGCCCAGCGGGTGGTGCGCGTCGTCGCCGAGGGCGGCTCCACCGTCGAGTACCCGCTGCTCCTGGCCGTCTGCCGGCTCACCGAGGACGAGCTGATCGAGGCCCTGCGCGCCGCCGTCGGCGCCAACATCCTGCTCGCCAGCCCCGACGGCGACGGCTACCGCTTCCGGCACTCGCTGGTCCGCGAGGCCGTCAGCGACGACCTGCTGCCCGGCGAGCGCGCCCGCGTCAACCGCCGCTACGCCGAGGCCCTGGAGGCCGACGACTCGCTGGTGCGCGCCGAGGAGCGGGTCATCCGGCTGGCCAGCTACTGGTACTGGGCCAACGACCCTGCCAAGGCCCTGCCCGCCGTCCTCGACGCCTCGGTGGCCGCCCGCCGCCGGCACGCCTACTCCGAACAGCTGCGACTGCTGGAACGGGCGATGGAACTGTGGGACGGCGCGCCGCAGGAGGTGCGCCAGGCGCTGCGCCCCGTGGACTACACCGAGGTGTATCCGCCGTGCGGCTGCGACCCGGCGACCACCCCGCTGGTCCGGCTGGACATGCTGGCCGAGGCCACCGTCGCCGCCCGCTTCGGCGGGGAGCGCGAACGCGCCCTGAAGTTCACCAAACTGGCGCTGCGCCTGCTGGAGGACGACCACGACCCGCTGCGCGCCGCCTGGTTCTGGACCGAGCGCTCCCGGCTGGTCTCCAGCCTGGCCCGCGGCGACGGCTGGAAGGAACTGGGCACCGCCCAGGATCTGGTCCGGGGGCTGCCCCCGTCCCACGTGCACGCCGAGGTCCTCATGCGCGTCGCGGGCTGGGGCATGCTGCACAACCCCGGCCCCGACAACCTGGCGGCGGCCGAACGCGCCGTCGAGTACGCGCGGATGGTCGGGGCGGAGGAGGTCGAACTCAACGCCCGGGTCACGGTGGGCAGCCTGCTCACCGACGCCGGCGATCCCCAGGCGGGCCTGGCCGCCATGTTCGAGGTCAAGAACCGGGCCACCGAGCGCGGATACGCGATGCTCGCGGGTCGTGCGCATATCAATCTCACCTCTCAGCTGGAGAGCATGGGCCGGTCCCGGGAAGCGGTGGAACTGGCCGAACAGGGCGTACAACTGGTCAGCAAGTCACGGCTGCTGGACACCGAGGCGTGGATCAGCGGCAACATGGCGGAGAGCCTGTACAGCCTCGGCCGCTGGGACGAGGCCGCCGACGCGGCCCGGCGCACCCTGCGCGTCGGCCAGAGCGCGGCTCCCCGCGGCTCCGCCTCCGCGCGCCTGGCCTACCTGGCCCTGGCCCGCGGTGAACTGACCGAGGCGGCCGCCCGGCTCGCCGCCGCCCACGAGCACTTCGGCACCCACGACACCCAGCCCCAGCACCGCATCCCGCTCTACCGCCTGGGCGTCGGCGTGGCGGCCGGCGAGGGACGCATCGCCGACGTACGGGCCGAGACCGCAGCCGCGATCGCCGACGGCTTCCCCCTCGGTCACCACCGCTACGCCTGGCCGCTGCTGCTGGCCGCCGCCACCGCGGAGGCCGACTCCCGGGGCCTGCCGGTCGCGGACGCCGGCCGGGAGGCCGCCGTGAGCGCGCTGCGCTCCGCCGCCCGCACCCTGGCGACGCCGGTCCCGGTGTGGGAGGCCCACGCGGAATACGTCCGCGCCGAACTCCGGCGGGCCGAGGGCGAGGACACCGTCGACGACTGGAGTGCCGTCGAGGCCGCCATCCGCCCGCTGGAGCGCCCCTACCTGCTGGCCCGTGCCCGCCACCGGCTCGCCGAGGCCCTGCTGGCCGCCGGCGCCGACCGGGACGGGGCCGCGGCGCAGCTGCGCCACGCCCACGAGGCCGCCTGCCGACTGGGCTCGCGCCGGCTGCGCGAGGACCTGGAGCTGCTCGCCCGGCGGGCCCGCCTGCCGCTCGGCGAGGACGCCACCCTGCCGGTCGAGCCCGAGGCGCACACCGACCCCGTGGAGGAGCTGGGCCTGACCAGCCGGGAACGGGACGTACTGCGCCTGGTCGCCGCCGGGTTCAGCAACCGTCAGATAGCCGAGGAGCTCTTCATCTCACCGAAGACGGCCAGCGTGCACGTCTCGAACATCCTGGCCAAGCTCGGCGTCGCGGGCCGCGGCGAGGCGGCCGCCCTCGCCCACCGCCTCCGGCTCTTCGCCCCGACCGTCTAGCGTCGCGGGAAAGGCGCGCCGGGGGAGAGCGGAGAGAGGGTCAGGTCACCGTCAGTGTCAGGATCCGGTCGTCGCCCGCCTCCGGGCTGCCGCGCCGGTCCGTCTCGCTGGTGACGAGCAGCAGCTTGTCCCCGCCGAGGGAGATCACCGTGCGCAGCCGCCCGTACCTGCCGTCCAGGAAGGCCTCCGGCTGCGCCACCGGTCTCGTCCCGTCCAGCGGGATCCGCCACAGTCGTTCGCCCCTGAGCCCGGCCATCCACACCGAGCCCGCGGCCCAGGCGATCCCGCTGGGGGAGGCCTCCTCGGTCTTCCACTGGGCCACCGGGTCCTTGTACCCGGCGCGGCCCGCCGTGCCCTCGGCGGCCGGCCAGCCGTAGTTGCCGCCGGCCTCGATCAGGTTGAGCTCGTCCCAGGCGTTCTGCCCGAACTCCGCCGCCCACAGCCGTTTGTCCTTGTCCCAGGCGAGCCCCTGCACATTGCGGTGCCCCCAGGAGTAGACGACCGAGTCGGCCTCCGGATTGCCGTGCACCGGCTTCCCGTCCGGGGTCATCCGCAGGATCTTGCCGCCCAGCGACGCCCTGTCCTGCGCCAGGCCCGTGTCCCCGGTCTCACCGGTCCCCACGTACAGCATCTTGTCCGGGCCGAAGGCGATCCGGCCGCCGTTGTGCACCAGGCCCTTGGGGATGCCGCGGAAGACCGTGTCGGGCGCCCCCAGCTGCTGTCCGGGCGGTCTCTGCTCGTCGTACCGCATCCGGGCGATGCGGTTGTCGGACTCCGTCGTGAAGTAGGCGTACACCAGCTTGTCCGAGGCGTACGAGGGCGAGAGCGCGAGGCCCAGCAGTCCGCCCTCGCCGCCCGGCGCCACCCCGGGCACCTCACCGATCGGCGTCACCGCGCCCGTCGCCGCATCGACCCTGCTGATCGTCCCCCGGTCCCGGGAGGCCACCAGCAGGTCCCCCTGGGGCAGCGGGGCCACGCCCCACGGCGACTCCAGCCCTTTGGCGATCTCCCCGGTCACCGTGACCGAGCCCTTCGCCGGCGGTGCCGGCGCCCCCGGTGGTGTGCTCGGCCCCCGTGCGGGGCTCGTCCCGGCCGTGCCCGTCGCCGTGGCCGGGGCGCCCGCCCCGCTCCCCGACGAGCATCCGGTCGCGAGCAGCGCCCCGCACCCCACCAGTGCCACCGCCGTCAGCCGCATCGGTCCGTACCGCATGGTCCCGCTCCCTTCGGTCCCGCGAATACCGCCTCACACCCGACTCAACAGACCTGGCCGCCCGCGAAGTTCCGCCGCTCGTACACCCGATCGAGTGGTGTGAGCCGGCCGGGACCGGGGAACGGTCCTCAGTCCCAGGCTCCCGCCGCCACCGGCAGGGCCGCGATCTCGGCCAGGTCGGCCGCCGTGAGCAGCACGGCCGCGGCCTCCGCGTTCTCCGCGGCCAGCGCCGCCCGCTCGGCTCCCGGCACCGGCACCACCTGCGGCCCCTGGGCCAGCACCCAGGCCAGCGCCACCTGGGCGGCCGTCACCCCGTCGCCGTGACGTTTCGCCACCCGGCGCAGGCCCGCCACCAGCACCTGGTTGGAGGCCATCGCCTCGGCGGTGAACCGCGGGTGCCGGGCCCGCGCGTCGCTCTCCTCGAACCCCTGGCCCGGCGTGAGCGTCCCGGTCAGGAACCCGCTGCCCAGCGGCATCGCCGCCAGGAACCCCACGCCACGCGCCGCGCACCACGGCAGCAGCTGCCACGCCGCCTGCGGCGACCACACCGACAGTTCCGCCTGCACCGCGCTCACCGGGAACACCTGCTGCGCCCGCTCCAGGTGCCGCAGCGTCACCCCGTACGCCCGGTCCCCGCGCCGCCCCGCACCGGGCCCGGCGCCCGCGCCCACCGCGCAGAACCCCAGGGCCCGCACCTTCCCCGCGCCCACCAGTTCCGCCATCGCGCCCCAGGTCTCCTCGACCGGCACCTCCGGATCCACCCGGTGCAGCTGGTAGAGGTCGATCACATCGGTCTGCAGCCGCCGCAGCGACGCGTCGCAGGCCCGCCGCACATGGCTCGGCCGCCCGTTGGCCACCACGTGCTGGTCGCCCACCATCAGCCCGACCTTGGTCGACACGAACGCCTGCGCGCGCCGCCCCCGCAGGGCCCGGCCGACCAGCAGCTCATTGGTGAACGGCCCGTACATGTCGGCCGTGTCCAGCAGGTTCGCCCCCAGGTCCAGTGCCGTGTGCACGGTCCGCAGCGACTCCGTGCCCTGCCGCCGGGAGGCCGCGTACGCCCAGCTCATCGGCATGCAGCCGAGCCCGATCGCGCCCACCGTCAGCGCCGACGCCCCGATTGACCTGCGCTCCACGCCCGCGTCCCCCTCCGTCTCCCGGACCCAAACTAACGGCTTGATCGCGATGCCTTCGCATAGCCTCGTGATCATGACCTCAACGACCGCGGACGTCTGGCTTCCCTTTCCGGCCCGGGAGATCGAAGGCCTGCCCGCTTCCTTCCAGTACCGACAGTGGGACGGCGAGGAGCAGTTCCCGGCGGACCCCGCCGACTGCGTCTTCTACGTCACCCCCTACATGAAGCCGCCGGAGGTGGTCCTGCGCCCGCTGCCCCTCATGCCGAAGCTGCGCGTGCTGCAGACCCTGACCGCCGGGACGGACCACGTGCTGGGCGGCATCGAGGACCTGCCCTCCGGCGTACGGCTGTGCAACGCCCGCGGCGTCCACGACGCGAGCACGGCCGAACTGGCCCTCACCCTCACCCTCGCCTCCCTGCGCGGCATCCCCGGCATGGTGCGCGGCCAGGACCGCCAGGAGTGGCGCTTCGGCTTCTACGAGGCGCTCGCCGACAAGGCCGTGCTGATCGTCGGCTACGGCGCCGTCGGCGCGGCCGTCGAGGACCGGCTCGCGCCCTTCGAGTGCGCGCGGATCACGCGCGTCGCGCGCTCGGCGCGCACCACCGCGCGCGGGCCCGTGCACGCCCTCGCCGACCTGCCCGGGCTGCTGCCCGAGGCGGACGTGGTCATCCTGTCGACGCCGCTGACCGACGCGACCCGGGGCCTGGCCGACGCCGCCTTCCTCGCCCGCATGAAGGACGGCGCCCTGCTGGTGAACATCGCGCGCGGTCCGGTGGTGGACACCGCGGCCCTGCTGGCGGAGCTGGAGTCGGGGCGGCTGCGCGCGGCGCTCGACGTCACCGACCCCGAGCCGCTGCCCGCCGGGCACCCGCTGTGGCACGCCCCGCATGTCCTGATCACGCCGCACGTCGGCGGCAGCAGCTCGGCGTTCGAGCCCCGCGCCAAGCGCCTGCTGGCCCGCCAGCTCACCCGGTTCGCAGCGGGGGAGCCGGTCGAACACACCGTAATGATCACGGAATGAGTCCGAATGTGCACGCTCCGGATCCGTTCGCGTGCGTACTGTGTCCACAACCCCCCGCATGGTAACGGAGAGTAGATAGTCTATATCCCTGAGTGACGAAAGTGGTGTATCGTCCGGAACAGGGGGATGCGCCACGAACAGTCTGGCGCTGGGGAGTGATCGGACACTTTGGGGGGCGACGGGCGATGCACGGCCAATGGACGAAGGATCCGACGCGGCAGAGCCGCCGCGGGCGACGCTCCGGCGCGCCGAAACCGGCCACCGAGGGGGACCGGTGAGCGCCCCCGGGGCGCTCCTGACCCAGCCGCCGGTCCAGAGCGGCGGCAAGGGTCTGGCGGCGCAGCTGACGCTCGCGCTGATCTGCGGCGGCTATGCCGTCGGCGCCGCCTTCGGCTGGGGTTCCGAGCAAGTCGCCCTGATCATGGGCGACTTCGGGCTGTGCGCCGCAGGCCTGCTGGCGGCCGTCTCCTGCTACCACTACGCGCGGACCAACGACAGCCGTGAGCGCCCCGCCTGGCTGCTGTTCGCCTTCTCCTCGCTCATGGGCGCCGGCGGCAACGCGGTCTGGGGCTGGTACGAGGTCGTCCTGGGCCGCCCGGTCCCCGAGCCGTCCGTCGCCGACTTCGCCTTCCTCTGCTTCGCGCCGCCCGCCATCGTCGGCCTGCTCGTCCTCGCCAAGCGCCCGGTCACCCGGGCCGGCTGGGTCTGCCTGGCCCTGGACTCCTGGCTCATCGGCGGCTCGCTGCTGACCCTGTCCTGGAGCCTGGCCCTCGCGCACACCGCGCAGACCGCCCAGTCCGGCGCCCCGGGCAGCGTCCCGCGCGCCGCGCTCTCGCTCGCCTACCCGCTCCTGGACATCGCGCTCGTCTCGATGGTCCTCGTCCTGCACTTCCGGCGCTCCGCCGGGAACCGCTCCGCGGTGAACACCGCCATCGCCGCCCTCGCACTCACCGTGCTCAGCGACGCGCTGTTCACCTCGCCCCTGCTGCGCGCCAGCTACCAGTCCGGGCAGCTGCTCGACGCCGGCTGGTTCGCCGGCTCGCTGCTGCTCGCGTACGCGCCCTGGGGGGCCCGCCGGTTCCACCACGTGCCGCAGGGCGCCGGGCGCCCGCGCGGGGCCCGCCCGGTCAGCCGGCCGATCACCGGCTCGCTGCCCGCGCTCACGCCCTACCTGGCCGCGGCCGTGTGCACGCTGGGCATCCTCTACAACGTGGTGGACGGCCGGAAGGTCGACCGGGTGGTCGTCTTCACCGGGTGCACGGTCGTGCTCGCCCTCGTGGTCCGTCAGGGCATCATGCTGCTCGACAACATCGCCCTCACCCAGGAACTGGCCCAGCAGGAGAACCACTTCCGCTCCCTGGTCCAGGGATCCAGCGACGTCATCATGATCGCCGCGCCCAGCGGGACGCTGCGCTACGTCAGCCCCGCCGCCGCCGGGGTCTACGGCCGCGAGGCGGAGGAGCTCGTCGGCTCCCAGCTCTCCGCCCTGATCCACCCCGACGACCTCGGCCGGGTCGTCCACGAGGTCCGGCGGTTCCTGGCCGCGCCGCCCGCCGAGGAACCCACCACCCGCATCGAGTGCCGCTTCAAGTCCGGCAGCGGCGAGTGGCTCAACGTGGAATCCACCGTCAACCGGCACCACGGCGGGCTCATCCTCAACAGCCGGGACGTCACCGAGCGGGTCCGTCTCCAGGCCCAGCTCCAGCACAGCGCCGAGCACGATCCGCTGACCGACCTGCCCAACCGGGCCCTGTTCACCCGGCGCGTACGCCAGGCGCTGACCGGCCGCCGGGCCGGCGACCACAGCACCGCCGTGCTCTTCATCGACCTCGACGGCTTCAAGGCCGTCAACGACACCATCGGCCACCAGGCCGGCGACGAGCTGCTCGTCGAGGCCGCCCGGCGCCTGCAGGACTCGGTACGGGCCGGGGACACCGCCGCCCGCCTCGGCGGCGACGAGTTCGCCGCTCTGATCCAGGGCGACGGCAGCCGCGACCGCAGCGCCCGCGAGTACCAGGTCCACGAGATCGCCGACCGGCTGCGCACCACCCTCTCCCAGCCGTACCGCATCGCGGGCAGCGAGGTCCGGGTGGCCGCCAGCATCGGCGTGGCCTTCGCCGACCCCGGTATCACCCCTTCGGACCTGATGCGCAACGCGGATCTCGCGATGTACCGGGCCAAGGCGGGCGGCAAGGACCGCGTCGAGCTGTACGCCCCCCAGATGCAGGCCGAGGTCGTCCGCAAGGCCGAGCTCGCCGGCCGGCTGCGCAGCGCGCTCCACGACGGCGAGTTCGCCCTGCTCCACCAGCCCGTCGTCTCGCTGGCCACCGGCGAGATCACGGCGGTGGCGGCCCAGGCCCGCTGGCGCTCCGCCCGGGGGATCCTCTTCACCCCGGCCGAGTTCCTGCGCGTCGCCGAGCACAGCGAGGGCCCGGACGGCCCCGCCGCGCCCGCCGGTCTCGCCGCCGGCGCCGGAGCGCGCACGGCGGAGCTGGGCCGCTGGCTGCTGGAGGAGGCCGTGACGCAGGCCGCCGAGCGGCACCGGGCCGGGCACGACATCCCGGTGTCCGTCCGTATGACCGCCGAGCGGCTGCTGGACCGGGCCATGCCCCACGGCTCCCTCGAGGCCCTCCTGACCCGCCACGGGCTGCCCTCGGGCGCCCTGGTCCTGGAGCTGGCCGTCTCCGACCCCAGAGTGCCCTTCGACGACCTGGAGCGCCGCCTGGCGGCCCTGCGGCGGCTCGGGGTACGGATCGCCCTGGACGGATTCGGCAGCGGCTACGCGGCGATCAGCGCCCTGCGCAGGCTCCCCGTGGACGTGCTCAAGCTCGACCGGGGCCTGGTCGAGGGCGTGGTCGAATCGACCCGGCTGCACAAGATCACGGCTGGATTGTTGCGTATTGCAAATGATCTGGGCATGCAGTCGGTCGCCGACGGGGTGGACCTGCCCGAACAGGTGACGGCCCTGCGCGCCATGGGGTGCACCCATGGCCAGGGAATGGCGTTTTCCGGCCCCCTGGACGAATACCGGCTGCGCCGGGCCCTGGGCAGGAGTACGTTTCCAGTACCGGGTGGGGCGGCCCAGCCTGCCTTGGCCGGCGGTTCCCTGGGGGGCTCCCTGGCCATCCGGAGGGGCTCACATAATGAGACGCCCATCCCACCCACTTGACATCAACCTCCCGGCAGAGGGAGGGTCAGTGCCATGCGCACCCGAATTCTCGTACTTGGAAAGCGCGTCGGCTGAAGCTGGGGCCCACCTGTCCCCGCTCCACACCCCCGACGCGCTCCCCTCGCTTGCCTGCCGGCACGAGGGGTTTTTTGTTGCACTGGCACACGTCGCACACGTCGCACACGTCGATTCCCCGTAAAACCCTCAGCTTCGAGAAGAGAATGCCGATGACCGAGCAGGCCACCGGGGCCCACCATCCGCAGCCGCGGGCCCGTACCGGCGGACAGCAGTCCCCCGCAGTTGAGCACGTCACGGGCGCGCAGTCCCTCATCCGCTCTCTCGAAGAGGTGGGGTGCGACACCGTCTTCGGCATCCCGGGCGGCGCCATCCTCCCCGCGTACGACCCGATGATGGACTCGAAGAAGGTCCGTCACATCCTGGTCCGCCACGAGCAGGGGGCCGGCCACGCCGCCACCGGCTACGCGCAGGCCACCGGCAAGGTCGGTGTCTGCATGGCCACCTCCGGCCCGGGCGCCACCAACCTGGTCACCCCGATCGCCGACGCGCACATGGACTCCGTCCCGCTCGTCGCGATCACCGGCCAGGTCTCCTCCAAGGCGATCGGCACCGACGCCTTCCAGGAGGCGGACATCGTCGGCATCACCATGCCGATCACCAAGCACAACTTCCTGGTCACCAAGGCCGAGGACATCCCCCGGACGATCGCCGAGGCGTTCCAC
Organism: Streptomyces sp. NPDC042102; assembly: GCF_055582305.1. Classification (NCBI taxonomy): domain Bacteria; kingdom Bacillati; phylum Actinomycetota; class Actinomycetes; order Kitasatosporales; family Streptomycetaceae; genus Streptomyces; species Streptomyces sp. NPDC042102. The sequence goes on from NZ_JBVJDL010000003.1 coordinate 1,092,190, forward strand.
ATCGCCTCGACCGGCCGCCCCGGCCCGGTCCTCGTCGACATCGCCAAGGACGCCCTCCAGGCCCGGACCACCTTCAGCTGGCCGCCCAGCCAGGACCTGCCCGGTTACCGGCCGGTCACCAAGCCGCACGCCAAGCAGATCCGCGAGGCCGCCAAGCTCATCTGCCAGGCCAAGCGCCCGGTCCTGTACGTCGGCGGCGGCGTGATGAAGTCCGGCGCCACCGCCGAGCTGAAGGTCCTCGCCGAGCTCACCGGCGTCCCGGTCACCACCACGCTGATGGCGCTGGGCTCCTTCCCCGACAGCCACCCGCTGCACGTCGGCATGCCGGGCATGCACGGCGCCGTCACCGCCGTCACCGCCCTGCAGAAGTCCGACCTGCTGATCGCCCTGGGCACCCGTTTCGACGACCGCGTCACCGGCAAGCTCGACAGCTTCGCCCCGTTCGCCAAGGTCATCCACGCGGACATCGACCCCGCCGAGATCGGCAAGAACCGTGCGGTCGACGTCCCGATCGTCGGTGACGCCCGCGAGGTGATCGCCGATCTGATCCAGGCCGTCCAGGCCGAGCACACCGAGGGCAACGCCGGCGACTACACCGCCTGGTGGAACGACCTCAACCGCTGGCGCGACACCTACCCGCTGGGCTACGACCTGCCCGACGACGGCATGCTCTCGCCGCAGCAGGTCATCGAGCGCATCGGCCAGCTGGCGCCGCAGGGCACCATCTTCGCGGCCGGCGTCGGCCAGCACCAGATGTGGGCCTCGCACTTCGTCAACTACGAGGAGCCCCGCACCTGGCTGAACTCCGGCGGCGCCGGAACCATGGGCTACGCGGTCCCCGCCGCGATGGGCGCCAAGGTGGGCGAGCCGGACCGTACGGTCTGGGCGATCGACGGCGACGGCTGCTTCCAGATGACCAATCAGGAACTGGTCACCTGCGCACTGAACAACATCCCGATCAAGGTCGCGATCATCAACAACGGTGCGCTGGGCATGGTCCGCCAGTGGCAGACCCTCTTCTACAACCAGCGGTACTCCAACACCGTCCTGCACGCCGACGAGACCGGCCACGACACGGTCGGCTCCCAGCTGGGCGAGTCCAACGCGCCCCGCAAGGGCACCCGCGTCCCGGACTTCGTCAAGCTCTCCGAGGCCATGGGCTGTGTGGCGCTGCGCTGCGAGGACCCGGCCGACCTGGACAAGGTCATCGCCGAGGCCAACGCGATCAACGACCGCACGGTGGTCGTCGACTTCATCGTCCACGAGGACGCCATGGTGTGGCCGATGGTCGCCGCCGGCACCTCCAACGACGAGGTCATGGCCGCCCGGGGCGTCCGTCCCGACTTCGGCGACAACGAAGACGACTGAGCCGAGAGCCGAAAGAGAGAGAACGACTCACATGTCCAAGCACACGCTCTCGGTCCTGGTCGAGAACACCCCCGGCATCCTCGCCCGGATCGCCGCGCTGTTCTCCCGCCGCGGCTTCAACATCGACTCCCTCGCGGTCGGTGTCACCGAGCACCCCGACATCTCCCGCATCACGATCGTGGTCAACGTCGAGGACCTCCCGCTGGAGCAGGTGACCAAGCAGCTCAACAAGCTGGTCAACGTCCTCAAGATCGTCGAGCTGGAGCCCTCCTCCGCGATCGAGCGCGAGCTCGTCCTGGTGAAGGTCCGCGCCGACAACGAGACCCGCTCGCAGATCGTCGAGATCGTCCAGCTGTTCCGCGCCAAGACCGTCGACGTCTCCCCGGAGGCCGTCACCATCGAGGCCACCGGCGGCGCCGACAAGCTCGGCGCGATGCTCAAGATGCTGGAGCCCTTCGGCATCAAGGAACTCGTGCAGTCCGGCACGATCGCCATAGGGCGTGGCGGCCGGTCCATCACGGACCGCAGCCTGCGGGCCCTGGACCGCAGCGCCTGACCCGCTCGCATCGCGAGACCTGAAACCCTTACTTACGTTCCCCGCCGTACGGTGGGAGCAACACCAGCGCACCAAGGAGATATCCCAGTGGCCGAGCTGTTCTACGAGAACGACGCCGACCTGTCCATCATCCAGGGCCGCAAGGTCGCGGTCATCGGCTACGGCAGCCAGGGCCACGCCCACGCGCTGTCGCTGCGTGACTCCGGCGTCGACGTCCGCGTCGGCCTCCAGGAGGGCTCGAAGTCGAAGGCCAAGGCCGAGGAGCAGGGTCTGCGCGTCGTTTCCGTGGCCGAGGCCGCGGCCGAGGCCGACGTCATCATGATCCTGACCCCGGACCCGATCCAGGCGAAGGTGTACGAGGAGTCCATCAAGGACAACCTCAAGGACGGCGACGCGCTCTTCTTCGGTCACGGCTTCAACGTCCGCTACGGCTTCATCAAGCCCCCGGCCAACGTGGACGTCGCCCTCGTCGCCCCCAAGGGCCCGGGCCACCTGGTCCGCCGTCAGTACGAGGAGGGCCGCGGCGTGCCCTGCATCGCCGCCGTCGAGCAGGACTACACCGGCGAGGCCTTCAAGCTGGCGCTCTCCTACGCGGCCGGCATCGGCGGCACCCGCGCCGGCGTCATCAAGACCACCTTCACCGAGGAGACCGAGACCGACCTGTTCGGTGAGCAGGCCGTCCTCTGCGGTGGCGCCTCCGCCCTGGTCAAGGCCGGCTTCGAGACCCTGACCGAGGCCGGCTACCAGCCGGAGATCGCGTACTTCGAGTGCCTGCACGAGCTGAAGCTCATCGTGGACCTCATGTACGAGGGCGGCCTGGAGAAGATGCGCTGGTCGGTCTCCGAGACCGCCGAGTGGGGCGACTACGTCACCGGCCCCCGCATCATCACCGACGCCACCAAGGCCGAGATGAAGAAGGTCCTCGCCGAGATCCAGGACGGCACCTTCGCCAAGACCTGGATGGCCGAGTACCAGGCCGGTCTGCCGAAGTACAACGAGTACAAGAAGGCCGACGAGGAGCACCTGCTGGAGACCACCGGCAAGAAGCTGCGCAAGCTGATGAGCTGGGTGGACAGCGAGGAGAACTGATCCTCGGCGGCGGGGCCGGGACGTACGCGTCCCGGCCCCGCCGCACACCCGGCTCCGGCCGGAATATGGCCTTTCCGTAGTGCGGCTTGTCCACCCCGGCCAACCCCGGACGGGTGATCCTTCCGGACAGGCGGAAAACCCGCCCCCCGCCGCCACTACACTGCTCAACACATACGCGTCAGGCCCACAGTGTCGTGCGTCTTCCACGCGGTTACCCCCTCCACCGCCTGCGGCCTCGGGACGGCCGTCTGCACTGGACTTGTGAGGACCCACGTGAGCTCGAAACCTGTCGTACTCATCGCCGAAGAGCTGTCGCCCGCGACCGTCGAGGCGCTCGGCCCCGACTTCGAGATCCGGAACTGCAACGGCGCGGACCGCGCGGAGCTGCTCCCCGCGATCGTGGACGTGGACGCCATCCTGGTGCGCTCCGCCACCAAGGTCGACGCCGAGGCGATCGCCGCCGCCAAGAAGCTCAAGGTCATCGCCCGCGCGGGCGTCGGCCTGGACAACGTCGACGTCTCCGCCGCCACCAAGGCCGGCGTGATGGTCGTGAACGCCCCGACCTCCAACATCGTCACCGCCGCCGAGCTCGCCTGCGGTCTGCTGATCGCCACTGCCCGCAACATCCCGCAGGCCAACACCGCCCTGAAGAACGGTGAGTGGAAGCGGAACAAGTACACGGGTGTCGAGCTCAGCGAGAAGACCCTCGGTGTCGTCGGCCTCGGCCGCATCGGTGTGCTGGTCGCCCAGCGCATGTCCGCCTTCGGCATGAAGGTCGTGGCCTACGACCCCTACGTGCAGCCCGCGCGCGCCGCCCAGATGGGCGTCAAGATGCTGACGCTGGACGAGCTGCTGGAGGCCGCCGACTTCATCACCGTGCACCTGCCCAAGACGCCCGAGACCCTCGGTCTCATCGGCGACGAGGCCCTGCACAAGGTGAAGCCCTCCGTCCGGATCGTCAACGCCGCCCGCGGCGGGATCGTGGACGAGGCCGCGCTGTACTCGGCCATCAAGGAGGGCCGCGTCGCGGGCGCCGGCCTCGACGTGTACGCGAAGGAGCCCTGCACGGACTCCCCGCTCTTCGAGCTGGACCAGGTCGTCTGCACCCCGCACCTCGGCGCGTCCACGGACGAGGCCCAGGAGAAGGCCGGTATCTCGGTCGCCACGTCGGTACGCCTCGCGCTCGCCGGTGAACTCGTGCCGGACGCGGTCAACGTCCAGGGCGGCGTCATCGCCGAGGACGTCCGTCCGGGCCTGCCGCTCGCCGAGAAGCTCGGCCGGATCTTCACCGCCCTCGCGGGCGAGGTCGCGGTCCGGCTCGACGTCGAGGTCTGCGGCGAGATCACCCAGCACGACGTCAAGGTGCTCGAACTCTCCGCGCTCAAGGGCGTCTTCGAGGACGTCGTCGACGAGACGGTCTCCTACGTCAACGCCCCGCTGTTCGCGCAGGAGCGCGGCGTCGAGGTCCGCCTGACCACCAGCTCGGAGTCCCCGGACCACCGCAACGTGGTGATCGTGCGCGGCACCCTGGCGGACGGTCAGGAGGTGTCGGTCTCCGGCACCCTCGCCGGCCCCAAGCACCTGCAGAAGATCGTCGGCATCGGTGACTACGACGTGGACCTGGCGCTCGCCGACCACATGATCGTGCTGCGCTACACCGACCGTCCCGGCGTCGTCGGCACCGTCGGCCGCCACCTCGGCGAGGCCGGTCTGAACATCGCGGGCATGCAGGTCGCCCGTGCCGAGGAGGGCGGCGAGGCCGTGGTCGTCCTGACCGTGGACGCGGCCGTCCCGGCGAACGTCCTCGCGGACATCGCCACCGAGATCGGCGCGTCGTCGGCCCGCTCGGTCAACCTGGGCTGAACGGCACGGCGCACCTGAACGCGGACAGGGCCCGGGGTCTCCCCGGGCCCTTTCGCGTGTCGGCGCCACGGCGTCAGACGATGAGGACGACCTTCGCGCGGGCGTGCTCCACCTCGACGTACCGGATGGCCTCGGCCGCGTCGGCCAGCGGGTAGGTGCGGTCGACGCTGGGCGTGATGTCGCCGGACGCGGCCAGGTCCCGCAGCGTGGCCAGGTTCTCCCTGCTCGGGGTCGCCGTGAGCACGAGCAGCCGGTGGCCGACGAACGGCGCCATCGCCCACCCCCTGAGGATGAGCCCGATCGGCCCGAACACGCTGGCGCCGCCGGACACGCCCCCGCCGGAGAGGACGAGCGTGCCCGTGCCGCTCAGGGTGCGGCGCCACTCGGCCAGCGTGCGGTTGCCCACCAGGTCGAGCACCACGTCGTGGAGCCGGCCGGTGCGGGTGACGTCCTCCCGGGTGTAGTCCACGACCTCGTCCGCCCCCAGGGACCGCACCAGGTCCACGTTCCGGGTGCTGCACACGCCGGTCACGTGGGCGCCCAGCGCCTTGGCGATCTGGACGGCGAACGTCCCCACTCCGCCTGACGCCCCGTTGACCAGGACGCGCTGTCCCGGCTCCACCCGCCCCAGGTCGCGCAGCCCCATGAGGGCGGTGTTCCCCGCCAGTGGCAGTGCGGCCGCCTGCTCGAACGTCAGCCGGCCGGGTTTGCGCTCCACCAGGTGCTCCGGAGCGCACACGTACTCGGCGAACGCCCCGTCATACTCGCCGAACACCTCGTCGCCGGGCCGGAACCCGGTCACCTCCGCGCCCACCGCCTCCACCCGGCCGGCGAAGTCCGAGCCCCGGACGCGCGCCCTGGGCCTGCGGATCCCGAACGCCAGGCGCGCCACGTACGGGTCCCCCCGCATGATGTGCCAGTCCCGGGCGTTGACCGACGCGGCGTGGACCCGGATCAGCACCTCGTGGCCGGTGGGCGCCGGCCGCTCGACGTCCCTGAACTCCAGGACGTCGGGCGACCCGTAGCGGCCTTGCACTATCGCCTTCATGGGTCTCCGTCACCTGCGCGTACGACGGCCGGAACTCGGTCCCGGTCGGCCGGAATCGGCCCTACACGAGACGGTAGGGGAAGGACCCGCGCGTGGATATCGGGGAAGGGCCCTAGGGAGGCCGTCGGGGATGCCGCCCGGTGTTACTGGCCCCGCCAGATGTTGTCGAAGGCGGCGTCCTCGACGGCGCGGCGCTGGCGGACGCCCTCCAGCTCCAGCAGCGCGTCGTGGACGGCGGCCAGGACGGTCGCGACCGCGTCGTCGGTCACCTCCGGCGCGTCCGCGCCCTCCCGCGCGCCGACCCCGAGGGCCGACGCGAAGGCGGCGAGGACCGGCTCGCCGGTGGCCAGGCGCTCGGCCGCACGGCGGCGGCCGGGCGTATCGGACAGCTCCGTACGGCCGCCGCGTCGCAGGCCCAGGCCGCGGGAGCGCCGTGGGGCGAGCAGCCCCTCGGACTCGAACGCCGTCCGGTAGTCCGCGGCCAGGCCGTCACCCCGGCGCCAGAGCCAGTCCGCGACCGGCTCGTACGGCGGGGCGGCGACGACCGCCGACGCGGCCGCCTCCAGCAGGGGGTCGGCCGGGGCCGGCCGGTCGCCCGGCGCGATCCGGTCGCCGTCCAGGGAGACCGCCCCGGCGGCCAGGAGGTCGATCAGCTCGGCCCCCGCCAGCGCGAGGGCGAGGTCGCCCCGTTCCACCTGCCGGCCGGACGGTACGTCCAGCGCGATGGTCATCAGGTCCCGCGGTGTGGTCATGACGGCTCCACGTCAGTCGTTTCAGGACATGCCCGGGAACGGCTACGGCCCCCGGGGACCAGCAGATCATCTCCGGTCCACCCGCGCGCGCCCGACGGCGAGAATTTCCGATTCCGTAAGAACCGGATCCACGCGCCGGTCCGCCCGTCCGCCCGTCAGCCCTGCAGCCGGGCCGCCTTGAGGGCCATGTGGAGCAGCAGCCGGTCCTCGCCCTCGTCCAGGTCGAGGCCGGTCAGCTGCTCCACGCGGGAGAGCCGGTAGTACAGCGTCTGACGGTGGATGCCCAGGGCCGCCGCCGCGCGCCCCGCCTGCCCCGCGCAGTCCAGGAACACCTCCGCGGTGCGGGCCAGTTCCGGGTGCGCCGGGCCGAGCAGCGCCCGGGTCGCCGGGTCACCGGGTGCGTTCCCCGCGAGCGCCGCCAGCATCCGGTACGCCCCGATCCGCGACCACTGGGCCACCGGCCCGAGCCTGGGCTGCGCCACCGCCGCCCGGGCCGCCGCGACCGCCTGTTCCCAGGCCGTCCCCAGCTCCGCCGGTCCCCGGGAGGGCTCCGCGACGCCTGCGGCGGCCCCCTCGGGCAGCAGCCGGGTGGCCGCCGTCAGCGCCGGGCCCAGGGCGTCGGCCGAGCGCAGCCGGACGAGCACGGCCAGTGCCCCGCCGCCCTGCGCGCCGGAGTCGGCGGCCTCCCCGTGCGGCCCCGGCCGCCAGGGGGCCACGCACACCGCCGCCGCGCCGGGCACCGACGGGGGCGCGTCCCCCGGCCACGGCGCCACGCACACCATCGCGTGCAGTCCGTCCGCCCCCGGCCCCAGCGCCACCCGCAGCGCGGCCACCGCCATGTCCCGCTGCCAGCCCCGGCCGGCGGTCAGCACGGCCCGGAACTCGCGCGAGAGGTCCGCCCCGGCCTTCGCCTCCTCGGCCAGCAGCACCCCGATGCGGGCGGCCACCTCCATGGCCGCGTCCAGCTGGCCGGGGTCCGGCCCCGGCTCGGCGTCGAGCAGCCACACGTACCCCTGGACGATGCCCCGGAAGCGCGCCGGCAGGCAGATCCGCCCCCGGAAGACGCCCGCGTCGGGCGCGGCCGGGATCCGTACCGGCCCGCTCGCGCGGGCGATGCCGAAGGCCTCGAACCAGGTGCGCACGGCCGGCGTGGACTGGCGGGTCAGGATCGAGCGGGTGCGGACCGGGTCCATCGCGAGGTCGTCGTCACTGTCGTGCGCGCCGAAGGCGATGAGGCGGAAATCCCGGTTCTCCAGCGTCGCCGGGGCGCCCAGCAGCGCCGAGATCTCGTCCACCAGGTCCTGGTAATCGCCCTTCACCCGGACATTCTCCCACCCCTCGGCGGTGTCCTCAGACATCTGTATGAGATCGCGGACACGGATGCGTGACAGCTGTCGATGGCCGACGATCGAGGCGATCCTTAGGTTTCACGGTGGTTTTACTTGCGTTCCTTTTACGGCCTCCGCCTTCACTGGCGGTGTCCGGCATTCGCTTTCCGCCACCCGTTGGAGGTGCCCCGTGCTGGGTCCCGCGATCCTCGCCGCGTCCCGCAGCGACAAGATGCGCCGAATCGTCTCTGCCGCTCCGGTGACCAAGCCCGTGGTGAACCGGTTCATCCCCGGCGAGACGGTCGACCAGGTCATCCCGATCGTCATGGACCTCACGGGCAAGGGCCTGGAGGTGACCCTCGACGTGGTGGGCGAGGACATCACGACCGTGGAGCAGTCCCACGCGGCCCGTGACGCCTACCTGGAGCTCATCGCGGAGCTGGCGCACCTGGAGCTGGGCGAGCGGGCCGAGATGTCGGTCAAGCTGTCCATGTTCGGCCAGGCCCTGGAGGGCGGCCACGAGCTGGCGCTCGCCAACGTCCGCCCGGTCGTCGAGGCCGCCGCCGCCATCGGCACCACCGTCACCCTGGACGCCGAGGACCACACCACCCTCGACTCGATGTTCGCCATCCACGAGGAACTGCGCAAGGACTTCCCGCAGACCGGATGCGTCATCCAGGCCTACCTCTTCCGCACCGAGGCCGACGCCCGCCGCCTGGCCGCCGCCGGCAGCCGCGTCCGCATCGTCAAGGGCGCCTACAAGGAGCCGGCCGAGGTCGCGTACCAGGACAAGGCGGAGATCGACAAGGCGTACGTCCGCATCCTGAAGATCCTCATGGAGGGTGAGGGCTACCCGATGATCGGGTCGCACGACCCGCGTCTGATCGCCATCACCCAGGAGCTGGCCCGCAAGGCCGGGCGCAAGCTGGACGAGTACGAGTTCCAGATGCTGTACGGCATCCGCAGCGAGGAGCACCTGCGGCTGGCGGCCGAGGGCCACCGGATGCGCGTCTACACGGCGTACGGCACGGACTGGTACGGCTATTTCATGCGCCGCCTGGCCGAGAAGCCGGCCAACCTGCTCTTCTTCGTCCGCTCGATGATCACCAAGAACTAGGTCAAGGAGTTACCAGACCCATGGATGCTGTGACCCAGGTCCCCGCGCCGGTCAACGAGCCGGTCCACTCGTACGCCCCCGGCAGCGCGGAGCGCGCGCGCCTCGAAGCCCAGCTCAAGCAGCTGGCCGAGAACCCGATCGACCTCCCGATGACCATCGGCGGCGTCAAGCGGATGGGCGCCGGCGAGCGCTTCGACGTGGTCCAGCCGCACGACCACAAGTCGGTGCTCGGTACGTACGCCAACGCCACCCAGGACGACGCCCGCGACGCGATCGAGGCCGCCCTCGCCGCCGCCCCGGCCTGGCGCGCGACCTCCTTCGACGACCGTGCCGCGATCATCCTGCGCGCCGCCGAGCTGCTCGCCGGCCCGTGGCGCGAGAAGCTGGCCGCCTCCACCATGCTCGGCCAGTCCAAGACCGCCCAGCAGGCCGAGATCGACACCCCGTGCGAGCTCGTCGACTTCTGGCGCTTCAACGTGCACTTCGCCCGGCAGATCCTGGCCGAGCAGCCGGTCGCCAACTCCGCCGGCGTGTGGAACCGCAGCGACCACCGCCCGCTGGAGGGCTTCGTCTACGCGATCACGCCGTTCAACTTCACGGCCATCGCGGGCAACCTGCCGACCGCTCCCGCCCTGATGGGCAACGTGGTCCTGTGGAAGCCGTCCCCGACGCAGACCCACTCCGCGGTCCTCCTGATGGAGCTCCTGGAGGAGGCGGGCCTGCCCAAGGGCGTCATCAACCTGGTCACCGGCGACGGCATCGCCGTCTCCGAGGTCGCCCTGGCCCACCCGGAGCTGGCCGGCATCCACTTCACCGGCTCGACCAAGACCTTCCAGTACCTGTGGAAGACGGTCGGCAACAACATCGAGACGTACAAGTCCTACCCGCGCCTGGTCGGCGAGACCGGCGGCAAGGACTTCGTCGTCGCGCACCCGTCCGCGGACCGCGCGATCCTGAAGACCGCGCTGACCCGCGGCTCCTTCGAGTTCCAGGGCCAGAAGTGCTCGGCGTCCTCGCGCGCCTACGTCCCGGCCTCCATCTGGAACGACGGCTTCAAGGAGCAGTTCGCGGCCGAGGTCGACGGCATCACGATGGGCCCCGTCACCGACCTGTCGAACTTCATCGGCGCGGTCATCGACGAGCGCTCCTTCGCCAAGAACAAGGCCGCGATCGACCGTGCGAAGGCCGACCCGACCTGCACCATCGTCGCCGGCGGCACGTACGACGACTCCGAGGGCTACTTCGTGCGCCCGACCGTGATCGCGTGCACCGACCCGGAGAACGAGGTCTTCACGACCGAGTACTTCGGCCCGATCCTGGCCGTGTACGTCTACGAGGACGCCGACTTCGACGCGATGCTGGCCCAGATGGAGTCCGTCTCGGCGTACGCCCTGACCGGCTCGGTCATCGCCGCCGACCGCTACGCGGCCGCGGACGCGATGGACAAGCTGCGCTTCGCCGCGGGCAACTTCTACATCAACGACAAGTCGACCGGCGCCGTCGTCGGCCAGCAGCCCTTCGGCGGCGGCCGTGCCTCGGGCACCAACGACAAGGCGGGCGCCGCCTCCAACCTGCTGCGCTGGACCTCGACCCGCTCCATCAAGGAGACCCTGGTCCCGCCGACCGAGTACGGCTACCCCCACATGGGCTGATCGCGCCCTGCGCATGACCCCGCCCCCGTTCCGGTACCCCCAAGTCCGGAGCGGGGGCGGTTTCCATGTCCGGGCCTTCCCCGAGGTCCCTAGACCTCGACCATGACCTGGTCCAGGGACTTGCGGGTCAGGTCCGGGACCTCGCACTCGTCCGCGGGGTAGCCCACCGGGATGACGGCGAAGGCCTTCTCGTTCTCGGGGCGGTTCAGGACGTGGGAGAGGAAGCGCATCGGGCTCGGGGTGTGGGTCAGCGCCGCCAGACCGCTCAGGTGCAGGGCGGCCAGGAGCATGCCCACCGCGATGCCGACCGACTCGTCCACGTAGTAGTGCTTGCGCTTGGTGCCGTCCGGGCCGAGCCAGTACCGCTGCTGGAACACCACGATCAGCGCCGGGGCGTCCGTCAGGTGGGTCTTGACCGCGTCCGTGCCCAGCGGGCGCAGCGCCGCGAGCCACTCGTCGCCGAGCCGGCCGTCGTAGGAGATCTGCTCCTCCTGCTCGGCCGCCGCCCGGATCTGCTGGCGGATGGCGGGGTCCTTGACCAGGACGAACGTCCATGGCTGCTGGTGCGCGCCGGAGGGGGCGGTGGCCGCGCAGGCGATCGCGTCGCGGACGACCTGCTCGGGCACGGGGTCGGGGGAGAAGTGGCGCACGGTGCGGCGCTCGTCCATCCGGGCCCGCAACTCGGCGGCGCGGACCAGGGATTCGCTGCTCGGCATCCGCTCGGGACGGTAGGCGACGGGGCGGTAGGGCTCGCCGTGGGTGGGCGTCCACTGCTCGGTGGTAGGCGACATGGGCCGAGTCTGCCCAGGTCCGGACCGGGCGGCTAGAAATGTGCCAGCCGATTCCTGGCGGGTGGACACTGGTTGTATGACCGATACACGGACACGGCTCGCGCACACCTCGCAGCTGACGGGCGAAGAGCGCCGCGCGATACGCGCCCTGCTCGACGCCGCCTTCGACGGCGACTTCTCCGACGAGGACTTCGAGCACGGGCTCGGCGGGATGCACGCCCTGGTGCACCGGGACGGGAATCTGGTCGCCCACGGCAGCGTCGTGCAGCGGCGGGTGGTCCACGGGGGCACGGCCCTGCGCACGGGGTACGTCGAGGCCGTCGCCGTACGGGAGGGGTACCGGCGCCGGGGGCTGGGGAACGCGGTGATGGACGCGCTCGAAGAGGTGATAACGGGAGCCTATGTGCTCGGGGCGCTGTCCGCCTCCGACGAGGGCGCCGCCCTGTACGCCGGCCGCGGCTGGCGGGTGTGGGGCGGGGAGATCGGCGCGCTCTCGCCCGGCGGACCGCTGCGGCTGCCGGAGGAGGAGGGCTCCACCTACGTGTGGACGCCGCCCGGGGGGTCCTGGCCGGACCCCGCCGGACGGCTCGACTTCGACTGGCGGGACGGGGACGTGCTCTGAGTACTAGGCCGTCTCTTCCGGATCTTGCTCCCCCAGCTACCGCTGGGAGGTGCCCCCAGACCCGCGCCGCCCGGCACCGCACCTCGCCGCGTTGTCGAGGCACCCGAGGACGTCCAGTAATCGGGAGCCTCTCCGCCTTGCGATGCACGGCACCGGACGACGCGGGCTTAACCGGCAAGATCCGAAAGAGACGACCTAGGCGCCCGTCACGCTCGGCGCGCCCGTCTCTATGTGGCCCGTGTAGCGGCGCGACCAGGTGCCGTCGACGTCCGCCAGGACCGTGAAGTCGTACCAGCCGTTGTGGTGGGCCACCGCGTTGAAGTAGTCCTCGCGCGCGGAGTTCGCCGGGACCGTGTACGTCCACGGGCCGTCCGTGCGGTAGGCGTTGGAGCGGATGGTGAAGGTGACCGGCGCGCCCGAGGTGTTGGTCATCCTGAACCAGATCGCCGTCTTGCCGGTGCCCGGCTCCACCGCGAAGCGTGCCGCCGCCTCGATCGCCCTGCCCGCCTTCGACGCGTCGCCGATGAAGCGGCGCAGGAAGCGGTTCGGCCCGTGCATCGAGATGTCGTACTTGCCGGAGCCGTGGCCGAGGCCGATGTTGAAGTAGTCGGCGGCCGTGCCGCCCGCGTCCACCGTGTACTGCCAGGCCTCTGTGTTGCGGTGCTGGTGCGGGTGGATGGAGAAGTGCGCCGGACGGGTCGCCTGCGTGCCCTGGTTGGTCATCGAGAACCAGGCCAGGATCTTGCCGGCCGCGCCGAACTCGAAGCGGTCCAGGTTGCCGTTGACCTGGTAGGGCAGGGCCCGCGCCGGGCGGGTGCCCGGCTCCTGCGCCGGCAGGGCGTTGTCCTGCGGCACCGGGTTGGGCAGCGGGGCGCAGGTCGACTGCCCGATCACCTTGGCGGTGGACGGCAGGTTCGCCGGGACGCCGTACACCGGGTTCCTGAAGTCGAACACTCCGGTCAGGTCGCCGACCACCCTGCGGCGCCAGGCGCTGATGTTCGGGCAGGTGGCCGGGGTGCCCAGGGCCGCCGTCCAGGTCTCCATGAAGCGCAGCACCGAGGTGTGGTCGAAGACCTCCGAGCTCACCCAGCCGCCGCGGGTCCACGGGGACATCACCAGCATGGGCACGCGGAAGCCGAGGCCGATCGGGGTGCCGTCGAGGTACTCGCCGGGCGTCCCGGGCGGGGCGACGGGCGGCGGGACGTGGTCGAAGAAGCCGTCGTTCTCGTCGTAGTTGAGGAAGAGGACGGTGGAGTCGAAGACCTCCGGATCCGCCGCCAGCGCCCGGTAGACCAGGTCCACGAAGTGCGCGCCGTCGCCCGGCGGGGCGTAGGGGTGCTCGGAGAACGCCTCGCTGGCGACGACCCAGGAGACCTGGGGGAGGGTGCCGGCGACGACGTCCGCGCGGATGGCGGCCGCGATGTCGTCGGGGGTGGAGCCGGTGACCTTGGGCACCGAGCCCATGCCCCGGTCCCACAGCGGGTCGCCGGGCCGGGCGTCGGTGAACCTCTTGAAGTAGGCGAGCCCGTTGTCGCCGTAGTTGTCCTGGGCGTTCTGGTAGACCTTCCAGGTCATCCCGGCCCGCTGGAGGGCCTCCGCGTACGTCTCCCAGGTCAGCCCGGACTCGTCGCCGCCGTCCTTGCTGGAGGCGTCGATCTTCCCGCTCCACAGGAAGGTGCGGTTGGGGCCGGTGGCGCTGAGCGCGGAGCAGAAGTACGCGTCGCAGATCGTGTAGTGGTCGGCGAGCCCGTAGTGGAAGGGGATGTCGCCGCGGTCCAGGTAACCGAGGGTGCGGGTGTTGCCGACGCCCAGGACCCAGTTGTCCATCCGGCCCTTGTTCCACGCCGCGTGCTGCGAGGTCCAGCTGTGCGGCAGGTCGCCGTTGCACTGGGCGAGGGTCTCGCCGTCCACGCCGCCCGCCGGCGGGGTGGCGGAGAGCTTCCAGGGGTACTGGCGGCCGCCCCAGTTGGGCTGGTTGAACATGCCCCAGCCGCCGGGGATGTTGCCCGCGGCGCGGTCGCCGAAGCCGCGGACGCCCTTGAGACGGCCGAAGTAGTGGTCGAAGCTGCGGTTCTCCTGCATCAGGATCACCACGTGCTTCACGTCCGTGATCGTCCCGGTGGCGCTGCGGGCCGCCGCCGACGCGGACGCCGCCGAGGCCCCGGACAGGGTCGCCCCCGCGACCAGCCCCGCCCCGATGCCGACGAATCCCCTGCGGCTGATGGGAGTCATACCCAGTCCCTCGTGTCACGACGTGCCCCGGCGGCACGTCGAGGCAAGGGTGGGGGTCCGGAGCTTAAAGGTCTAGATCCGTGCAGTAATCCCTGGATTAACTTCCGGTTGCCGACGTTCCAGCGTGCTGGGGATTGGTGCGGTTTCGAACCAATGCGCCTTTCGGTGGCCTGAACGAACCCTTCCTCGCCCGGGTGCCGGGCCGCGCGAGGGGCCCCGGGACCGCCGTACGGGGGGTGCGGCGTCTCAGATAGTAGGAAGTCCGAGTAATTGCGGAGACATACAGCGCGGGGTGCCCTAGCTTGGTAGGAGCCGAACGTCTCGCTGATCCAGCGAAGGGCGGTCCGGAGCGCGCCCCTGGCAGGCAACCCCTGCGGCGCCCCGCTCCCCGCCCCTTCCGGCGCCTTGAAGGAACCCCTCATCCGTGGCCCCGCCACGCCGTGATCTCAAGGAGTCGATCACCATGCACACCACCACCGCCTCCGCCTCCCGCCGCCTGCGCCGCTCCTCCGCCGCCGACGCCGACCGCAAGAACGCCGCGGCCGCCCTCCAGCGCGCCCTCGACCGCCGCGACAACGGCGGCTCCACCGGCCACTGACCCAACGGCCCCGCACGGCGTGCGCCCTTGACACGTGGTTCCACATGCTGGACATGACGTGTCAGGGGCTGGGACAGGGAGTACGGTGCCGTCATGGCGCACAGCATCAATCTCGCAGTGATCCCCGGTGACGGCATCGGTCAGGAAGTGGTGGCGCAGGGCCTGAAGGTCCTCTCCGCGGTCCTGCCGCAGGACGTGAAGCTGGAGACCAAGGAATACGACCTCGGCGCCCAGCGCTGGCACCGCACCGGTGAGACCCTCCCGGACGCGGAGCTGGAAGCCCTGCGGCACCACGACGCGATCCTGCTCGGCGCCATCGGCGACCCGTCGGTCCCGTCCGGGGTCCTGGAGCGCGGGCTGCTGCTGAAGCTGCGCTTCGCCTTCGACCACTTCATCAACCTGCGGCCCTCGAAGCTGTTCCCGAACACAGCCACCCCGCTGGCCGGCCGGCCGGACATCGACTTCGTGGTCGTCCGCGAGGGCACCGAGGGCCCGTACACCGGCAACGGCGGCTCGCTGCGCACCGGCACCCCCGCCGAGGTGGCCACCGAGGTCAGCGTCAACACCGCGTACGGTGTCGAGCGCGTCGTGCGCGACGCGTACGAGCGGGCGAACTCCCGCCCCCGCAAGAAGCTGACGCTGGTCCACAAGAACAACGTCCTCGTGTACGCGGGCCACCTGTGGAAGAACATCTTCGACCGGGTCGGCCAGGAGTACCCCGAGGTCACCACCGACTACCTGCACGTCGACGCCGCGACGATCTTCTTCGTCACCCAGCCCGAGCGCTTCGACGTCATCGTCACGGACAACCTCTTCGGTGACATCCTCACCGACCTGGCCGCCGCCGTCACCGGCGGCATCGGGCTCGCCGCCTCCGGGAACATCAACCCCACCGGCGCCTTCCCGTCCATGTTCGAGCCCGTCCACGGCTCGGCCCCGGACATCGCCGGCACCGGCAAGGCCGACCCGACCGCGACGATCCTCTCCGTCGCCCTCCTGCTGCGCCACCTCGGCTTCGAGGCCGAGGCCGTCCGCATCGAGGACGCGGTCAGCGCCGATCTGGCCGAGCGCGACGGCACCTTCCGCTCCACCGACCGGATCGGCGACGCCCTCGCCGCCCGAGTAGCCGGCTGACCCCGGCAGCTCCACCCGCAAGGAAGCCGCCGGGCAGCACCATCACCCGGCGGCTTTCCCTGTGCGGCCCCGGGTGCCACCATCTCCCCTGGGCCGCTACGCCCCGTTTCTCCGAAGCCACCCCGCGGGCGATAATCGAACGCGAGGCCGCGGAATACGGGGAAGCTCGGACGTCCTAGTACGCCGTGAGCGCGGTCCGCCCTACGAAACGGTGAAGGACAAGCACTCATGACGACGCCCACGATCGAGCTCAAGCCCTCCTCGAACCCGCTGTCCGACGCGGAGCGCGAGGCGATCCTGGCCAGCCCCGGATTCGGCCGCCACTTCACCGACCACATGGTCACGGTCAAGTGGACCGAGGGCCGCGGCTGGCACGACGCGGAGCTGGTCCCGTACGCGCCGCTGTCGATCGACCCGGCCAACATGACCCTGCACTACGCGCAGACGATCTTCGAGGGCCTCAAGGCGTACAAGCAGCCCGACGGCACCGTCGCCACCTTCCGCCCGCAGGCCAACGCCGAGCGGTTCCAGGCCTCCGCCCGCCGCATGGCCATGCCGGAGCTGCCCACCGAGCTGTTCATCGCCGCCTGTGACGCGCTCATCCAGCAGGACCGCGCCTGGGTGCCGGACTCCGGCGAGGCCTCGCTGTACCTGCGGCCGTTCATGTTCGCCAGCGAGGTCGGCCTCGGCGTCCGCCCGGCCAACGAGTTCCTCTTCATGGTCATCGCCTCGCCCGCCGGCGCCTACTTCCCCGGTGGCGTCAAGCCGGTGTCCGTCTGGCTCTCCGAGGAGTACGTCCGCGCCGTCAAGGGCGGCACCGGCGCGGCCAAGACCGGCGGCAACTACGCGGCCTCCCTCGTCGCCCAGGCCCAGGCCGCCGCGCACGGCTGCGACCAGGTGGTCTGGCTGGACGCGGTCGAGCACCGCTGGATCGAGGAGATGGGGGGCATGAACCTGTACTTCGTGTACGGCGACCGCATCGTCACCCCCGAGCTCACCGGCTCGCTGCTGCCGGGCATCACGCGTGACTCGCTCCTCACCATCGCCCGCGACCTCGGCTACACCGCCGAGGAGGGGCGTATCTCCACCGAGGACTGGATCCGCGACAACGAGAACGGCACCCTCACCGAGGTGTTCGCCTGCGGCACCGCCGCCGTCATCACCCCGGTCGGCTCGGTCAAGTCCGAGCGCGCCAACTTCACCCAGGGCGACGGCGAGCCCGGCGAGGTCACCATGAAGCTCCGCAAGGCGCTGCTGGACCTCCAGACCGGCCGGGCCGCCGACGCGCACGGCTGGATGCACCCGCTCGGCTGAGCCGGCCGCGCGTCGCGCGTCACGGGCGAAGGGCCCGCCTCCCCTCGGGGGAGGCGGGCCCTTCGCCGTACAGACGTCCGTGGCTCAGACGGCCGCGGATCCGGGGGCGGCCCCCTCGGGGTCCGCGGCCGCGGGCGCGAGAACGGCGGCCGGGGCGGTCCACGCGGTCAGCAGCGAGTAGACCACCGCGCCGGCCAGGCCCGACAGGACGAAGGAGCAGTCCACACCGCCGGTCAGGGCCAGCAGTGGTCCCTCGTAGACCGGGGTGGACACGGCGAGCAGGCCGACCAGGGCGCCCGCCGCCCAGGAGACGGTGGCCGCGACGTTCCAGCCGCCGCGGTACCAGTAGGCGCCGCCGACCGAGCGCCGGTTGAACACCTGGAGGGCGTCGGCGTCGTACCGGCCCTGGCAGCGTACGTACCCGATCAGGGTGATCACCGCCCACGGGGTGCCGATGGCGGTCAGCAGCAGCACGAACGAGGTCATCGCGGCCTGCGCGTTCCACTCGAAGGAGCCGACGAAGACGAAGGCGGTCGCGACGGCCGCGGCCACCAGGGTGGCCGTGGTCCGGGTGGCCCTCGGCACGATCGCGTCCAGGTCCAGGCCCATGGAGTAGAGCATCAGCCCGGCGTTGCCCACCGAGCCGCCGGCGGCGGCCGCCAGCAGCGGCAGCAGGTACCAGTACGGCGCGGCGTCCACCAGGGGGCCGGCGTAGTCGGTGCCGGCGCGGGCGGCCAGCGCGGTGTACGTACCGAAGAGCTGCGGGATCAGCAGTCCGGCGAGCAGCCCCGCGCAGGTGGCCCAGAAGACCTTGCGGGAGCTGTGCCGGCGCGGGGAGATGTAGCGCGTGTAGTCGCCGAGCAGGGTGATGAAGGCGACCGGCCCGCTCAGCCCGGCGGCGACGGCGGCCAGTACCCAGGTCGGCCAGAAGGAGCCCAGCAGGTAGTCGGTGCCGGGCGGCGCGGCGGTGGTGAAGTCGCCGGCGTAGGCGAGGACACCGGCGGCGAGGAGCACGAGCATGGCGACGGAGAGCAGCTTGCTCATCCGCAGCAGCAGCCGGTAGCCGAAGACGGCCCCGACGACCGTGCACGCGGCCAGGACGCCGTACATCGCGGCCCGTGTCACGCCGGTGTCCGGCAGCCCGGTGAGCCGGGAGAGCACGCCCACCATCACGTCGCCGCCGATCCACAGCGTGAGCGCGGTGTACCCGAGGGAGAGGAGCAGGCCGACCACGGAGCCGACGAGGCGGCCGCGGACGCCGAACTGGGCGCCGCTGGAGGTCGACAGGTTGGTCGCCGTACGCAGGGACACCAGTGCGAGCGGCGCGGTGAACGCGATGCCGATCAGGGTGCCGGTGACGATGGCGGTGACCGAGGGCCACAGGCCCAGCCCGAAGGAGGGCGGCAGCCAGCCGAACACGATCACACCGAGGCAGAGGTTCGAGCCCAGCAGGATCGAGACGAGGTCACGGGGACCGCTGGTCCGTTCCTCCTCGGGGACGGTGTCGACTCCGCGCTGTTCGATGGGCATGGGGGGACTCCCGGTGCAGAGGACGGGCGGACGGCGAGGGTGTGGGGCAGGTTCTGAGGCCAGCTTTGAGCGACACTCAATGTGACCTAAGGCCTGGTGCCCGGTCAATGGTTCCTTGCGGAGAAGTGAAGAGTTAGAGTGATGCTCTAAACGTTGGACCTTGGAGGTGTACGTCGTGCGGCTGACCCCTACGGAGCGCGACCGGCTACTGCTCTTCGGAGCGGCGGAACTGGCCCGGGCCCGTCGCGCCCGCGGCCTCAGGCTCAATGTCCCGGAGGCCACCGCGCTGATCGCGGACACGGTCTGCGAGGCGGCCCGCGACGGCCGGCGCCTGGCCGAGGCGATCGAGGCGGCCCGCAGCGTGCTGGGCCCCGACGACGTCCTGCCCGGCGTCGCCGACGTGGTCACCGAGGTGCACGTGGAGGCCGTCTTCGACGACGGCTCCCGGCTCGCCGTGGTCTCCTCCCCGATCCGGGGCGCGACCGGTCTGGGCGACGACGCCCCCGGCGCGGTCGTCCCCGGCCCCGACACCCCGGCCCCCGAGCCCGCACTGCGGCTGACCGTGCGCAACACCGCGACCGTCCCGGTCAGCGTGACCTCGCACTTCCACTTCTTCGAGGCCAACCCGCGCCTGGACTTCGACCGCGCGGCCGCCTACGGCATGCGGCTGTGCGTCCCCGCGGGCTCCTCGGTCCGCTTCGACGCCGGCGGCGAGGCCGAGATCGGCCTGGTCCCCATCGGCGGCGACCGCGTCGCCATCGGCTTCGCCGGTCTGGTCGACGGCCCCCTCGACGCCCCGGGGGCCCGGGAGGAAGCCCTGCGCAAGGCCGCGGCCTGCGGTTACCTGGGCGCGGAAGGAGAGCGTCGATGAGCAAGCAGACCCGACACAGCGACCACTGCGCGCCGGGCAGCCGGCACATCGACCCCCACGAGTACGCCTCCGTCTTCGGCCCCCGGGCCGGGGACCGGGTCCGCCTCGGCGACTCCGGGCTGACCGTACGGGTCGAGCACGACGCCCAGAAGCCCGGCGACGAGTTCCTCGCCGGCTTCGGCAAGACCGCCCGCGACGGCCTGCACCTCAAGGCGGCCGCCGTCCGCGAGACCTGCGACGTCGTGATCAGCAACGTGCTGGTCATCGACGCCGTCCTCGGTGTCGCCAAGGTCTCCATCGGCATCCGCGAGGGCCGCATCCACGCCATCGGCCGGGCCGGCAACCCCGACACCCTGGACGGGGTCGACGTCGTCGTCGGCACGGGTACGTCGATCGTCTCCGGCGAGGGCCTGATCGCCACCGCGGGCGCCGTCGACACCCACGTCCACCTGCTCTCGCCGCGCGTCATGGAGGCCTCGCTCGCCGCGGGCGTCACCACGATCATCGGCCAGGAGTTCGGCCCCGTCTGGGGCGTCGGCGTCAACTCCCCGTGGGCCCTGAAGCACGCCTTCAACGCCTTCGACGCCTGGCCCGTCAACATCGGCTTCCTCGCCCGCGGCTCCTCCTCGGACGCCGCACCCCTGGTCGAGGCCCTCGCCGAGGGCGGCGCCTCCGGCTTCAAGGTCCACGAGGACATGGGCGCCCACACCCGCGCCCTCGACACCGCCCTGCGGGTGGCCGAGGAACACGACGTCCAGGTCGCCCTGCACTCGGACGGCCTCAACGAGTGCCTCTCCGTCGAGGACACCCTGCGGGTGCTGGAGGGCCGTACCATCCACGCCTTCCACATCGAGGGCTGCGGCGGCGGACACGTGCCCAACGTGCTCAAGATGGCGGGCGTGCCGAACGTCATCGGCTCCTCCACCAACCCCACCCTGCCCTTCGGCCGGGACGCGGTCGCCGAGCACTACGGCATGATCGTCTCCGTCCACGACCTCAAGCCGGACCTGCCCGGCGACGCCGCCATGGCCCGCGACCGCATCCGCGCCGGGACGATGGGCGCCGAGGACGTGCTGCACGACCTGGGCGCGATCGGCATCACCTCCTCCGACGCCCAGGGCATGGGCCGCGCCGGCGAGACCGTCCGGCGCACCTTCGCCATGGCCGCCAAGATGAAGGCCGAGCTCGGCCCGATGGAAGGCGACGGCGAGGGCGACGACAACGCCCGCGTCCTGCGCTACATGGCCAAGCTGACCATCAACCCGGCCATCGCCCACGGCCTCGCCCACGAGATCGGTTCCATCGAGGTCGGCAAGCTCGCCGACATCGTGCTGTGGCGCCCCCAGTTCTTCGGCGCCAAGCCGCAGCTGGTGCTGAAGTCCGGCTTCCCGGCGTACGGCGTCACCGGCGACCCCAACGCCGCCACCGACACCTGCGAGCCGCTCGTCCTCGGCCCGCAGTTCGGCGCGTACGGGGCGACGGCCGCCGACATCTCCGTCGCCTTCGTCTCCGCCGCGGCCGCGGCCCTCGACTCCGACCGGATGCCGACCCGGCGCCGCCGGGTCGCCGTCCGCGGCACCCGCGGCATCGGCCCCGCGGACCTCCTGCTCAACTCCCGGGTGGGCGCGGTCGATGTGGACGCGCGCAGCGGACTGGTCACCCTTGACGGTGACCCGCTGCGCTCCGAGGCCGCCGAGTCGGTCACCCTCAACCGCCTGTACTTCCTCTGAGCCGCCGGCCCCGCCCGCACACCGGCTCAGCCCTCCTCCAAGGATTCCCGCCATGACCCAGCCGACCACCCCCGCCGCCGACGGATTCGCCATGCCCCCCGAGTGGGCCCCGCACGAGCGCACCTGGATGGCCTGGCCCAGCCCCAACCCGACCTTCACCAACGACCAGGAGCTCGACGAGGCCCGCCGCGCCTGGGGCGCCGTCGCCCGCGCGGTGAGCGCCTACGAGCCCGTCACCCTGGTCGTCTCGCCCGGCGACGCCGACAGCGCCCGCGCCGTGGTCGGCGACGGCGACCGGCACCCGGTCACCCTCGTCGAGCGCGAGCTCGACGACGCCTGGATGCGCGACATCGGGCCCACCTTCGTCACCGACGGCGCAGGCCGCCTCGCCGCCGTGGACTGGACGTTCAACGGCTGGGGCGCCCAGGAGTGGGCCCGCTGGGAGCACGACTCCAAGATCGCCCGGCACGTCTCCGACCTGGCCGGCACCCGGACGTACAGCACCCCGCTGGTCAACGAGGGCGGCGCCATCCACGTGGACGGCGAGGGCACCGTCCTGCTCACGGACACCGTGCAGCTGGGCAAGGGCCGCAACCCCGGCTGGACCCGCGAGCAGGTCGAGGCCGAGATCCACGCCCACCTCGGCACCACCAAGGCCATCTGGCTGCCGTACGGCCTCGCCGGCGACTACGGCACCTACGGCACCCAGGGGCACGTGGACATCGTCGCCGCCTTCGCCCGCCCCGGCGTGGTGATGGTGCACACCCAGCCCGACCCGGCCCACCCCGACCACGAGCGCTGCAAGACCATCGCGGCCATCCTGCGCGCGTCCACCGACGCGCGGGGCCGGCGGCTCGAGGTCGTGGAGATCCCGGCGCCCACCGTGCTGGAGGAGGACGGCGACTGGGTCGACTACTCCTACATCAACCACTTCCTGTGCAACGACGGCGTGGTGCTGTGCTCCTTCGACGACCCGCGCGACGAGGAGGCCGCCGAGATCTTCCGCGGTCTCTTCCCCGACCGCACCGTCACCCTGGTCGACGCACGTACGATTTTCGCCGGGGGTGGCGGTATCCACTGCATCACCCAGCAGCAGCCGAAGGTCTGAGAAGCACCGGAGGCGGAACGGCGAGGAGTGGCCCATGGTGGCGGGTGGAGTACGCGCGCGGAAGAACGCGCCGCCTCGCGAGGACGTCCTCGTCGCCGCCATGGCCACGATCGCCGAGCGCGGCCTGGAAGGCCTGACCATGGCGGGGCTCGGCCGCCAGGTCGGCATGAGCAGCGGCCACCTCCTCTACTACTTCCGCAGCAAGGACGAGCTCCTGCTGCAGACCCTGGAGTGGAGCGAGGCCGCGCTCGGCGACGAGCGCCGCGCCCTGCTCGCCCGGCGCGGCCCGGTGCGCGAGCGCCTGGAGGCGTACGTCGACCTGTACATCCCCGAGGGCGCCCGCGACCCGCACTGGACCCTGTGGCTGGAGGTCTGGAACCGCTCGCAGAACGCCGGCCCCGAGGAGCGCGACCGCCAGGCCGCCATCGAGGGAGCCTGGCACCGCGACCTGGTCGCGCTGCTCGCCGAGGGCGTCTCGCGCGGCGAGTTCCGGCCGGTGGACGCCGACCGCTTCGCCGCGCGCACCCGGGCGCTGCTCGACGGGTTCAGCATCCAGCTGGCGGTCGGGCTGCCCACGGTCTCCCGCCAGGACATCCTCGACCACGTGCACGCGTACCTCACCGACGCGCTCGCACCCCGGGCCTCCGGCGGGACCGCGGACGCCTGACCGAATGGTGAGACCGGTGTCCGCGCGCGCCGGGCGCTGTGCCACACTGCGGATGTGCTTGCTCCGTCCATGATTATCGGCAGCAGCGCGCCGGTCCGCAGTGGCCGCTGAACCGTGGAAGAACTTCGCGGCGGCGGCCATCGTGCCCCAGACCCGCGCGCAGACCTCTCGCACCCGCGAGAGGTCTTTTCGTTTCCCGGCTCCATTCCGGCCGGGGCAACGGGTGCGCGCGATGATGGGGGCAGTGGCGGCGGCCTCCCCTGGGGCGGGCATCCGGAGCCACTCATCCGACAGGAGTCAGATCAGCATGACGACGACAGAGGCGACCACGCCGACCCGGGGCCCGGGCGACAGCTTCCACGTCTTCGACACCACCCTGCGCGACGGCGCCCAGCGTGAGGGCATCAACCTCACGGTCGCCGACAAGCTGACGATCGCCCGGCACCTGGACGAGTTCGGCGTGGGCTTCATCGAGGGCGGCTGGCCCGGCGCCAACCCCCGCGACACCGAGTTCTTCGCCCGTGCCCGCGAGCTCGACCTCAAGCACGCCCAGCTCGTCGCCTTCGGCGCGACCCGCCGCGCCGGCGGCTCGGCGGCCGAGGACCCGCAGGTCAGAGCCCTGCTGGAGTCCGGCGCGCCGGTCATCACGCTGGTCGCCAAGTCCCACGACCGGCACGTCGAGCTCGCGCTGCGCACCACCCTCGACGAGAACCTCGCCATGGTCCGCGACACCGTCTCCTACCTGCGCGAGCAGGGCCGGCGCGTGTTCGTCGACTGCGAGCACTTCTTCGACGGCTACCGGGCCGACGCCGAGTACGCCAAGTCGGTCGTCCGGACCGCGCACGAGGCCGGCGCGGACGTGGTCATCCTCTGCGACACCAACGGCGGCATGCTCCCGGCGCAGATCACGGCCGTGGTCGCCACCGTGCTCGCCGACACCGGAGCCCGGCTGGGCATCCACGCCCAGGACGACACCGGCTGCGCGGTCGCCAACACCCTCGCCGCCGTCGACGCGGGGGCCACGCACGTGCAGTGCACCGCCAACGGCTACGGCGAGCGGGTCGGCAACGCCAACCTGTTCCCGGTGGTCGCCGCGCTGGAGATCAAGTACGGCCGTCAGGTCCTGCCCGAGGGCGCGCTGGCCGAGATGACCCGCATCTCGCACGCCATCGCCGAGGTCGTCAACCTCACCCCGTCCACGCACCAGCCCTACGTGGGTGTCTCGGCCTTCGCGCACAAGGCCGGCCTGCACGCCTCCGCGATCAAGGTCGACCCCGACCTCTACCAGCACATCGACCCCGAGCGGGTCGGCAACACCATGCGGATGCTGGTCTCCGACATGGCCGGCCGCGCCTCGATCGAGCTCAAGGGCAAGGAGCTCGGCGTCGACCTCGGCGGGGACCGCGCGCTGGTCTCCCGCGTGGTCGAGCGGGTCAAGGAGCGCGAGCTCGCCGGCTACACCTACGAGGCCGCCGACGCCTCCTTCGAGCTGCTGCTGCGCACCGAGGTCGAGGGCCGCGCCCGCAAGTACTTCCGTACGGAGTCCTGGCGCGCGATCGTCGAGGACCGCCCGGACGGTACGCACGCCAACGAGGCCACGGTGAAGCTGTGGGCCAAGGGCGAGCGGATCGTCGCGACGGCCGAGGGCAACGGCCCCGTCAACGCGCTGGACCGCGCGCTGCGGGTCGCCCTGGAGCGCTTCTACCCGCAGCTGGCCAAGTTCGAGCTGGTGGACTACAAGGTCCGCATCCTGGAGGGCAAGCACGGCACGGAGTCCACGACCCGTGTCCTGATCGCCACGACGGACGGCGTGCGCGAGTGGAACACCGTGGGCGTGGCCCCGAACGTGATCGCGGCCTCCTGGCAGGCCCTGGAGGACGCCATCACCTACGGCCTCCTGCACGCGGGTGTCGAACCGGCCGAGTAGGGGTCCCGCGCGCCGACGTCGTCGCAGCTCACCGGCACCGGGTGCCCTTATGTCCTATTAACACAGGGAAGGCCCGGTTCCGGTAGCGTCGTAGACATGAGGACCAGGCTGATATCCGTGCTCTCCGGTCTGCTGCTGGCCCTGTCGGCGGGGGCCCTCGCGGCGGCCCCGCAGGCGGCCGCGGCCACCGGCCCAGCCGCCGTGGCGGAGGCCTTCAAGGAGGGCCCGGTCTACGTCGATCCACGCGCCGAGGCGCAGTTGCCCCCGGCACAGGCGGACGCGCTCGCGCGGAAGATCAAGGACGCGGGCAAGCCGGTGTTCGTCGCCGTGCTGCCCACCGCCGCCGAGTTCCCGGCCGACAGCGTGCTGCGCACCGTCCGGACGCAGACCGGGATCACCGGGCTGTACGCGATCCGGCTGGGCGACGGGTTCGACGCGGGCGCCGATCGTTCGGTCATGCCCGGCAACGCCGTCCGCAACCTCACCGACGCGGTGAAGGCCGGCGGTCCCGTGGACGCCGTCACCGAGCTGAACAACTTCGTCGACCAGGCCCTGCCACAGGTCAAGGGCAAGGCGCCGGCTTCCTGGGGCAGCACGGGCGCCGGTGACGGCGCAGGCGTGTCCATCAGTGCGCTGGTCGGCCTCGGGGCGGTGGCCCTGATCGGTGGCGGCGGCGCGTACACCCTGGTCCGCACCAAGCGCCGCAGGAAGGAAGCCGCCGAGCGCGAGGCCGTCGAGAAGCTGCGCGTCGTGGTCGACGAGGACATCACGGCCTTCGGCGAGGAACTCGAACGGCTGGACTTCCACCCCTCGGAGCCCGGCGCGGACGACGCCATGCGCGGGGACTACGAGCGGGCCCTGGACTCCTACGACAAGGCCAAGCAGATCATGGGCGGCGTCCAGCACCCCCAAGAGGTCATCGGTGTCACGCAGGCCCTGGAGGACGGCCGCCACGCGCTGGCCGTGCTCGCCGCCCGCCGGGAGGGCCGGGCGCTGCCCGAGCGCCGGCTGCCCTGCTTCTTCGACCCGCGGCACGGGCCCAGCACCGAGGACGCCGCGTGGGCGCCGGCCGGCGGGGCCGCCCGTACGGTGCCGGTCTGCGCGGCGGACGCGGTCCGGCTGCGCGAGGGCGACGAACCGATGGTCCGCACGGTCGAGACGGCTCAGGGGCGGCGGCCCTACTACGACGCGGGCCCCGCGTACGGGCCGTGGGCCGGCGGCTACTTCGGCGGCGGCATCCTGCCCGGCCTGCTGGTCGGCACCCTGCTCGGCTCGATGATGTCCAGCCCGGCGTACGCCTCCGACTGGAGCGGCGGGTACGGCGACGGCGGCGGTTTCGAGGGCGGGGAGTACTCCGGCGCCGACTTCGACGGCTCGGACTTCGGCGGCGGCGACTTCTTCGGCGGGGGCGGCGGCTTCGACGGAGGGGGCGGGTTCTAGCCGCCCCCGGCCGGGGCGGGTTCCGGCCGCCCCGGTCGCCGGTGCTTCGTCGTGCCGGGTCAGGCCTGCTTGACCGCCGAGATGTCGAAGGTCAGCTTCACCTTGTCGCTGACCATCACACCGCCCGCCTCCAGCGCGGCGTTCCACGTCAGGCCCCAGTCGGAGCGCAGGATCTCGGCCGTGCCCTCGAAGCCGACGCGCTCGCTGCCGTAGACGTCGGTGGCCGCGCCGTTGAACTCCAGGTCGATGGAGAGCGGGCGCGTGACGTCCTTGATGGTCAGCTCACCGGCGATGCGGTACAGGTCGCCGCCGAGCTGCTGCGCCCCGGTGGAACGGAAGCGCATCAGCGGGAAGGTCTCGGCGTCGAAGAAGTCCGCGCTGCGCAGGTGGGTGTCACGGTCCGCGATGCCGGTGTCCACGGAGGCGATCGTGACGTCGATCGAGGCCGTGGAGCGGGACGGGTCCGCGCCGTCGAGGTGCAGGCTGCCCTCGTGGCCGGTGAAGCTGCCCCGCACGTTGGTCACCATGGCGTGGCGCACGGTGAAGCCGATGCTGCTGTGGGCGGGGTCGATGACGTAGTCGCCGGTGAGGGCGGCGAGGGCCGGGTCGACCTCCAGGGTGGCGACGGCGGCGGTGTCCTGCGGGGTGCGGCGGGTGAACAGACCCATGACGTGCTCCTCGGTGTGGGGGTGATCCGTTGTTGTTGAACTTTCAACGAGAACGACGTTAGGCCCATTCCGTTCAAATTTCAACCTTCCGGAGGCGCGACACGCCGTTTTGTGCGGTGCCCACAACCGCCGCTGGTCCGTACTGGTGATGTCCATGCATCCCATCGGGCTACTGTCCGGGCCGTACAGCGGATAGCTCCCGAGACTGTGCGGAATCAACGGAAGGTTTTTCTTGGTCGGCTTCGTAAGGTCAGTACATGACCGTTGTGGACCAGACTCCGAGCGAGCCGACGGACGCCCGCGGGCGCGTGGCCGAGCTGTACGACCTGCGCGAGCAGGCGCGGCGCGGCCCCAGTGACCGGGCGACCGAGGCGCAGCACGCCAAGGGCAAGCTGACCGCCCGTGAGCGCATCGCCCTGCTGCTGGACGAGGGCTCCTTCCGGGAGGTCGAGCAGCTGCGCCGGCACCGCGCCTCCGGCTTCGGTCTGGAGGCGAAGAAGCCGTACACCGACGGTGTGATCACCGGCTGGGGCACGGTCGAGGGCCGCACGGTCTTCGTGTACGCGCACGACTTCCGGATCTTCGGCGGTGCGCTGGGCGAGGCCCACGCGACGAAGATCCACAAGATCATGGACATGGCCATCGCGGCCGGTGCCCCGCTGGTCTCCCTCAACGACGGGGCGGGCGCGCGGATCCAGGAGGGCGTCAGCGCGCTCGCCGGGTACGGCGGCATCTTCCAGCGCAACACCCGCGCCTCGGGGGTCATCCCGCAGATCTCGGTGATGCTCGGCCCGTGCGCGGGCGGCGCGGCGTACTCCCCGGCCCTGACGGACTTCGTGTTCATGGTCCGGGACACCTCGCAGATGTTCATCACCGGCCCGGACGTGGTCCGCGCGGTGACGGGCGAGGAGATCACGCAGAACGGGCTCGGCGGCGCGGACGTGCACGCCGAGACCTCCGGCGTCGCGCACTTCGCGTACGACGACGAGGAGACCTGCATCGCCGAGGTCCGGTACCTCATCACGATGCTCCCGTCGAACAACCGCGAGAACCCGCCGCTGCACCCGACCGACGACTCCGCCGACCGGCGCTCCGACGTCCTGCTGGACCTCGTTCCCGCCGACGGCAACCGCCCGTACGACATGCTCAAGGTCATCGAGGAGGTCGTCGACGACGGCGACGTCCTGGAGATCCACGAGCGCTGGGCCCGCAACATCATCTGTGCCCTGGCCCGGATGGACGGCCAGGTCGTGGGCATCGTCGCCAACCAGCCCGGCCACCTGGCCGGCGTCCTGGACATCGAGGCGTCCGAGAAGGCCGCCCGGTTCGTCCAGATGTGCGATGCTTTCAACATTCCCATCATCACGCTGCTGGACGTCCCCGGCTTCCTGCCGGGCGTCAGCCAGGAGCACGGCGGCATCATCCGCCACGGAGCCAAGCTCCTCTACGCCTACTGCAACGCCACGGTCCCGCGGATCTCGCTGATCCTGCGCAAGGCCTACGGCGGCGCGTACATCGTCATGGACTCCCAGTCCATCGGCGCCGACATCACGTACGCGTGGCCGACCAACGAGATCGCGGTCATGGGCGCCGAGGGCGCGGCCAACGTCATCTTCCGCAAGCAGATCTCCGACGCCGAGGACCCCGAGGCCATGCGCGCCCGCATGGTCAAGGAGTACAAGGCCGAGCTGATGCACCCGTACTACGCGGCCGAGCGCGGCCTCGTCGACGACGTCATCGACCCGGCGGACACCCGAGGGACGCTCATCAGCGCCCTCGCGATGCTCCGCAACAAGCACGCCGACCTGCCGTCCCGCAAGCACGGCAACCCGCCGCAGTAAGGGAGAGAAGCCACCGATGAGCACCGACATGCTGCTGCGCGTCGAGAAGGGCAACGCCGAGCCCGAGGAGCTGGCCGCGATCACCGCGATCCTGCTGGCCCGCGCCGCCTCCACCTCGGAGGTCCCGGCCGCCCGCCGGTCCCGTTCCACGGCCGGCTGGCGCCGCCTGGAGCGCACGCCCGGCTTCCGCGCGCCGCACAGCTGGCAGGGCTGAGTCCCGCCACGGCTCTCGACGTGAGGCCCCGCACCCGACCCGGGTGCGGGGCCTCACGCATGTCCGGACCCCGAGTCCCGGCGGTCCGGGAGCGGCCCCGCGGCGGTACGGGACAGGCCCCCGGGGCGGTACGGGACAGGCCCCCGCACGCTGCGCGCGTACGGGGGCCTGTCCGAGAGAGCGTCGTCGCCTACCGCAGGCGCGCCATGAGGGCGTGTTCGACGAGCGTGATGAGGGCGCTCTTGGCGTCGGCGCGGTGGCGGGCGTCGGTGGTGATGATGGGTGCGTCGGGGCCGAT
>NZ_JBVJDL010000004.1:0-65773 GCF_055582305.1 Streptomyces sp. NPDC042102
GGATCAACCAGCCGATCCCCCACACCCACCGACACCGCACCACGCGTCACACACCACAACCGAGCCGCAACACCGGCATCACCCAACGCCTGGACCAGCGTCAACGACCCCGCCACACCAAGCCCCGACACCACACCGTCCACCCGGCCACCCACACCCGCCAGCAGACCCGCCACCTCACCACGCGAAGCCCCACCAACAACCAGCTCCACCACGTCCACACCAGCCGACCGCAACACACCAGCCACCGCAGACCCGTCCACCACCACCCACCGACCGGACAAACCAGCAGTGAGGTCGGCGCGGGCAGGCTGCCACGTCACCTCGTAGAGCAGGTCGTCCAGCGCGTGCGCGCCGCGGCGCGGCACGAGCCAACTCGGCGGTTCGGGCTGCTCCGTGATGCGCGGCCAGTAGCGCTCGTGCTGGAAGGCGTACGTCGGCAGGTCGACAACGGCGTCCGGCGTCCCCGCGAACAGCGCGGGCAGGACGGGCGCGAGGCCGCGTGCGTGGGCCCGGCCGAGGGCGCCGACGAGGGTCGTGGCCTCGGCGCGGTCACGGCGCAGTACGGGCAGGAAAGCGGCGGGCGCGTCGAGGCACGCCTGGCCCATGCCGGTCAGCACGGCGTCGGGCCCGATCTCCACGTACGTCCCCACGCCTTCGGCGGCCAGGGTGCGTACCCCGTCGAGGAAGCGGACGGCTTCGCGGACGTGCCGGACCCAGTAGTCGGAGGACGACAGCTCCCCGGCGCTCGCGACCCGCCCGGTCAGCGTCGAGACGAATGGAATCGTCGGAGCCGCGTACGTGAGCCCTTCCGCGACCTCGCGGAACGCGTCGAGCATCGGTTCCATCAGCGGCGAGTGGAAGGCGTGCGACACCGTCAGCCGCTTGGTCTTGCGGCCCTGCCCGGCGAACCGGGCGGCCACGGCCAGGACGGCGTCCTCGGCACCCGAGATGACCACGGACCGCGGCCCGTTTACGGCCGCGATGCCGACATCTGCGCCCAGCAGCGGACGTATCTCGTCCTCCGTCGCCTGGACGGACACCATCGCACCACCCGCAGGCAGCTCCCCCATCAACCTGCCTCGGGCCGCCACCAGACGCGCCGCGTCCGCCAGCGAGAACACCCCCGCCACGTGCGCAGCCGCGATCTCACCGATCGAATGACCCGCCACGAAGTCCGGCCGCAGACCAAACGACTCGACCAGCCGGAACAGCGCCACCTCCACCGCGAACAAGGCCGGCTGGGTGAACTCGGTCCGGTCGATCTCCTCACCGTCCCCGAACACCACCTCCTTCAGCGGCAGTTCGAACTGCGCACACACCTCGTCGAAGGCCGCGGCGAACACCGGGAACGACGCGTACAGCTCACGCCCCATCCCCGCCCGCTGCGCACCCTGCCCCGAGAACAGGAACGCCGACGCGCCCGTCCCCGACGGCACGTGGTCGGTCTCCGCTTCGCCGCGCGCCACCGCGTCGAGTGCCGCGAGGTACGCGTCCCGGTCGGACCCGATGACGACGGCCCGGTGCGGGAACAGCGTGCGGGCCGCGGCCAGGCCGCGGCCGACGGCGGTCGGGTCGAGCCCGGGCCGGTCGGCGACGTACTCGCGCAGGCGCAGGGCCTGGCCGCGCAGGGCCCGGTCCGAGGTGGCCGACAGCAGCCATGGGGCGGCGGCCGGAGCCGGTGCCTCGGGCGTGCCGGGTGCGTGCGCAGGCGCGGCGGGCGCCTGTTCCAGGATCAGGTGGGCATTGGTGCCGCTCATGCCGAACGAGGAGACCGCCGCCCGCCGGGGCGCGCCCGTCTCGGGCCACGCGGTCGGCTCGGTGAGCAGGGCGACCGTTCCGGCCGACCAGTCGACGTGCGGGGTCGGCTCGTCCACGTGCAGCGTGCGCGGCAGGACGCCGTTCCGCATCGCCATCACCATCTTGATGACGCCGCCGACGCCCGCGGCCGCCTGGGTGTGGCCGATGTTCGACTTCAGGGACCCGAGGTGGAGGGGCTGGTCGGCGGTCCGCTCCTGGCCGTACGTCGCCAGCAGGGCCTGCGCCTCGATCGGGTCGCCCAGCGGGGTGCCCGTGCCGTGCGCCTCGACGGCGTCGACGTCGCGGGCCGCCAGGCCGGCGTTGGCGAGGGCCTGCCGGATGACGCGTTGCTGCGCCGGGCCGTTGGGCGCGGTCAGACCGTTGCTCGCCCCGTCCTGGTTGACGGCGGAGCCGCGGATGACGGCGAGGACCTGGTGGCCGTTGCGGCGGGCGTCCGAGAGGCGCTCGACGAGCAGCAGGCCCACGCCCTCCGACCAGCCGGTGCCGTCCGCCGCGGCCGCGAACGGCTTGCACCGGCCGTCCGGCGACAGCCCGCGCTGACGGCTGAAGTCGATGAAGGACTGCGGGGTCGACATCAGGGTCACACCGCCGGCCAGGGCGAGCTCGCACTCACCGCGCCGCAGCGACTCCGTGGCCAGGTGCAGGGCGACCAGGGACGACGAGCAGGCGGTGTCCACGGTCAGGGCGGGGCCCTCCAGGCCCAGGGCGTACGCGATCCGGCCGGAGGCGACGCTGCTCGCGCCGCCCGTACCGAGGTAGCCCTCCAGGCTCTCGGCCGACTGGGCGGCGAGCGCCGTGTAGTCCTGGCCGTTGGTGCCGACGAACACACCCGTGGCAGTACCGCGGGCCGAGCCGGGTGGCAGTCCCGCCCGCTCGAACGCCTCCCAGGCCACCTCCAGCAGCTGCCGCTGCTGCGGGTCCATGGCCAGCGCCTCGCGCGGCGAGATCCCGAAGAAGCCCGCGTCGAACTCGGCCGCCTGCCGCAGGAATCCACCGGCCCGCGTGTACGTGGTGCCCTGGCGGTCGGGGTCGGGGTCGTAGACCGCGCCGACGTTCCAGCCGCGGTCCCGCGGGAAGGGGGTGATCGCGTCGGTGCCGGAGGCGACGAGGTCCCACAGGTCCTCGGGGGAACTCACGTCGCCGGGGAAGCGGCAGCTCATGCCGACGATGGCGATCGGCTCGTCGCTGCCGACCGTACGGCGTACGGCGGCCTGGCCTGCCGTACCGCCCAGCAGGACGGACTTCAGGTGGCCCACCAGCGCCGCCGGGGTGGGGTGGTCGAACACCAGGGTGGCGGAGAGCGGCAGTCCGGTGGCCGCGCCGAGACGGGTACGGAACTCGACCGCGGTCATCGAGTCGAAGCCGAGGTCGCGGAAGGCGCGGTCGGGGTCGGCGGTCTCCTGTTCGGTGTGCCCGAGGACGGCGGCGACGGTGTCGCGGACCAGGTCGAACAGGACGCGCTCGGGGTCGTCCGCCGACTCCATCCGCTGCGCGAGCGGGGAGGCGGGCGGCACGTCCCAGGCGGGGACCAGGTCGGTGTCGGGCCAGTAGCGCCGCCGCTGGAAGGCGTACGTCGGCAGGTCGACGCGCCGGCCGGGCACGAGCGTGGGCCAGTCGGCGGGCAGGCCGCGGGTCCAGGCGTCGGCGAGCGCGCCGAGGAAGGCCTCCGCCTCCGGACGGTCCTTGCGCAGGACCGGCGTCAGCAGCCCGGCGAACTTCTCCGGCAGCGACTGACCCGCCATCGCGGACAGCACGCCCTGCGGACCCAGCTCCAGGAAATGCCCCACACCCTGCTCGACCAGGTGCCCGATCCCGTCGCCGAAGCGGACCGCACCCCGCACGTGCTCCACCCAGTAGCCGGCCGAGAACTCCGTGACGAGCTCACCCGTCACGTTCGACACCACCGGGACCACCGGAGCCGCGTACGTCAGCCCTTCCGCGACCTCGCGGAACGCGTCGAGCATCGGCTCCATCAACGGCGAGTGGAACGCGTGCGACACCGTCAGCCGCTTCGTCTTACGGCCCTGCCCGGCGAACCGTTCCGCCACGGCCAGCACGGCGTCCTCCGTGCCGGAGACGACCACCGACCGCGGACCGTTCACCGCGGCGATGTCGACATCGGCGCCCAGCAGCGGACGTATTTCCTCCTCGGTCGCCTGGACGGACACCATCGCGCCGCCCTCAGGCAGCTCCCCCATCAACCGGCCCCGAGCAGCGACCAACCGGGCCGCGTCCGCCAGCGTGAGAACACCCGCCACGTGCGCGGCCGCGATCTCACCGATGGAGTGACCGGCCACAAAGTCAGGTCGCAGGCCGAACGACTCGACCAGCCGAAACAGCGCCACCTCCACCGCGAACAGCGCCGGCTGCGTGAACTCGGTCCGGTGGACCCGATCCCCGTCCTCGAACACCACCTCCTTCAGAGGCAGTTCGAAGTACGCACACACCTCGTCGAAGGCCGAGGCGAACACGGGGAACGACGCGTACAGCTCCCGCCCCATCCCCGCCCGCTGCGCACCCTGCCCCGAGAACAGGAACGCCAGTCCACCACCGGAGACCGCGCCCTCGGCCACACCGGCCGCCGAACGCCCCTCGGCGAGGGCGGCGAGTCCCGCCATCAGGCCTTCGCGGTCCGCCGCGACGACGGCGGCGCGCGAACCGAGCGCCGCCCGGGTCGTCATCAGCGAGTGCGCCACGTCGGCCGCGGCCGGCGCGCTCTGCCCCGACACCAGCTCCAGCAGGCGGGCCGCCTGGCCCCGTACCGCGGCCGCGTCCCGGCCCGACAGCACCCACAGGGGCGGTACGGGGGAGGCCTCGGCCTCCGACGCGCCGGCCGGCATCTCGTCCGGGGCCTGCTGGAGGATCGTGTGCGCGTTGGTGCCGCTGATGCCGAAGGAGGAGACGGCCGCGCGGCGCGGCTCGCCGGTCTCCGGCCAGGCCACCTGTTCCGTCAGCAGCCGGACCGCGCCCGCCGACCAGTCGACGTGCGGGCTCGGCGCGTCCACGTGCAGGGTCTTGGGCACGATGCCGTGGCGCAGGGCCATGACCATCTTGATGACGCCGGCCATGCCGGCCGCCGCCTGGGTGTGGCCCAGGTTGGACTTGACCGACCCCAGCAGCAGCGGGCGGTCGGTGGGGCGGTCCTGGCCGTACGTCGCGAGCAGGGCCTGGGCCTCGATGGGGTCGCCCAGGGTGGTGCCCGTGCCGTGGGCCTCCACGACGTCGACCTGGCGGGAGGTCAGGCGGGCCCGGTCCAGGGCCTGTTCGATGACGCGTTCCTGGGAGGGGCCGTTGGGGGCGGTCATGCCGTTGGAGGCGCCGTCCTGGTTGACGGCCGAGCCCTGGACCACGGCCAGGACCCGGTGGCCGTTGCGGCGGGCGTCGGAGAGGCGCTCCAGCAGGAGCATGCCGGCGCCCTCGGACCAGGAGGTGCCGTCGGCCGCGGCCGCGAACGGCTTGCAGCGGCCGTCCGGTGCCAGGCCGCGCTGGCGGCTGAACTCGATGAACGTGTTCGGGGCGGCCATGACCGTCACGCCCCCGGCCAGGGCCAGGGTGCACTCGCCCTGCCGCAGCGCCTGGCCGGCCAGGTGGACGGCCACGAGGGAGGAGGAGCAGGCGGTGTCGACGGTGACGGCCGGGCCTTCCAGGCCCAAGGTGTAGGCGATGCGGCCGGAGGCGATGCTGCCGGCGCTGCCGTTGCCCGCGTACCCCTCCAGGCCCTCCTGGTCGTGGAGGAGGTTGACGTAGTCGTGGTACATGACGCCGGTGAACACGCCGGTGCGGGTGCCGCGGACGCTGTCCGGGGCGATGCCGGCGCGTTCGAAGGCCTCCCAGGAGGTTTCCAGGAGGAGCCGCTGCTGGGGGTCCATGGCGAGGGCCTCGCGCGGCGAGATCCCGAAGAAGACGGGGTCGAAGTCGGTCGCCCCGTCGAGGAAGCCGCCTTCGCGGACGTACGAGGTGCCGGGGTGCGCCGGATCGGGGTGGTACAGGGTGGCCAGGTCCCAGCCTCGGTCGGCGGGGAACCCGGCGATGGCGTCGCCGCCGGAGAGCACGAGCTGCCAGAGGTCCTCGGGGCTCTGGATGCCGCCGGGGAAGCGGCAGCTCATGCCGACGATCGCGATCGGCTCCTCGTCGGCGGCCGGGGTGCCGGCCGGCCCCGGGCGCCGGGCAGTGCCGGTGCCGGTGTCGGTGAGGCGGGCGCGCAGGTAGCCGACGAGGGCTGCCGGGGTGGGCTGGTCGAAGACGAGGGTGGCGGGCAGGCGCAGGCCGGTGACGGTGCTGAGCCGGTTGCGCAGCTCGACGGCGGAGAGCGAGTCGAAGCCGATGTCCTTGAACACCTGGTGGGGTTCGGCGGCTCCCGGGGTGCCGTTGCCGAGTACGGCGGCGACCTCCGTGCCGACGAGGTCCATCAGGAAGCGTTCGTGACGGTCTTCGGGCAGGGCGGCGAGGCGCTGGCCGAGGGGCGTGCCGGTGGCGCGCGCGGCCTGGGAGGCGGCGCGGCGCGGCGGGGTCGGGGTGAGCGCGCGCAGGACGGCGGGCCTCGGGGAGGTGCCGGTGGCGAGTGCGGCGGTGTCCAGGCGCATGGGGTGGAGGACGGCGCGGTCGTGGGAGGGGGCGGTGTCGAGGAGGGCGAGGGCCTCCTCGGTGGCCAGCGCGGTCATGCCGCCGCGCGCGATGCGCTCGGTGCCGGTGGTGCCGAGGGCTCCGGTCATGCCGCTGGACTCGGCCCACAGGCCCCAGGCCAGGGACTGGGCGGGCAGGCCCTGCTGCCGGCGGAGTTGGGCGAGTGCGTCGAGGTAGGCGTTGGCGGCGGCGTAGTTGCCCTGCCCGGGTGCGCCGAGGACACCGGCGGCGGAGGAGAACAGGACGAAGGCGCTCAGGTCCATCCCGCTCGTGAGCTCGTGGAGGTTCCACGCGGCGTCGGCCTTGGGCCGCAGGACGGTGTCGAGGCGTTCAGGGGTGAGGGACTCGATGACCCCGTCGTCGAGGACACCCGCGGTGTGGATCACGCCGGTCAGGGGGTGCGCCGCGGGTACGGACGCCAGCAGCGCGGCCAGCGCCGCACGGTCGGCGACGTCGCAGGCCGCCACGGTCACCGAAGCACCCAGCTCCGCCAGCTCGGCCACCAGGTCCGCACCACCACCCGACCGACCGACCAGCAGCAGACTCCGCACACCGTGCCGCACCACCAGGTGCCGCGCCACCGCCCGGCCCAGCGTCCCGGTACCACCCGTCACCAGCACCGTACCGCCCACCGCGAAGGACACCTCACGCGGCTCGAGAGCGGCCGGAACCCGGACCAGGCGGGGTACGCGGGCCACGCCCGCGCGGACCGACAGCTGCGGTTCCGGGGAGGTGAGGTAGGGCGTCGGGTCCTCGCCGGGGGCGAGGTCCAGCAGTGCGAAGCGGCCGGGGTGTTCCGACTGGGCGGCGCGGACCAGTCCCCAGACGGCGGCGCCGGCCGGATCCGTCGCGTCGTCGCCCGCCGCGTCGCGGGTGACGAAGACCAGGCGCCCGGGGGTCTCCGGGGCGTCGGTGGCGTCCCCGGTGGCCAGGGACGTCTGGAGGGCCGCCAGGGCGTGGCGCAGGGCGTCGCGGACGCCCGTGCGGGTGTCGGCCTCGACGACCGTGGCGGCCGGGAGGGGCTCGCCGGCCGGGGCGGGGACCCAGTCCAGGCGGAAGAGGGCGTCGGCGGCGGGGCGGAGCTGTCCGGGGGCCAGGGGGCGCAGGGTGAGGGCGCCGACGGTCACCACGGGCAGGCCGCCGGCGTCGGTGGCGGTCAGGGCGACGGCGTCCTCGCCGGCGCGGCGGAGCCGGACGCGCAGGGTGTCGGCGCCGGCCGCGTGCAGGACGACGTCGCGCCAGGCGAACGGCAGCCGGGCCGGGCCGTTCTCGCCGAGCAGCGTGCCGACGCCGACGGCCTGGAGTGCGGCGTCGAGGAGGGCCGGGTGCAGTCCGAAGCGGCCGGTGTGGTGTGCCTCGCGATCGAGGCGGACCTCGGCGAGGACCTCGTCGCCGAGCCGCCAGGCCGCGTGCAGGCCCTGGAAGGCGGGCCCGTAGCCGAATCCGGCGGCGGCGCGGTGCGCGTAGAAGGAGTCCAGGTCGACCGGTTCGGCTCCGGCGGGCGGCCACGCGGCCCCGGCGGAATCGGTCATCACCGGGGCGCCGGGAGTGCCGGAAGGGACGGGAGCGGCGGGCGCCAGGACGCCCCGGGCGTGCCGGGTCCAGCCGGTGGAGGTGTCGTCGTCCGGGCGGGCGTAGACGGTGACCGTGCGCCGGCCCTCGGTGTCGGCGGGGCCGACGGCGAGCTGGATGCGGACGGCCGCGTGCTCGGGCAGGACGAGCGGCGCTTCCAGGGTGAGTTCCTCCAGGTGCCCGCAGCCGGCCTGGTCGCCGGCGCGGACGGCGAGCTCGACGAACGCGGTGCCGGGCAGCAGGACGGTGCCCTCCACCGCGTGGTCGGCCAGCCAGGGCTGGGCGGCCGCGGAGAGCCGGCCGGTGAACAGCAGGTCGTCGGAGGCGGCGACGGTGACCATCGCGCCGAGCAGCGGATGGCCGGCGGGGTCCAGGCCGGCGGTGGTGACGTCGCCGGTCGCGACGCCGCTCGCCAGCCAGTACGGGGTGCGCCGGAAGGCGTACGTGGGGAGGTCCACGGGGCGGGCGCCCGCGAACACGGTGTCCCAGTCCAGGGTCAGGCCGTGCGTGTGGGCCTCGGCCAGGGCCCGGCCGAAGGTGGCGGTCTCCGGCTGGTCGCGGCGCAGCAGCGAGGTCCAGCGGGTGGTGGCGGACTCGGGCAGGCAGTCCTGGCCCATCGCGGTGAGGACGCCGTCGGGGCCGAGTTCGACGAAGGCGGTGACGCCGTGGTCGGCGAGGGTGCGGATGCCGTCGTGGAAGCGGACGGTCTCGCGGACGTGGCGGACCCAGTAGTCGGCGGAGCGCAGTTCGTGGGCGGTCGCGATGCGGCCGGTGAGGTTGGAGACGATCGGGATCCGCGGGTCCTGGAAGGTGAGCCGCTCGACGACGCCGCGGAACTTCTCGAGCATCGGTTCCATCAGCGGCGAGTGGAAGGCGTGGCTGACGTTGAGCCGCTTGGTGCGGTGGCCGGCGGCCTCCAGGGCGGCGGCGATCGTGTCGAGGGTGGCGGCGTCGCCGGAGAGGACCACCGACGCGGGGCCGTTGACCGCCGCGATGTCGACGCCGGGCGCCAGCAGGGGCCGTACGTCGGCCTCGGCGGCCCGGACCGACAGCATGGCGCCGCCGCCGGGCAGGGCCTGCATCAGCCGGCCGCGGGCGGCGACCAGGGCGGCCGCGTCGGGCAGCGGCAGCATGCCGGCGACGTGGGCGGCGGCCAGCTCGCCGACGGAGTGGCCGAGCAGGAAGTCCGGTCGCAGCCCCCAGCTCTCCAGGAGCCGGAAGAGGGCGACTTCGAGGGCGAACAGGCTGGCCTGGGTGTATTCGGTGCGGTCCAGCAGCGCCTGGTCGCCGCGCCCCTCATCGCCGAGGACCACGTCGCGTACGGGGGTGTCGAAGAAGCGGTCGAGCTGGGCGCAGACGGCGTCGAAGGCTTCGGCGTAGACGGGGAACCGGGCGTGGAGCTCCCGGCCCATGCCGGCGCGCTGGGCGCCCTGGCCGGTGAAGAGGAAGGCCAGCCGCGCGTCGGCGTGGGCCTCGCCGCGTACGACGTGCGGGGCGGGGGTGTCCTCGGCGAGGGCGCGCAGGCCCGTACGGAAGTCCTCGGCGCCGCTGCCGAGGACCACGGCGCGGTGGGTGAGGGCGGCCCGGGTGGTGGCGAGGGCGTGGGCGGTGTCGGCGAGGGCGTCGGCGCCGGCCTCCAGGCCCGAGAGGTCGGTGCGGGCCAGGAGGGTGCGGGCCTGGGCGCGCAGGGCGTCGGGGTCGGCGGCGGACAGCGGCCAGGGGATGACCGGGGGAACGGCGGCGCGTTCGGCGGGGGCGTCGCCGCCGGGGGCGGCGGGGGCCGCCTCGACGATCAGGTGGGCGTTGGTGCCGCTGATGCCGAAGGAGGAGACGGCCGCGCGGTGCGGCTCGCCGGTCTCGGGCCAGGGGGCCGCTTCGGTGAGCAGCCGGACGTCACCGGCGCTCCAGTCGACGTGCGGGGTGGGCTCGTCCACGTGGAGGGTGCGGGGCAGGACGCCGTGGCGCAGGGCCTGGACCATCTTGATGACGCCCGCGACGCCCGCCGCGGCCTGGGTGTGGCCGATGTTGGACTTGACCGAGCCGAGCAGCAGCGGCCGCCCGGCGGGGCGGTCCTGGCCGTACGTGGCGAGCAGGGCCTGGGCCTCGATGGGGTCGCCGAGGGTGGTGCCGGTGCCGTGGGCCTCGACGGCGTCGATCTGGCCGGTGGTCAGGCGGGCCTGTGCCAGGGCCTGGCGGATGACGCGCTGCTGGGCGGGGCCGTTGGGGACGGTGAGGCCGCTGCTGGCGCCGTCCTGGTTGACGGCGGACCCGCGGATGACGGCGAGGACGGGGTGGCCGTTCGCGCGGGCGTCGGAGAGCTTCTCCAGGAGCAGCAGGCCGGCGCCCTCGCCCCAGCCGGTGCCGTCGGCGGCGGCCGCGAAGGGCTTGCAGCGGCCGTCGGCCGCGAGGCCCCGCTGCTGGCTGAAGTCGACGAAGAGGGCGGGGTCGGCCATGACGGTGACGCCGCCGGCCAGCGCGAGGGAGCATTCGCCCTGGCGCAGGGCCTGGGCGGCCAGGTGCAGGGCGACGAGGGAGGAGGAGCAGGCGGTGTCGACGGTGACGGCGGGGCCCTCCAGGCCCAGGACGTAGGAGATCCGGCCGGAGGCGACGCTGCCGGCGTTGCCGCTGCCGAGGTACACCTCGACGCCCTCGGGCACGTCCTGGGCGCCGGCGGCGTAGTCGTGGTGCATGACGCCGGCGAAGACGCCGGTACGGCTGCCGCGCAGGGACGTGGGATCGATGCCGGCGCGTTCGAAGGCCTCCCAGGAGGTTTCCAGGAGGAGCCGCTGCTGGGGGTCCATGGCGAGGGCCTCGCGGGGCGAGATCCCGAAGAAGCCGGCGTCGAACTCGGCGGCGCCGTCGAGGAATCCGCCGTCGCGGACGTAGCTGGTGCCCTGGTGGTCGGGGTCGGGGTGGTAGACGGCGCCGATGTCCCAGCCGCGGTCGGCGGGGAAGCCGCCGACCGCGTCGCGGGCGTCGGCGACCAGCCGCCACAGGTCTTCGGGGGACCTGACGCCGCCGGGGTAGCGGCAGCTCATGGAGACGATCGCGATCGGCTCGGGCTCCTCGGCCGACCGCAACCGCTCCCGGGTCTGGTGCAGTTCGGCCGTCATCCACCGGAGGTGGTCGAGCATCTTGTCTTCGTTTGTCATGACGTACCGAAACTCCCGTTGATCAGGTCAGGGTCGCCGTCAGCGGCGAGAGAGCCCCACGTACTGCTCGGCGAAGTCGGT
The DNA here is from genome assembly GCF_055582305.1 of Streptomyces sp. NPDC042102. Classification (NCBI taxonomy): domain Bacteria; kingdom Bacillati; phylum Actinomycetota; class Actinomycetes; order Kitasatosporales; family Streptomycetaceae; genus Streptomyces; species Streptomyces sp. NPDC042102. Next base: position 11,250 of record NZ_JBVJDL010000004.1, read on the forward strand.
CGCCGCGGCGGTGGAGCCGGTCAGGTGGTCGAAGCGGGCCCGCAGCAGGCCCCGGTCGAAGGCCGTGCCGTCCGGCCGGGTGTGCAGCAGGTCCGTCATCCAGCGCGAGAACTCCTGGCCGAGCCAGGCGCGCCGCAGGGCGGTGTCCGAGTAGCCGTCGAGGGCCTCGCGGCGCCCGGAGCCGTACCAGACGGCCAGGGCGCCGGCGAGGAGCTCGGCGTCGGCGACGGCGAGGTTGAGGCCCTTGGCGGCGCTGGGCGGCACGATGTGCGCGGCGTCGCCGAGCAGGAACAGCCGCCCGTGCTGCATGGGTGCGCACAGGAAGCTGCGCAGCGGCACCAGGCTGCGCTCCAGGACCGGTCCCGTCGGCAGGGTGCCGGCGCCGCCGGTCAGCCTGCGGTCGAGCTCGGTCCAGATCTCGTCGTCGGAGCGGTCGTGGAGGCCCTCGGAGGTGGGGACCTGGAGGTAGAGCCGGCTGACGGTGGCCGAGCGCATGCTCTGCAGGGCGAAGCCGCGGTCCCCGACGGCGTAGATCAGCTCCGGGGAGAGCGGCGGGGCCTGGGCGAGGACGCCCAGCCAGGCGTACGGGTGGCTGTGGGCGTGGGTGGTGAGCGCGGCCGTGGGGACGGCGGCGCGGCTGACGCCGTGGAAGCCGTCGCAGCCCGCCACGAAGTCGCAGGTGATCTCGGTGGGCCGGCCGTCGACGGTGCAGGTGAGCGTCGCGCCGTCGGCGGCCAGGCGGGCCACGCGGACGTCGTCGACGCCGAAGTGGAGCGCGCCGGGGCCGGCCGTACGGGTGGCGATGAGGTCCTTGACCACCTCCTGCTGCCCGTACATCCACACCGAGGCGCCCGCGAGCTTGGCGAAGGGCAGCCGGTAGGGGTCGCCGTCCAGGCGCAGTTCGAAGCCCTCGTGGACCAGGCCCTCGCGGTCGAGGCGCTCGGCCGCGCCGGCCCGGCGCAGGGTCTCCACGGTGCCCTGTTCCAGCAGGCCGGCCCGCACGCGCCGCTCGACGTGGGCGCGGTCGCGGCGTTCCAGGACGACGGAGGCGATGCCGTTCAATTCGAGCAGCCGGGCCAGCACCAGGCCCGCGGGCCCGGCGCCGACGATGCACACCGGGGTGCGGATCCGGTGCGGGGCCGCCTTCACCGGTGCACCGTGCCGTCGGCCTCGACGCGGACGGTGGCCGACAGCGGCAGGTCGGCCGAGGAGCGGCCGACGAGGACGGTGCGATCGCCGGGGGCGACGGCCCAGGCGCGGGTTCTGTCGTCCCAGTACGTGAACCGGGGGGCGTCGAGGACGATCTCGACGATGGCCGAGGCGCCGGGCTCCAGGTCGACGGTGGCGAACCCGGCGAGCGCCTTGAGGGCCTGCGGGACGTCGAGTCGGGGGCTGCGGCCGAGGTAGACCTGAACGGTCTCGCGGCCGGCGCGGGCGCCGGTGTTGCGGACGGTGCAGGAGACCTTCAGCTGCCGGCCGGCCGGGGTCAGGGCCAGGTCGTCGTAGGAGAAGGTGGTGTAGCCGAGGCCGTGGCCGAACGGGAAGCGGGGGGCGACCTGGTGCTCGTCGTGCCAGCGGTAGCCGACGAAGAGGCCCTCCTGGTACTCGACGCGGCCGTCGACGCCGGGGTAGCTCAGCGGGTCCCCGGCGACGGAGGTGTGCCCGGCGTCCACGGGGAAGCTCTGGGTGAGGCGGCCGCTGGGCTCGGCGTCGCCGAAGAGCAGGGCGTCGGTGGCCTCGGCGCCCATCTCGCCGGGGTACCAGACGTCGAGGACGCCGGCGACGAGGTCCAGCCACGGCATCGTCGGGGACGAGCCGGTGTTGAGGACGACGACGGTGCGGGGGTTGGCGCGGGCGACGGCGGCGATGAGCTCGTCCTGGAGGCCGGGCAGGGCGAGCGCGGGGCGGTCGAGGAGCTCGGCGAGCTCGTCGTACGCGAAGACGACCGCGACCTCGGCGCCGCGGGCGGCCTCGGCGGCCTCCTCGATGTCGGCGCGCGCCTGTTCGGGGGTGACCCAGCCCAGCGTCAGGCGCACCGGGCCCGAGGGCATGGGCAGGGCGGACAGGACGAGCTTGTACGTGCCGGGCTCCAGGTCGACGGTCAGGCCGGCGGTGTCGCCGAAGGAGCTGCCGGCGAAGACGCGGGGGTGGCCCTCGAGGTCGATGGCCGCGTAGCCGCCGAGCGCGGTGACGGCGATCCGGTAGCGGCCGGCCGTCTCGATGGTCAGCTGCCCCTCGTAGAAGTAGTCGGGTTCGGTGGACGGGCCGGCCGGGACCTCACCCGCGCGGAAGGCGGGCACCAGCGCCGACTCCGGGATGGGCCGGCCGGCCGGGTCCTCGCCGACGTGGTAGCTGACGGCCCGCTCGCCGAGGCGGCCGCGCAGCACCTCCAGCGGGGTGCTCGCCTCGGCGGGGACGACGAGGGCGCTGCCGACGCCCGAGGTCTTGGGTACGGCGGCGGGGAAGCCGATGACGGCGAGGCCGCCGCGCGTCAGCTCCGTGCCGGACAGGGGCAGGACGCCGCGGGGGTTGTGGAGCAGGACCGAGCCGGCGCGGGCGACGTCGAGGGCCAGCTCCCGGCCGCGCCGCGCGTCCCGCTCGGGGTACGTCCGCTCGGGGTACGCCCGCTCGCCGGCGTCCGCCGTGAGGAGGCCGAAGCGGGCCATCTGGCCGAGGATGCGGGTCACCGCGCGGTCCAGGACGGCCTCCGGCACGCGGCCCTCGGTGATCGCCTCGCGCAGCGGCTCGCCGAGGTGGGCGCCGTTCGGCATCTCCTGGTCGAGGCCGCGTTCGATGGCGGCGGTGTCGTGCACGGCGTCCCAGTCGGACATCACCCAGCCCTCGAAGCCCCACTCCTCGCGCAGCACGGTGGTCAGCAGGGTCTCGTTCTCGCAGGCGAAGTGGCCGTTGACGCTGTTGGTGGCGCCCATGAGCGCGCCGGCGCCGGCCTCGACGACGGCCTGGAACGCGGGGAACTCGATCTCGCGCAGGGTCCGTTCGGAGACGACCGTGTCGATCGTCATCCGGTTCTCCTCCTGGTTGTTCGCCGCGAAGTGCTTGGGCATCGCGATGACGCCCTGCGACTGGATGCCCCGGACCACCGCCGTGCCGATGGCGGTGACCAGCAGCGGGTCCTCGCCGTACAGCTCGAAGTTGCGGCCGCCGAAGGGCTGGCGCAGCACGTTGAGCATGGGGCCGATGAGGACGTCCTGGCGCTTGGCGCGGGCCTCGTGGCCGAGGTAGGCGCCGTAGCGGAAGGCCAGGTCCTCGTCGAAGGCGCAGGAGAGGGCGACGGGCGCGGGCAGGGCCGTGGTGGTCCGGCGCTTCATCCGGACGCCGGCCGGTCCGTCGGTCATGCGCAGCGGGGGGATGCCCAGGCGGGGTACGCCGGGGATGTAGCCGGACTGGCCGAGCTGCTCGGGGTCGTCGGCGCCGTGGACGAAGGAGAGCTTCTCGTCGAGGGTCATCGCGGCGACGAGGGCGGCGACGTCCGGGGTGGCGGCGGGGACGGCGGCGGCCGTGGCGGGGGTGGCGTCGGCGGTGGTCTGGGCGGTCATCGGGGGTCACTTCCGGTTCGGTCGGCGGCGGGGAGCGGGAGGCGGGCGCCGCCGGGGTGCGCGAGGGCGCGGGCCGGGGCTTCGGCCTTGAGGAGCATTTCGTCGTACTCGTCGTCGGGGTCGGAGCCGAGCACGATGGCGCCGCCGGCGCCCACCTGCCAGCCGCCGTCGTGGCGGACCATGGTCCGGATGACGATGTTGAGGTCGGTGACGCCGTCGCAGCCGAGATAGCCGAGGGCGCCGGAGTAGATGCCGCGGGCGCGGCCCTCCAGGGCGTCGATGATCTCCAGGGTGCGCAGCTTGGGCGCGCCGGTCATGGAGCCGCCGGGGAAACAGGCGCGGACGCAGTCGATGGCGTCGTGGCCGTCCTTGAGGGTGCCGCGGACGGTGGAGACGAGCTGGTGGACGGTGGCGTAGCTCTCGGCGGCCATCAGGACGGGGACGTGGACGGAACCGACCTCGCAGACGCGGCCGAGGTCGTTGCGCATGAGGTCGACGATCATCAGGTTCTCGGCGCGGGTCTTGGTGCTGGAGACCAGCTCCGCGCGGTTGCGCTCGTCCTCGGCCGGGGTCGCGCCGCGCGGCGCGGTGCCCTTGATCGGCTTGGCCTCGGCGACCCGGTCCGCGGTGATCCGCAGGAACCGCTCGGGCGAGGAGCAGGCCACCTCCGTGTCGTCCAGGCGCAGGTAGGCGGCGTAGGGGGCGGGGTTGAGCCGGCGCAGCCGCCGGTACGTGGCGAGGCCGCCGTCGGCCGCCGGGACGTGGGCGACGTTGGTCAGGCAGATCTCGTAGCTCTCGCCCGCGGTCAGGAACTCCTGGGCGGCGCGGACGTCGGCGGTGTACGCGGCGCGGTCGCGGGCCAGTCGCGGCTCGACCGGGGCGGGCCCGGCGCCGTCGGCCACGGGCTGGGACGCCGCGCCGGGCTCCGGGCCGGCGAGGGTCTCGGCCGTCTCCGCCAGCCAGCGTTCGGCCGCGGCGGCGGTGGCGTCGTCGGCGCTCAGGGCGAGCAGGTAGGTGCGGCCGGTCTCGTGGTCGGCGGCGAGGAACCGGTCGGCGAAGATCCAGACGGCGTCGGGGGTCGGCGCGGTGCGCCGGGCGGGCGAGCCGCAGTCGGCCCCCATTTCGTAGCCGAAGTAGCCGACGTAGCCGCCGGTGAAGCCGAACGGCAGCGGCGGGGCGTCGATGGTGCGCCGGGCGAGCTCGCGCTGGAGGTAGTCGAAGACGGACTCGCGGTGGGCGGCCGGGGCGGCGCCGGTGGCGGCGACCTCGACGACGCCGTCCCGGACGCGGTAGCGCACGGTCTCGGCGAGCGGTCCGCGGGCGTCGCCGAGGAAGGAGAAGCGGGACAGGCCGGGCTCCACGTGGGAGCTGTCCAGCCAGAAGGCGTACGCGGAACCGGCGTAGAGGCGGGCGAACGCGGCCTCGGTGTCGACGGGGACACCGGCGGGCGTGCGGGCCTCGGCCACGTGCAGCCGGTACCGGACGGGCCCGGCGGCAGCGGCGGCGGGCGCCGTACGGGCGGACCCCTCGGCGGCGGGCGCGGCGGACCCCTCGGCAGCGGGCGCGGTGGGCGCCGTACGGGCGGGCGCGGGCCGCGGCGCGGTGGTCGGCCGGCCGCCGGTGCGCTCGGCGCGGTCGGCCAGCGTCAGGTCCCGGAAGTTGGCCAGCATGCGCCGCCCGTACTCGGTCTCGATGGACTCGGGGTGGAACTGCACGCCCCAGCGCGGCAGCAGCCGGTGGCGCAGCGCCATGACCACGCCGTCCTCGGACCAGGCGGTGGCCTGGAGGTCGGAGGGCAGCGGCTGGGCCACGCACAGCGAGTGGTAGCGGACGGCGCCGAACTCGGCCGGTATGCCGGCGAAGAGCTCGTCACCGTCGTGCCGGACGCGGGCGACCTCGCCGTGCACGGGCACGGGGGCGGGCACCACCTCTCCCCCGGCCCACACGGCCAGGCCCTGGTGCCCGAGGCAGACGCCGAGGACCGGTACGCCGGCCTTGGTCAGGACGTCGCGGGAGACGCCGAAGTCGCGCGGGCGGGCGGGGTGTCCGGGGCCGGGCGAGATGACGATGTTGTCGTAGGCGTCCAGGTCCAGGTCGGCGATGGTGGCCGCGTCGTTGGCGAGGACGACGGGCTCCTCGCCGTTCACGTCGGCCAGCAGCTGGAAGAGGTTGTAGGTGTAGGAGTCGTAGTTGTCGATGAGGAGGGTGCGCATGGGGCTCACCTGCTTCGCGTGGGGGCCGGCGGCCGGCTGCCGAACCGGTCGAGGTGGCTGAGGACGTCGCCGGACCGCTCCACGGCGGCGAGCCGGGCCAGATGGCCGTCGGGGCGGACCAGCGCGATCACCGGCCGGGCGCCGAACACCGGGGTCAGGGCGGCCCGTCCGGAGGGCGCGAGGGAGGCCAGGTCGTGCACCGCGACCCGGTCCGCGAGGGTGGCGCGGGCCCGGTCGGCGGTGTGCTGCCAGCCGGCGTGCGGCCGCCGGCCGGGCCACAGCAGGACGGTGTGGTCCCGCTGGTCGAGGACGGGGGCGCCGGCGTGCAGGCGGGTGCGGTGGAAGAACGGCAGCCGGTCGCCGGGGCGGGCCCGGCGGCGCAGCTGGGCGCGCCACAGCGGGGCGTCCCCGGGTCCGTAGCCGAGGCCGAGCTGGCTCATCACGGGGGCGGCGACGTACCGCAGGAAGCCGGTGCGGTGGGCGGCGGCCACCGTCAGGTCGCGCAGGGTGCGCTCGCGCGGCGAGGGGGCGCCGGAGAGCCGCATCTCGGTGCGGATGAGCGTACGGACCTGCTCGACGGCCTGCCGGCGTTCGGTGTCGTAGGTGTCGACGATCCGCTCGTCCCAGGTGCCGCGCGCGACACCGCCGAGTTTCCAGCCGAGGTTGACGGCGTCCTGGAGGCCGAGGTTGAGGCCCTGCCCGCCGAGGGGGACCACGGAGTGGGCGGCGTCGCCGGCGAGGACCACGCGTCCGTCGCGGAAGCGGGTCGCGACCCCGGGGCGGGGGAAGTAGGTGCGGGTCCACAGGGGTTCGCCGAGCCGGTAGGGCAGGCTGGTGCGCTCGTCGACCATCGCCTGCCAGTCGGCCAGCGGCCGGCCGGACCAGTCTGGTTCGCCCGGGGCGACGACGGTGGCGAGGCGGCAGACGCCGTCGGGCAGGTGGACCAGCGGCAGCAGTCCGCCGTCGGCGTAGTGGTACTCGACGGTGGAGACCCGGGGTCCGGTGACGGGGAAGTCGCCCAGGGCGATGCCCAGCGGGAAGGGGATGCCGGGGTAGGGGATGCCGAGCAGCCGGCGGGTGGCGCTGCCGGCGCCGTCGGCACCGATGAGCCAGTCCGGTTCGGTCACCTCCACGGAGCCGTCGGCGTGCCGGAGGGTGGCGACGGGGAGGGTCTTGGCGTTGTCGAGGGCCTCCAGCGTGGTGCCGTACTCGATCCGGCCGCCCAGTTCGGCGAAGCGGGCGCGCAGCAGGTCCTCCAGCTCGCGCTGGACGATGCCCAGGCCGAAGGGGCGGGCGGCGCCCGGCACGCTCATCGGTACGGTGCCCAGGCGGCGGCCGCGGGAGAAGAAGCTGACGTCGTCGGCGCGGAAACCGCGGGCGACGAGCTCGTCGGCGATGCCGCTCTTCTCCAGGAGCTCCAGGACGCGCGGCCAGATCATGACGGCGCGCGAGTGCGGGTCGAAGTCCTCCTCCGGCGGCTTGCTGTCGATCAGCCGGACGGGGACGTCCTGCTGGAGGAGGTCGCAGGCCAGGAGGGTGCCGACGGCGCCGGCTCCGACGATGAGGATGCTCTGTGCGGTCACGACGTCGCCGCCTTCGCGGTGGTGGGGGCCAGGTGGGCCTCGAGGGCCTCTGCGGCGCGGCGGGCGCCGCCGGCCGCGCGGGTCAGCTGCCGGGTCCGGGCGGCGGCCGCGGCGATGCCCGGGTCGGTGCTGACGGTCCGTACGGCCGCCAGCAGCCGCTCGGCGTCGGCGTCGGCCGCGTCCAGGCGCACGCCGAGGCCGAGTTCGGCGACGCGGTCGGCGATGATCTCCTGCTCGACCATCTGCGGCACGACGACCATCGGGGTGCCGAAGGCGAGGGCTTCCATGGTGCTGCCCATGCCGCCGTGGGTGACGAACGCGGCGGCCTGCTCCAGGACCGACAGCTGCGGGACGCTGCGGTGGACCTCGCAGTGGGCCGGGAGCGGTCCGAGGCCGGCCGGGTCGACGTGCTGGCCCACGGACAGCACCAGGTGCAGGCCGCTGTCGGCGAACGCGTTCACGCAGGTCCGGTAGAAGTCGGCGGCCCGGTTGAAGACCGTGCCCAGCGAGACGAGGACGGTGGGGCGGTCCGGATCGGCCGGGCGCCAGGTTCCCTCGGCCTCGCGGCCGCCCAGGCTCGGTCCGACGAAGCGGTAGTGGCCGCCGAAGGTGTCGGCCGCGGGCTGGAACTCCCGGGGCAGGAAGGCCAGGTTGAGCTCCTCCTCGAAGTCCATGAACTCCTCGGTGGAGATCCCGCCGAGCCCGGCCTCGGCGAGGAACCGGGTCAGGTGCTCCTCGAACGCGGCGCTGTTGGCCGCGTGGGCGGCGGAGCGGCCGGTGCGCGCCAGCATCGCGTCCATCAGGGCGTACGTGCGGTTGGACGCCAGGGTGGGGAAGAACTGGGCGGCGCGGCAGCCCCAGCGGCGGGCCAGGGTGCGCCCGGCGAAGGGGGCCGTGTTGTCGTACACGACGAGGTCGGGACGGTCCTCGCCGACGAAGGACTCGGCGAGCGCGATCCGTTCGGCGCTGCCCGCGAGGAAGAACAGGGGCAGGGCGCTGGGGTCGTTGTCGGTGAAGGCCCGCGGGGAGTGGTTCGGGGAGGTCGCGACGTCGTAGCGGCACACCTGCGCGCCCAGGCGGGTCAGGCGGTCCTCGAAGGCGCCGGTGGTGAAGTAGGTGACCCGGTGTCCGCGCGAGACCAGCTCGTCGACGATGCCGAGGGTGGGCGAGACGTGCCCGTGGGCGGCCACGCTGAAAAATGCGATGTGTGCCATCTGTTCCTCAGGGTGTGCGAGAGGTTGAGGGGTACGGGTGGGCCGCGGCGGACGGCGGCGGGCAACGGGCCGGCGGCTCGGATGCCGGTGGGCGCGGTGCGGCTCAGATGCCGATTTCTCCCTTCAGGATGTCGAAGAGCTCCTCGTCGGTGACGTCGTCCACGTCGGTGGTGGCGGCGGGTGGCCGCTGCCCGGCGCCGAGTTCGGCGAGCAGAGCGCGCAGCCGGTCCTCGATGTGGCGGGCGGTGTCGGGGTCGGGCGTGCCGGCGCGCAGGTCCGCGGCGAGTTCGTCGAGGCGGCGCAGGGCGGTGCGGTCGGGGGCGGGTGCGGCGGGCGCCAGTTCGCGGTCGATGTGGGCGGCGACGGCGGCCGGGCTCGGGTGGTCGAAGACGAGGGTCGGGGAGAGCCGCAGGCCGGTCTCCTCGCCGAGGCGGTTGCGCAGTTCGATGGCGGCCAGGGAGTCCAGTCCCAGCTCGCGGAAGGAGCGTTCGGCGGGCACCTGGGCGGCGCTGCCGTGGCCGAGGACGGCCCCGGTCTGCGCGCGCACCAGGTCGGTCAGGAGCCGGCGGCGGGTGTCGTCGTCGGCGCCGGCCAGGCGGCGGACGAACGCACCGCGCTCGGTGGCGGGCCGGCGCGGCGCGGGCCGGGCTGCGGTGGTCCGGGCGGTGGCGGCCGCCGGGCGGGCGGCGACCAGGTTGGTGGCGTCGGGCAGGGCGAGCGCGGCGTCGAGGAGGGCGAGCGCCTCGTCGCCCGCCAGCGGTACGGTGCCCTGCCGGGCCATACGGGCGACGGCGTCCGCTCCGAGCCGGCCGGCCATGCCGCGTTCCTCGGCCCAGGGGCCCCACTGGAGCGACTGGGCGGGCAGGCCGAGCGTACGGCGGTGGTGGGCGAAGGCGTCGAGGAAGCCGTTGGCGGCCGCGTAGTTGGCCTGGCCGGGGCTGCCCATCACGGCGGCGGCCGAGGAGAACAGGACGAACGCGTCGAGTCCGGCGGCGGCGGTCAGCTCGTGCAGGGCGACCGCGCCGGCCGCCTTGACGGCCAGGACCCGGGCGAACTGTTCCTCGGTGAGGGTGGCGAGCAGTCCGTCGTCGACGACGCCGGCCGCGTGGATCACCGCGCGCAGGGGGCGGTCCGCGGGGACGCCGGCCAGGATGCCGGCCAGCGCCGTGCGGTCGGTGACATCCCCCGCGGCGAGGGTGACCCGGGCGCCCAGCTCGCGCAGGGCGGCGGCCAGTTCGGTGCCGTGCGGGTCGGCGCCGCCCGTACGGCTGAGCAGGAGCAGGTCGGTGACGCCCCGCTCGCGTACGAGGTGCTCGGCGACGACCGCGCCGAGGCCGCCGGTGCCGCCCGTGATCAGGACGGTGCCCTCCCAGGCGGGGGCGGCGGTCACGGACTCGGCCCGGTGCACCAACCGCGGGACCAGCAGGCGGCCCTGCCGGATCGCCGTCTCGGGCAGGCCGGCGGCGAGGGCGGCGGGCAGGGCCGCCCAGGACTCCGGCCGTCCGTCGGCCTCGACGACCTGCACCTTGCCGGGGTGTTCGGCCTGGGCGGTACGGATCAGGGCCCGCACGGCGCCGTACGCGGTGGCGTGGGGCGTGGGTCCCCAGGCGGCGCCGCCGGCCGTGCCGGGCTCGGCGCCCGCCGCGGGGCCGTCCGGCGCGCCCTGCGCGGTGGCGTGCGCGGATCCGTCGGCGGTGGCTCCCGGGACCGCCGGGCCGGGGTGGGCCAGCAGGACGAGGCGGGCGTCGTCCGACAGGGGCGCGGCGAGCCACTCGCGCAGCAGGGTCGCCGTGTGCCACGCGGCGGCCAGCGCCTGCCCGGGGAGGTCGGCCGCCGGGTCGGCGGTCGGGTCGGCCGGCGCGGGCAGGTCCAGGACGCGCACGACGACGTCGGGAGTGTCCCCGCCGGCCACCGGACCCGTGGGGCCGGGGAGCACGGTGGTGCGGACGCCGGCGCCTTCCAGCGCCTCGGTCAGGACCGCGGTCAGGGCGCCGTCGACGAGCGCGGCCCGACCGGTGAAGGGCCCCGGCGCGGTCGCCGACGGCTCCCAGTGGGTCTCCAGCAGCGCGGCACGGTCGGCGCCGAGGTCCTCCGTCCGCATCCGGCGCAGCGTCAGCGAGTCCACGGAGGCCACCGGCGCACCGAACCCGTCGGTGATCAGCAGCGACAGCGTGTCGGGCCCGCTCCGGGTCAGGTGCACCCGTACGGCCTGGACGCCGGCCTTGTACAGGGTCATGCCCTGCCAGGTGAACGGCAGCCGCCCGGCCTCGTCCGACCCGCCGGCCGCCTCGATGAACCCGGTGTGCAGGGCGGCGTCGAAGAGCGCGGGGTGGAACGCGAAGCGGCCGGCCAGGTCGCCGTCCGCCGCGGGCAGCGCGACGTCGGCGAAGATCTCGTCACCGCGCCGCCAGGCGGCCTTCAGGCCCTGGAACGCGGGCCCGTAGTCGAAGCCCATCCCGGCCGCGCGCACGTACGTGTCGCCCGCCTCGACCGGCTCGGCCCCGGCCGGCGGCCAGTCGAGCGGTACGGCGAACGGCTCGGCCCCCGCCCCGTCCGCCGACGCGGCGAGCGCACCGCTCGCGTGCCGGGTCCAGGCGGCGTCCGGGTCCCCGGCGTTCCGGGCGTGCACGGTCAGCGACCAGCGGCCCGGCCCCCCGTCGGCGTCCCCGGCGGGGTCGACGGGGACGGCCACGGCCTGCACCTCCACGACGCCGTCGGCCGGCAGCCGCAGGGGCGCCAGCACGGTCAGCTCGTCGACGGTGTCGCAGCCGATCTCGCGCCCGGCGTGCAGCGCCATCTCGACGAAGGCGGTACCGGGCACGATCACCGTGCCGCTGACCACGTGGTCGGCGAGCCACGGGTGGGTACGGGCCGACAGCCGGCCGGTGAGGATCAGCTCGTCGGCGTCGGCCCGGCGCAGCACACCGGCGAGGAGCGGGTGGGCGGCGGCGCCCCCGTCGCGTGCTCCGGCCGCCAGCGGCGTGGGCCAGTAGCGCTGCCGCTGGAAGGCGTAGCCGGGCACGCCGGACGCCCCCGGCCCGGGGCCGAAGACCTCGGCCCAGTCGAGGTCGGTGCCGGCCGTGAACAGCGCGCCGAGCGCGGCGGCGAGCGTGTGCTCCTCGGACCGGCCGCGGCGCAGGAGGGGGACGAACGCGGCCGTGTCGGCGTCCTCGTCGGTGAGGCACGGGCCGGCCATGGCGGTCAGGACGGCGTCGGGCCCGATCTCCACGTACGTGCCGACGCCTTCGGTGGCCAGGGTGCGCACCCCGTCGAGGAAGCGCACGGCTTCCCGGACGTGCCGAACCCAGTAGTCGGCACGACCCAGCTCCTGGCCGCCCGCAACCCGCCCGGTCAGCGTCGAGACGAACGGGATCACCGGAGCCGCGTACGTCAGCCCCTCCGCGACCTCGCGGAACGCGTCGAGCATCGGCTCCATCAACGGCGAGTGGAACGCGTGCGACACCGTCAGCCGCTTCGTCTTACGGCCCTGCCCGGCGAACCGGTCCGCCACCGCCAGCACGGCATCCTCCGCGCCGGAAACGACCACCGACCGCGGACCGTTCACCGCGGCGATGTCGACATCGACGCCCAGCAGCGGACGTACCTCCTCCTCCGTCGCCTGGACGGACACCATCGCACCGCCCGCAGGCAGCTCCCCCATCAACCGGCCCCGGGCCGCCACCAGACGCGCCGCGTCCGCCAGCGACAACACCCCCGCCACGTGCGCCGCCGCGATCTCACCGATCGAATGACCAGCCACGAAGTCCGGCCGCAGACCAAACGATTCGACCAGCCGGAACAGCGCCACCTCCAACGCGAACAGCGCCGGCTGAGTGAACTCGGTCCGGTCGATCTCCTCGCCATCCCCGAACACCACCTCCTTCAGCGGCAGTTCGAAGTGCGCACACACCTCGTCGAAGGCCGAGGCGAACACCGGGAACGACGCGTACAGCTCCCGCCCCATCCCCGCCCGCTGCGCACCCTGCCCCGAGAACAGGAACGCCAGCCCGCCCCCGGTGCCGCTCGAGGTACCCGTCACCGCTGCCAGTTCGGCCAGCAGGCCGTCCCGGTCCTGGGCGATCACGGCCGCCCGGTGGTCGAAGGCCTTGCGGTGCACGGCCAGGGCCCGGCCCACCGCCGTGAGGTCCAGGCCCGCGTCGGCCGCCAGGCGTTCCCGGAGCCGGTCGGCCTGGTCGCGGACCGCGTCCGCGTCGCGGCCCGACAGCAGCCAGGGCACGGCGGCGGGAGCCGGCGCGGCCGCCACCGCAGTGACGGTGTCGTCCTGCGGCGGTGCCTGCTCCAGGATCACGTGCGCGTTCGTGCCGCTGATCCCGAAGGAGGACACGGCCGCGCGGCGCGGCCCGCCGGTCTCCGGCCAGGCCACCGGCTCCGTCAGCAGCCGCACCGCGCCCGCCGACCAGTCGACCTGCGGGGTCGGCGCGTCCACGTGGAGCGTGGCGGGAAGGACACCGTGCCGCATGGCCAGGGCCAGCTTGATGACACCGGCCACGCCGGCCGCCGCCTGGGTGTGGCCGAGGTTGGACTTCAGCGACCCGAGCCACAGCGGGCGGTCGGCGGGCCGGTCCTGGCCGTACGTCGCCAGCAGCGCCTGCGCCTCGATCGGGTCGCCCAGCGGGGTGCCCGTGCCGTGCGCCTCCACGGCGTCGACCTGCCCGGCCGTCAGGCCGGCGTTGGCGAGGGCCTGCCGGATGACGCGCTGCTGCGAGGGACCGTTGGGCGCGGACAGGCCGTTGCTCGCGCCGTCCTGGTTGACGGCCGAGCCGCGCAGCACGGCCAGCACCTCGTGGCCGGCCCGGCGGGCGTCCGACAGCCGCTCGACGAGCAGCAGGCCCACGCCCTCCGACCAGCCGGTGCCGTCGGCCGCGGCCGCGAACGCGCGGCAGCGGCCGTCGGGCGACAGGCCGCGCTGGCGGCTGAAGTCGATGAACGCGTTGGGGGTGGACATGACGGTGACGCCGCCGGCCACCGCCAGGTCGCACTCGCCGCGCCGCAGCGCCTCGGCGGCCAGGTGCAGGGCGACCAGCGAGGACGAGCACGCCGTGTCGACGGTGAGGGCCGGCCCCTCCAGGCCGAAGGTGTAGGCGATCCGGCCGGAGACGACGCTGCTCGCGCCGCCCGTGCCGAGGTAGCCCTCCAGGTCGTCGGCGGAGCGGGCCACCAGCGCCGTGTAGTCCTGGCCGTTCGAGCCGATGAACACACCGGTCCGGGTGCCGCGCAGGGAGTCGGGGTCGACACCGGCCTGCTCGAACAGTTCCCAGGAGGTTTCCAGCAGCAGCCGCTGCTGGGGGTCCATGGCCAGGGCTTCGCGCGGCGAGATCCCGAAGAACGCCGCGTCGAAGTCGCCCACGCCGTCCAGGAACCCGCCCGCCGTCGCGTACGTCGTACCGGGCGCGTCCGGATCCGCGTCGAACAGACCCGCCAGGTCCCAGCCCCGGTCCGGCGGGAACGGGCCGATCGCGTCGGCGCCGTCCGCGAGCAGGGTCCACAGGGCGTCGGCCGAGCGCACGCCGCCCGGGAAGCGGCAGGCCGCGCCGACGAGGACGACCGGGTCGTCCCGGTCGGCCACCGGGCCCGCCACGGCGGCCCTCCCGGCGGAGCCGGGCCGTGCGCCGTGCGGGTCGCCGAAGAGTTCACCGCGCAGGTGGTCGGCCAGCAGGACGGCGCTGGGGTAGTCGAACGCCAGCGAGGCGGGTAGCCGCAGCCCCGTCAGGGCGCCCAGCCTGGCGCCCAGCTCGACCGAGGCGAGCGAATCGAACCCCAGCTGCCGGAAGGGCTTGTGCGGGTCGACGGCGTCGGGCGAGGGATGCATGAGCAGTTCGGCCGCGAAGCCGCGGATCAGCGCGACCAGGGCGGCCTGCTGCTCCTGCGGGGTCCGGCCGGCGAGGCCGGCGGCGAATCCGGACGGCCGGTCGGCGGCCGCTTCGGTGGCCGGCGCGCCGGTGAGCGGGCGCAGCACCGGCCGGTGCGCCGCCGGGCCGTGCGCCCGTACGTACCGCTCCCAGTCGATGTCGGCGGCCAGGACGCAGGTCTCGCCGTGCCGGACGGCGCCGTCGAGGACACGCAGGGCCGCGTCGGGGCTCATGGGGCGGAACCCGGTGTACCGCATGCGTTCGCGTACGACCGGGTCGGCGGCCGCCATCCCCTCGCCCTCCCAGGCGCCCCACGCGACGGCGGTGGCCGGCAGGCCCTCCCGGCGGCGCTGTTCGGCGAGGGCGTCCAGTACGGCGTTGGCCATGGCGTAGTTCGCCTGCCCGGCCGCCCCGACGACCCCGGCGAGCGAGGAGAAGAGGACGAACGCCTCCAGGTCCGTGCCCCGGGTGAGCCGGTCCAGGGTGAGTGCGGCACCGGCCTTGGCGGCCAGGACGCCGGTCAGCTGGGCGGGGGTGAGGGAGCCGAGCACCCCGTCGTCGAGGACGCCCGCCGTGTGCACGACGGCGGTCAGCGGGTGCCGCGCGGGGATGTCCGCGAGGAGCGCGGCCAGCGCGCTCTCGTCGGCGACGTCACAGGCGGCGACGGTGACCTCGGCGCCCAGGGCGCCGAGTTCGGCGGCGAGTTCCGCGGCGCCGGGCGCGTCCGTACCGCGCCGGCTGACGAGCAGCAGGTGGTCGGCGCCGGTCGCGGCGAGCCTGCGCGCGACGTGGCCGCCGAGGGCGCCGGTGCCGCCGGTGATGAGCACGGTGCCGCGCGGGGACCACTCCCCCGCGGTACGGTCCCGCCATCCGGTGCGCACCAGGCGCCGTCCGTAGGTGCCGGTGGCGCGCACGGCAACCTCGTCCTCGGTCCCGGTGTCCGGGGTTTCCGCGGTGTCCGCGCCCGAGAGGACGGCGCACAGCCGCCGTACGCCCTCGGGGTCCAGGCGCCGTGGCAGGTCCACCAGGCCGCCCCAGCCGGCCGGGATCTCCAGCGCCGCCACCCGGCCCAGGCCCCACAACCGCGCCGGGAGGGGCCGCGGGGGCGCGTCCGTCTCGTCCACCGCCACGGCGGCGTGGGTGGCCAGCCACAGCGGCGCCGTCACGGCGGCGTCGCCGAGCGCCTGGATCAGGGACAGCGTCGCGGTGGCCGCGTGGTCGCGGTCACCGTCGAGGAGCGAGAGCACACCGGCGAACCCGTCCGCCGTCCCCGTCGCCGCGTCGGCCAACCGGCCGGTCAGTACGGCCCGGTCGTGGTCGTCCGCGGTCAGGGCGAGCGGTACGACGTCGGCCCCGTGCGCGGCCAGCCCGGCGAGGACGTCGCCGGCGAGCGCGTCCGGCCGGTCGGCGTCGGTGACCACGAGCCAGGTGCCCAGCGGCCGGGGCTCGTGCGCGTCCGCGGCCGCCTCGGCGAGGGGTTCCCAGATCACCCGGTAGAGCAGGTCGTCCGTGTCGGGCCGGCCACCGGCGGCGGGCATGGGCGCGGCGGGCCAGTAGTGCTCGCGCTGGAAGGCGTAGGTGGGGAGGTCGATGTGGCGTCCGCGCACGACACGGGTCCAGTCGGGGGCGAAGCCCCGGACGAACGCTCCGGCGAGGGCGGCGGTCAGGGTGTGCGCCTCGGCGCGGTCGCGGCGCAGGAGGGGCAGGAAGGCGGCCGTGTCGGCGTCCTCGTCGGTGAGGCACGGGCCGGCCATGGCGGTCAGCACGGCGTCGGGCCCGATCTCCACGTACGTCCCCGCGCCTTCGGTGGCCAGGGTGCGCATCCCGTCGAGGAAGCGGACGGCTTCGCGGACGTGCCGGACCCAGTAGTCGGGGGACGCCAGCTCCCCGGCGGTCGCGACCCGCCCGGTCAGCGTCGAGACGAACGGAATCGCCGGAGCCGCATACGTCAGCCCCTCCGCGACCTCGCGGAACGCATCGAGCATCGGCTCCATCAACGGCGAGTGGAACGCGTGCGACACCGTCAGCCGCTTGGTCTTGCGGCCCTGCCCGGCGAACGTGGCCGCGACCTCCAGCACCGCGTCCTCGGCACCCGACACCACCACCGCCTGGGGACCGTTCACCGCGGCGATGTCGACATCGGCGCCCAGCAGCGGACGGACCTCGTCCTCCGCCGCCTGCACCGACACCATCGCACCGCCCGCAGGCAGCTCCCCCATCAACCGGCCCCGAGCAGCGACCAACCGAGCCGCGTCCGCCAGCGAGAACACCCCCGCCACGTGCGCGGCCGCGATCTCACCGATGGAGTGACCGGCCACGAAGTCCGGCCGCAGACCGAAGGATTCGACCAGCCGGAACAGGGCCACCTCCACCGCGAACAGCGCCGGCTGCGTGAACTCGGTCCGGTGGACCCGATCCCCCTCCCCGAACACCACCTCCTTCAGCGGCAGTTCGAACTGCGCACACACCTCGTCGAAGGCCGAAGCGAACACCGGGAACGACGCGTACAGCTCACGCCCCATCCCCGCCCGCTGCGCACCCTGCCCCGAGAACAGGAACGCCAGCCCGCCGCCGGAGACCGCGCCCTCGACGACACCGCCCGCCGGACGCCCTTCAGCCAGGGCCGCCAACCCCGCCACCAGCCCGTCGCGGTCCGCCGCGACGACCGCGGCCCGGGACCCGAGGGCCGCCCGCGACGTGGCCAGCGTGTACGCCACGTCGGCGGCGGCCGGCGCGCTGTCCCCGGACACCAGGTCCAGCAGCCGGGCCGCCTGCGCGCGTACCGCGGCCGTGTCCCGGCCCGACAGCACCCACAGCGGCAGCACACCGGGGGCCGACGGGGATTCCGGGGTCCGGGGGGTCGGCGGTGCCTGCTCCAGGATCACGTGCGCGTTCGTACCGCTGATCCCGAAGGAGGACACGGCCGCGCGGCGCGGCCCGCCGTTCTCCGGCCAGGCCACCGGCTCCGTCAGCAGCCGCACCGCGCCCGCCGACCAGTCGACGTGCGGGGTCGGCGCGTCCACGTGGAGCGTGGCGGGAAGGACACCGTGCCGCATGGCCATCAGCATTTTGATGACGCCGCCGACGCCGGCGGCGGCCTGGGCGTGGCCGATGTTGGACTTCAGCGACCCGAGCCAGAGCGGGCGGTCCGCCGGCCGGCCCCGGCCGTAGGTGGCGAGCAGGGCCTGGGCCTCGATGGGGTCGCCCAGGGTCGTGCCGGTGCCGTGGGCCTCGACCGCGTCGACCTGATCGGCCGTCAGGCCGGCGTGGCTGAGGGCCTGCCGGATGACGCGCTGCTGCGCCGGGCCGTTGGGCGCGGACAGGCCGTTGCTCGCACCGTCCTGGTTGACGGCCGAGCCGCGGACGACCGCGAGGACCCGGTGGCCGTGACGGCGGGCGTCGGAGAGGCGCTCCAGCAGGAGCATGCCGGCGCCCTCGGACCAGGAGGTGCCGTCGGCCGCGGCCGCGAACGGCTTGCAGCGGCCGTCCGGCGCCAGCCCGCGCTGGCGGCTGAAGTCGACGAAGGAGGCGGGGGTGGACATGACCGCGACGCCACCGGCCAGGGCGAGTTCGCATTCGCCGCGGCGCAGCGACGCGGCGGCCAGGTGGAGGGCGACCAGGGACGAGGAGCAGGCGGTGTCCACGGTCAGGGCGGGGCCCTCGAAGCCGTAGAAGTAGGAGAGCCGGCCCGACAGGACGCTGCCGGCGACGCCCGTGCTGAGGTAGCCCTCCAGGCCGCTCTCACCGGTGAGCCGGGGCGCGTAGTCGTGGTACATCTGGCCGGCGAAGACGCCGGTGCGCGAGCCGCGCAGGCCGTGCGGGTCGATGCCCGCCTGCTCGAACAGTTCCCAGGAGGTTTCCAGCAGCAGCCGCTGCTGGGGGTCCATGGCCAGGGCTTCGCGCGGAGAGATCCCGAAGAACGCCGCGTCGAAGTCGCCCACGCCGTCCAGGAACCCGCCCGCCGTCGCGTACGTCGTACCGGGCGCGTCCGGATCCACGTCGAACAGACCCGCCAGGTCCCAGCCCCGGTCCGCCGGGAAGTCACCGACGGCGTCCGTACCGTCGGCCACCAGGCGCCACAGCTCCTCGGGCGAGCCGGCGCCGCCCGGGTAGCGGCAGGCCGCGCCGACGATGACGACGGGGTCGTCGCTGTCCGCGACCGGCTCGCGCTCGTGCTCACGCTCGCGCTCGTGCTCCGGCTCCTCCCGCGGGGTGGTGCCGAGCAGTTCGCCGTGGAGGTACGTGGCCAGCTGGGCGGGCGTGGGGTGGTCGAAGGCGAGGGATGTGGGCAGCGGCAGTCCGGTCTCCTCGGTCAGGTGGGCGCCGAGCCGGACGGAGGCCAGCGAGTCGAATCCCAGTGGCCGGTGGGCCTCCTGGGGGTCCCGGGCGGCGGAGCCGTCGGTCGCGGTGCCGCGGACGTGGGCGACGGCGGTGGAGACGAGCCGCAGCAGGTGCGGGCGGCGGTCGGCGGGGCCGAGCGCCCGCAGCCGCGCGGCCAGCTCGCCGGCCCTGGCCGGGTCGCCGGCGGCAGGCGTACCGGACGGGCCGGCGGGGGCGGCGGGCGGCTCGGGCTCGCGGCCCGACTCCAGGACGTGTACGGCCGGTTCCCGCTCCAGGAGCGCCGCGTCCAGGCCCTCGCACAGCTCGCGCGCGGTGACGGCGGCGGGCGCGGTCAGCGACACGGCCGTACGGCCCCGCGCACGCAGCTCGCGGGCGGCGGCGTCGAAGGCCGTCACCCCCGTACCGGTACCGGTACCGGTGAACAGGACGACGGCGCCGGTGTCGTGCCCCGCGAGGATCCGCTCGAGGGTGCCGACGGTGTCCCCGTCGGCATCGGCGTCACCCGGGGCGCAGGTGGCGCGCCGTACCCCGGCGGCACCGTGCGCGGCGGTCAGATGGCGGGCGAGGGCCTCGGCCCGCTCGTCGTCCGGGCCGCCGGTCAGCAGGAGGACGTCCGTACCGGCCAGGGCGGAGGTGTCGGCGGCGGGCAGCGAAGCGGGCACGGGCGCGGGCCCGGGCAGGGCGCGGACGATGCGCGTGTGGTGGGTGGAGCCGACACCGATCAGCCGGGAGACGGGTGCGTCGGCCGCCGCTGCGACGAGCCGGCGGACGATCTTCCCGGAGGATGTGCGCGGGATGCCGGTGGTGCGGTGGAGCGTGGCGGGCACCTTGAAGTGGGCCAGTTGTTCGCGGCACCGGTCCAGCAGGTCCGCGGGGGAGAGCGTGCGGCCGTCGCGGGGGACGACGTGGGCGGCGGGGACCTCGCCGAGGCGGCCGTGCGGCTGGGCCACCACGGCCGCGTCGGCGACGTCGGGGTGTGCGCGCAGCACGTCCTCGATCTCGGCGGGGTGGATGTTCTCGCCCCCGCGGATGATGAGTTCCTTGAGCCGTCCGGTGATGGTGAGGAAGCCGTCGGCGTCGAGCCGGCCGAGGTCGCCGGTGCGGTACCAGCCGTCGTGGAACGCGGCGGCGGTCGCCTCGGGAGCGTTGTGGTAGCCGGCCATGAGGCTGGGGCTGTCGACCTGGATCTCGCCCTCGTGCCCGGTGGGTACGTCCCGTCCGGTCGCGGGGTCGGTGATGCGCAGCCGCAGGCCGGGGACAGGGCGTCCGCAGGAGCCGGGTACGCGCGGGCCGCCGGGCGGGTTGCAGGTGATGACACCGGTCGTCTCGGTGCTGCCGTAGCTGTCGATGAGCGGGACCCCGAAGGCCGCCGCGAAGCGCTCGCCGAGGGCGGCGCCGGTCACGGCGCCCGCGACGAGGAAGGCGCGCAGCCCGGTGAGGGCCGGGGCGTTCTCGCCCGCGGCGTCCAGCAGGTGGTGGCAGAGCGTCGGCACGGCCGCCATGAGCGTGTACGGCGCCGCGCGCAGCGCGGTGAGCACACCGACCGGGTCGGCATCGGCGAGGAGGGTGGCCGAGGCGCCGGTGGCGGTGACGCCGAGGACGCAGAGGTTGAAGGCGAAGCTGTGGTGCAGCGGGAGCGGCCACAGCAGCCGGTCGTCCTCGGTGATGCCGAGGACGGACGGGTATCCGGCCGCGACGGACCACAGGCCCGCGCGCTGGGTGGAGAGCACGCCCTTGGGCGCGCCGGTGGTGCCGGAGGTGTAGAGCATCCAGGCGACCTCGTCGAGGCCGAGGTCGTCGGGGGCGGGCACGGCCGGTTCGGTGGCGCACAGGTGACGGAAGTCGTGGACGTCCCCGACGTCGTGGGCGCCGTGGACGGCGTGGACGGCGTCGAAGGGCTGTGGGTCGTCGCCCCGGTCGGGGACGAGTACGACGTGGATGCCGTGCCCCATCCGGTCCAGGCGGCGGTACTGCGCGAGGCGGCGGCTGTCGGTGACGACGATCCGGGCGCCCGAGTCGTCGAGGATGTGCGCGAGTTCGGCGTCGCCGGCGTACGGCCCGACGGGGACGGCGACCAGGGCGGCGCGGGTGGCCGCGAGGCAGCTCTCGACCATGTCGACCCGGTTGCCGAGGTGCACCAGGACGCGTGCGCCCCGGGCGGCGGCCAGGGCGGCGAGGTGGCCGGCCAGGCGGCGCGTGCCCGCCTCCAGCTGTCCGTAGGTCAGGCTGCGCGCGCCGTCGTCGAAGGCGGGGCGGCCGGGCCGTTCGAGGGCGTGCTCCCGCAGGAGGTCAGAGACCGGCCGCACCAGGGCCGTTCGCACTCCGTGCTCCTGCATTGCCTGTCCCCCGTATCCGGTCGCGCACATTGATCCAGACCAACACTCTTGCGATGCGGGGAATATGAATTACTTGAGCTCCCCGCTCGACGGCCGATATTATTCAAGCCATCCAGCGAGATCAACTTCAATAAGGGTGTTACCAGGGGCCACCCCTATCGACCCCAGAGAAACCCTTAAAAACAATTCCGGGAGTTTTCGTGTCCCTTCCCGTAATGGACGATGAGTTCTTGACCAACCCCTATCCGGCCTTCGCCTCGCTCAGGGCGCAGGGGCCGGTGCACCGGATGCTGCTGCCCAGCGGGCTGCGCGTGTGGGCGGTGGTCAGCCACGAGGAGGCCCGGGTGGCGATGACCCATCCCGCGCTGTCGAAGGACATCGACACCTCGGTCAAGCTGGGCTACTTCGACCGCGAGATGAGCGCCGGCGGCACACCGCGGCTGGAGCACAGCTCGGTCGGCCAGCACATGCTGAACATGGACCCGCCGGGGCACACGCGGCTGCGGAAGCTGGTGAACAAGGCGCTGACGGCGCGCGGCGTCGAGCGGCTGCGGCCCCGGATCGAGGCGATCAGCGCGGAGCTGCTGGACGCCGTCGAGAAGACGGCCGCCGAGTCCGGCGACGGCGTGGTGGACCTCGTCGAGCACTACACGGCGGTCTTCCCCGTCGAGGTGCTGGGCGAGCTGCTGGGCATCACGGCCGAGCACCTGCCGGTCCTGGTCGACCTGACGGCCGCCATCATGTCGAACGACAACGAGAACGCCGGCGCGAACATGGCCGCGTTCGGCCAGCACATCGGCCGGATGATCCACGAGAAGCGCGCCGCGCCGGGCGAGGACCTCATCAGCGCGCTGGTGACGGCCCGCGACGAGGAGGACAAGCTCTCCGACATCGAGCTCGTCTCCACGGTGTTCCTGCTGGTGGTGGCGGGTTACGAGACCACCGTCAACATGATCGGGCACGGGCTGCGGGCCCTGCTGGCCCACCCGGACCAGCTCGCCGCCCTGCGCGCGGACCCGGGTCTGATCCCCGCCGCCAACGAGGAGTTCCTGCGGTACGAGGGGCCGGGCAACCGGGCGACGCTGCGGTTCGCGAAGGAGCCGCTGGAGCTGGGCGGCACGGCGATCGCGGCCGGCGAGTACGTGTCGGTGCTGCTCGGGTCGGCCAACCGGGACGAGACGAAGTTCGCCTGTCCGCACCGCCTCGACGTCTCCCGGTCCACCAACGGGCACCTCGGTTTCGGGCACGGTATCCACTACTGCGTCGGCGCGCCGCTGGCACGGGCGGAAATGGAAATCGCCCTGCGCGACATCCTGAGCCGCTTCCCGGAGCTGTCCCTGGCCGTCCCGGACACGGAGCTGCGCTGGCGCAAGAGTTTTATGATGCAGGGGCTCGAGACGCTCCCGGTGCGCCTGCACGGCTAGCACCGCCGGAGAAATACGGGCGGGAACGCCCGAGGGGCCGCGAAGGGAACACCGAGGGCCTGCGGTATTCGGATCGCTCCGGATACCGCAGGCCCTCCCGTGTTTCCCGCCGCGCTACTTGCCGAATTCGGCCCGGATGAAATCGAAGATCTCGTCCGCGGACGCGCTGCCCAGCGCTTCGGCGGCCGGTGCGGACCCGGCGGCCCCCGGGACGGCCGGGGCGGCCGAGGCTCCAGTGGCCGCGGCCGTCTCCTCGATCGGCACCTCGTCCGGCTCCTCGGCCGTGACCAGCGCCAGCAGGGCCCGCAGGCGGCCCGAGACGTCCGCCCGTACCCCGGAGCCCTGCGCCCCGTCCGCGGCGAGGGCGCGCAGCGTCTGCTCCAGCCGGTCGATCTCGCCGAGGACCGGCGCCTTCGCCTCCGGTACGGCCAGCAGCGTCCGCAGGTGCGCGGCGAGCGCGGCCGGGGTCGGGTAGTCGAAGATCAGCGTGGTGGGCAGGCGCAGTCCGGTGGCCGTTCCGAGCCGGTTGCGCAGCTGGACCGCCGTCAGCGAGTCGAGCCCCATGTCGAGGAAGCCCCGGGAGGCCTCGACGTCCTGGGCCCCGGTGTGCCCGAGGACGGTGGCGGTGTGCCCGCGCACCAGATCCGACAGGATCCGGGTCCGCTCGCTCTCCGCCACGCCGGCCAGCCGCTGAGCCAGCGTCACCTCCGGTACGGCGCCCGCCGCGGCGGCGGCCCGGCGGGCGGGCGCCGGCACGAGACCGCGCAGCAGCGCGGGTACGGCGTCGCCGGCCGCCTGCGCGCGCAGCGCGGCGAGGTCCACCTTGAAGGGGACGAGCACGCTGTCGTCGGAGCCGAGCGCGGCGTCCAGGAGCGCCAGCCCCTCCTGCGTCGTCAGCGCCTGGGCCCCGGCGCGTTCGATCCGGGCCAGTCCGGCCCCGTCGAGGTGACCGGTCATACCGCTGCGCTCGGCCCACAGGCCCCAGGCCAGGGACTGCGCGGGCAGGCCCCGGTCGCGACGGTACTGGGCGAGGGCGTCCAGGTAGGCGTTGGCGGCCGCGTAGTTGCCCTGACCGGGCGCGCCGAACAGGCTGGCGGCGGAGGAGAACAGCACGAACGCCGAGAGCTCCAGCCCGCTCGTGAGCTCGTGGAGGTTCCACGCGGCATCGGCCTTGGGCCGCAGGACGGTGTCGAGGCGTTCAGGGGTGAGGGACTCGATGACCCCGTCGTCGAGGACACCCGCGGTGTGGATCACGGCGGTCAGGGGGTGCGCCGCCGGTACGGACGCCAGCAGCGCGGCCAGCGCCGCACGGTCGGCGACGTCGCAGGCCGCCACGGTCACCGAAGCACCCAGCTCCGCCAGCTCGGCCACCAGGTCCGCACCACCACCCGACCGCCCGGCCAGCAGCAGACTCCGCACACCGTGCCGCACCACCAGATGCCGCGCCACCGCCCGGCCCAGCGTCCCGGTACCACCCGTCACCAGCACCGTACCGCCCACCGCGAAGGACACCTCACGCGGCTCGGCAGCCGCCGGAACCCGGACCAGGCGCAGGGCGTGGACGGTTCCGGCGCGGACCGCGGTCTGCGGCTCGCCGTACGCCACCGCCCGGGCCAGGCTCTCCTCGTCGGCGGTGCCGTCCACGTCGACGAGGAGGAAGCGGCCGGGATGTTCGGACTGGGCCGAGCGCACCAGGCCCCACAGCGCCGCCTGCACGAGATCCGGCGCCCGGTCGCCGGCGCGGGCGCTCACCGCGCCGCGGGTGACCAGGGCGAGGCGGGAGTCGGCGCAGCGGGGGTCGGCGAGCCAGTCCTGGAGCAGCTCCAGGGCGGCGGCGGTGGCGGTGCGCAGGTCCGTGGCGGCCGGCGGGAAGGCGAGGACCAGGTCCGGCACGTTGGTCAGGTCCGCGAGCCGGGCCAGCGGCGCCGGACCGGCTGCCGGAGCGGCGTTCGGCTCCAGGGGGTTGTCCCCCAGGGTGGCCCAGCGGCCGGTGACGGACGCGGGCGCGGGCGTGGCCTCCGGGTCCCCTCCGGCGGCGGGCAGTGGGGTCCAGTTGAGGCGGAAGAGGGCGTCACCGCCGCGGGCCGCGGCGAGCTGACCACCTGTCAGCGGGCGCAGCACCAGGGATCCCACGGTGGCCACCGGCAGCCCGGTGGCGTCGGCCGCGTGCAGCGACACCGCGTCCGTGCCCGCGGGGGCGAGCGCGATGCGCAGCACCGGGGCGCCGGTGGCGTGCAGGCGGACGTCGCGCCACTCGAAGGGCAGCCGGCCCCCCTCGATACCGCCGTCGTCGCCGGGCAGCGCGCCGAGCGGGATCGCGTGCAGGGCGGAGTCGAGCAGGGCGGGGTGGAGGCCGTAGCGGGCCGCTTCGGCCTGCTGGTCCTCGCCGAGGGCGACCTCGGCGAAGACCTCGTCGCCGCGCCGCCAGGCGGCGCGCAGGCCCTGGAAGACCGGCCCGTAGCCGAAGCCGGCGGCGGCGAAGTCGTCGTAGACACCGGTGACGGGGATCTCGGCGGCGCCCTGCGGGGGCCAGAGCGCGGGCACGCCGGGCTCCGCGGCCGGACCGGAGCGCGAGTCCGCGCCCGCGCCCGCATCCGCATCCGCATCCGGGGCGAGGAAGCCGCCGGCGTGGCGGGTCCACGGGGTGTCCGCGGCGGCCCCGTCGTCGGGCCGGGCGTACACGGCGAGCGGCCGGGAGCCCCGCTCGTCGGGGGCGCCCACGGTCAGCTGTACCTGGACGCCGCCCTCCTCGGGCAGGAGCAGCGGTGCCTCCAGGGTCAGTTCGGCGACGCGGGGGCAGCCCGTCTCCCGGCCCGCGTGCAGCGCGAGCTCCAGGAAGGCCGTGCCCGGCAGCAGGGCGGTGCCGTGCAGGGCGTGGTCCGCGAGCCAGCCGTGCGTGCCGTGGGCGAGGCGGGTCGTGAAGAGGTGTCCGTCGGTGCCGGGCAGCGCGAGCGCGGCCCCGAGCAGCGGGTGCCCGGCGGCGCCCAGCCCGAGCGCGGTGACGTCGGCGGCCGGCGCGGCGGGCCGCGGCCAGTACCGGCTGCGCTGGAAGGCGTACGTCGGCAGGTCGGCGCGGCGGCCCGCGGGGCCGGCGGTGCCGGCGGGCAGGGCCGCGGCCCAGTCCGCCTCGATGCCGTGGACGTGGGCGGCGGCGAGCGCGGCCAGGAAGCGGTCCGGGCGGCCGCTGCCGCGGCGCAGGGTCTCGCCCACGAACGCCTCGGCGCCGGCGTGCTCGACGGTCTCGCCGAGTCCGACCCCGAGCACCGGGTGCGGGCTGATCTCCAGGAAGTACGCGTAGCCGTCGGCGGTGAGGGCGCGGACGGCCGGTTCCAGCAGCACGGTGTGCCGCATGTTGCGGTACCAGTAGCCGGCGTCCAGCCCGGTGGTGCTCTCCAGCGGGCCGCCGGTCACGGTGGAGTAGTACGGGACGGTCGACTCGGCCGGTATGACGGGGGCGAGCGCCTCCAGCATCCGCTCCCGGACCTCCTCGATGCGCGCCGAGTGGCCGGGGGTGTCGACCCCGGGCACGAGGCGGGCCCAGACGCCCTCGGCGGTCAGCTTCTCCAGGAGCTCGGTGACCGAGGCGCGCTCCCCCGCGACGACCACGGAGGTCGGGCCGTTGACGGCGGCGACCGACAGCCGGCCCTCCCAGGCGGGCAGCAGCCCGGTGACGGTCTCGGACGGCAGGGCGACCGAGGCCATCGCGCTGGTGCCGGACAGCTCCAGCAGGGCCTGGCTGCGCAGGGCGACGATCCGCGCGCCGTCGGCCAGGGACAGCGCGCCGGCGACCACGGCCGCGGCGACCTCGCCCTGGCTGTGACCGACGACGGCGGCGGGCTCCACCCCGCAGGCCCGCCAGAGCGCGGCGAGCGAGACCATCACCGCGAACAGGGCGGGCTGGAGGACGTCGACCCGGTCCGGGGAGGGGCTGCCCGGTACGCCGCGCAGGACGTCGGCGAGGGACCAGTCCACGTACGGGGCGAGCGCCTGCGCGCAGGCGTCGACGCTGTCGGCGAAGACCGGGGAGGAGTCGAGCAGTTCGAGGGCCATGCCGGTCCACTGGGAGCCCTGGCCGGGAAAGACGAAGACGGGGCGGACGCCGGTGGCCCGCGCCACGCCGGCCACGGTCGCGGCGGTGTCCTCGACGGCGGCCGGTCCGGCGGCCGCCGGACCGGCGGTGGCCAGTGCGGCGAGCTCGCGCAGGAGCGCGTCCCGGTCCCCGCCGAGCAGGACGGCGCGGTGCTCGAAGGCCGACCGTCCGTGCAGGAGCGCATCGGCCACGTCGTACGGGTCCGCGCCGGCGCCGCCGTGCGTGAGCCGGTCGTGGAGCCGCCGGGCCTGGGCGCGCAGCGCGGCGGCGGAGCGGCCGGAGAGCAGCCAGGGCACGGGCGGCGCGGTGGCGCCGGCCGCGGAACGGAAGGCGGCGGAACGGAAGGCGGCGGGAGCCGTGTCCGTACCCTCGGGTCGCTGGTCGCCGTGCGGTGTGATCGCGTCCGGCTCGTCGGCGGGGGCCTGTTCGAGGACCGCGTGGGCGTTGGTGCCGCTGATCCCGAAGGAGGACACGGCCGCCCGGCGGGGGCGGCCCGTCTCCGGCCACGGCCGGGCCTCGTCCAGCAGCCGTACGGCGCCGGAGGACCAGTCGACGTGTGGGGTCGGCTCCTCGGCGTGCAGGGACTTGGGCAGGACGCCGTGCCGCATCGCCATCACCATCTTGATGACGCCGCCCGCGCCCGCGGCCGCCTGGGTGTGGCCGATGTTCGACTTCAGCGATCCCAGGTGCAGGGGCCGGTCGGCGGGCCGCTCCTGACCGTACGTCGCGAGCAGCGACCGGGCCTCGATCGGGTCGCCCAGCGGGGTGCCGGTGCCGTGCGCCTCGACCGCGTCGATCTGGTCGGCGCTCAGCCGGGCGGCGGCCAGGGCCTGCCGGATGACGCGCTCCTGGGAAGGGCCGTTCGGCGCGGTGAGGCCGTTGGACGCGCCGTCCTGGTTGACGGCCGAGCCGCGGATGACGGCGAGGACCTCGTGGCCGTTGCGGCGGGCGTCGGAGAGCCGTTCGAGGAGGAGCATGCCGACGCCCTCGGACCAGCCGGTGCCGTCCGCGTGGGCCGAGAACGGCTTGCAGCGGCCGTCGGGAGCGAGGGAACGCTGCCGGCTGAACTCCACGAACGACGCGGGCGTGGACATCACGGTGGCGCCGCCGGCCAGGGCCAGCGCGCACTCGCCGCGCCGCAGCGACTCGGCGGCCAGGTGCAGGGTGACCAGCGAGGAGGAGCAGGCGGTGTCGACGGTGAGGGCCGGCCCCTCGAACCCGAAGGCGTAGGAGATCCGGCCGGAGGCGATGCTCCCGGCGCTGCCGTTGATCACGTACCCGGCCAGGTCGTCCCGGCCCTCGAGGAGGGTGGCGTAGTCGTGGTACATCACGGAGAGGAACACGCCGGTACGGCTGCCGCGCAGGGTGCCCGCGTCGATCCCGGCGCGCTCGACGGCCTCCCAGGCGGTCTCCATCAGCAGCCGCTGCTGGGGGTCCATCGCGAG
Organism: Streptomyces sp. NPDC042102; assembly: GCF_055582305.1. NCBI lineage: Bacteria > Bacillati > Actinomycetota > Actinomycetes > Kitasatosporales > Streptomycetaceae > Streptomyces > Streptomyces sp. NPDC042102. The sequence continues at coordinate 39,323 of NZ_JBVJDL010000004.1, forward strand.
CGCCTCGCGCTGGTTGATCCCGAAGAAGGAGGCGTCGAACTCGGCGACGCGGTCGATGAATCCCCCGTCACGCGTGTACGTCGTACCGGGCCGGTCGGGGTCCGGGTCGTAGAGCGCGGCGGTGTCCCAGCCGCGGTCGGCGGGGAACGGGGAGATGGCGTCGATGCCGGCCTCGAGGAGGTGCCAGAGCTCTTCGGGGGTGGTCACGCCGCCCGGGTAGCGGCAGCCCATGCCGACGATGGCGATGGGTTCGTGTGCCTGTTCCTCCGCGTCGTGGAGCTGTTGCTTCACGGTGCGCAGCTCGACGGTCGCCCGCTTGAGGTAGTCGCGGAGTTCTTGTTCGGTCGCCATCGGATCAGCCCTTTGCTGTCGGATCGGGGAACGAGGAGGTGGGATGCCCCCTACGCGTCCGACGCGGCCGTGGTGGACAGCAGCGTCAGACGGCTGGCGGTCCGGTTGACGTCGACGGGCAGGGACTCGCCGCGCAGGACCTCATCGAGCGGGGCCGCGCCGACGAGGACGAGGCGGATGTCCCGGTCGCAGAGCACGTCGATCAGGTTGGCGAACCGCTGGGCGGCGTCCGCGCTCTCGCCGGCCAGGCGGGGCAGGCCGGAGAGCACCCAGACGGGGAAGCGGTCGGCGAGGGCGAGGTAGTCGCCGGTCGAGTGGGGCCGGTCGCACAGGTCGTGGAAGTCGAACCAGACGAGGTCGTCGCGGACGGCGCGGGCGGGGACCGTACGGCCGCCGGACACCTCCACCGCGGTGCGCTCGGCCTCGCCGGGTGCGGTCAGTCCGTACGCGGCGAGCCGCTGCGGGCTGCCGGGCCAGAGGTAGGCGCCGCGCTCGAACTCGGAGCGGGGCGCACCGCCGGCGTACGCGGTGCGGTAGTCGTGTCCGCCGCCGAGTTCGACGACGTCCATCGACTCCTCCAGGAGCGCGATGGCCGGCTGGAACATCTCGTGGAAGACGGGGTTGGGGAGCAGGCCGGCCGGCGGGTAGTTCGAGGTGGTGAGCAGGGTGATCCGCTGGTCGAGGATCGAGCGGAGCACCCGGCCGATCAGCATCGCGTCGCCGGCGTCGTGGACGTGGAACTCGTCGAAGACCAGGAAGCGGCAGTCGCCGAGGAGTTCGGCGACGGCGCGGTCGGTGACGCGGTGGTCGTTGCGGTTGCGGTGGTAGGCGGCGTGGAACTCGCGGAAGAAGTCGTGGAAGTGCAGCCGGCGCTTCTCGCGGACGGGTACGGCGTCGAAGAGGGTGGTGGTCAGCCAGCTCTTGCCGCGGCCGACCGAGCCCCAGAGGTAGACGCCGCGCGGCGGGGCGGGGCGGGAGAAGAGGCCGCGGCGGCGCGAGACGTCGGCGCCGAGCCGGGCCAGACGCCCGGCGGCCTCCCGCTGGGCGTCGTCGAGGACGAATCCGGCCTGCTGCGCGGCGCGTTCGAAGTGCTCTATCACGTGGTGGTTCCTCTGCTGTCCCGTGGTGTCGGAAGATCCTGGTTCATCCTGATGCGCCCCGGCGATCAAGAGATGATCAGAATTCCAGACACGTCCGGCCCGCCCAAGAGTGGATCATGGTTGACCGCACCGGTTCAGCCCCTGAACCGCCCCCGCACACCCCTGCGCCGCACCCCTGCCACCCCTACTCCCCTGACTCACCAGGTCACGGGCAGTCGGACGATGCCCTGGATGGTGTCGCCCGGCTTGAAGGGGACCTCCTCGGCGGGAACGGCCAGCCGCAGTCCGGGCAGCCGGGCCAGGAGCGTGCCGAGGGCGATCTCCATCTCGGCGCGGCCCAGTTTCGCCCCGAGGCACTGGTGGATGCCGTGGCCGAAGCCGACGTGGTGGCGGGTGGTGCGCTGCCAGTCGAGGGTGTCCGGGTCGGGGTAGACGCTCTCGTCGCGGTTGATGAGGGACAGGGAGAAGACCACCCCGTCGTCCTTGCGGATGGTCTCCCCGGCGATCTCGATGTCGTCGACGGCGACCCGCAGCATGCCCTCCACGATCGACAGGTGGCGCATCAGTTCCTCGACGGCCGCCGGCAGGAGCGAGGGGTCGGCGCGCAGCTCGGCGAGCCGCCGCGGGTGCTCCAGGAGCGTGTACGTGCCCAGCGCCACCATGTTCGCGGTGGTCTCGTGACCGGCGATCAGCAGGATGAAGGCGAGGCCCGCGAGCTCCTCGGCGTCGAATTCGCCCTCCTCGACCTGACGGCGGACGATGTCGTCGAGCATCCCGTCGCCGGGCGCGGCGCGCTTGGCCTCGATCAGGTCCCGGAGGTAGCCCTCGAGCCGGTCCCGCGCGTCCTCGACGTCGGAGAGCTCCGGGCCGCGCAGCAGGCGGCGCGACTGCTCCTCGAAGAAGGCGTGGTCGGCGTACGGCACGCCGAGCATCGAGCAGATCACCTTCGAGGGCATCGGCAGCGCGAAGTCGCCCACCAGTTCCGCGCCGGGCCCCTTGGCGATCATGTCGTCGATCAGCTCGTCCACGATCTCCTGGATGCGCGGCCGCAGGGCGTGGGTGCTGCGGAGGGTGAAGCTCGGGATCAGCAGCCGGCGCTGCCGGTTGTGCTCGGGGTCGTCGACGCCCAGCAGCGGCGTACGGCGGCGCAGCAGTCCCACGTAGCGTTCGGAGGGGACCGGGAAGGCCTCGTTCTGGCTGTCGGAGGACAGCCGCGCGTCGGCGAGCAGGGTCCGGGCGGCCGCGTGGCCGGTCACCGCCCACACGGAGCGGCCGTCGAAGAAGGTGACGCGCTGGAGCGGCGCGCCCGCACGCAGCGGATCGTAGGCGGCGGGCGGCTGGTAGGGGCAGGTGCGGTCCTGGGGGAAGGCAACGGACTCGGTCATCGCGGCGGCCTCGCAGGTGCGGTTACGGGGCTTCCGGCCGGGCGTACGGAGGTCGCGGAGCCGCCCCGTACGGTGCTGTGGAGCCCGTGACGTCCCCCGGCGGTCGCCGGGGTCGGCGGCCGGCGCCGCCGCGCCCCAGGGTCGGCCCCGGCCGTTGCGCCCCGCTGAAGGACCCCTTGCGTCCACTTGGTCCGCCGGTCCGGCCGGACGCCTCGGCGGACCTCCCCGTCTGCGGGGTCAGGACACGGCGGGGCCGCTCGCCGTGACCAACCGCCACCATTGGTCGGCGAAGTGCTCACCGCAGGAGATCTGCACCGCGGGCCCGGCCACCGCCGCGCCCTGCGCCACCAGGCACTTGGCGCTGCCGGTGCTGCGCAGCATGAACTGCCCGGCCCGGTCGCCGTTGCCCCGCAGCAGCTCCCAGCGCTGCCCCGGCTGCCCGGCGGCGCAGGCGAGCTGGCGCGCGGGGGCGAAGTTCTCCGGGCTCGCCAGGGCCAGGCAGCGGCCGCTGTGCGCGTTGCGGAGCGTACGGGTGGCGCCGCCGTCCCGCGATTCCAGCGCCCAGGTCCGGTCGGCGCCGTCGGTGCACGTGTCCTGCACCGGGACCAGGCCCTCTTCCGTCCCGGGCACCCGCAGGCACAGCCCGCCGTCGCCGTTGACCAGCCGCCCGGTGAGCACCGGGGGATCCGCGCCGGGCGTGCCCGGTGGCGTGGGGGCGGGGGTGCGCGTCGCGGGCGGGGTGCCGGGGGACGGGTCGTCACCGCCCACCCGTACGGCGATCACGGTGGCCACGCACACCAGGGCGACGGCGCAGGCCGAGAGGAGGCCGGTGCGGTGCTCGTGCAGGTTGATCTGGAGGTTCCCGCTCCCCCGCTGCACCCCGGCCGGCCCGCGGAACGCGTCCCCTACCCGGCCCTCACCACCCCGGCCCTCACCACCCTGACCCTCACCACCCCGGCCCTCGTCACCCCGGTGGGGCCCGGTCCCGGTCACGGGCGGGCGTCGAACCGGTTCACCTGGACGTTGCCGTCCCCGGACTGGACCGCCGCCGGGCCGTGGAACACGTTCCCCACCACTCCCCCGGCGGCCGGCCGGGCCGCCCGCGCCGTCTCGTCGAGCAGCGCCCGCAGCTGCGCCACGACCTCGGCCCGCTGGTGCGGTTCCAGTGCCTCCAGCAGGTCTTCGGTACGGGTCCGCCAGGCCGCGCCGTGCCGGGTCCGCACCTCGTCACGGTCGTCGCCGGCGGGCCCGATGTCCGCCGGCCCGCCGCCCTCCTGTCCCGCCGTCAGTTCGGCAGCGGTCCGGTCCAGCCGTTCCATCTGGACGCTCTCCTGCTGCCGGTCGCCCCGGCCCAGCACCCGCGCCAGCCGGCCGCGCAGCGCCTGCCAGGCGTCCGTACCGGCCGCCTGTACGACGCCCGAGCCCACCGCGGCCGCCAGCGCGACCAGTGCCTCGTCCAGCATGACGCTCCCCCTTCACCGTCCCCACCCGCGCGGTCCCGCAACGGTAGCCCCGCCCGCCACCGCCGCGACAGCCGTACGGGCGCCGGATCAGGCCGAGTTGCCCGTGCCGACGGGCGAGAGCCGCTCAGCGGGCGGCGGTACGCAGGGTGGCGAAGAGCCCCCGGGCGCGGCTGCCGTCCGGCTGCCGCCAGGCGCCGGCGACATGGCCGGCCGTCCCCGGCGCGGACACCACCGCGCCGTCCGGGACGGGGCGCAGCACCCGGTGCAGACGGAGGGTCAGACCGGCGGGTGCGGGCAGCTCGGTGCCCTCGTCGTCGTCACCGCCCGTGCCGGGGGAATCCGTGGCGACCGCATCAGTGGCGAAAGAGTCGTCGACCGTGCAGGAACGGGTGACCTCCCGGTCCACGGCGTCGCTGGTGTTCTGGTCCTGGGCCTGCACCCGCCCCGCGATCAGGGCACGCAACTGGGCGGCCGCCACCGGGTCCTGGCAGCCGTCGTAGGCCCAGCGCCGGCCCAGCACCTCGTGCTCCATGGTGCCTACGAGCGCGTGCTCGGCCCCGGCGAGCGGGGCGCCGCGATAGGTGAGCGGCACCAGGTAGGCGACCGGGAGCGGGCCGGAGGCATCGGTGACCACCATGAACTCGATCCCGACCTCGCCCCGCGGGTCGTCCAGCCGGAAGCCGCCGGCCTTGGCCGGCCGCGGCGCCCCCGCCCCGCCGCGGTACCACGGGCGGGTGGGCAGCCAGTGGGTGAGCAATTCCAGCTTGGCCGGCCGGAGGGCGACGTTGTGGATGACGGCCATACCGGGGGTTCTCCTCCGTCGGACGGGTACGCACGAACCCCCTCACCCTCTCACCCACGCGACAGCGGAGGACCGGCTGCCCAACGGGCAAGATCTCGGCCGGAGTTCCCGGACCCCTACACTCCCGCTCCGTCACCGTCACCGGGCGGACCGGGTGCCGTGAGCAGGTCCGCGAGGACCGCGAGCCACACGGCGGCGCCGTATCCGTCCGGCGGCTCCGTCTCCATGCCGAGGTCCGCCAGCACCGCGTCGTAGTCGGCGTCCTTCAGGTCCAGCGCGAGCAACTCGCGCAGTTCCCCGACCGCACGGGCCACCAGGCGCGGATGCGTCCCCGCCCGGTAGTCGTCCACGGCCGCCTCGTGGCCGGCGAACTCGTCGGGCATGTCCTGGGAGAACCAGCCGCCGAGCAGCTGGGCCGCCTCGGGGAACTGGGCGTGCCATTCCCAGCGGGTCTGCGGGATCCCGGGCTCGGGTACGTCGGCCGACTCGACGCTCTCCCGGATCCGGTCGGCCAGCTCCCGCAGCCGCTCGGCGTCGAAGCCCGCGTCGGGCAGGGCGTAGTACTCGCCCAGCCGCTTGCGCAGCCGCCCGGGCGGGTTGTCGGCGTAGGCGCGCAGTTGCTGTTCGGCCAGGGCGAGCGCCCAGGGCCGGCTGTGCCAGGTGTGGCGGAGGTAGGCGCGCAGGGCCCGCTCGTACTCCGGGCCGTCCCCCGGCACGCCGACGAAGGCGCGCATCAGCTGCTCCAGCTCCCCGTACCGGCGGTCGAATTCCAGCGGGTTCATCGGCACGACGACGGCTCCTCGGCGGATCGGGCGGATCAGAAGTAGCAGGGGAAGGTGGAGTGGACCACGAAGCCGTGGGGGCTCTCGGGGGCCAGGCGCAGCACGACGCGGGCCGCTCTGACCGGTACGGGCTCGCGTCCCGCGAGCATCATGGCGCGCAGCGCCACCCGGCCGACCGGCTCGGGCCGCGAGGGCCAGGCCGCCTCGATGGTCAGCCGGCTGCGGGTGCCCTGCGCGAGCCAGCGCCGGACGACGTGTTCGTTGAGGGTGACCACCTGCTGGGTGGCCCACTGTGCGGTTTCCCGGTCGGGGTAGCTGGAACTGCGGGTGAGCATCGCGGTGGTCTCCTGGGCTCGGACGTACAGATGTTCAGGCGCTGTTGAAGGTCCAGAACACGCCGATCTCCCGGTCCGTGACGCAGACGAGCCCGAAGTCGGTGGTGTAGGGGGTGAAGGGCGTCCAGGAGAACGGCCCGTCGCCGTCGGTCCATTCGGGGCTCAGGTTGGTGAAGTACTCCGCCTTCTCGCCGTAGCGCGCCAGCAGCGTGGACGCGAGCCCGAGGAGCCGCTGCGGGTCCTCCTGGAAGCCGGGGGCGTCGTAGATCCGGCACCAGCCGTCGGTGAGGGCCACCAGCAGGTACGCGGCCCGCCCGGCCTCCACGGGGCGCAGCCACTCGGCCGGTCGCGCGAGGCGGTCCGCCAGGAAGGGTGAGGAGGGAACGGATCCGTCGGCGCCGGATTCGGGGTCGAGGTCCTCGTCCCGGCCGAAGTCGATCCCTGCCCAGCCGCGTGGATCGGTCACCGTCCGCTCCAGGACGGCGGCGAGGTCGGTCTGCCAGCCCGGTCCGGCCCGGCGCGGGCCGACTGCCACGAAGCAGTAGGTGGAACGGAACAGGCTCAGCGCCTCTTCCCAGGTGTGGCGTTCGATGTCGCTCATGGTGCGCCCACGGTAGTCGCCGGATTGACGTTGTCGGGCATGGCCGTGTGCACGACGAACGGCGGGACCAGTCCCGGCCGGTAGCGCAGCTCGACCTTGATCCCGTACACCGGCTGGGCCTGGGCGCGATCGCCGTACATCACCCAGTCGGAGCGGGTGACCGACCGCCCCGTCGGCTCCGGGCCCGGGCCCGGCACGCTGAGGGGGTAGGGGGCCCCGTCCGCCGGGGGCGGTACCTTCGAGATCCAGGCCGTGATCTCGGGGGACTTGGTGTCGATGGCGTACTGGACGTACCGCTGGGCCGCTTCCAGGCTCTCGAAGGTGGAGGCGGCGGTGGGCTTCGGGATGAGCACACCGGCGACGTTCTTCGCCTCGTCCCGGAGTCGCTGGTTCAGCTGTTCGTCCGTCTTGGCCACGTGCTTGTCGATCGCATGGGCGTCGAACATGCCTTCCTGGGCGGCGAGGTCGATCTTGTAGGTGTGCTGGGTCCGGTCCTCCACCCCCCACGGATGGGCGAGCTGGAAGTCGTCCAGAGCGCGGATACCGAAGGCCTCGGCCCGCGCCTGTTCGGCCCGGTAGGTCGGGGCACTCAGGTACGCCTCGTCGAGCGGGCCCATGAGGTTGCCGAGCCGGGTGGTGAGTGCCTCGACCTTGAGTTCGTACTCGTTGACGATGCGGCTCAGTTCGTCCTTGTCGAGGTTCAGGACGACGCCGACGCCGAGCCCCGCCGCCCCCTTCTTGATCAGGTCCTTCCCGACCTTCTTGAAGTCTCCCCAGTCGAGTCCGTCCTTGACGGCATCCTGGCCGGGAATCTTGATGAGGTCCTTCACGGTTTCCTTGACGGCCTCCTTGTATTCCTCCCACACCCGCTTGTGCAGCGTCTCCGCCGCCTGGGCGAGCTCGAACAGGATCTGGCTCAGCTCGGCCGCCGTGTCCATGAGCACGGAGAACACGGGGTGCGAGACGTTCCCGGCGACCTTGTCATGCTTCCAGCGGCGATTGAAGCGCTGTCCCTTGCCCCACGCCGTCGTGCCCCACAGCGAGCTGAGGAACGCGCGGGCCGCCGCCTGCCATTCGTCGTGCCCCTGGGCGGGGTTGGTGATCGAATCCACCTCACCGATCAGCGCTCCGCCGACCGCGCTCAGGGCCTGATTCATCTGCAGCCACTCGTTGGAGAGGGACAGCAGATGGTGATGGTGCGGCAGCGGGTAGACGGAGGCGACCCTGCCCCACCTCAGCGCTTCGGCGACGATCCGGCTCACGATCTCGCGGATGAACTCCGGTACGCCCTCCAGCAGGGAGGTGAGCATGCCTTCGGTGCCGTCCCGGTCGCCCCAGCGCAGATCCGGTACCGCTCCGTAGTTCGGGGCTTTGTCGATCACCAAAGGCGGGGGGAAGGTGAGCGGCTGGATACCGCCCGGGTGGGACGCGGCGTCGGCGATGACGTAGTGGGTCGCGGTGGTGGCGAAGCCGACTGCGGCCCCGCCGATGGCCTCCACCGCCTTCGCCCACACCTCCAGATAGCGGTTGGCCACCCGTACGTACTCTTGGCCGAACTCGGCCACGGCGGACCCGTTGCCTCCCGCGTCCGGATACTTGCGCAGCCCCTCCAGCAGCTTCTTCGGCGCCTGGTCCATCAGCTTCTGGTGGGTGGCGAACCGGGAGGCAACGATGATCAGGCTGAGAGGTACGACGTTGAAGCCGCCGGTCGGCTGGGCGGCGTGGTCACTCGGCCCCCCAGCCCCGTAACACGGCCCGGTGTGCGGCCGTGTAGTTCAGGTGGCCGTTGACCACCGCGGTGTGCAGGTTCTTCTGCGCCGTCCGCAGGTCCTGGGCCGAGCGGTCCCAGGCGTCGAGCTGGTCGATGAAGGCGTCCCGGGCCTCGCCCCGCCAGGTCAGGACCACCTTCTCGGCCCGGGTGTAGAGGGTTTCCAGCTGCTCGTTGAGCTGGCGCAGGATGTCCTCCAGTTCGCCCGTCAGCTCCGCCAGGCCCTTGAAGTCGACCGATATCGCGTCGTCGCCGCCGCTCATGTCCCCTCCTACACGTCCGCGATCCGGCTGCGCGGGGCGGCCGGTGCGGTGGTCGTGGGCAGCGGGCCCGCGGTGCCGGGGAGCTCCGCCTCGTGCTCGGCGCGCAGCCGCCGGACGGTCTCGAGTTCCTGGTCGGTGAATCCGTCCCGGCTCAGGACGACCGCCTGCTGGAGCCGCGCCAGCACGCCTTCGATCCGCCGGGCGTCGGCAGCCGCGTCCCGGTGGAGGCGGCGGTACGCCGAAGCGGTCGAGCTCTGCCAGCGGCCCTCGATGACCTGCACGAGGGCGTCCATCCGGGCCACCTGCCGCCGGAGGTGCCCGCACATGGCGCCCAGATCGTCGCTCAGTCCCGTGAGGTGCGCCTCGTCCACGTCGAGGTCTGATCGGTCCATCGGTCCCCCTCCATCGGCCCCCGCATCCCACCAGCACCCCGCACCGCGCGACAGCACGGAATCAGACATACCGGGGTCGGATGGCCGGATTCCCCGGGGGCACGAGTACGCCGACAGCGCCCCGCGAGCGGTGCCGAGACCGGTGCTGCCGTCTGCGCCCGCCTACGCGGACGGCGGAGTGGCCGCCGGGGCGGCAGGGGCCGGCGGGGCCGGGGCCGCCGTCCTGCCGACCGGCGGGATCGCCGGGCCGGCCGGCAGGAGCTCGGTGGTGGCGAAGGCGACGACCGCCGCGAGGATCGCCACCGCGATCATGTCCGCGTTGCCGAGGATCAGGACGACGAGCACCACGCTGCTGACCGGCAGCCGCATCGCGGCCGTCGCGGCGGCGGCCATGCCGGCCGCGAGTCCCGCGCCGACGCCCAGCCCGGGCAGCGGCGCGGCCAGGACCCCCGCGGCGGCACCGAGGAAGAGCGCCGGGAAGATCGGGCCGCCGCGCAGACTGCCCAGGCACACGGCGTACGCGGCGCCCTTGAAGAGGAGGACGGCGATCAGCGCGCCCACACCCCAGGCGTGCGGATCGGCGGCGAGTTCACCCAGCGTGGACTGCCCGGACGAGGCCACCTCCACCGGGGTGCGGCCGGTGACCAGCGCGTAGCAGGCCGCCAGGGCACCGGCCAGGAGCCCGCACACGGCGGTGACGGGCACCGGGCGCCTGGCGACCTGGACGGCGGCCAGCCGGCCGACGTACTGGATGTAGTGCACGAAGGCGCCGAGTGCGGCGGCCAGCAGGATGGACCAGAGCACGTCCCCGGTGTCGAGCCGGTACGACGGCGCGGTGTACGCCGGTTCCAGGGCGCCGGTCCCCAGGCCGGTCCAGCGGCCGAAGCCGGTGAAGACGAGGGACCCTATCCCGCTCGACAGCAGGGCGGGCAGCATGATGGCGAACAGCTGCGGTCCGCCCACTCCGACGACCTCCATCAGCAGCACGGCGGCGATCAGCGGATTGCCGAAGATCGCGGCGATTCCCGCGGCGGCCCCGGCGGCGCCCAGCAGAGCGGTGCCCTGTGGTGTCGCGGGGGCGCGGGAGAGGTTGCGGAAGGCGAGGGCGAGTCCGCCGCCCAGCGCGATGAGCGGGGACTCGGGGCCGAGGACGGCGCCGAGCGGGAGGCTGAACAGCGCGGCGAGGACCACGCCCGGCACGGCCGCCGCGCCAGGGCCGGTCGCCTGGAGGCCGGCGGCCGGGATGTGCCCTCCGGCGCCGGGGAAGTGGGTGACGATCAGTCCCACGCAGACGCCCGAGAGGAGCAGCAGCGGAAGCGGCCACCACCAGGGCGGGCCGTCCCAGCCCAGGGCCTTCGGGGCATCCGTCCACACCAGGTGCTGCAGTTCGTGCAGGGCGGCGAGGAACCAGAACGCCGCGAGCGAGACGGGTACGCCGATGAGCGCGCTGAACACCAGCGTCTTGCGGTATCCCGGCGTACGCAGCAGCCGGCGCAGTGCCTCGGTCTCCCCCGACCCCCCGCCCGCCTGCCCCGGCTGCGGCCGGGGTTGCGGCTGTGGCTGCGGCTGCGATCGCGGCTGCGTCATGGAGCCGTCCTTTCGCATCCCCGCCGGTACGTCCGTACCGCCCGGTCAGCCGAGGAGCCGGCGCTTCTGCTCGGCGAACTCCTCATCGGTCAGCACGCCCTGCTCGTGGAGGGCGCCGAGTTCCTTGAGCTGGTCGATCTTGCTCGTCATGTCGTCGGCCGGGGCGGCCGGCGCGGCGGGCGGCGGAGCGGCGGGGGCCGGCGCCGGGGCCTCCTGCTGCGCCCAGCGGCCGGCCTGCCGGCGGGACACCCGGTTGGATACCGCGGTGGCGGTTCCGGCGACAACGGCGGTGCGGGCGACGCCGCGAAGGAGTCCGGGCACGGCACTCACCTCCAGGCTGGGGGGATCTGATCGGTGCAACGAACGGGGACCCGGGTGGCGGGGCCGGCGGAACGTGCGGGCGGCACACGCGCCGCCCGCGCTCACTCACCCTCGCCCGGATCCTCCATGGCTTCCAGCGACGCCAGCAGCGCCTGGACGGGGATCCGGCCCGACGCCACGAGCTGGGCTCCGCCGCGCCGCAGGGCGCGGGCGAACGGCGCCGCCCACGTGTTCTCGTACACGAGGACCCCGGCGGAGTTCCCGGGTTCCAGGGCGGTGGCGGCGTCGTCGATGTCGCTCTGGTCCAGCAGGCCCGAGGAAGCGCCCTCGAAGACGGTGAGGTCGACCTCGTCGCCGAGGTCGCGCAGTTCCAGCGCCGTGACCGTACCGTCCTCGTCCTTGCGGATGAAGGAGAGGTCGAGGATGCGGATGATGCCCCGGTCGACCAGGTCGACCAGCAGGGGAAGGCCCTCGCCCGTCATGCGGTTGCCCGGGAACTCGACCACCAGGTAGTCGACGGGCCCCATGTCCTCGATGCCACCGGGCTCACTGCGGTACTCGGCCTCGCTGCTCATCGCGGCTCCTGTCGGACGTCGGACGGTGGGCGGAAGCGGACGCCCCCTCGCGTCCATTCCAGCACCGCGTCCGCTGCTTCGCATGTGCGGACTGCGGACGGCGGGCGGCCCCGCGCGCCGTTCGAGATGCCGCGCCCACCCCGGTCCGCCAACCTGGACGCACACGAAGGAGGCCGCCATGACCCGGACCTCGGCCGCGTGGTGGCGGGCCCGTTCGCGGAGGATGGCGGCGGCCGGGCTGCGGGTGCGTCACGAGGCCGAGGCCCGGTTCCCGGTGATCACCCACCTGGCCGAGCGCATGGTCACGGTGAGCATCTTCGACTCCGCGACGCGCGTGGCCGCTCAGGTATTCCTCACGGCGGTGCCGCTGCTCTTCCTCCTCGCCTCCTTCGCCCCGACGGCGGTACGGGAGCAGTTGTCCTCCTCCATCCGGGCGGTGTTCGGGCTCAACGGCGAGGCCGCCAAACAGCTGAACGACCTCTTCGGCGCGTCCGACGAGGAACTCCAGGATGCGGTGGGGCTGGTGGGGGGCCTGATGGTGCTGCTGTCGGCGACGGCGGTGAGCCGTGCCGTACAGCGGCTGTGCAAGCGGGCGTGGGAGCTGCCGCGGAACGTGGCCCGGGTCGCGGCCTGGCGGTGGGTGGTGTGGATCGCCGTCTGGACCTCCCTGCTGGCCGTCCAGGGCCCGGTGCGCGACGGGTTCGGCGTGGGGATGTGGCTGGGGGTCCCGCTCACGTTCCTCTTCCAGACGGGGATCTGGTGGTGGACCCAGCACCTGCTGCTGGGCGGCGCGGTCGGCTGGCTCGCCCTGCTGCCGGGCGCCCTGCTCACCGGCGGCGCGGTCACCGCGCTGTCGGTCACCGCGCGCTACTACATGCCGGTCGCCCTCGACCGGGCGCTGGGCGAGTACGGCGCGGCCGGCTCGGTCTTCGTCCTGCTGTCGTGGCTGATCGTGCTGTGCGTGGCCGTCGCGATCGGCATCAGCGCGGGGGCCGTACTGGCGCAGGAGCCGTTCCTGGCCCGCCGCCTGGGCAGCCCCGCCCCGCGCTGGGGCGCACCGGACGGCACCGGCGAGGAGTAGCGAGGAGTAGGCGGTGTCGGTCCCCGGGCGGGGCCGGTGTCATAGCAGCGTCGCCGCCCGGGTGCCATCCTGGAAGGCGCAGGACCGGCGGTCAGGAGGCTTCCGATGACGGCGATCTACGCGGCGACCGCGGCAGGCGGCGGACCATGGCTCTCCCCGGCGGACCGGGCGGCGCGCGGCCGGGCCGCGCGCAAGCTGGCGCCCCGGTCCGGTCACGGTGACTTCGAGCCCGCCGCGCACCGGCCGGATCCGGTGGACGTGATCGAGCGGCAGTCGGCCACCCGGCTGCCGGAACTCGTGCCGATCCGGTACGGGCGGATGACGGAATCGCCCTTCCGCTTCTACCGGGGAGCCGCCGCGATCATGGCCGGTGACCTGGCCGGAACCTCGGACTCCGGCCTGCGGGTCCAGCTGTGCGGCGATGCGCACATGCTGAACTTCCGGCTGCTGGGATCCCCGGAACGCAACCTGCTGTTCGACATCAACGACTTCGACGAGACGCTGCCCGGCCCGTGGGAGTGGGACGTCAAACGGCTGGCGACGAGCCTGGTCATCGCGGGGCGGGAGAACGGCTACAGCGATGCCGAGCGGGCCACGGTCGTCCGCCTCGCGGTGCGGTCGTACCGCGAGCAGATCCGCCGCTTCGCGGCCATGCGCAACCTCGACGTCTGGTACGCGCGCCTCGACGCCGACCGGCTCCAGGAGCTGGCGGCCGAGTCGCTGCGCACGCGCGGGCGCAGGATCCTGTCCGAGACCCTGTCGAAGGCCCGCGGCCGCGACAGCCTGCAGGCGTTCGAGAAGCTCACCGAGGAGGTGGGCGGCGAGCGCCGGTTCGTGACCGTGCCGCACCTGATCACGCCGCTCGCGGAGCTGATGCCGGACAAGGAGCGCGCGGTGCTGGAGGAGCAGATCCGCGACCTGATCGAACGGTACGGGCACACCCTCCCGACGGACCGGCAGCACCTGCTGCGGCAGTACACCGTGGTCGACATGGCGCGCAAGGTGGTGGGCGTCGGCAGTGTCGGCACCCGCTGCTGGGTCGTGCTGCTGCTGGGCCGGGACGGGGCGGACCCGCTGATCCTCCAGGCGAAGGAGGCCGGCGAGTCGGTGCTCGCCGCGCACGCCGGCGCGAGCGAGTACGCCTCGCAGGGCGAGCGGGTGGTGGCCGGGCAGCGGCTCATGCAGGCGGCCAGTGACATCTTCCTCGGCTGGAACCGGGTGCACGGCATCGACGACCTCGAACGGGACTTCTACCTGCGGCAGCTGCGCGACTGGAAGGCGATCGCCGAACCCTCCCGGATGGAGCCGCGCGGGATGGGGCTCTTCGCCGAGGTGTGCGGGTACACCCTGGCCCGGGCGCACGCCCGGTCCGGGGACCGGATCGCCATCGCCGCGTACCTGGGCCGCCGGGACGTCTTCGACCACGCGCTGGTGGCGTTCGCGGAGGGGTACGCCGATCTGAACGAACGCGACCACCGGGCCCTGGTGGACGCGGTGGCCGCGGGCCGGGTGTCCGCCGTCGCGGCCTGAACCCCTGCGCGGAACGAACCCTGCGCGGGACGCGGGTCCGCCCGGCGCCGGTGGTGACCGGTGCCGGGCGGACCCGCGCCGGAGCTATCCGGTGGGCGGTGTCCCCGCCGTGCCCGCCTTGTCCCCCCTGTCCCCCGTGTCCGCCGGCGCCGGCGCCGGCTCCTCGGCGAGGAAGTCCACGATGGCCAGCGCGAACAGCAGCCCGAGCGCGAGACCCACGACCACCCAGCCGGTGGGGTCGGGCCACAGGATGTACGTGAGCGCGGCCGCCGCCACCAGGATCCAGGTGATCCAGCCGCGCCGCCGCTGGACGAACGGGCCGACAGGACCGGTGCGCATCCCCAGCCGGTCGGCCGTGGCACGGGTGGCGCGGATGCCGGAGTGCCACACCTCGCGCACCGCACGGGCGTACCGGCCGGGCCCGGAGAGCCAGGCGGCGAGGGCGAGGACCACGCCGAGGAGGACGACCGCACGGATGCTGAGCCGCAGGAGGCTGACCATGGCGTCGTAGACGGAGCCGGCGGCCGGCTGCGAGACGGTGTCGGGCAGGGCGTTCAGATAGACCGTGCGGAAGACCGCCAGGGCGATGCCGAGGACCAGGGCCGCGACGGCGAAGCCGAGCGCCGCGGCGATGAAGGTCCGGCGCCGGTGGGCGGAGAGCAGGATGCCGGCGGCGGCGAGGAGCACGGCGAGGACGGGCAGCCACAGGCCCATGATCTCCAGGAGCCGGAAGCCGGTCTTGACCTTCCCGATGTCCTTCGACTGCACGACGGTGAAGTCGGTGTGGACCTCCGGGATCTTGTTCGCGACGCCCAGCCCGGCCTTCACGAGCCGCTGCTTGACCTCTGCGATCACGGGCGCGAGGTCGATGGTCACGGAATCGTTCTTGATCTGTACGGCGCCGTCGCCGCCGCCGGTCAGGGCGCGGACGAACGCGGTGTGGATCGTACGGTTGGCGTTGGTCCAGATCGTCGCGAAGGCGTCCGAGGAGACGACCTCCTGCGCCTTGTCCCGTACGAAGCTGCTCAGCGCGCTCTCCAGCCCGCCGCCCACCTTGCCCAGCGCCTTTTGCAGCAGCGGCCGCTGGTCGGGGGCCACGTCCTCCAGCAGCGCGGGGAGGTCGATGTGTTCCATGACCACGCCCGTGACCCGGTTCGCGACGGCGGCCTGCACGTCGGGGTCGGAGGCGAGCGGGGCGACCGTGGTGACGTACCGGTCGGTGTCGCCGACGATGTCGGAGGTCCAGGCCGCCACGATGCCCAGGGGTGCCAGGAGGCAGCCGAGGACGATCAGGACGGCGGCCAGGAGCGAGCGCATGCGGTGCTTGCGCGGCGGCCGCGCGGCGGCCTCCGACTCCAGTGCGGCGACCCGGGCCCGCAGTGCGGCCAGTTCGCCCTGCGTGTTCTCCTGCGACATCGCCGGCCTCCTCCGGGTCGGCCTCCATCGCAACCCGCCCGGGGCGAACGCGCGCGGCGGGGCGGTCCGACCGGGTGAGGGGGGCCGTCCCCGGCCGGACCCTCCGGGATGCGGATGACGCGGAGCGGACGAATACTGCCGATCAGGGGCACTCGGCCCGTGCAACGGAGGCTTCGATGGACGACTACCCCGCGATGAGCGTCTTCTGGTCCATGCTGTGGTTCTTCCTGTGGATCATGTGGCTGTTCCTGCTCTTCAAGATCGTCATGGACATCTTCCGCGACCACGAGATGAGCGGCTGGGGCAAGGCGGGCTGGCTGATCTTCTGCATCGTGCTGCCCTTCCTCGGCGTCCTGGTCTACGTCATCGTCCGCGGCAAGGGCATGACCCAGCGGGACATGAAGCAGGCCAGCGAGTCCGAGGCGGCCTTCCAGGACTACATCCGCAAGACCGCCGGGAGCTCGTCCGGCGGATCCAGCGTGGACGAACTGGCCCGGCTCGCCGAGCTGAAGGACAAGGGCGCGCTCAGCGAGGCCGAGTTCCAGCAGGCCAAGGCGAAGCTCCTGTCCTGACGAGCGCCGCCCGCCCCCTGCCTAGCGCCCCGCCGGCCCCCGGCGCCACGGGGCGAAGGCGTTCGTCACCCCGCCGAGGGCGGGCGCGAGTTCGGGATGGTGCCGCAGCAGCACGCTGACCATGCCGTTGCGGTCCACCCACTCCAGGCCCTCGGCGGTGTAGACCTCCGGCCGGTAGTCGCGGGTGAAGAACCGGTCGCTCTTCAGCCGCCGGCTGGCCATCAGGATGAAGATGCGGAACAGCGAGTCGCTGAACCCGAAGCCGGCCGGGCGGGGTTCGGCGAGGTTGCCGACGAGCGTGTCCACGCGGTCGAGCCGGCCCTCGTACAGGTCCTCCAGCAGCCGGCTGTCGGCGCGGTGGCCGCCGGTGAGCTCGTCGAAGGAGGTGACGGGCCGCTTGCGCAGCATCGCCCGGTAGGCGTTGTAGCGGGGGACGCCGCGCTCGCGGTCGCGCAGGATGTCCACGGTGCCGAGGTCGACGTGTTCCCCGTTGATGCGCAGGAAGTCGCGCAGGGCGTCGGGGTGGTTGTGCAGGACCAGGGCGCCGGGGTGCGCGGTGCCCAGGGAGTACAGGAGGTCGCTCATCCCGTACTCGTCGACGGCCGTGCGGGTGGTGCGGCCCTGCATGTCGTCGAAGCCGATGGTGGCGCGCAGGCCCCCGCCGCGGTGGTCGCGCACGGCGAGCTCGTCCGGGATCAGCGGGTGCATCCGGTACGCCGAGACGAACTCCTCCGTCATGGAGTACGGCGCCGCGTGGTGGTCGGTCGGGGAGCCGAGGATGCCGCTGAGCAGCTCGCCGTCGCCGAACCGCCCGAACCGCCGGCCGACCCAGCGGGGCAGCATGCCGTACCAGTTGGCGTTCATCGCGATGCGCAGCACCGGGGTGTCGAGGATGCCCGGGGTCCACTCCACGGTGTGGATCTTCGCCAGGAGGGCGGTGTTGACGAGCCGGGCGGTGTGGAACAGGCACTCGTCGTCCCAGGTGGGGCGGTGGGAGCGCAGGTAGTCGCAGATCGCGTTGTGTTCCTTGGCGAACAGCGTGTGCAGCAGGGACAGGCCCGCCCAGTAGTCGCTGTTCATGCCCGTCGCGTCCAGGCACTCCAGGCCCGGGCGCGGGTCCGTGGGCAGCCGCCCCTCGGGGGTGAGCCGCAGTTTGCCGTGCTCGCCGGTGCGCAGGGAGCGGCAGCGTTCCTCGGTCGACCCGTACAGCTGCGAGCCGTCCCACCAGTGCGTGACGGTGTTCTCGTAGGTGGGCGGGGCGTCGGGGGTGGTGTGGGCGACCGGGTCGGGGCGGGTGCGGTTGACGCGCATCGGGCAGCTGCCGCCGTGCGACTCCTCCCACTCGTCGTCGGGGGCGAGCGGGACGGTGAACGGTTCGGCGGTCTCGTTGTCGCCGTGGTTGGCCCAGCCGTGCATCTGGAACTGGATCCAGGCGGCGGCCAGCAGGTTCAGCGAGGTCGCGGGGACGAAGGAGCGCCGGGCGAGCAGCTGCCGGCTGACCTCGCGGGGGCTCGGGGAGAGCCGGTCCTCGTCGGATTCGGGGAAGGTGAGGTCCAGCGGGGCGTTGCGGTCCAGGCGGGTGCCGACACGGCCCATGTCGGCGTCGTAGGGGTCGTAGCCGGAGCCGTCGTACGAGCGGTACGGCCGCAGTTCCCCGGTGGCGCGGCGGGGCCGTTCCCCGCCGGCGCGGAAGGTGTCGTACAGGTTCTTGCGGCGCAGGTCGTCGCGGAGCACGTGCAGGTTGAGCAGGGCGAGCGGCAGCGGGAGTTCGTGCCATTCGCGGCGGGTGTTGATCTGCGCGAAGAGGGCCGATCCGGCCCGTTCGAGCAGTCCGGGCGGCCCGTACGGGGCGGCGACGTGGGTACGGGGCCGCGGGCCGTGAACGGGGCCCGCGGTCGGTCGGTCGGTGGGGGCGGTGCCGGTCATCGGGGCCTCGCTGTCGGGTGCGGTGTGCGTGCCGCTCGGCGGTGCGGCAGGGGCGTGGCGTGGGTGCGGGCGGGGTGGGGAGGGCGTCAGCGCGGGACGACGCCGATGCGGATCCCGGCGGTGTCCACGGTGCCGGGCAGGGGCCGGTCGGCCGGCAGCGCGGGCAGGGCCCGGGCGAGGCGGTGGGTGCGCAGGACCTCGGCGCAGAACGCGGTGGCGACGAGCAGTCCGAGGTTCTCGCCCGGGCAGCGGCCGCCGCCGTGGCTGAACGGTGCCAGCCGGTTGCTCCCGGCGGCCTCCCCGGTGAGCCAGCGGCCGGGTACGAACCGGTCGGCGGCCGTGACGTGTTCGGGGTCGCGCTGGTGGAACTGGGCGGGCACCAGGACGGCCGTTCCGGGCGGGAAGGGCACGCCGCGCCAGGTGGTCTCGGCCCGGGTGACGCGCAGCAGGTCCGGTACGAGCGGGTACAGCCGCAGCGATTCCCGTACGCAGGCCCGCAGCTGGGGCAGTCCGGTGCCGCCCGCGGCCGCGTCGGCGGCGGCCCGGTCCTGCTCGGCGGGGTGGGAGGCGAGCAGCAGCAGGGTGCGGGCGGCGACGCCGGAGAGCCCGTCGAGGGCGAGCAGCCAGTGGTGGGCCTGGCCGACCGGGTCGAGGTCGCCGGCCGGGTCGGGGTGGGTCCGGGCGCGGGCGGCCAGGGTGTGGGCGGGGGCGGTCTCGGCGTAGTACTCGATCCGGGCGGTGGCCCGGTCGTAGACGGCGCGGGCGGCCAGGGTCCGCTTCTTGCGCCGGCCCATCCAGTTGGCCTCGTCGCGCAGCACGTAGAGCCAGTCGGTGAGCTGTTCGTCGTCGGCGGCCGCGTCGCCGAGGACGACGCGGCGGCTGATCCGGTGCAGGGCGTCGCGCAGCGTGGGGGTGTCGAGGACGGCGCGGGAGGTGCGCGGCCGGATCCGCCCGGCCTCCTCGGCCACGACGGCGAGGTAGGGCTCGCAGGAGGGGTGCACCGGACGTTCGGCCGCGAGGCTGTCGTCGTTGATCCGGCGGCGGTCCTCGCGCAGTTCGCCGTGGGAGCAGATGACCCCGGTGGGTTCCAGGATCGACAGGCCGTTGTTCTTGTCGGGCGGGTCCATGGCCAGGGTCCGGACCGGTTCGCGGTAGAACTGCCGCAGGTCCTGGACGTCGAGCAGGACCAGCATGGGTCCCGAGATGCCGCGCAGCAGGACGGGCGCCCCGCCGTGCCGGGCGCGCAGGGCGCGCAGGGTGGCCGCCGACCAGGCGGGCTGGTCCAGGGCGGCGTACGCCTTGACCACGGCGGGCCGGGGGTTGACGAACCCGCGGACGAAGGCGGGCAGCGTGTGGGTGAGGAGGAAGCGCAGGTTCTCGGCGGTGCCGGCGGGGGCCGGGGCGGGGCCGGCGTCGAGGACCTCGGTGTGCTGCGGCGCGAGGCGCATGGCGGCCTTCCAGGGGCGTGACGGAGAGCTGACGGAAGGTTGCTGTCGGTGACGGAGTCACGACGCTACGCCATCCCGGCGAGCGCGCCCCCGGAGCGCCACGCACGGAATCGATTCTCCCTGGGGCGTCCGGCCGGACGTGCGCGGCGCGTCGTCACCCGCTCGGCCCGCCGCGGAGTTGACCCGGCCGCGACGGGGCCTCGGGGCGGTGCGGCCGCGCGCACGCCAAGAGCCTCCGGTGCCGGGCGGCACCGGAGGCGCGGGGCGGGCGGTTCTCAGTGGAAGAGCATGGAGGCGTCACCGGCGGGGGTGGTGACCGAGCCGGGGCACAGGAAGCTGCCGGAGGTCTTGGTCGCCGTGAAGGCCTGGTTGACGTACTTGCGGGTCGATCCGTCGCGGTTCCAGACGATGCCGGTCGCCTTGTAGCGGCAGGTGATGAAGCTCATCCTGCCGCTGATGTCGATGACGTCGGTACGGGCGAGCCCGGCGGCGTCGTCGAAGGTGAACGCGGGGTTGTTGTTGAGCGTGGCGGTGATGCCGCCGCCGCAGGCGAGGTTGCCACCCGGGGTGTTGATCGTGCCGCGGTCGACGGTGAGGGCGGCGGGCGGGTTCGCGCTGGTCTTCGCGTTGGTCCAGGAACAGCTGTTGCCCGCGACCAGCATCACGCCGTCGAGCCGCTGGTCGGCGGCGGGGGCGGCGGCCGTCGCCGCGGCGGCCGTACCGACGGTGAGCGCGGCGGCCAGGATGCCCGCGCCGGTCAGGTGCGCCAACTTTCGCATGTCGCTTCTCCTGCCACTTCCGTGTGGGGGTGGGGCGGGACCGGCGGGCCCCGCCCGGAGTGCGCCGGACGCCGCGCGGGCAGGGGTGTCCCGCGCGGGGTCCGGGAGAGAGCTTGGTGCGCGACCGGAGATTCCCACACCCTCGTCGAGATGTCATGTACAGAACATGCATTGGCCGAAAGGAGCCGCAGCCCGGTGCGGCGCGGGTCAGGTCGGCGTCTTGCGCAGGAAGCGGCGCAGCCGCCCCAGGGGCCAGGTGTTGATGACGTCGTCGGCCGTCAGCCAGCCACGCTGGGCGGTTCCGACGCCGTAGCGCATGTACGGCAGGTGGGTCGTGGAGTGGGCGTCGGAGTCGATCGCGAACTTCACGCCGTACCGCTTCGCCCGCAGGATGTCCTCGTCGCGCAGGTCGAGCCGTTCCGGGTGGGCGTTGATCTCCAGTGCGGTGCCGGTACGGGCGCAGGCCTCGAAGACGGCGTCGAAGTCGGCGTCGATGCCCGGGCGTTTGCCGATGCGCCGGGTGGTGGGGTGGCCGATGATGTTGACGTGCGGGTTCTCGCAGGCGCGCAGCAGCCGCCGGGTCAGGGCCGGGCGGCTCTGGTCGAACTGCGAGTGCACCGAGGCCACGCAGAGGTCGAAGCCGGCCAGGAAGTCGTCGGGCCAGTCGAGGTCGCCCTCGGGTCCGATGTTCAGCTCGGTGCCGTGCAGCAGCCGCATCCGCCGGTGGGTGCGGTCCAGGGCCCGGACCCGCTCGCGCTGCGCGAGGGCCTTCTCGTCGGTCATGCGCTGCATGAACAGGTTCGGGGCGTGGTCGGTGACGGCGTAGTAGGCGTACCCGCGGGCGGCAGCGGCGGCGACCATGTCCTCCAGCGAGGCGAGGCCGTCGGTGAGGTCGGTGTGGGTGTGCAGGTCACCGCGGATGTCCTGGTCGGTGAGCAGGTCGGGGAGTTCTCCGCGCAGCGCCGCCGCGATCTCGCCCCGGTCCTCGCGCAGGGGCGGCGGGATCCAGGGCAGGCCGAGCCGTTCGTAGACGGCCTCCTCGGTCTCGGAGGCGATCACCTCGCCGGTCCCGGCGTCGAAGAGGCCGTACTCGGAGAGCTTCAGGCCGTGGCGGACGGCGAGTTCGCGGGTGCGGATGTTGTGCGCCTTGGACCCGGTGAAGTACTGCTGTCCCGCGCCCCAGGAGGCGGCGGGCAGCACCCGCAGGTCGACCTGGAGGCCGGTGGTGGTGCGGATGGAGGTCTTCTTCCGGCCCCCGACGATGACCTCGGCGGTCAGCGGCAGGTCGGTCAGGGCCCGCATGAAGGGCTCCGGCCGGTCCGCCGCGACGAGGATGTCGAGGTCGCCGATGGTCTCGCGCATCCGGCGCAGCGAGCCGGCGTGGGCGCAGCGCACGCATCCGGGGACGGCGGCCAGCTCGGCGACGATCTGTTCGGCGAGGTCCATGGCGGCGCCGAGCAGCATCCGGCCCTCGCCGGCCTGCTGCAGCAGCGCGATGCCGTGCAGGATGTTCTCCTCGGTCCGCTCGCCGAACCCCTTCAGGTCGCGCAGGCGCTCCTGGTGGACGGCGTCGAGGAGCTGGTCCACCGAGGTGATGCCCAGCTCCTGGTAGAGGACCATGGCCTTGCGGGGGCCCAGCCCGGGGATCGCGATCAGCTCGCGTACGCCCGCGGGCACCGACGCCCGCGCCTCGTCCACGACGGACATGTGGCCCGTGCAGACGTACTCCACGATCTTGCCGGCCAGGGACGCGCCGACGTTCGGTATCTCCCGCAGGCCCTTGGCGTCCAGGGTGGAGACGTCGCCGGGATGGCCGCCGACCGCCCGGGCCGCCTTCTCGTAGGCCCGCACCTTGAAGGCGTCCCCGCCCCTGATCGCGATCAGGTCGGCGTACTCCTGGAGCAGGGCCTCGACCTCGTCATTGGCTCGGGGCATACCTCCAGGGTGCCCCGGCCGGGCCGCGGCGGCACGCCCGGGGGCCGGGGCCGGGGGCCTCGGCGGCACGCCCGGGGGCCGGGGGCCCGGGGGCGGTCAGGCGCGGTCGGTCAGGCGCAGGCGTACCTCCAGCTCGTGCTCGCCGGACACGGTGCCCCGGTCCTCCACCTCGAAGGCCGTCGCGAGTTCCTCGCGGACCTGGCGCACCGGGTCCGCCGCCCCGTACAGGTCGGCGGTGGCCGGCGCGCCCAGCGCACCGGCCACGGCGGCACCACGAGCGGTGCGGTCCTTGACGTCGACGGCCATCGACCACACGGTGGCGGTGTCCGCGAGCGTCACCGGCCCGCCGGCCGTCGCGGCCTCGGGGTCCGGGAAGGCGGCCTCCAGGACGCCGAACACCGCGGTCGCCGCCTCCCGGGTGCAGTCGGACAGGTGCACGCTGACCTGGTCAGCGCTCTCGGCAGCGGTCATCGCGCGCCGTTCCTTCCCCTTCGTGCGGACAGCGGGCGTCAGGTGGTCTGGGGCTTGGGGCGGGTGGTGCCGGGGAGACAGGCGACCGCCGGGTTGTAGGTCTCGTACGTGCCCTTGGGGTTCTTCTTCCACAGCCACATGTGCAGGGCGTAGTGGACCGGCTGGCCGGGGAAGTTGCCGCGGTTCGGCCCCTTGAAGGCCTTGCCGAACAGCGACGGCCGGTCGTCGTCGGTCGCCAGGTTCTGGTCACGGTCGTAGACCAGCCACTGCACGCCGACCAGCCGCTTGCCGCCGCGTCCGTCGTCCTCGTAGAACAGCGCCGCCGGCTTCGCCGGGTCCACGGAGTTGTCGTACGCGTGGTTGAAGTGCGGGTAGCCGAGGGCGCCGCCGGAGCCCGCCCGGTCCACGACGCAGTACGTGTCCGGCTTGTAGCCGGCCTTCACACCGTTGGCGTGCAGCAGGTACGGGGCGGTCACCCGGTACACGGTCGCACGGTCGGCGGCGGCCTTGGCCATGTCGGCGCCGGACGCGGCGCTCGCCGCGGACGCGGCGCCGGGAACGGCGGCGGCCGCCAGGGCGAGCACGGCGGCCGTCGAGACGATCAGGGCGGAACTGCGGGCCATGCGCGGACTCCTGTCGTGGCGGACTGGTCGCACGGGTGTCGGGCGGACCGGTTGCACGAGCAGCCTTTCCCCGGGTCCCGCCGCCCCGCCACACGGCCGCGGCGGACGGCCGACGGCCGGACGGCGGACCCCCGGTCGGCTGACGACCGCCCGCCGGCCGCCCGGGACGGGTGCCGCGCGGCCCGGCCCGCCCGGTACCGGTCGTACTCGAACGAATCACGGGCCGTTTGGTGATCGCCCGCTCCCGGGAACCGGTGTGTCCGAATCAGGCGAACGTCACGGAGGGTGCGGAAGATGACGCAGGAGAAGGCGGCACCGGGCGGCGGAGCGCTGCATGACGTCGTGTCGGCCGTGTCCCGGGGCGCGCCGGAGTACCGCGTCTGCCCCCACCCGATGTACGCCGCGCTGCGCGAGCGGGACCCGGTGTGCCTGCTGACCCCGCCGCACGGCGTCGCCACGTACCTCATCACCCGCTACGACGACGCCCGCGACGCGCTGTCGGACCCGCGCTTCAGCAAGGACATGCGCGGGGCCCTGGACACCTACCACGCCGTGTACGGCAGCTTCTTCGACGCCCTCGACGACAACGTGCTCTTCTCCGACCCGCCCCGCCACACCCGGCTGCGCCGCGTCCTGAGGGGCGGCTTCACCCCCCGGCGCGTGGAGGAGATGCGCCCACGCGTCACCGAGATCACCGAGCGGCTGCTGCGGGAGTGCCGTACGGACGAGCCGGTGGACCTGATGTCCGCGTTCGCGTTCCCGCTGCCCATCGCCGTCCTGTGCGACCTGATGGGCATCGTGGAGGCCGACCGCCCCGAGATCCTGGAACAGTTCGCGGTCGTCACGCGCGCCCGCTTCAACCCCGGCATGAAGGCGGAGCTGAAGGCGGCCGAGGAGTGGCTGCAGAACCGGCTGGCACAGCTGGTCGCGCACACGCGCGCCCACCCCTCGGACTGCTTCCTCAGCGACCTCGTCACGGCGGAGGACGGCCTGGACGACGCGGAACTCGTCGCGTCGCTGTGGGTCCTGTTCTTCGCCGGCCACAAGACCACCGCGTACCAGATCGGGAACTGCGTCCTCGATCTGCTCCTGCGCCCCGACCAGCTGGAGCTGCTCCGGCGGGACCCGGCCCTGATCCCACGGGCCGTCGAGGAGATCGTCCGCTTCGAGGGGTCGGTGGAGACCTCGACGTTCCGGTACGCCGCCGAGGACGCCGAGATCCGCGGGACGCTCATCCCCCAGGGCTCGCTCGTCCAGATCGCCATCTCCTCGGCGAACCGGGACCCGGAGAAGTTCGACTCCCCCGACGTCCTGGACGTGACGCGCGACGGACTCCAGGGGACGCACCTGGGCTTCGGCCACGGCACCCACTACTGCCTGGGGGCCCCGCTGGCGCGGCTCGAACTCGAGATCGCGCTCTCCTGCCTGCTGCGGGAGTTCCCGCGCATGCGGCTCGCGGACGAGGAGGAGAGCACGGGCGCGTGGCTCAAGGGGCCGGTGGCGGCGTTCCGGGGCCTGGAGCGGCTCCTGCTCGTCCTGGATCCGGCGCGCGGCCCCGGGGAGGCGGGCCCCGCCTCCCCCCTCGCATCCGTGGCCGCCTCCGTGGCCTCCGGAAAGTGACCGAGAACGAAAGCGGGCGGTCGATCGGTATGCAGAACCCCCAGAGCAGCTCGGGCATGGACCTCGCGGGAGCGCCCGCGGCGGCCTTCGCCGTCGCGGGCACGGACACCGGCCCGGGCGCGGGCACCGGCCCGGGCAGGGGCGCGCAGGCGCCCGTCCACGCCCCGCTGGGCGACGCCGCGCTCCCCTCGGCCGAGGCGCACGGCGGCCATCCCAAAATCGACATGCACCAGCACTACTGCGCACCGGAATGGCGCGAGTGGGCCGAGCACCACGACCTGATCACACCTCAGCAACTGCCTCCATGGGCGCGGCTCGGTGCCGAGGACGCGATCGCCTTCATGGACCGCGCGGGTGTCGCCACCGCCGTCCTCAAGCCCATGCTGCCGGCGCGCTACCGTTCGTCGGCGCAGCTGCGCGAGGCCATCACCATCACGCTGCGCTCGATGATCGACGTGGTGAACGCGCACCCGGGACGGTTCTCGTTCTACGTGCCGCTGTTCCTGGACGACCTCGACGCGTCCTCGTGGGCCGTACGCCGGGGACTGGGGCAGCTCGGTGCCGTGGGCGTGAGCGTGACGGCCAACTACGGCGGCGTGTACCTCGGCGACCCGTCCTACGACCGGGTGTTCGCCGAGCTGAACGAACGGTCCGCCGTGGTGGACACCCATCCGCACCACCTTCCGGGCGGCGGCCCGCCCGGGGCGCCGACGGTTCCGGGGATCCCGAACTTCATGTGCGACTTCCTGCTGGACACCACGCGGGCGGCCGTGAACATGATCAGCAAGCGGACGCTGGACCGCTTCCCCGACATCTCGGTGATCCTGCCGCACGCGGGCGGTTTCCTGCCGTACATCGCGACGCGCATGCAGGCGCTGGGGCGGTTCTGCGACCCGCCCGTCGACCCGGCGGCGGTCCGCGACCACCTGCGCCGCTTCTACTACGACACGGCGGGCCCCATGGCTCCGGCGGCCACGCTGCTCGCCCACGTGCCCGCCGACCACATCCTCTTCGGTACGGACTGGCCCGCCGCGCCCGCCGACACGGTGACGGACCTGGCCCTCCCGGCCCTCGACGCGGACCCGTCCTTCACGCCGGAACAGCTCCAGGGCGTCCTCCACGACAACGCCCTGCGCCTGATCCCGCAACTGGCCACCGTCTGAGGCCGCCGTCCCAGACCGCCGTCCGGCGGCGTACGCCGGAACCCAGTGGGGGGCCCCCCCCCGCGGGGGCCCCCCCCGCGGGGGCGGGGGGGGGGGGGGGGGGGGGGGCCGGCCGCGCCACGGTTTTTCAATGGCGCAAAAAAAAAAACCCACAAAAAAAAG
>NZ_JBVJDL010000004.1:65783-123917 GCF_055582305.1 Streptomyces sp. NPDC042102
ACCTGTGCGACAACAACCAAAACCCCCTGCGCTTTAACCCAAAACTGCCCACCTTGTGAGCCCGCCTACCAACACCCCGGTCGGGCGCCGTACGCCGCCCCCGGGGGGGCCCCCCCCGGGGGGGGGCCCCCACTCGTCGTGGCCGGTGAGGGGTGTGCGGGCGGAGCCGGGCCGATCACGGTTGTGCCATGGCCTCATCACAACTCCGCATCTCATCTCCGCAGCCGCCCCACAGTCCGGTTTGCCACTTACGTGCTCTGTAGCGTTCGGGCGTTCGATGACCCTCCCCCGGAAGGACCCCTTGATGTCGACCCCGCCCTCGCCGCAGGACGAGAACGCCACCCCGCAGGCTCCCGTCACGCCCGCCCCCGAGGCCCCGAAGCCCAAGGGCGGCAAGGCGCGGAAGTTCCTCAGCGTCGTCGCGCTCATCGTGGCCGCGGTCGTCGTGAAGCTGGGCGTCTCGTACTTCTTCAACGCCCCGGTGCGCGCCGAGGCCGGCGACTGCGTCAAGGTGACCGGCAGCGACAACAACCCCGAGGTCGAGACCAAGGGCTGTGACGACAAGGACGCCAACTACAAGGTGCTCAAGGTCGTCGAGAACACTTTCGACACCGACGCCTGCACCGTGGGCGAGGCCGCGCTGGCGCAGCAGTGGGAGCAGGAGAAGTTCGTCCTGTGCCTGGAGCCCGTCAAGAAGTAGTACGGCGTGCCGTGCTCACCCCGCCGCCCTCCGCGCGGCATGTGCCCCCCGCGGCGGTCGTCCACCGACGCCGCCGCGGGGGGTTCTCCGTACCCCGGCCCCGGCACCGCCCCGGCCCCGGTTCGCCTTATGAACTCCGGTCGTGCTCAAGCCCGTTGACCGCTCGCACTCTTGACGCCCCCAGGGGCCGGGAGGACAGTGTCAGCGGCGCGTCTTGAGAGCGCTCTCAAGACGTGTCGCCCCCCACTCCCCCCATCGCGCCGTCCGGCGCCTGAGAGAGGGCACCCATGCGTGAGACTTCCGGCAACAGACGACGACCGGCCGCCGTCCGGCGGGCCGCCATCGCCGCGTTCGGCGCCCTGGCCGTGGCCGCGGCGGCCGCCGTGGCCGCCGTCATGCCCGCGAACGCCGCCGCTCCCCCGGTCCCGCCGGGCTGGACGCAGGTGTTCCTGGACGATTTCGACGGACCCGCCGGCTCCGGTGTGAACCCCACGAACTGGCAGTACACCACCGGTACGAGCTATCCCGGCGGCCCCGCCAACTTCGGCACCGGCGAGATCGAGACCATGACCTCCGACCCCGCGAACGTCTCGCTCGACGGCGCCGGGAACCTGCGCATCACGCCCCGCCGCGACGCCGCCGGCAACTGGACCTCCGGCCGCATCGAGACCCGGCGCACCGACTTCCAGCCCCCGGCGGGCGGCACGCTGCGCACCGAGGC
This sequence comes from Streptomyces sp. NPDC042102, assembly GCF_055582305.1. NCBI lineage: Bacteria > Bacillati > Actinomycetota > Actinomycetes > Kitasatosporales > Streptomycetaceae > Streptomyces > Streptomyces sp. NPDC042102. Next base: position 67,205 of record NZ_JBVJDL010000004.1, read on the forward strand.
CCGCATCCAGATGCCGAACGTCACCGGCCCGGCGGCCAAGGGCTACTGGCCGGCCTTCTGGATGCTGGGCGCCCCCTACCGGGGCAACTGGTGGAACTGGCCCGGCATCGGCGAGATCGACATCATGGAGAACGTCCAGGGCCTCGACAACGTCTGGTCGACCCTGCACTGCGGCACCAGCCCCGGCGGCCCCTGCAACGAGACGTCCGGCATCGGCGGCCAGCGCCCCTGTCCGGGCACCAGCTGCCAGGCCGGCTTCCACACGTACGCGGCGGAGTGGGACCGGTCCACCGCCGTCGAGGAGATACGCTTCTCCGTCGACGGGATCACGTACCACACCGTGCGGGCCAACCAGGTCGACCCGGTCACCTGGGCCAACGCCACGAACCACGGGTACTTCATCATCCTGAACGTCGCCATGGGCGGCGGCTTCCCCGACGCCTTCGGCGGCGGACCCGACGCCGGCACCCAGCCCGGCCACCCGATGACCGTCGACTACGTGTCCGTCCTGCGGACGGCGGGTACCACCACCCCGCCCACCACACCCCCGACGACCCCGCCCACCACGCCGCCCGCCGGCAACCGCGACGCGTACGCCGCCATCCAGGCCGAGTCCTACGACGGCCAGGCGGGGACCGGCCGCGAGACCACCACCGACAGCGGTGGCGGCCAGAACCTCAGCATGCTGGGACACGGCGACTGGGCCCTCTACCGGGGCGTCGACTTCGGGTCCGGCACGGCGCGGCAGTTCTACGGGCGCGTCGCCAGCGGTGCCGCCGGCGGTGTCAGCGGCCTCGTCGAGGTCCGGCTGGACAGCCCCGGCAACCCTCCCGTCGGCAGCTTCTCCGTCGCGAACACCGGCGGCTGGCAGAACTGGCGGACGGTCCCGGCCAACATCACCGGCATCACCGGCAGGCACGACGTGTACCTGACCTTCACCAGCGGCCAGGGCGCCGACTTCGTGAACGTCAACTGGTTCCACTTCGGGCACTGACCGCGCCGGACGCGCCGGCCGCGGCTCGGCCGGATCCATACCCCTGGTGACCGGCCCGCCGGGAAACGGGAGCGCTCCCGGCGGTACGCCGATACCCTGCTGCCCGGCCAGGCAACCCCCGCCGGACACGCATGAGGAGCCTCCCGTGCCCGAACCGCTTCCCGCGCCGCCCCGGCACCGCCGCCCCACCCTCGAAGCGGTGGCCGCGCGCGCCGGGGTGTCCCGGGCCACCGCCTCGCGCGTCGTCAACGGCGGGGCGGGGGTCCGCGCCCACGTCGTGGACAAGGTACGGGAGGCCATCCGGGAGCTCGGCTACGTGCCCAACCAGGCCGCCCGGACCCTGGTGACCCGGCGCAGCGGCGCGGTGGCGGTCATCATCGCCGAGCCGGAGGCCCGGATCTTCTCCGACCCCTTCTTCTCCCGGCAGGTGCGCGGCATCAGCAAGGAGCTGACCGCGCACGACACCCAGCTCGTCCTGCTGCTGGTCGAGGACCGCGGCGACTACGACCGCATCGAGCGCTACCTGGTCGGCGGTCACGTGGACGGCACGCTGGCCTTCTCCCTGCACACCGACGATCCGCTGCCCGCCCTCACCCGCCGCATCGGCATGCCCACGGTCTACGGCGGCCGCCCGGGCTGGACCGCCGGGCCCGGCGCGGAGGGCGGGGTCACCTACGTCGACGCGGACAACCGGGGCGGCGCGCGGGAGGCCGTACGGTACCTGAAGTCCCTGGGCAGGCGGCGCATCGCGCACATCGCCGGCCCGCTGGACCAGACGTCGGCGACCGACCGGCTGGACGGGTACCGGGACGTGCTGCCCGGCGGCGATCCGGCGCTGGTCGCCGAGGGCGACTTCACCGCGGCGGGCGGGGCCCGCGCGATGGCGGAGCTGCTGGAGCGGCAGCCGCGGCCGGACGCGGTGTTCGCCGGGAACGACCTGATGGCGACGGGCGCCCTGCGGGTGCTGCGCGAACGGGGGCTGAGCGTTCCCGGTGACGTGGCGCTGGTCGGTTTCGACGATGCCGAACTGGTGGCGGAATCCGCCGATCCGCCGTTGACGACCGTACGTCAGGACATCGAGGGCATGGGCCGCCTGATGGCGCGCCTGCTGCTGCACACCCTGAACGGGCCCGGTGCGGGCGGCCCGCCCGCACCCGTGATCACCGCCACCACGCTCGTACGCCGGGCCTCGGCCTGAGCCCGCCGGACCGGCGGGCGCGCCGCACGTCGTCGAGGACCCGGGCCAGGACCGAGAGGCCGACCAGGACCAGGGCCCAGGTGGCCTCGGTGCCGGGGTCCTCGGCGAACCGGGCCGGCTGCGGGGCCACGTGCGCCTCGGGGTCGTACACGACGGCGAGCCGCTCGCCCGGGGCACCGACCCGGCTGCCCTGGACGGTCATCGTCGCCGGGCCACCGGGCGGGCAGGCCAGCCGGTAGTCGTGGTACGTGACCGTCCGGTACGAGGTGCTGCCGTCGGCGTCGGTCGTGGCCGTGGTCTCGGTACGGGAGTCGATCTCCTGCACCAGACAGCCGACCCGTACGCCCCGCTCCCGCAAGGTGTACTCCTCCACCGCCTCGTGGACGAGCGAAAGGGACACCAGGGAGAGCCCGGCCGCGAGGAAGGCGAGGAGGGAGTGCCGCCCGCGCAGGCCGAGGACCAGGACGCCGAACGCGCCGACGAAGCCGAGCGTTCCCCACAGGGCACCCCAGCGCACGTTCGCCTGGAGCCACGCGCCCGCCAGGGCGACGCCCGCCGACAGCACGGGGGCGCCTGCCGCCCCGATCACGGCGGCCACCGCCGCGCCACGCCCGTGTCCCGCCCGCTCCCCGTCCGCCCCCATACCTCCAGGGATACCCGGCGGGGCCGGGCCGTAAAGACCGCCCGCGGCCCGCGGCCCACGGAATCGGTGGGGATCAGCGGGGATCAGCGGCGCGGATCCTGCGCGGCGGTGGGCGGGGGCGTGGACGGGGACGCGGGCGTGGACGGGGACATGGCCTGGCCGCCGATGCCGGGGGCGCCGCCGAGCTGGTCCTGCCACCAGGCGTGCGCGTCGCCGGGCCGCATCGTGGACCAGGGCGGGGTCCGTTCCACCTGGGCGCGGCCGAGGCGGCGGGCCAGGGCGACCAGTTCGCGGCCCGCCGCACCCCGGGCCGACCGGTACCCGTGCAGCACCTCGTCCCAGGTGGCGGCGGAGCTCCAGGCCGCCTCGAAGGCGGCGGCGTCCTGCAGGGCCTTGGCCGCGCCGCTGGTGTTGTGGGGGCGTACGACGGTCGCGGCGTCGCCCGCGAGCAGCAGGCGCCCCGCGGTGATGGGGGCGGTCTCCAGGTCGTAGATGGGCTGGACGAAGGTGTCCTCGGGGTCCGTCAGCGCCAGGACGCGGGCCCAGTACGGCGGGAACGCGTGGTCCAGCAACGCGGTGAGGCCGGCGGCGAGTTCGGCGGTCACCCGCCCCGGCGGGAAGCTGGTCGGGTCGTCGAGGCGCAGGCCCGCGGCGCGTGGGGGCACGGCGTACAGGACCCAGTTCACGCGCAGGCCGTCCGGGCCCGGGATGCGGTAGACGACGCAGCTGCCGCCCTCGAAGCAGACGGTGGTGACCGCCTCGGAGGGCCAGTGCTCCTCGCCGACGGCCGCCAGCCGCCCGGCGTCGAAGTTGCCGCGCCAGCAGACGTAACCGGCGTAGTCCGGCAGGGAGTCGGGGCTGACGGCCCGCCGCACGACCGAGCGGTAGCCGTCCGCGCCGACGACCAGGTCGCCCGCCTCGACGCCCCCGTCCGCCAGGTGCACCTCGGCGCGGTCGCCGGCGGCGGCCACGCCGGTGACCGTCACGCCGTGCCGGTAGTCGACCGATGCCGGGGTCGCCTCGCGCATGCCCTGCCACAACAGGCCCCAGTGGTAGGAGTGGAAGGGGAACGGCTGGTCCCAGAAGACCCGCCCGGCCGGGTCGGCCGGGTCCCGCACGACCCAGCGCCGGCGGGCCAGCCGGTGCGCGGCGATCCCCGGGGGCAGCGTGCCGGCGGCCGTGAGTTCGGCGGCCCGGTCGTCGTGGACGCACAGGCCCAGGCCCCGGTCCGCCAGCCGCCCTTCGGAACGCTCCAGCACCGTGACCGCGTCCGCGCCGGCGCGCGCGGCCGCCGAGGCGAACGCGCAGCCCGCGATGGATCCGCCGACCACCGTGACCGTACCGCCGCGCATATCCGCTCCCTGTCCGCCGCAATCCGCGGCTGTCCGCCGCTGTCCACCGTTGTCTGCTGTTGTCGGTCGTCGTCCCGCTCTGTCCGACGCCACTGGCCATGGTCCCGCACACGGCTGCGGTCCCGGCCGCCGAGCGGCGCGAAACGGCCGCCTGGTCGGGCTAATGGCCGAGGCGGGCGCCGATCAGGTACTCCGCCTCCTCGGCCAGCCGGGCGCGCCGCTCGGAGCCCTCGGCGCACTGGAGTTCACCGCGCAGCGCCCGTTCGGTCCGCAGCACCGTCGCCCGGGGAACCGGGACCCGCTGGCCCGGCCGCTCCGTGAACGGCCGCAGCTCCGCCGCCAGGGCCTGCGCGTCGTCCGAGGAACCGCGCCGGAGCGAAAGGAACACCCGGGCCAGCCAGTCGGCCGGGATCTTCACCATGAGATCGGTCATGCAGGGGCAACGAGACTCCGCCCGTGCCGTAACACCGCCCCCGTCCCCGTCAGCCATGTGGCCCATCGCACGGCTCGGTACGATCGGCGCGAGAGATCGCGTCACCGGGTACGAAGGAGCGGACGCACCATGACGATTCACCGGCCGGGACGGCCCGGGGACCTGCCGGCGGCCGAGGTGCTGTGGGCGCGCTGGGCGCTCGTCGCCGTCTGGGAGGCGACCGTCGAGGCGGAGGGCCAGGGGATCCACCGCACCGGGCACTGGATCGACGACGCGGGTCTCCACCTCGACGACTGCGGCTGCACCTGGTGGACCATGTCCGCGATGGGCGAGGGCCGGTACGTGCTCTACGGCGAGGACGAGTCGAGCGACGTCAAGTGGCACGAGCCCGCCATCGACATGCTGGCGCAGGGCCCGGACTGGCTCCCGTACGAGGAGCTGCGCCACCGGCTCGGCGGCGGGGAGCTGGGCTGCGTCTACTGGTACGAGGACGGCGCCTGGGCGCGTGCGCCGTACCCCGAGGACCTCGGCGACGACGGGCTGGACTGCGGCATGAGCCGCTTCGTGAACCGCGCGAAGGTGCTCGCCGTACTGACCAGCACCGACCAGGAACGCGGACCGCTGGCCGCCGACGCGGCGGCGGAGCTCCTGGACGCCGCCGAGGCCGGCCGGCTGGACCCGCGGGTCCTGGAGTCGCTGTTCACGGCCGTCGGTGCCGCGGGCGGGAACGAGCACGCGGACGCGGACCCGGACCTGCCCGCGATGCGCCGGGCGCTGGACCGCGCCGGCCTCACGTCCGGAGCCGCGCACGCCCCGTAGCCGGACGGGCGCTCACGGCACGGCGGCGGGGCGGGAGGTGTTCTTCGGCGTTCCCGGGGAAGGGGGGCGCATATGCCGAACGCCGTGATCCCCGATTCCGTCCGTGATCTCGGGCGCCTGGTGCGTCACCGCCGGGAGCCCCTGGTGGTGCAGGCGGTGCGCTCGACGGCCGCCGCCGTCGTCAGTTACGTCGTCGCGCTGGCGCTCAGCAGCGAGCCGGTCCCCCTGACCGCGCCGCTCACCGCGCTCCTCGTGGTCCAGGTGACCCTCTACACGACGCTGACCACGGGGATCCGGCGGGTGAACTCGGTGGTCGCCGGGGTACTGGTCGCCGTGCTGTTCAGCACGCTGGTCGGGCTGACCTGGTGGAGCCTCGGACTGGTCATCCTCGCCTCGCTGGCGGTCGGGCACCTCGTGCGCGTCGACGAGTTCGTGCCCGAGGTCGCCATCAGTGCCATGCTGGTGCTCGGCGTGTCGCAGGTGGGCGAGACGGCCTGGGACCGGGTCCTGGAGACCCTGATCGGGGCGGCCGTCGGACTGCTGTTCAACCTGCTCCTGGCCCCGCCCGTGTGGACCGAGCCGGCGGGGGCCGCCATCACCGGGCTCGCCGCCCGGATGGGCGAGCTGCTGGGGCACATGCGGGACGGGCTCACCGGCCGCCCGGGCAGCGCCGCGTTCCGGGAGGCCGCCGAGCGGCTCCACGAGGCACGCCGTCTCGACCACGACATCGTGCGCGTGGACGCGGCGCTGCGGCAGGCCGAGGACAGCCTGCGGATGAACCCCCGGGTGAAGGAGAGCCTCGTACAGCGGGTGGTGCTGCGCACCGGTCTGGACACGCTCGAGATCTGCGCGGTGGTGCTCCGGGTGTGCTGCCGCACCCTGACCGACCTGGCGAAGGCGCGCCCCGACGGGGCCCTGTACCCGGAGCACATCGGTGTCGCGCTGCGTGAGCTGTTCGGGTACCTGGCGGCGGCCGTGGCGAGCTTCGCCTCGCTGGTCACCGCGCAGATCAGCGCCAACGCGGAACAGGCCGAGGAGGACCTCGCCCGCGCGCTGACGGCGGCCCGCGGCGCCCGCGACCGCCTGGCGCGGCTGCTGCTGGACGAGGTGGCGGCCGACCCGGCGCAGTGGCAGCTGCACGGGGCGCTGCTCGCCGAGGTGGACCGGGTCCTGGACGAGCTGGGGGTGCGCAAGCGGACCGAACGCCTGGTGGAGGAGCTGGACCGGGCCGGACCCCGGCCCGCCACGGGTCTGGCCCGGCTGTACCGGCGTCATGCCTGACGGACGTCCGGTGCGGGCGCGGCGCGGCGGGCCGGGCGCGGTGGGGGCGGGGGGCGGCGGCCGCGCCCCGCGCGCATGATGGTGGTGGGGGTCGGTGTCGCCGGGCAGAGGAGGGCGTGCATGAGTACCCAGCGGTACGAGCTGGTGTTTTCCGAGGACCCGGAGGCGGGCGAGGACGTCGTGGTGGTGGCGGCCGCCGGTGGGACGGGGCCGGGCGGGCACCCGGTCTACGAGGACGCGTCCGGCATCGTCCGGGCGGAGATCAGCGACCAGGGCGAGGTGCGGATGCTCCCGTCGGGCGGCGGCCAGGCCCCGGCCCGCGTGGTCCGCGTCCGCCCCGTGCCGTAACGGCAAGGGGCGGGACGGCACGGAACGCGACAGCAGGTCCCGGTGGGGTACCGGCCGGACAGGATGGTGGGCAGCTGTGGGCGACGGGTCGGAGCAACGGGACACCGCCTGGTCCGGGCAGGCCGGGGCGCGGGCGTTCGCGGCGGTCGAGGCGGCCACGGACTGGCTGCTCGGCTACCCGTTCGTGTTCGAGGCCCTGTCCCGCCGGATGACCGGCGGCCCGGTGGCGGACGCGGTGCTCGTGGACTACGGCTGCGGGCCGGGGCAGGTGGCCGGCCGGGCGGCCCGCCGGCTCGGCGTACGGGTCCTGGGCGTGGACTCCTCCCCCGAGATGCTGGCGCTGGCCCGGCGCACGGGGACGGCCGTGGCGGAGTACCACCTGGTCGAGCGCGGGCGCGTCGGCTGCCTGCCGGACGGCTGCGCCGACGCCGCGATGTGCAACCACGTCCTCGCCTCCCTGCCCACCGAGGAAGCGGTGCGGGCCGTGTTCACCGAGATCCGCCGGCTGCTGCGCCCCGCGGCGCCGCTCGTGCTGCTGACCACCGATCCCGCCTGCGGCGGCGTGGAGTACGCCTCCTTGCGGGTCGCCGGGGCGCAGGCGCCGTACCGCCCCGGGGAGGAGATGACGGTACGGCTGCGCCGCACCGACGGTTCCTGGCAGGAGGTGCGCAACCACGCCTGGCCCGTCGACGTGCTGCCGGCCCTGCTGGAGCGGGCCGGTTTCCGGGACGTCGTCCTGCACCGCCCGACGGTGACCGAGGCGCTCGACGTCGCCGACGCGGAGCTCGTGCGGAGCCGGCCCTGGACCGCGGAGCGGACGCGCCCGCCGCTGGTGGTCACCTCCGCCCTGGCGGCGTGAACCGGGCGCCGCGCCGGGAACGAGGGTCGGGGCGTTGCTACGCTGCGCCCACCACATTTTCATGATCACGACCAGGGGGGCCTGTGCGACAGCGGAAGAAGCACGAGACGGACCACGGAGCCGGCCACGCGACGGACGGCGCAACGACGCACGGGGCGATGCACGGGGCGGTCCACGGACAGGGCGATGCGGGGGTCCCGGGCGTCCGGACCGGCCGCCGGACCCTGCTGACGGGGCTGGTCGCCGCCGCCGCGGGCGCGCCGCTGCTGTCGGCGTTGTCGGCCGGGACGGCGCGGGCATCGTCCGCGGACGACCTGTACACCTCCAACACCGAGCTCTACCGGCACTTCGCCGCGTCGGCCGACCCCGCCGACGGCGAGGGCAAGGACTTCGCGCGGCGCTTCAAGCGGCACGAGGTGAAGGACTTCGACAAGGCCGGGCAGTCCGCGTACGCGCTGACGACGGTCCTGGCCATCCACGGCGGCGGGATCGAGGTCGGCACGAGCGAACTGTGCCTGGGCATCGCCGGATACGATCCGGAGCCGTACCCCGAGCCGGAGCGGGCCGGATCGGTCTACCCGGGGCTGGCGGGCGGCGAACCGCTCTACGACTTCTGGATGTTCGAGGGGATGCGCAGCGGCACCGCCAAGGACGCGGACGGCAACCTGCTGACCAACAGGCAGTTGCACGTCACCTCGGTCCGCTGCGACGACCACGTGGCCGTGTCGATGGCGGCCGGCAGCCTCAACACCCTGAGCGTGCACGGCCTGCGGTGGGAGCAGGCGCACCCGAAGTACAAGGACCACCCGGAGCGGCTCCCGGACAAGAAGGGCGTGGTCGTGGGCGGGCTCGACGACGTCTTCCGCGCGATCCTGACCAGGCACCTGGAGACCGCCGGATTCCAGATCTTCCCCGGCAGCGGGGCGGTCAACGGGGACGAGGAGCGCAACATCTGCAACCGCACCATGACCGGCAAGGGCGCACAGCTGGAGCTCACGCGTGAACTGCGCGACAGCTTCTTCTCCCTGACCGCCGACTCGCCGGCGGAGCGCGGGAAGTCGTGCAAGTCCAACGCCCAGTACCGGAAGTTCGTGCAGGCGTGCCGTGCGGCCATCGCGGAGCGCGAGGTACCGCAGCGGGCGCAGGCGGGCCTCGGCGGCTGAACGGCCCGGTGGACGGGGCCGATCCGTCGTACGCCACCTGAGGGATCCCGCCCGCCCGCGAACATCTAGCATGGCGCCATGAGCGGCATCGGGGAGTGCTTCCGCCTGCCGGCGGGGCAGCTGGGGACGGCCGGGCGGGACCCGGGGTGGGCAGGGGACTTCGACCGGGTCCGGCGGGTCCGACGGGTCCGGGTCGCGGCCGCGGCACCTGGCCCGGGCCCGGGGAGGCTCACGTGACGCTGGCGGAGAGCGATCCGCGTACGGTCGGCGGCTACCGGCTGGAGGGCAGGCTCGGCGCCGGCGGGATGGGCGTGGTCTACCGCGCCCGGTCGGTGTCCGGACGGCAGGTGGCCATCAAGGTCATCCGGCCCGAGCTGGCGGGGGACGGCGCCTTCCGCGCCCGCTTCCGCCAGGAGGTGACCGCCGCGCGCCTGGTCAGCGGCGCGTTCACCGCGCCCGTGGTGGACGCCGACCCCGACGCCGACGAGCCCTGGCTGGCCACGCTGTTCGTCCCGGGCCCCTCGCTGGCCGACGCCGTCGCGACGTACGGCCCGCTGGACGCGCCGGGGGTGCGGCGGCTGGCGGCGGGGCTGGTGGAGGCGCTGCGCGACATCCACCGGGCGGGGCTGATCCACCGCGATCTGAAGCCCGGCAACGTGCTGCTCGCCGAGGACGGGCCGCGCGTCATCGACTTCGGCATCGCCCGCGTCTCCGACGCCGCGCCGCTGACCAGCACCGGACTGGTCGTGGGCACACCGCCGTTCATGGCCCCCGAGCAGTTCCGCAACGAGCCCCTCACCCCGGCCGCCGACGTCTTCGCGCTGGGGTCGGTCCTGGTGTACGCCGCCACCGGGCACGGGCCGTTCGACGCCGAGAGCACGCACGCCGTGGGATTCCGGGTGGTCTACGAGGAGCCGGACCTGGCCGGGGTCGCGCCGGAGCTGCGGCCGTTGGTCGACTCCTGCCTGGTCAAGGACCCGGCCGGCCGGGCGACGGTGGCGCAGTTGCTGTCCGCGCTCGCCGGACCGGCCGCACCGCCCCCGCCCGCCGCGGCGCCGACGCCTCCTCCGCCGACCGTGGTGGACCCGCCCGCCCCCGGCGTCGCGGACCGCTTCACCCGGACCGGGGCACGACCGGCGGGCGCCCCGGATCCCCGGGTCGCGCGGACGCCCGCCGCGGACGCGCTGCCGACGTCGCCCGTGTCGCCCGCGCCGCCGGAGTCGCCCGCACCGCCGCCCGGTGACCCACAACCGTCGCCGGTCGGCCACCGGGGCCGCCGGCGCGCGCTGTTCGCGGCGGCAGCGGTCGCCCTGGCCGTGGCGGCGACGGCGGTGGCCGTACCGCTGCTGGCCAACGGCGACCGGAAGGCGGGCGACGGCAAGGGCGCGAACGGGGCCGCGAGCCCGGCCGCGGACCTCGCCGCGGCGCCCTGCGGGCCCGCCGGAGCGCTGCGGGGCGCCGGTTCCTCCGTACAGAAGCCCGCCCTGGACCGCTGGGCCGCCGACCACGCGCGGCGGTGCCAGGGCAGCGAGGTGGCCTACCAGCCCATCGGATCGGGCGCGGGCCTGGCGCAGTTCCTGTCGGGGCAGACGGACTTCGCGGTCGTCGACACGCCCCTGACGGCCGCTCACTCCACCGAGTCCGCCGCGCGCTGCGGCGGCAGGCCCGCGCTCCAGCTGCCGCTGGACGCCGTGCCGATCGCCGTGGTGTACCGGCTGGAGGGGGTGGACTCCCTGACGCTGGACGCGCCGACGCTCGCCGGGATCTTCGACCGCAAGATCCTGCGGTGGAACGACTCGGCGATCGCCCGCCTCAACCCGGGCGTGATGCTGCCCGACACGGAGGTGACGACGGTGGTCCCGGCGGCCACGAGCTCGATCACGCTCGGTTTCACGCAGTACCTCGCCGGTGCCGCGCCCGCCGCCTGGCCGCACCAGCCGGCCACGACCATGGTCACGGGGTCGGTGACGGCGGCGAAGGACCAGGTCGCGGAGGTCGCCCAGACCCAGGGGGCGATCTCCTTCACGGCGCTGAGCGGCACGCAGGGCCGCCGTACGGCCGCGCTCGTGACCGCGGCGGGCGCGCCGGTGCCCGTGGGGCCGGACTCCGCCGCGCTGGCGCTGGCGGCGGCCGCGCCGGTGGCGAAGACGGGCCAGGCCCCGCTCAGCCTCGACCCGGCGACGAAGACACCCGGCGCCTACCCCGTGGTGCAGGTGGCGTACGCGGTGGTGTGCGAGGAGGGGAACCGGGCCGAGTCGCTGCCGCGGCTACGGGCCTTCCTGGACGACACGGTGAACGAGGCGGGCCGTAAGGCGGTGGTCGAGACCGGCTACGCCGCCCTCCCGGAACCCCTGGCCCTCCAGGTCCGCCGCGCGGCCCAGGACCTGCGCCCCTAGGGAATGTCGTGTCCGGCCCCCCTGGTCCGCCGGTCGGGCCGTAGGGCGTGGGAAGCGGCGGGCCGCGGGGGCGGGCGCTAGCCTCGGTGCCATGAGCCAGCCCCCTGAGCGCTACACCGTGGTACTGAAGCCCCAGCTCTCGGACGCCGACGGGCACACCGACCACGGGGCCGCGATGCGTTCCGCGTCGGTGGTGGCCACGGGCGCCACCGGCGCGAGCGGCTCCCCCCGCTACGAGGGCGACGGCGTCCAGGTGGACATCGACCCGCTTACCGACACGGTGGAGGCGGCCACCGTCGACGGCCGCGAACTCCCGTACGGCTGGGTGGCGGAAGCCACTCGCCCCTGACCCGGGCCACCCGCCGGGGGAAACGCGGTGCCCGCGGGCGCGGGCCGGCGGTTACGATCGCGCGGTGTCCGCCGAGTCCCGTTCCTGGTCCCCGTATCCGAAGATTCCCGCCGGCCGCCGGCTGGGCGAAGCCGGTGGGCGGGACTGGGTCGCCCAGGAGAAGGTGCACGGCGCCAACTTCGCCGTCGTGTGCGACGCGAGCGGGCCGCGTCCCGCCAAACGGCGTGAACTCCTCGGGGACGGCGGCCTGGACGATTTCTTCGGTGTCGGCCGGATCTGGCCGGCGCTGGCGGTCGCCGCGAACCGCTGCGCCGCGCTGCTGCGGGACCGGTACGGGGCCGCCGCGTCGGCGACCGTGACGCTCTACGGCGAACTGGCGGGCGGCCGTTACCCGCACCCCGACGTTCCGCCGGTCGCGGCCGCCGAACCCGTACAGACCGGTGTCTGGTACGCCCCGGACCTGCTCTGGCTGCCCTTCGACGCGACCGTCGCCGCCGTGGACGGCGGTCCGGTCTGGGTCGCCGACCGGGCGTTGCGCACCGCGGCACAGGCCGCCGGGCTGATGTGCGCGCCGTTGCTGGCGCAGGGCACCCTGGCCCGGGTCGGGCAGCTGCCCGTGGTCTTCCCGACCCGGCTGCCCGCGCTGCTCGGTCTGCCCGCGCTGCCCGGCAACCTCGCCGAGGGCATCGTGGTCAAGCCCGCCGGGGAGTCCTGGACGCAGGCCCCGCCGATGGCCAAGCTCAAGCAGCCGGCCTTCGCCGAGGACGAGCGGTTCGCGGGCGCCCGCCCCTACCGCGTCCCCGCCGAAGGCGCGGCGGGCGTGCCCGGCTGGCTGCTGGCGCACGCCGCCGGACTCCTCACCCCGGCGCGGGCCGCCGCGGCGGTGAGCAAGCTGGGGCCCCGTACCCCGGCGCGCGAGGTGGCCGCCGAGATCGCCCGGGACGCGGCGGACGAGACCGAGGAGGGGCTGGGCGGCCTGGACCGGGCCACCCGCGGCGCCCTGGAGAAGGCCCTGAGCGCCGGCGCCCTGGCCCTGGCCCGGTTCGACGCCGCCGACCGGCGGGGCTGACCGGCGGGCCGACCGACGGGCCTGACCCGCGGGGCCGGCCCACCGGGCCGAACCGCGGGGCCGAGCCGCCCGCGCGACCGCCGTGGAGCCGAAACTCGCTCGCCGAAGCCCCGGCGCGGCCGACATGATGACCGGCATGATCCATTCGTGTACAGGGAGGCAGACGGCGTGACCGACTGGTTCACCACCCCCGTCGGGCCCCACCACCTGCGCGGCGCCCTCGACGTGGAGCGCACCGCGCACGGCGTCCTGCCGCACCGGCTGCCCGCCCGGGCCCGCGAGCAGTTCCCCGACCCCTACCTGGCCCAGGTCGAGGCCCAGCCCTCCGGGGTGCGGCTGGTCTTCCGTACGGCCGCCACGGCGGTCGAGCTGGAGACGCTGGCCACGAAGACCGTCTACCGCGGCGGTCCGGCGCGCCCGGACGGCGTGTACGAGCTGCTGGTCGACGGCCGTCCGACCGCGCGGGCCGGTGTGGCGGGCGGAAACCTCCACACCATCGACATGGCCACCGGCGCCGTGGTCGCCACGCCCGGCGCGCCCGGCACCGTCCGGTTCACGGGGCTGCCCGCCGGGGTGAAGGACGTCGAGATCTGGCTCCCGCACAACGAGATCACGGAGCTGATCGCCCTGCGGACGGACGCGCCGGTCGAGGCCGCGCCGGACCGTGGCCGCAGGGTGTGGCTGCACCACGGCAGTTCGATCAGCCACGGTTCCGACGCGGAGGGACCGGCCTCGACCTGGCCGGCGCTGGCCGCCGCCCGGGGCGGCGTGGAACTGATCAACCTCGGCTTCGGCGGGAACGCCCTGCTCGACCCGTTCACCGCGCGCGCCCTGCGCGACACGCCCGCGGACCTGATCAGCGTCAAGATCGGCATCAACCTGGTCAACACCGACCTGATGCGGCTGCGCGCCTTCGTCCCCGCGGTCCACGGGTTCCTGGACACGATCCGGGAGGGGCACCCGGACACGCCGCTGCTGGTCGTCTCCCCCGTCCTGTGTCCCATCCAGGAGGACACGCCGGGTCCCCTCGCGGCGGAGTTCGACGGGACGGCCCTGCGGTTCCGGGCCCTCGGTGACCCGGCCGAGCGGGCCGCCGGGCGGCTGACGCTGGGCGTCGTCCGCGACGAGCTCGCCCGTATCACCGCGCGGCGGGCCGCGCGGGACCCGCACCTGCACTACCTCGACGGGCGCTCGCTGTACGGCGCGGAGGATTACGCCGAGCTGCCGCTGCCCGACGAGGTCCACCCGGACACCGCCGGCCACCGCCGGATCGGGGAGAACTTCGCCGAGCTCGTCTTCGGCGCGGGCGGCCCCTTCGCCGCCACGCGCGGCTGACCGCTGCCGGCCCCGCCGCGCGCCCGGTGCACCCCGGGACCGGCGGCGTCGGCCGGAACAGCGGCCGGAGGGCCGGTCGCGCGCGGCGACCGGCCCTCCGGTGCGGTGTGTTGCGTACGGTGCGGTGTGCTGCCGCGCGGCTCAGACGGGCGTGCCCGGCACCTGCGTGAAGCCGGACCCGCAGGCCGACGCGATGTTCGCGTGCGAGAAGGGGTAGTTGGTGACGGCGCACTGCGCCTCGTACTGCTTGCCGTTGACGGCCAGCAGGGTGATGTTCAGGTACCCGAAGACCTCGACCACCGTGGCGTTGACGGGGTTGCTGACCTCGTCGACGGCGACGTCGACGACACAGTCCGGCGCTCCCGGCACCAGGCCGAGGTTGACCCAGACGCCCGGGTTGCGGGGGTCACTGAGGAAGGCGTGCCCCTTCCGGTCGTTCGCGACGCGGAACACGCTCCCGGTCAGCGAGCCGAATTCGAAGGCGGTCGAGGCGATGTGCCGCGGCACCAGGCACTTCTTTTCCTTCTTCGGGTCCATCCGGGTCGTGCTCTTGGGGTCGGTGGCCGCATCCGCCGTGCTGTACGCGGCCGCGGACGGGACCATGAGCGCCCCGAGGAGCAGGGCTCCGGACACGGCCGAAACACCCCGCCCGACCCAAGCGAGCTTCCTCATCTGGTTTCCTCTCGGTGAGTGCGAGGCCCACGAAGTCCACCGTCCGGCGGACGCGTCATCGCGTCACCGCGTCCACGGCATCTGAGACGGCCTCATCTTCGGGATCGAACCTCCCACGCCCACCGCGGCCGCATGCGCACCCTCCGGTGGCGTCACTCAGGGAGAGCACCGCCGGGCCCCGAATGGTGGTGCGGGGGCCCGGCGGGCGGTGGCCGGCGAGGCGCCGTGCGGGGCACGGCTCAGAGGCCGCCGGTGTGGAGGAGCCGGTTGGGGGTCTGCGACGGCACTCCGGACAGGACACCGGGTACCGCCTGCTGCGTCAGCCAGGTACGCACCTGCGCGGGCGTCGCCGAGGGGTTCCTCGCCAGGTAGAGGGCGACCACGCCGGTGGCGTGCGGGGTGGCCCACGAGGTGGCGGCGCCCTCGAGCTCCGTGGTGCCGCCGCCCGCCAGCGCGGAGGTGATCTTCTCGCCGGGCGCGTAGAGGTCCACGCACCGGCCGTACCCGGAGCCGAACGTCGCCGAGTCGCTCCAGTGCCGGTCGGCGGTGGTGGCGGCCGCGACCACGATCGCGCCGCGGACGCCGACCGGGGAGTGGCCGCAGGCGTCGTCGCTGAAATTCCCCGCCGCGACGACCGTGGGGATCCCCGCGTCGATCATGCGCTGGACGGCGGCGTCGACGGTGGCGGAGCGGTACGCCAGGTTGAGGGACATGTTCACCACGGCCGGGCGGCGCGCATGGGCGGTCACCCAGTCCGCGGCCTTGACGATGGCGGCCTCGGCGGCGGGGTCGGGTGCCCCGGGGCCCGGGGGGACGTCCTTGGCGCGGGAGCCCGGGAGGACGCCCTTGGCGCCGGGGCCGCGGGCGGGGCCGCGGGCGGGGCCGCTCGCGGGCCCGCTCGCGCCGCCTTCCTCGCACGCGATGGCCTGGACCCGCACGATGGTGGCCTTCGGAGCGACGCCGGTGGTCCGGCCCGCGATGATGCCCGCGACGAACGTGCCGTGGCCCACGCCGAGGCCGTCGGGGCAGTCCCCGGCGTCGGGTGCCCCGATGAAGTCGGCGCCCGGCTTCGCACGGCCGCCGAACTCGGCGTGGCCGAGGTCCACTCCGCTGTCGATCACGTACACGTTGACCCCCGCGCCGTCGGCCCGCGCGGTGAACTTCCCGTCGAGCGGCCGGTTCCGCTGGTCGAGGCGGTCGAGGTGCCACGGCACTCCGGTCCGCACGACGGGCGCCGGCGCTCCGGGCCCCGACGGCAGGGGGCTCTGCGTGGGGAGGGTCGTGGGGGCCGCCGTACCGGACGGCCCGGCGGGTCCGGGGGTCGCCGGGGTTCCGCCCGGCGCGGCGGTCGCGGACGGGGGCGCGGTGCCGGCGCCGCCCGCGGCCGGGTCCTCCACCGGGCCGCAGGCCGAGAGGCCCAGCGCCACCAGCCCCACCGCTACCGCCCACCGCGTTCCGCTGCCGCGTCCGTGTCCCATGTCCGGCTCTCCATCAGTCCGTGCGGTCCCGCTGCCGTGACGTGCACCCGTCGACGGCTCAGACGAGCCCCGGGCGCCGCCGGTTGCGGCGTACGGGCATCGGCGCGGGGCGGAGCGCGAGACGAGGCGGGGTGTCACCGGACACGTCCGCTCCCGTACAGTCCGTGCTGCCGACGCTCCCTCAGCAACCCCGCCCAGCGGTCGAACAGGAGATGCCCCGTGGTGGCAAGGCCAGCCGGCGAAGCCGGTGTCGAACGCCTCTCCCCCGCCCCCGGCA
Source organism: Streptomyces sp. NPDC042102 (assembly GCF_055582305.1). Classification (NCBI taxonomy): domain Bacteria; kingdom Bacillati; phylum Actinomycetota; class Actinomycetes; order Kitasatosporales; family Streptomycetaceae; genus Streptomyces; species Streptomyces sp. NPDC042102. The sequence continues at coordinate 83,871 of NZ_JBVJDL010000004.1, forward strand.
CGGGCCGTGCGGTGCCCGAGCTGGATCCGGAGCTCGTGGAGCGGTGGCGCTCCACGGGCGGGGAGCTCATCGATCTGCTGACCCTGGCGCGCGAGCGGCTGGGCCCGGTCGCCGCGGTCCGCCTCGGGCCGCGGCCCACCGTCCTGGTCACCGGACCGCGGGCCGTCCAGCACGTGCTGGCCCTGTGTCCGGACCGGTACGTCAAGCGTTCCCACCGCGCCCGGCTGCTGATCGGTGACGGGGTCCTCGCCGCCACCGGCGAGGCGTGGAAGCGGCAGCGGCGGGTGCTGCAGTCGCAGTTCACCGGCACCGGGATGCGCCGCTACGAGGAGCGCATCGCCGGGGCGGCCGCGACCACCGCCGCGCGCTGGGCGGCGTACGCGCGCACGGGCGAGACCTTCGACGTCGGCGAGGAGATGCGCCGCTTCGCCCTGGACACGATCTGGCGCTCGCTCACCGGGCACCCGCTCGACGGGGACACCGAGCGCGAACTGGCCTCCGTCGCCACCGTGGTGGCCGCCCTGCCGACCCTGCCCGCCGACGCCGCCGACGCGCAGGAGACGGTGGCCGCCGATCTGGCACGGATCGACGCGGTCGCCCGGTACGCCATCGGGGCGGCCCGCGGCGGGGCCGCCGGCCCGCACGGCCCGGGGCTGCTGCACGTCCTGCTCGACGCCGCCACCGACCGGCCCGAGTACACCGACCGGCTGGTCCGCGACGAGCTGGTGACCCTGCTGGTCGCCGGCCACGAGACCACCGCGTCCACGCTGACCTGGCTGTACCTGCTGCTCGACCGGCACCCGGCGGCGCGTGCGCAGACGCTGGCCGCCGGCCCCGCGGGCTCACCGGAGCGCCGGGAGGCCGTGGCGGCGCTCGTCCACGAGACGCTCCGGCTCTACCCGTCCGCCTGGATCCTGCCCCGTCACGCCACCGAGGACGACACGCTGGCCGGGTACGCCGTCGAGGCGGGCACGGATGTCCTGGTCTGCCCTTACCTCACGCACCGCGACCCCGACCTCTGGCCGGAGCCCGAGCGCTTCGACCCGCGGCGGTTCACCACACCGGGCGCCCGGCCCGCCCATCCGGGCGGCTACCTGCCGTTCGGTATCGGCCCCCGGGCGTGCGTGGGGCTGCGGTTCGCGCTGCGCGAGTCGACGGTGCTGCTGGAGCACCTGCTGCCCGCCCACGCGCCGGTGTTCCGCTCGACGCCCACCCGGGCGGCGTACAGCATCACGGTCCGCCCGGCCGGCCCCACCCCGGCGACCCTCGCTTCGACCGCCCTCTGACCGATCCTCACCGGCAGCCTGCCGGGCGTCCCGACGGCGGCTTCCGCGCCCCGGGCCCGGCTGCTGTCCCGGTTCCCCGCTGGCCGTCGGCGGCGGGTCCCGGTGCGGGGGGGCCGGCGGCGCGGCCGGCCGGCGAGGACGCCGAGCAGGACCATCGCCAGGCCGGCGACCTGACGGGAGGTGAGCGTGTCCCCCGCGACCAGGACGCCCAGCAGCACGCCCGTGACGGGATTGAGGAGTCCGACGAGGCCGACCGTCGCGGCGGGCAGGTGGGCGAGACCGGCGAACCAGGCGGTGAAGGCGCCCGCTGTACCGACGACCGTGACGTACGTGAACGCGAGCAGCGCGTCGGCGTCGAGGTGCGGCGGCGCTCCCTCCACCGCGACGGCCAGCGGCAGCAGGAGCAGGCCACCGGCGATGAGCTGCCAGGAGGTCTGCGCCAGGACGTCGACCTCGGCGCTCCACCGCTTGGCCAGGACGTAGCCCACCGACGCCATCAGCAGGGCGGCGGCCGAGGCCAGCACGCCGAGGGGGTCGACGGCCGTGACGCCCGTCAGGAGGAGCAGCGCCACGCCGGCGACGCCGACCACCGCCCCCGCCACCGCGCGTACGCCGGGACGCTCGCCGGCCATCGCCCAGGCGAGCAGCATCAGGGCCAGGGGCGAGGTGGCCATGACCGCCGAGGCGATGCTGGTGGGCAGCAGCTGCGCCGACACGTACACGAGGGCGAAGAAGGCGCCCATGTTGAGGGTGCCGAGCACGAGGGACTTCCACCACCAGGATCCGTGCGGCCGCTTCCGGCTCAGCGCGAGCAGCAGCAGACCGGCGGGAAGGGCGCGGATCGCGGCGCCGTAGAGCGGGGCGTCGGCGGGCAGGTGTGCCTGGGTGACGTAGTAGGTGGTCCCCCAGGCGACCGGCGCGATGGCCGTGACCAGCATCCAGCGTAGAATACCTTCCATGGAAGACAATGTACCTTCCCAGGAAGACAGTGGCGACCCCGGTGCCGCGGGAGACGCCCGCGGCGGCTCCGCGCCCGACCATGTCGCCCGCATCCAGGCCGAATGGGCCCGCGAGCGCCCCGACGTCGACGTCACGCCGCAGGGCGTCTTCGGGCGGCTGCACCGGCTGGCGGCACTGCTCACGGAACAGCTCTGCGTGGTCTACCGGCGCTACGGCCTCTCCGAGGGCGAGTTCGACGTACTGGCCGCACTGCGCCGCGCCGGCGACCCCTTCGAGCGCGCGCCCGGCGAGCTCGCCGCCTTCACGATGGTGACCACCGGGGCCATGACCAAGCGCGTCGACCGCCTCGAGCGCGAGGGCCTGGTCACCCGGCGCCGCGCGGCCGACGACGGCCGCGGCCGGGTCGTCGCCCTCACCCCGGCCGGGCGGGACCTGATCGACCAGGCGTTCACGGAGCACATGCGCAACGAGCGGCGCCTGCTGGACGACCTCGCCCCGCACGAAGCCGCGCAGCTCCAGGCGCTGCTGACCACCTGGCTCGGCCGCGTGGAATCCCCGCACGACGCACCGTCAGCCTGAGCCGCCGGGGCGGCGGGCGCCGCGCTGCGACGACGACGCGTCCGCCCGCGCGGCCGTGCCCGCATGCGCGCTCGGACACCGCCGGCCCCCGTGCGCGGCGAACCGCCGTCCGCCGATCCCGTAGGCTCGGCGGATGGCGAAGTACTTTGACGTGCACCCCGAGAACCCCCAGCCGCGCACCATCAGCGGCATCGCAGACAGCATCCGCTCCGGGGCGCTCGTCGCGTACCCCACGGACTCCTGCTACGCGCTGGGATGCCAGATCGGCAACCGTGACGGCCTCACCCGGATCCGGTCGATCCGGAACCTCGACGACCGCCACCACTTCACCCTGATCTGCCAGAACTTCGCCCAGCTGGGGCAGTTCGTCCACATCGACAACGACGTGTTCCGCGCGGTCAAGGCGGCCACGCCCGGCAGCTACACCTTCATCCTGCCCGCTACGAAGGAGGTGCCGCGCCAGCTGCTGCACCCGAAGAAGAAGACGGTCGGCGTCCGGATCCCCGACCACGGCGTGACGCAGGCCCTGCTCGCCGAGCTCGGCGAGCCGCTGCTCTCCAGCACGCTGCTGCTGCCCGACGAGGCCGAGCCGATGACCCAGGGCTGGGAGATCAAGGAACGGCTCGAACACGTGGTGGACATCGTCGTCGATTCCGGTGACTGCGGGACCGAACCGACCACCGTCATCGACTTCTCCGGCGGCGGCGCCGAGATCGTGCGGCGCGGGGCGGGCGACACCACGCGCTTCGAGTGACGTGACCGCCCGCCGTCAGCCGCTGTCCTCGGCGAGGATCCGGTCGGCGGCGAGGTGCGGGCAGGCGTCGGTGTGCCAGGTGACGGACAGGACCCCCTCCGCGGCGCACAGGGTGCGCACGGCACCGTCCACGGGGCCCGCCTTGCAGTAGGCGCACGGGACGGTCTGCGGGCGGAGTAGATCGAACATGGCCGTGTCCTTCCAGCGGACGAGCAACACCGGCTGTGTCCACATCTATCAAATCCGGGACGATCCGGCTCCGATACCCGCAGGTACGATCCAAGTCCTGACGCATCCACGCAGCGCCCGGTGTCAGTCCAAGGTGGTGCACCCGCGCCGGTCAGCCGCTGAAGCCCCCGCATACGGTGCGCTCGCCGCCCTGCTGCACCGTGTACGGGGCGTACGTCACGTTCATCATCTGGAAGCCGCCGTCAGGACCGATCATGAACGATCCGCCCGGCGCGGTGGGAGAGGACAGGAACGCGAGCCCCGGCTCGAACCCGCTGCCGGAGAGCCGGGCGGTTCCGTCCTCGGACGCGGCGGAGACGGAGCAGGTGGCCGCGGGAGTGGCGGCCGCGGCGCCCGGGGCGAGCGCGACCGGGGCGAACGCGAGCGGGGCGGCGATCAGCGCACCGGCCGCCACCGGCGCCAGTACCAGCAGACGTGCACGCCGGTTCGACATGCTTCCAGGCTACGCGCGGCGGGCCGGGCGTGGCGTGCGGTCGGCGACCGGCCGGGCCTCCCACACGCCCGGCGCGGAAGAGGTCCTTCCCACGGCGCGTGACCTCCGGGGAGGCCCGTCGTTGTACGGGGTGGTCAGCGAAGTGCACACAGAGATCCCGGGACGTGGTGGTCCCGGGATCTCGTGCGTACGGGTGCCGGCGGGCGAGGTCAGCGGCCGGCGGCGGCCGGCTCCGCGCCGGCGTTCGCAGCGGCGGCCTTCTCGGCGGCGGGCGGCTCCGCGCTTGCGACCGGCTCCGCGGGGCCGGTGGCCGTGGCCGGGGCGTGCGCGGCGGGCGGGCCCGTCCGGCCCCGCAGACCGATTCCGCCGATCACCGCGACCAGGGCGAAGGCGATGGCCCCGATCCAGAAGGTGAGGGTGAACCCGGACTCCGCGGGCAGCGCGGGGACGCCCGGCGGCAGGTCCGCGATCGTCATCGACGCGAGGATCGTGGTGACGACGGCACTGCCGATCGCGCTGCCGGTGGAGCGCGAGATGGAGTTGATGCCGTTGGCGATGCCGCTCTGGTGGTGCGGGACGCTGGCCATGATCACGGCCGGCATGGCGGCGTAGCCGAAGCTGACGGCGGCGCCGACGACGAGCCCGGCGCCGATCACCGAGAGCGTGTGGCCGTGGTCGAGGGCCAGCCAGGCGAAGCCCGCGGCGCCGAGGGCGGCGGCCAGGCCCAGCGCGGCGCGCGGGCCGCGCCGGCGGACGAGCCGGCCGCCGACGGGCGAGGCCAGCAGGGAGACGATCGCGCCGGGCAGCAGGAACTGGACGGAGGCGCGCAGGATCGACGCGTCGAAGCCGTAGCCGGTGAGCTTCGGGGGCATCTGGACGAGGTAGGAGACGCCGAGGAAGTTGGCGAACATGCCGAACCCGACCAGGACGCCGGCCAGGTTGGCCATGAGCACGGGGCGGTGGACGAACATCCGCATGTCGACGAGGGGCTCGCGCACCGTGCGCTCGACGCCGACCCAGACGGCGGTCATCACGGCGGCGCCGGCGAAGCTGCCCAGCGTACGGCCGGAGGTCCAGCCCCAGTCGTGGCCCTGCGAGATCGGCAGCAGGAGCAGCAGGAGCGCCAGGCCGAGGGTCAGCGCGCCCAGGAAGTCGGTGCGGCCGCCGGTCTTGTGGCGGGTGGCGGGGACGAGGACGACGACCGCGATCAGGGCCAGGACGGCGAAGCCCGTCGCCATCCAGAAGGCGCTGCGGTAGTCGGTGCCGGATCCGGAGGTGAGCAGGCCGGTGGCGACGAGCGCGAGGCCGCTGCCGAAGGCGAGGGTGCCGCTGACCAGCGCCATGGCGCCCGGCAGCCGCTGCGGGCGGACCTCTTCGCGCAGTACGGACAGGGCCAGCGGGAAGATCGCGGTGGCGGCGCCCTGGAGCACCCGGCCCAGGATGAGCAGCGGCAGCGAGGACGCCACGGCGGCGATGACCGAGCCGGCGACCATGACGCCGAGGACGGCGACCAGGGTCGGCTTCTTGCCGTGCTGGTCGCCGAAGCGGCCCAGGAGCGGGGTGAAGACGGCCGCCGAGAGGAGGGTGGCGGTGGTGACCCAGCTGACGCCGGCGGCGGAGGTGCCGAGGTCGTCGCGGATGAGGCCGAGGATCGGGACGGGCAGCGTCTGCATCATCGACACGACCATGGCCGCGAGGCTCAGGGCGAGGACGATGACCGTCTCGCTCCTGCGTCCGGTCGCCGGGGCGGTGGTGGAGGGGGAGCTCATGGCTGGCAGGACCTTCTTCGTGCTTCAGATCGCAGATGTTTGACGTCATCAAGTAACTCGATGACGGTAGACATCGATAGTTCAGGTGGTCAAGTAAACAATTGATAATGTGAAGCATCTCGAGTACGCTCCAGGGCATGAGCGACACCGCCCGACAGGCCGCCCCCACCAAGCTGGAGCTGCTGGAACTGCTGGCCGCCATCGGCACCGCCCAGTGGCGGGACTTCGCGGCCGCGGCCGCGCACCACGGCCTCACGTCCACCCAGGCCCGGGTGCTCGCCCAGCTCGACGGACCGCTGCCCATGCGCGGCCTCGCCGCGCTGCTGGTGTGTGACGCGTCGAACGTCACGGGCATCGTGGACCGGCTGGAGGCCCGCGAGCTGGTGCGCCGGGAGCCGGACCCCTCCGACCGCCGGGTCAAGAACGTGGTGGCCACGGACGCCGGCCGTGAGGTCATCCGCCGGGTCCGGGAGGAGATGCAGGCGACGCACAGCGCGCTCGACACCCTCGCCCCCGACGAGAGCGCGGCCCTGCACGGCCTGCTGGAACGCCTGCGCCCCACGATGGAGAACACGTCCTGAGCTTGTTCTTCAACCTAGCGCCGCGTCGGACGGTCACGCGGTGGGGCAGATTTCGGTGCCTGTCGGGGGCAGGCCGGTCAGACTCGTCGTGCAAGTCGATCAGGTCGTCGTGAACGCACTCGCCGCCCTTGCGGCGGTGGATGTCACCCCGGACCGGGCGCGGGCCGGGGTCGACGCCCCGACCCGGGCCCGGGGGCGGGCGCCGCGCCGGTCAGCCGGCGAGTTCGGTGGCCCAGGCGCGCAGCGCGGCGCGGCTGGGGAAGGCGGCGACGTTGCGGTCGAGGTCGTCGGCGTGGCTGTACTGGTGGAACGTCCAGGGGTGCCGGATGCGCGGGCGCCCGGCGGTGGTGAGGTCGGCGATCCACAGGCCGTCGGCGCAGCCGGACGTGGTGTCGCGGTGGAACCAGAAGTCCCTGTTGCAGTAGAGCACCACGCGGTGCTCCGGTCGCAGGCGCTTGACCTCCGCGAGGAAGGCGTCCTTCTCGGCGCAGGAGGCGGCGGTGCCCTCGAGGTTGTTCTCCCAGTCGCAGGCGAGGATGTCGCCCGGCCGCAGCGGAGCGTGTTCGACGAAGTAGGCGGCCTGGGCGGCGATGTTGCCCGGCCACAGGAAGTGGTAGAAACCGACCACCGCGCCGGCGTCCCTGGCGGCGGTGGCCTGCTTGTGCCGGACGGAGCTCTTCCAGCTCCGCCCCTCGGTCGCTTTGATGAAGACGAAGTCCCAGCCGCTGGGATCGAACTCGGGCTGGTAGGCCGAGATATCCACACCCTTGACCGTCATGTCGGCGTCTCCCTGCTGTCGGTGACCGGTCCGCCGTGAGCGACGCACGCGTCCGGATCCGGTTGCACACACCATGGATACCCGGGTTCGTGGGGCGCGGTCACCTCGTCCGGTTGGCTCCGGCGTACGCCTGGACGACGGGCGGCCGATCGGCGGATCCCCCGGTGCGCGCCGTCCCCGGCGGCGCCAGGGTGGCGCCATGGACGAGTGGTGGACGCGCAACATCGTCGAGCCGGGGAAACTGCCCCTCCTCATCGCGCTGACCGCCTTCGTGGTGACCTTCGCCGTCACCCGGGTCATCACCCGGATGATCCGGGCCGGGAAGGGGCCGTTCCGCAACGTCACCCCCGGTGGTCTGCACGTCCACCACGCGGTGCCCGGGGTGGTACTGATGACCGTCGGCGGCTTCACGGCGATCGGGGGCGGCCGTGCGGGGTGGGGCGCGGGCTTCGCGGCCCTGCTGTTCGGCATGGGGGCGGGGCTGGTCCTGGACGAGTTCGCGCTGATCCTGCACCTGAGTGACGTGTACTGGACCAAGGAGGGCACGGTCAGCGTGGAGGTCGTGATCATGACGTCCGCCCTCGCCGCCCTGCTGCTGTGCGGTTTCCTGCCCTTCGGGGTCGACGGCCTGACGGATGACGAGCAGCAGAGCCGGCTGACCGCGGTGGGCACGGTCGTCCTCAATCTGCTGCTGGCCGTCGTCGCGCTCTTCAAGGGCAAGCCGCGGCTGGCGGTGCTCGGTGTGATCGTGCCGCTGATCGCGCTGGTGGGCGCGGTGCGGCTGGCGCGGCCCACGTCACCGTGGGGCCGGCGCTTCTACCGCTCCCGGCCCCGGGCGCGGGCCCGCGCGACCAAGCGCGCCTTCCACCACGACCGCCGCTGGAGCGGGCTGCGACGCCGAGTGGACTACTTCATCGGCGGCGCGCCGAACCACTGAACCCGCCCACCGGTCCTCGCCCCGTGCGGCATCCGTGCGACATCCGTGCGGCCTCTAGGGGGAGTTCCCCGGGGGCGGACCGGGGACATCCCGGGGGCGGACCGGGGACATCCCCGATGGGCCGCCGAGCGGGCGGCCGCCACAGTGGTACTCATGACGAAGTCACCCTTCCCCCGTCCCTCCTGGATCGTCCTGGCCGCAGCGGGCGCCGCTCTGGTCACGGTCACCGCCGCCCTTCCCGCCGGCGCCGCCCAGGTGCCGGGCGGCGGTTCCCCCACCACCGCGGCGGCCGCCGTCCGTGACCGGCAGACGGACCCGATCGACCCGGCGGCGCTCCAGGCGTCCCTCGGCACCCCTGCCGACGGGCTGTTCTCCGGCGCGATGGCCCGGGTGGGCGGGCGCGAGGGGCGGTGGACCGGCACCATGGGCGCGGTCTCCGCCGATCCCGACGCGTCCTTCCGGGTGGGCAGCATCAGCAAGTTGTTCACGTCCACGGTGGTGCTCCAGCTCGTCGCCGAGGGCCGGCTCTCCCTCGGCACGCCCATCCAGCGCCTGCTGCCCGGCACCTTGCCCGCCCATTGGGAGCCCATCACCGTCGAGCAGCTCCTCAGCCACACCAGCGGTCTCCCCCGGGCCGCGTGCTGGGACGCGAACGCCGTCTACACCCCGGCGGACTTGGTCAGGACGGTCACCGAGTGTCCGCAGGCCGGCGAGCCCGCCACCGGAGCGGACATACCGCAGGTCTACAACGGGGTGAACTACTTCCTGCTCGGCATGGCGATCGAGAAGGTCACCCGGCACTCCTTCGCCGACGAGGTCACCCGCCGCATCACCCGCCCGCTCGGCCTGCACCACACCTATGTCCCCGCGTGGGGCGAGACCGGGCTGCGCGCCCCCGCGCTCGCCCCGCACCTCCCGGCGGCCGACCCGTGGCCGTGGGCGGAGGGCGGCATGGTCTCCGACGCGCCCGATCTGGAACGGTTCCTGACGCAGCTGCTGCGCGGCCGACTGCTGCCGCCCGCGCAGCAGAAGCTGCTCTTCGAGCTGCCGCGGCACGCCGAGCGCGGGTTCACGCGGGGTGGCGTGCAGTACGCCAAGCTCCCGGACGGTACCGAGGTCTACGGCAAGTCCGGTTCGTACGGCGGCTACACCAACGGTGTCTTCGCCACCCGCGATCTGCGCCGCTCCGTGGTGTACTCGCTGGTCCCGCTCACCACGGAGCAGCGGCGGATCGAGGAGCGGTACCTGGGCATAGCGGCCGCCGCGTTCTGACCGGGTGGGCGCCCGCCGGGCCCCGGGCCGCCTTCCGGACCCCGGGCCGCCGCGGCGCGGGCACCTCAGCCGCCGTACGTCGCCTCGGATTCGCCCAGCACCGCCGCGAAGTCCGCGGCGAGCCCGGGTGCGTCCGCCTCGTCCAGGGTGGCGGTCGAGATGCGTACCGCCGCGGGGCTCTCGATCCGGAAGCGGGTCCCGGCCGCCACCCACCAGCCGTGCGTGCGCAGTCCGTTGACCACGGCCGACTCGTCGCGCGTCGGCACCCATACGTTCAGCCCGCTCGCGCCGTACGCGGCGATCCCGTTCGCGCCCAGGGCGTCGATGAGGGCCGTGCGGCGCCGGGCGTAGACCTCGCTGCCCCGCGCCACCAGCGCGTGCGTCGCGGGGTCGGCCAGCGACCGGGCCGCCGTCTCCTGGAGGACGTGGCTGACCCAGCCCGACGTCAGCAGCATCCGCCCGTCGTGGCGTGCCAGCGTGGTGGCGTCGCAGGCCAGGGCCGCCCAGCGCAGGTCGATGCCCAGGTGCTTGGAGGCCGTGCGGACCTGGGCCCAGCGCGGCAGGCCGCCGGTGGTCAGCGAGTGCAGCGGTACGCCGGCGATGTCCGCGTTGTGGTCGTCCTCCACCACCAGTACGTCAGGGAACGCCTCCAGTACCGCCAGGAGCTCCGCACGGCGCGCGGCGGTGAAGCGGGCGCCCCGCGGGCTCTGCCCGCGCGGGCTGCACAGCACCGCCCGCGCCCCGGCGCGCAGCGCCCGTCCGAGCGCGTCGGCGCGCATCCCGTCGTCGTCCACGGCGACCGGCAGCATCCGCAGGCCGAGCGCCGGCACCAGGTCGAGGAGGTGGTGGAAGCCCGGATCCTCGACGGCGACGGCGTCGCCGGGGCGCAGTTCCACCGACAGCAGCCGCGCGATGCAGTCCAGCGCCCCGTGGGCGAAGGTCACGTGCGCGTCGGGCACCCCGTCGCGGGCGAACCAGGCACGGGCGAGCTCCTCCAGGGCGGGCAGCCGCGGATTGCCGCGGCGCGATCCGTACACCGGGACGATCCGTCCGGGCGGCGTCAGGACGGGCAGGAAGGCCGGATCGGGATGGCCGCCCGCGAGGTCGCGTATCCCCTCGGGCACCCGCGGCGGCCGCCGCGATCCCACGGCGGGCGTGGGCGCCACGACCGTCCCGCCCCGGCCCCGGGTGACGACGATGCCGCGCCCGCGCAGCTCCTTGTAGGCCGTGGCGACGGTGCCGGGGCTGACGCCCAATTCGTCGGCGAGGCGGCGTACCGGCGGCAGCGCGGCACCGGGGCCCAGGCCCCCCTCGGCGACGGCTCGCTCGACGGACGCGGCGATTTCCCTGGCGTTCGCACCACTGAGCGCATATTGTATTGCCACGTTACGAAGTATGTATCAATACAAAAGCTCGCGTCAAGGGGGATCCGTGACAGCACGGGGAATGACGGCCGCACTCGACTCCCGGCTACCCGGCGGCCCCGACGGCCGCCGCATGCTGTGGATCGCGCTCGTCGACAAGACCGGCACCGGTCTGTGGGCGGGCACGGCCGCCCTGTACTTCACGACCGTCGCCGGACTCGGTATCGCCGAGGTCGGCCTGCTGATCTCCCTGTCCGGCGCCGTCGGCATCGCCGGCTCGCCGATCGCCGGGCGCGTCGCCGACCGGATGCCGCTCACCCGGCTGCTCATCGCGCTCCAACTGCTGCGAGCCCTGGCCGCCTTCGCCCTGCTGACCACCGACGCCTACGGGCTGCTGCTGCTCTACGCCGCGGTCGGCAGCCTCGGCGACCGGGCCGCCGGAGTCGTCACCAAGCTGTACGCCACCCGGGTCAGCGGCCCCGACCGCGTCCGCTACCAGGCCGTCAACCGGACCGTCTCCAACGTCGGGTTCGCCCTCGGCGGCCTCGCCGCGGCGGCCGCCCTCGGCATCGGCACCAGCGCCGCCTACCGCTCCCTGCTCATCGGCGACGCCGTGTCCTACCTCGTCGTCGCCCTGCTCACCCTGCGCTGCGGCAATCCCTCGGCGCCGTCCCGCATCGCCGCCGCGTCCGGTGAGCCACGGCCGGCCGAGCCGACGAGTCCCTGGCGGGACCGTACGTACCTCCTCTACACCGCCACCGACGCCGTCCTGTCCCTGCACGACTCGGTGTTCCGCGTCGGCATCCCCCTGTGGATCGTCCACGCCACCGCGGCACCCGAAGGGCTCGCGCCCGCGCTGATGGTCCTCAACAGCGCCCTCGTCGTCCTCTTCCAGGTGCCGCTCGCCCGGTTCGGTGCCACCACGGCGGCCGCGCGCGGCCTGCTGCGCCCGCTCGCCGCCACGTTCGTCCTCGGCGCGCTGGCCCTCGCGGCCTCCACGGCGGGCGGGCCCTGGGCGGCGTCCGTGGCCCTGACCGTCACCGCGGTCACCCTCACCCTCGCCGAGATGCTGCACGCCCTGGTGTCCTGGGAGCTGTCCGTCGCGCTCGCGCCCGCCGGTGCCCAGGGCGCGTACCTGGGTGTCCACGGACTGGCGCAGTCGGCGCAGCGCAGCGGCGGTCCGCTCGCCGCGACCGCGGCCGTCGCCGCCGGGCCCGCGGCCTGGGTGGCCATGGGCGCGGCGCTGGCGGCGACCTGCTGGGCGCAGCACCGGCTGGTCCGCGACCGCCTCGCCGGGCAGCCGACGCCCCCCGAGGCGGAGGCACCGCGGAACCCGGATCCGCAGGGCCCGGATGCGAAGGGCCCGGATGCGAAGGGCCCGGATGCGAAGGGCCCGGATGCGCAGCGCCCGGATCCGCAGGGTCCCGGGACGCTGGACGCCGGGACGGGGAGTCCCGCCGCCGACTCCAGGGCGTGAATCCCCGCACCGCCGGGGTCACTCACTCGTCCGGCTGGGACCCGGTGCGATGTACCCGGTGGCCGGGGCGGGCCGGTCCAGCATGGACTTCATGATCGATCCGATGCCCCAGACCCCTCTGACGCCGGACGGCCGGCTCGGTCCCGCCACCGGCCATCCCGGCTTCAGCGACCCGGCCTACCTGCGGCGGCGGGAAGCCGTCGCCGCGCTCGCGCGCGGTCTCGCCGTGGGCGCGCCGTCGCCGCACGTGACGTACACCGACGAGGAACACGCCACCTGGCGCACCGCCCACGCGGCCCTCGCCGCGGCGCGGCGCGACCGGGTGTGCCGACGGGTGACCGAGGCGCTGGGGCGGGCCCCGATCCCGGCCGACCGGGTACCCCAGCACGCCGAGGTCGGCGACCGGCTGCACGAGTCGACCGGGTTCCGGTTCACCCCGACGGGCGGGTTCGTGCCGAACCGGCGGTTCCTGGGCGCGATGGCCGACGGGTTCTTCCACGCGGTGCAGTACGTCCGCCATCCGCGGATGCCGCTGTACACGCCCGAACCGGACGTCCTGCACGACGTGTTCGGGCACGGGGCCCACCTCACAGACCCGTGGTTCGCCGACCTGTACCGGACGGTGGGCCGGGCGGCGGCGCGGGTGACGTCCGACGACGCCCTGGACCTGATCAACCGGGTGTACTGGCACAGCCTCGAGTACGGCGTCGTACGGGAGGCGGGGGAGGTCAAGGCGTACGGGGCGGCCCTGCTGTCCTCCTCCGGCGAGCTCCTGCGCTTCCGGCGGGCGGACATCCGGCCGTGGGACATCGCCGACATGGTCGCGCTCCCGTACCAGGTGGCCGGGTACCAGCCGACCCTGTACGCCGTCGAGAGCATGACCCATCTCGCCGACGCGCTGCACGACTTCCTGGACACCTTCGACGAGAACGCGCGCGAGCGCCACCGGCTGCCGCCGCTGGCCGACCGTGGCGTCACGGCCCGCCCCATCGCCCGCGAGACACGTCCCGGCGGCGTCCGCGCCTGATCTAGTGCCGTGACCGGAAAGGTTCACCGTGTCACGGCCCCCGGCACGGCACCTCGCCGCGTTGTCGGACCGCGCAAGTACGTCCAGTACGAGCCGCGGCCCTCCGCCTTGCGATGCACCGCACCGGAAACCGCGACCCGGCAAACCTTTCCGGCCACGGCACTAGCGGCCCGCGGGAGGTGCGGGATGCGGGTGGCGTGCCGGCCGGGCCCCGGAGACGGCCCGGCGAGCCGGACCGGCGAACCGGAACCGGCCCGGAGCCCCGTCAGGCCAGGTGCTCGCCGAGGAGATCGGCGAACTCCTGCTCGGTGAGGATCCGCGTGCCCAGCTGCTGGGCCTTGGCCAGCTTGGATCCGGCGTTCTCCCCCGCCACCAGGATCGTGGTCTTCTTCGACACGCTGCCGGAGGAGGTCCCGCCCGCCGCCTCGATCAGCTCGTTCATCCCGGTGCGGTTGCGGCCGGCCAGCGGGCCCGTCATCCCGCCCGTGACCACCACGGCCTCGCCGGCCAGCGGCCCCCCGCCCGCCGAACCGGCGCCCCCGGCCCCGTCGGCGTCCGCCGTCCCGTCCGCCGCGGTGCGCTCCGCGACGCCCGGTTCGGTCAGGTTCACCCCGGCGGCGGCCAGCTTGTCGATGACCGGTCCCATCGCCGCGATGTGCGCGGCGATCTTCGGTGCGTTGGCGCCGGGCAGCTTCGGGACCTCGGCCAGTGCCTCGGCGTCCGCCGCGCGGATCGCGTCCATCGTGCCGAAGTGACGGGCGATCTGCCGGGACAGGGTACGGCCCGTACGGACGATCCCCAGCGCGCAGAAGACCCGGTTCAGAGGCTTGTCCTTGGCGGTGGCGATCTTCTCCAGCAGGGTGTCGGCGCGCCGCTCGCTCCGGGTCGCCGTCACCAGCTGCTCCCGGGTGAGGGTGAACAGGTCGGCGACGTCCGCCACCGCGCCGGCGTCGACCAGGGCCTCGATGAAGGTGACGCCCAGGCCGTCGATGTCGAGCTGGTCGCGGCCCACCGCGTACCGCAGGGAGGCCAGCAGACCGCAGCCGCCGCCCGCTCCGTCGGCGCACTCCCAGCGCTCGCCGGAGGTGTCGATGGCTCCGGCGCACTTCGGGCACGCCTCGGGGAACACGATCGGGGTCTCGGAGCCCGTCCGCAGGTCGACCACGGGGGCCTCGATGCGCGGGATGATGTCGCCCGCCTTCCAGACGGTGACGGTGTCGCCGATCATCATGCCGCTGTCGCGTATGAACGCCGGGTTGTGGAGGGTGGCGTACTGGACGATGCTGCCGTCGACCTCGACCGGTTCGAGGACGGCGCGGGGGGCGATGATGCCGGTGCGCCCGACGTTCCACTCGACGCCGATGAGCCGGGTGTGCCGTTCGACGGCGGGCAGCTTGTAGGCGATCGCCCAGTGCGGATGGCGGGTGGCGAAGCCGGCCCTGGTCTGCTCGGCGGTGTCGTCGGCCTTGACGACCACCCCGTCGATCCCGAACGGCAGGCCTGCGCGCAGGGCGGCGATCTCCTCGACGCGGCACTGCACCTCCTCCAGCGTCGCGCGCACCACCAGGCCGGCCGCGCCGGCGGCGGTGGCCGTGGTCTGCACACCGGCCTCGGCGACCTTGGCCATGAGGGCCGCGTGGGAGGTCTGGGCGCCGAAGGTCTCGTCGTCCTCGGCCGCCACGACTCCGTACGCGAAGAAGGTCGTCTCGATCACGTACGGCCGGTCCTTGGCCCGCAGGGTGCCGGCCGTGCCGTTGCGCGGGTTGGAGAACGGCTTGGCCCCGTGGGCCAGGCGTATCTCGTTGGCGCGGGTGAACTGCCGGTGCGTCATGAGGACCTCACCGCGCACCTCGACCGTGGCGGGCACGGTCAGCCGCTCCGGCAGGCCGACGACGGTCCCGACCGCGTGGGTGATGTCCTCGCCGTGCGTGCCGTCGCCGCGCGTGATCAGCTGGACCAGCCGGCCCTCCCGGTAGCGGGCGGCGATGGCCGCGCCGTCGAGCTTCGGCTCGACCGCGTAGCCTCCGGCGACCGGGTCGCCGCCCAGCCGACGGACCAGCGAGGCCTCCCACTTGACCAGCCCCGTGGCGTCGAAGACGTTGTCCAGGGAGAGCATCGGGGTGCTGTGCGCGACGTCGCCGACCGGGGCGGCGCCGCCGCCGACCTTGCCCGTCGGCGAGTCGGGGCGGGTGTGCTCGGGGTGCGCCTCCTCGTACGCGGCGATGCCGCGCGCCAGCAGGTCGTACGCGGCGTCGTCGAGGGCCGAGTCACCGGCACCGTAGTAGGCGGCGGCCGCGGCGAGGGCGGTGTCCACCGCCGCGTCGTACTCGTCACGGGTGGTGGCCACGGGCGCGGGAATCGCGGTCGTCGTCGTCATGTCAGTGATCCTCCCGCACACCACTGACATAGCCTCTGACCTGCACTTTTACGGCGCTCCGGCCGCCCCGGATCAGCCGGCGGCCGCGGCCAGGGGACGGCGCATGCACTGGCGCGGCCACCGGTCGAGGCCGTGGTGCGCCTCGCGGGCGCGGATCTCGCTCAGGCCCGGGGGCAGGGTGTCCTCGTCGAGTGGTTCGAAGCCGCAGCGCGCGTAGTACGGGGCGTTCCACGGGACGTCCGTGAACGTGGTGAGCGTCAGGGCCGGGACCCCCTCGGCCGCCGCGCGGTGCGCCAGGTGGTCCAGCAGCCGGCGGCCGATGCCGCGGCGCGCGCTGTCCGGGTGCACCGAGACCTGCTCGACGTGCAGATTGCCGTCGACGCGGTCGGCGATCAGGTAGGCCACCGGGGCGTCGCCGTCGTCGGCCGCCACCCAGGCGAGCCCGGCCCGCACGTAGCGGGCGAGCTCGTCGAGCGGCAGCGGTTCGTCGTCGGCGATCTCCGCCATGCCGATGTCGCGGAAGCACCGGCCGGCGGCCCTCTCGATGTCCTGGAGCAGGGGCAGTTCGGCGGTGTGCACGGCTCGGATCCTCATGGCCCCAGTGTCGCTCATGCCCCGCGGCGGCGGTGCAGGGCGCCGCGGACGTAGGCCGCCTGGCCGGCGTGCTGGAGGTCGTCGCTCAGTACGCTGACCAGCCGGACGCCCAGGGTGACCGGCGGGTCCCAGGCCTCGTCCACCACGCGCTCCAGGTCGGCGGCGGCCAGGCCGCGCACGAAGGCGAGGGTCTGGTCGTGGACCGCGTCCAGGTAGCCCAGCAGCAGTTCGCCCGACGCGACGCGGACCTGGCCGACCTGCCGGGCGGTGTGGCCGTACCCGGTCGCCGCCGCGGGGAAGGGCAGGGCGAACCGCTCCGCCCAGCCCTGCGCGTGCCAGACCTGCTCGCGCCGCGCGGCGTCGGCCACGTGGTCGTCCTGGACCCGGGTCAGGTGCCACACCAGCCAGGCGATGGAGTTGGCCCCCGGGTCGGGGCGGGCGGCCAGTTCGTCCGCCGAGAGCCCTTCCACCACCTCGTGCACCACCTCCCGGATCCGTCCGAATCCGTCGGCCAGTACCTCCGTAGCCTTCATGCGGGGTCCCCTGCTCGGTAAGTTACGAGGTCAGGGCACCACCATGCGGGACCGGGGGCGCGGCGGCGGGCAGGCGCCACCGCCGCGGCGCCATCGGCCGGCCGGCTACGGCTTGAGGTTGACGTACACGTTCGCGCTGCCGAACTGGTAGGTGCCGGTGTCCGGGTCCTTGCCCTGCACGCCGGCGTACACGGTCGTCCGGCCCTTGACCAGCGGGTGGCCCACTTCGGGCGTGTGCACCGTGACCGGCGCCTTCCACGGGATCCGCTTGCCGGGGACGCAGTCCACCTCGACGCCGTAGTTGCCGATGACGTACGTCGGCTGCTCCTGGCGGGCCGAGCCGCCCACGTGCAGCCGGGCCGGCTTGGTGCAGGTGACCGTACCGCTGAGGGTGGTCGTGCCCTTGGTCAGCTTGGCGCCGGTGTTGACGGTGACGGCGAGCTGCATCGGCTTGGGCGGCGCCACCGAGGTCACGTGCAGGGAGCCCCGCAGCTCCGAGCGGTCGTCGCAGTCCTGGCGGTAGTCCAGGACGAGCTTCCTGACCGTCCTGCCCTCGCCGAACTCCAGCTCCTTGACCGTGAAGGAGCCCTCCAGGGTCTTGCAGCCGCCGTAGTACCCGTTGACGAACATGCCCGGTGCGTCGACGGTGGCGCCCGGCAGCTCGGGGGCCCTGACCGCGTTCACGTACGAGCCCACCGCCAGCTGCTGTCCGGCGGGCGCGGCGAACTCGGCGGTCCAGACGTCGCCGGGGCGGTTGACGACCACGCGCACGGAGTTGTGGTCCGCCGAGGCCGTGGCGTCGAAGGTGTCGTTGTACTCGGCGCCGTACCAGCGGGCCTGGTCGTCGAAGCCGTCGCCCTGGTCGCCCATCCAGTTGAAGTCGCCGTCGGCGACGGGGGCGGCGTGCGCGGTGCCGGCCCCGGCGAGCGTGGCCGTCAGCGGCAGGACGGCGGCGATCGCCAGGGCGGCGGCGGTCCGGCCGGAGCCGGAACGGTGGCTGCGGCCGCGCGCGGGCATGCGGAATGACATGGTGTGTTCCCCCCGTGGTGACGATGTGATCATCCGGTGATCGCGAGTGTGCCACAAGGGAGATGCGGAGCAGAGGACTTACCGCGCGCGGCCGGCCGTCAGACGCGCAGTTGCGCCAGCAGGCGGTAGAGCGTCTCGGTGCCCTGGCGCAGGGCACCGACACCGATGTGCTCGTCGGTGCCGTGCATGCGCCGGAGCATGTCGCGGGTCACCGTGAACGGGTAGATGCCGTAGACCGGAACGCCCCGTTCCCGGAACGGCGGTGCGCTGGTGGCCGCCTCGAACTGGCAGGCCGTGGCGCGGACGCCCGGGTGGGTGGACCGGACGGCCTCCTGCCAGGCGCGGAAGACGTCGGTGTCGGTGGTGGAGTCGGGTACGGACAGGTAGCCGCGGACCCGGTCGATCGCCTGCTGCTCGCTCTCGCCCGGGTTGCCGACGACGGTCAGCGTGGCCCGGTCCCCCACCAGCAGCTTCAGTTCGGCGACGATCCGGCCGGGGTCGTCGCCGCCGGGCAGGAAACCGACCCGGAACTCGGCCGCCGCCGTGCCCGGGACGATGCTCGGGTAGTAGCCGGCGCTGGTCGCGGTGTACGACACCGTGGTGCGCAGCATGGCGTTGTGGAGTTCGGGGGTGGCGCTGAGGCGGACGACCTCGTCGGCCGCCCGGTCCCGGACGTCGTCCGTACGGGCGTCGAGCATGTCCCGTACGGCCTTGGCGAAGGCCGGGTCCTTGGTGGCGCGGGCGAGTTCGGTGAAGTACTGCCGGGACAGGGCGTTGGGGCGGGCGGGGGCGCGCCAGCCGGCGAGCCGGTCGAGTACCTGGCCGAGCCGGGTCACGGCCTGCCCGGTGAACGGCTTGGAGGTGTGCGTGGCGTACGAGGCGGTCTCCAGGCGCAGCAGCAGCGACCGCTTGTCGTTGCAGGTGAGCGTGGCGATCATCGGGGTCCGGCCATCGCGCTGGTCGAGGACCCAGCCGCCCTCGGTGAGGACGACGCCGGGGTCGACCTTGCCGGGGTGCTCGGTCAGCAGCCAGCGCACCCCGTGCGGCCCCTGTTCCTCGTCGCAGTCGGACCAGAAGACGATGTCCCGGTCGAAGCGGGCGCCCTCCTTGACGTGGCGCAGCAGCGCGGCGATGAAGGCGGCGTTGACGCCCTTCATGTCGAGGGCGCCGCGCCCGTAGAGCCGGTCGCCCTCGATGTGCCCGGCGAAGGGCTCCACGGTCCAGGCGTCCCCGGTGGCGGGGACGACGTCGCTGTGGCCGAGGAACAGCAGGGGCTTCTTGCCGGACGGGGCCGCGGCCGGGATCCGGGCGAAGAAGTGGACGTTGTCCGCCTTGGGGGTCGGCACGATCTCGGTGGCCACGCCGGAGGCCTCGAAGAGGCCCTGGAGCAGGCGGGCATGGGGCAGGGTGACCGCGCCGTCCCCGGGGTTGGTGGTGTTCTGGCGGATCAGCGCGACGGCGAGGGCGACGGGGTCGGTCGGGTCGCCGTCGTACGCGGCCGGGCCGGCGGCCGCCGCCGGCTGTGTACGGGGCGCGGCGGCCGCCTCGGCCGCCGCCGGGGGCAGGACCGCGCCGGCGACGGCGGTGACCCCGGCGCCGAGCAGGGTACGCCGGGAGGGGCCGCCGCCCTCCGGGCCGGGCTCGTCGAAGCAGGCGGCGATGACGGCCGCCGGGGACTCCTGGTGGACGTAGTGCCCGCCGGTGACGGCGGTCAGGGTGAAGGCACCGGTGGACCACTGCGACCACCGTGCGACGGCCTCGCGCGGGACGTGCTCGTCGTCGGTGGCCCATACGGCGCGCAGTTCGACGGGGAGGGCGGGGGTGCCGCGGCCGTCGTAGCCGCCGGCCAGGGCGAGGTCGGCGCGGAACGGGGGCAGCAGGACGTCCTCGAAGTCGGGGTCGGCCAGCAGTTCCGGGTCGGTCAGGCCGGTCGCGACGACGAAGGCGCGGGCGTCCTCGGTGGTCACGGCGCCGCCGTCGCCGCGGAAGTCGCCGGGGGTCTGGCCGGCGACCGCGCACAGCCGGGCGACGGGGGTGCCGGTGTCGGCCAGGCGGCGGGCGCACTCGTACGCGAGGAGCGCGCCGAGGCTGACGCCGACGAACACCAGCCGGCGGCCGGCCGCGGCGCCGCGCACGGCGTCGGCGAGGGCGTCGGCGTAGGCGGCCATGGCGGTGACGGGCTCCTCGGCCATGCGGGTGCCCCGGCCCGGCGGGGCGACCAGGGCGAGCGCGGTGCCCTCGGGGAGGGCGCCGCGCCAGCCCGCGAAGGTGGAGCCGTGGGCTCCGGTGGGCGGGAAGCAGACGGCGAGGGTGTCCGTGCCGTCCTCGTCGAGGACGCGCAGCCAGGGGGACGCGGGCGGGTGCGCGGGCTGTCCCTGGGCGTCGTGGTCCGGCGTGCTCATGCCTGTCCCTCCTGCCGCATCCGGCGGCACAGTGCGGCGATGCCCCGGACGGTCGGGGCGGCGAGGATCCCGCGCAGCGGGACGCGGCGGCCCGCGACCGGCTCCAGGCGGCCGGCGAGGCGTACGGCGAGCAGCGAGTGACCGCCGGCGTCGAAGAGGTTCTCGTCCGCCGTGGCGGGCGGGGCGCCGAGGAGTTCGGCCCACAGCGCGGCGACGGCGGCCTCGGTGTCGTCGGCGGGGGCGAAGGAGCCCGCGGCGCGGGAGGCGGAGGTCCGGGCCAGGGCGCGCAGGGCCCGGCGGTCGAGCTTGCCGTTGGTGCCCAGCGGCAGCAGCGGCACCTGGTGGATGCGGGCGGGCAGCATGTAGTCGGGCAGCCGGTCGCGCAGGTAGGCGCGCAGGGCGGCGGTGTCGAGCTCCTCGGCCGCCGTGACGCAGGCCGTGATCCGGATCTCGGCCCCGCTCCCGTCCCCGGTCGCGTCCTCGTCCTGCGGGCCGCCCTCGGCGAAGGTGCCGGCGTCGGTGACGTCCGGGGCCTTGCGCAGGGTGGACTCGATCTCCTCCAGTTCCACCCGGTAGCCGCGGATCTTGATCTGGTTGTCGGTGCGGCCGGTCACCTCCAGGCCGCCGTCGGGGTGCAGGCGGCCCCGGTCCCCGGTGCGGTAGTGACGGACGCCGTCGGCGTCGGTGGTGAACCGCTCGCCCGGGTCGCCGCCGAGGTAACCCAGGGCGAGCGGCGGGCCGCTGACCCACACCTCGCCGAGGACGCCCTCGGGCAGCCGGCGGCCGTGGCGGTCGCGTACGGAGAAGGCGGCGCCGGCCACCGGGTGGCCGACGGGGACGCGGTCGGCGTCGTCGGGCAGGGCGGCCGTGTCGTAGGCGCCGATGTTCGAGGCGGTCTCCGTGGTGCCGTACAGGTTGAGCAGGGTGGTGGTGGGCCACACCTCGCGGAACCGGCGGACCAGGGCCACCGGCAGGGCGTCCGCGCCGCTGGTGACGAGCACGGGCCGGTGGTCGCCGGACAGGGCGGCGCTCTCCTCCAGCAGGCCGGTCAGCAGCTGGGGCGTCAGGAACAGGTGGGTGATCCGTTCGCGGGCGACGGCGGCGGCGAACAGCGCCGGGTCGAGGACCTCGTCGCCGGAGAGGACCACGGAGGGGATGCCGGCCAGGAGGCCGCCGAGGAGTTCCCAGGGCGAGGCGACCAGGGCCACGGACTTCTGGACGGCGAGGACGGCGTCGGGGCCGAAGGGGTGGTCGCGCCACATCCACTCCAGCCGGCCGCGGACCGAACGGCGGCTGATGCGTACGCCCTTGGGGTTTCCGGTGGTTCCGGAGGTGTAGACGATGTGGAAGAGGTCGTCCTCGTCCGGCTCCGTCTCCGGTGCCTGGTGCAGCGGCCCGTCGGCCAGCGGGGCCAGGGCGACGCGGGGGGCGTCGAGGGTGGGGAACTGGTCCAGGCCCGGTTCGGCCAGGACGATGCCCGGCCCGGCCTCCTCGACCATGCGTCGCTGGCGGCGTACGGGTATCGCCGGGTCCAGCCCGAGGTAGGCGGCCCCGGTCTTCATGACGGCCAGGACGCCCGCGACGGCGGCGGGTCCCCGGTCGGCGGCCAGCGCGACCAGCGTGCCGGGGCGGGCGCCTCGGGCGGCCAGGCGCGCGGCCAGCCGGCCGCTCCACGCGTCGAGTTCGGCGTACGTGAGGGTGGTGCCGGCGTGGCGGAGGGCGACGGCGTCGGGGCGGTCGGCCACCTGCCCGGCGAAGCGGTGCAGCAGGGTGGCGGGGGCGGTGGGCGTCGGGGAGGTGTTCATCGGTGTCCGGCTCCAGGCAGCAGGTCGAGGGAACGGAGGGTGGTGGCCGCGGCGCGCCCCGGGTCGGTCAGGGCGCGCAGGGCCGCGAGGGTGGAGTCCAGTACGTTGCGTCCGGTGCCGGCGTCCAGCAGTTCCCGCTGGTAGGCGTACTGCAGCAGCAGCTCGTCGGGGCCGTGCGGCTGGACGTAGAGGGCGCAGTCGTACTTGGTGTAGCCGGTGTCGAGTTCGACGAAGCGGAAGGTGACGCCCTCGGCGGTGCTCTCGCGGGCCGGGTACGGCAGCATGTTGAGCATCGTCTGGAACACCGGGGTCGCCGAGGTGCTCCGGGAGGTGAGGTCCAGCCGGCGCAGGGTCCAGCCGAAGGGGTGGTCGGCGGCGGTGTAGGCGTCGTAGACGGTGTCGCGGACGTGGGCGGTGAAGTCGGCCAGGGTGGCCCCGGGGTCCAGGCGCAGCCGCAGCGGCAGCATGGCCAGCATGAACGTGGGCACCTGGGCGGCGGCCGGGCGTTCGCGGCCGGCCATCGGGGCGCCGACGACGAGTTCGTCGGCGTCGCCGTAGTAGCCGAGGGCCAGCGCGTAGGCGGCCAGCAGCGGGACGAAGGCGGTGGTGGACGCGGTGAGCGCGGCCGCCCGCAGGCGGGTGGTGAGTTCGGCGTCGATGACCGCCTCGACGATCTCGCCGCGGTAGGTGGGGGCGGCCGGGCGTTGCTTCTGGGCGATCTCCAGGACGGGCAGGCGCCCGGCGAGCTGCCGGCTCCAGTACCGTCCGGCGGCGGCGACCTCCTCGGTGGCGAGCAGGCTCTGCTGGTCGTCGAGGTAGCGGTCGTAGCGGGTGGCGTGCTCGGGGTCGGGGACCTCCGCCCGGCCGGCGTACAGCTCGGTGAGGCGCTGGAAGAGGACGGTGGCGCCCCAGCCGTCCAGGAGCAGCTCGTGGAGGGTGAGCAGCAGCCGGTGGGAGCCGCCGGGCAGCCGGAACAGCTCGGCCCGCAGGGCGGGTTGGGCCGTCAGGTCGAAGGGGCGGGCGGCCTCGGCGGCGGCGTGGCGGCGGTACTCCTCGGTGGTGGTGTCGCGGGCGGCGGCCAGTTCCGGGACCGGCCAGTGCGGGTAGTGGTGGACCACTTCCCCGGCCTCCCCCGACTCCTCGTAGCGGGCCAGCAGGTGCGGGTTCTCGGCGAGCAGGGTCTGCCAGGCGCGCGCCAGGCGCGCCGGGTCGAGGGGGCCCTGGAGTTCCAGGGAGCCCTGGTAGCTGTAGTAGGGGCTGTCCGGGTCGAGCCGCCAGTGGAAGTAGACGCCGGCCTGCTGCGGGGTGAGCGGGCGGGTACGGGGCGCCCCGGGCCGTGGTGCGGCGGGTGCCGCCACGCCGGTCACCGGGGTGGTCTCCGCGGCCTGCCAGCCCAGGGCCGCCAGCGCGGCCGGGCTGCCGTCGGCCAGGACGTCGCGCAGCGTGGCCCGCGAGCCCGCCGGGCGCAGCCGCGCCAGCAGCCGCATCGCCTGGAGCGAGTCCCCGCCCAGGGCGAGGAAGGAGTCCTCGCGGCCGGCCCGGCCGGTGCCCAGGATCTCCGCGATCCACTCGGCGATCCGTGTCTCGGCGGCGCCGCGCGGTGCGGTGTAGGGGCGGTCGTCGGGGCGGCCGCGGCGCGGCGGTTCCGGCAGCGCCCGGTAGTCGGTCTTGCCGTTGCCGGTGAGCGGCAGCGCGGACAGCGTCACGAAGGTGCGCGGGACCATGGGGGCCGGCAGCCGCTCGGCCAGGTGGGCCGCGAGCGCCTGCGGTGCGGGGTCGGTGCCGTCGGCCGGGGCGACGTACGCCACCAGCCGGGGCGGGCCGGCGGCGGCCGGGGTGTGGGCGCTCTCGCGGGCGACCAGGGCGCCGTCGGCGGCGGGGGTGCGGACGGTGACCGCGCAGGCGGCGACCTGCGGGTGCGCGCCCAGGACCGCCTCGATCTCGGCGAGTTCCATGCGGACGCCACCGATCTTGACCTGGCGGTCGACGCGGCCGAGGTACTCCAGCTGCCCGTCGGGCAGCACCCGGGCGGCGTCGCCGGTGCGGTACAGCCGGCCGCTGCCGCCGCTCCCGCCCGCGCCGGCGGTGAAGGGGTCGGCGAAGAAGGCGGCCGCGGTACGGTCCGGGTCGCCGAGGTAGCCACGGCCCACGACGACGCCGCCGACGAAGAGTTCGCCGGGCTCGCCGTGCGCGCAGGCCTGCCAGCGGCCGTCCGCCTCCTCCCGCAGGACGTACAGGTCGGCGTTGCCGACCGGGGAGCCGATCGGCAGGTGGCGGACGTCCGGGCCGGGGACGGTGAGCACCGCGTGGGTCACGTCGTCCGAGCACTCGGTGGGGCCGTACGCGTTGAGCAGCCGGACCGCCGGGAAGGCGTCGATCCAGCGGCGGGCCAGGGCGGGCGGCAGCTCCTCGCCGGTGGCGATCATCCAGCGCAGGGCGGGCGGCCGGGCGCCGGTGGCGTCATGGGCGTCGAGGAGGAAGCGGATCAGGGTGGGAACCGTCTCCAGGACGGTGGTGCCGGACCGGCCGGCCGCTTCCAGCAGGGCCGCGCCCTCCTGGGCCCGGGTGTCGTCGTAGATCTGGACCCGGCCGCCGGTCAGCAGGGGCGCGAGCATCTGCCAGACGGAGATGTCGAAGCTCAGGGGGGCGGTCTGGGCGAGCCGGTCGTCGGCGGTCAGTGCGAGGTCGTCGACCTTGGCCCACAGGTGGTTGAGCATGCCCCGGTGCTCGACGGCCGCGCCCTTGGGGCGGCCGGTGGATCCGGAGGTGTACAGGACGTAGCGCACCTCGTCGGGGGCCGGCGGGGCGGGGCGGCGGTACGGCTCGGCGTCCGTCGGCAGGGGCATGGCCGGGGTGCCGGCGGCGGCCGCGCCCTTGACGAGGGCCTCCCGGTCGGCGGGGCCGCCGGTGGTGACGAGGAGGACCGCGCCGCTGTCGGTGAGGAGGGACTCGACCCGGGCGGCGGGCCAGCCGGCGTCGACGGGCAGGTAGACGGCGCCGAGCAGTTCCAGCGCGAGGAAGGCGGTGATGACGTCGGCGCCGCGGCGGCCGCCGACGGCGACGATCCGGCCCGGTCCGGCGCCGGCCGCCGCGAGGCCTGCGGCAGCGCGGTGCATGCGGTCGGCCAGGGCGGCGTAGCCGATGCTGTCGGCGCCGTCCTCGACGGCGATCCGGTCGGGGTGGGCGGCCGCGTGCTCCTCGACGTACGCGTACACGCCGCGGTCCAGGGCGTAGGGCTCGCTGCGGGTCAGGGCCGCGGCGAGGGCCTGCTCGCGGGCGCCTTCGGCCAGTGGCAGCGGGCGGTAGTGACCGGGCAGGCCGGGCGGGTCGGACGGGCTGATCACTGCTGTCCCTTCTTCTCGGCGACCACGAGCAGGTACTCGACGGGTACGCCGGTGCCGCGCGCGTCGGTGGTGTGGAAGGTCTCGGTCATCTCCACCATCTCCGCGCGCAGTTCCTTCCAGCGGGAGGCCGGGGAGATGGTGTTCTTCGCGGCGATGCAGGGGCCGAAGCAGTTCTCGAAGAAGGCGACGAGGTCCTCGGCGGTGGCGAACGGGTAGAACAGCTCGCGCCGTTCGGCGGTGACGGCGAACTCCGGGCCGAACAGCTCGCCGAGGTAGTCCGCGTCGCCCCACAGCATGGGCTGGCCCTGGTGGCCGGTGGGCGAGGCGAAGTAGGAGGACAGGATCGCCTGGAAGTGGGCGGTCCAGCTGCGGGCCGTCCAGTTGCACATGCCGACGCGGCCGCCGGGGCGCAGCACCCGGGCCATCTCACCGGCGGCGGCCGCGTGGTCGGGGGCGAACTGCACGCCGTAGGTGGAGGTCACCAGGTCGAACGAGGCGTCGGGGAAGGGGAGTTCCTGGGCGTCGCCCTGGTGGAGGGCAACGGTGACCCCGGCCTCGGCGAAGCGGGCGCGGGCGTCGGGGAAGAACTCGTCGGTCAGGTCGAGTCCGTCGACGACGGCCCCGCGCCACGCGGACAGCAGGGCGACGTTGCCGTTGCCGGTGGCCACGTCGAGGTGGCGGGTCCCGGGCGCCGGGGCGAGCCGGTCGACGAGGAGTTCGGCGCCGGGCCGCAGCAGGTCGGCGACGTGCCGGTACTCGCCGTAGGACCACATGGTGCGGTTGATTTCCTGGATGTTCCGGTCGATCGTCATCGCGGGGCGCCTCTCAGAGCGGGAGCAGGGAGCCGAGGCCGGTGGCCTCGGCGTGGGCGTGGACACGGTCGGCGACGGCGACGTCGAGGACCGACATGCCGAAGGGGTTGCTGACGATGACCTCGTCCGGGTCGCGGCGGCCGGGGTGCCGGCCGGCGATCACGTCGCCGAGGGTGGCGTCGACGGCCCGGGCGTCCGGCCGGGCGGTGACGCCCTCGCGCGGGGTGCCGTCGGGGCCCAGCAGGGTCCCGGCGCGGTGCATCCGGCCGAGCAGGCGCCGGGGGTCGTCGCGCACCAGGCTCCAGTCGTCGACGACGAGGGTGTCGGCGGCCAGTACGGCGGCCTCGGTCAGGTCGTCGAGGGAGACGTGGCAGACCAGGGCGCCGGGCCGCAGCCAGTCCGGCTCGATGTACCCCTGCGTCACCGTGGTGACCGGGATGACGAGGTCGGCGTCGTGGACCGCCTCGCGGGGGCCGGGGGCGAGCCGGGTCTCGACGTCCGCGGCCCCGGGGAGGGTCGCGAGGTGGGCGGCGAGGTCCTTGGCCCGGTCGGGCGCGAGGTCGTACAGGGTGATCCGGCGCAGGGTGGGCACGGTGCGCAGGAGCAGCTGGGCGTGGGCGCGGGCGAGCGGGCCGCAGCCGATCAGGGCCAGGCTGCTCGGGGCGTCGGCGGCCAGGTGGCGGACGGCGAGGGCGCTGACGGCGGCGGTGCGCATGGCGCTGATGTAGGCGGCTTCCATCAGGGCGCGGGGCCGGGCGGTCTCCGGGTCCAGCAGCAGGGTGAAGCCCTGCGATCGGGGTATGCCGCGGTCCGGGTTGCCCAGCGAGGCGTTGATCGTCTTCATGCCGATGACCGGCCGCTCGCCGGTGGGCGTCAGGGCTCCGGGCATGGCGAGCAGGCGGGCGGAGTCGCCCTCCGGGGTGGTCCAGCCCAGGTAGGCCTCCTCGGGCAGGACGGACTGGCCGGAGGCGTGCAGGAGGAGGGCGTCGGCCACGGCCTGGACGATGTCCACGCCGTGGGCGGCCGCGACGACGTCCGCGCGGGTGAGGTAGCGGAACGGGGTGTCGGGATAACGCTCGAAGTCCATGGGGAGACGGCCTCCTTGAGGGCGTGTGAGGGTTCCGGGGCGCTCCGGGGCGCCGTGCGGCGTACGGATGCCGGGCCGGGATCACGCGGGATCCTGGCCGTCGGGGTGCTGTGGGGTCTGCGTGGGTGTGCGTTCGGTACGGGGACGGGGTCTCAGTCGTGCGTACGGGCGCCCGTGGCGGGCTCGGCCGCTGCGTCCGTGGGCGCGGCGGGCGCGACGGGCGCGGCGCCCGTACGCCGCAGGACCACGAGCGGCACCAGGGCGCCCAGCAGCAGCACGCCCGCCAGCACCACCCAGCCGGCGGTGCCCAGGGCGAGGACCACGCCGGTCATGAGCACCGGGCCGGCGACCCGGTTGGCGACGGTACGGCTGGTGTTGAACAGCACGAGGTACGCGCTGCGGGCGTGCGGCGGGGCCAGGTCGAAGGAGAGCGTCCAGGAGGCGCCCACCTGGAGGAGCTCGGCGAAGGTCAGCAGGACGACGGCGCCACCGAGCACCAGCAGCGCGCCGCGCTGCCCGAACTGCGGGGCCGCCGCGAAGGCCAGGGCTCCGCAGCCGAGGACGGCGGCGGCGACGGCGTAGGACAGCCAGGCCCGGCGGGCCGTGCTGTAGCAGCGGTTGAGCGGGTACTGCAGGGCGATGCAGAGCACCGTGTTGACGGCGTAGAGGATGCCGACGTAGCGCTCGGGCACGTCGGTGGCGGTCACGAGCCAGAGCGGGAAGGCCACGTTGAGCACCGGCATCCACAGCGAGACCAGGGCGTTGTAGGCGGTGAAGCCCAGCAGCACCCGGTCCTTCAGCAGCTCGCCCACCCCGGTGGTCTCGGGCGCGGGGGCGCCCTCTTGGCCCCGGGAGAAGGCGAAGACGGCGGCCACGACCACGTACGCGACGGCGCCGCCGATGAGCAGCGGACGGAAGGCGTCCGCGTCGCCGGTGCCCAGGGCGACGCCGGCGATCAGTCCGCCCAGACTGATGCCGAGGTTGACGACGGTCCGCTGGACGGCCATCACCTTGGCCCGCAGGTCCTGGGGGGCGCGGGCCCCGACGTAGGCCTGCACCAGCGGAGGCGAGGACTGCTCGGTGATCGCGATGACGGTGACGACGGCGAGGAAGCTCCACCATCCGTCCACCCACAGGTAGCCGACCGTGGCCAGCGCGCGCAGCAGCATGATCGCGGTCAGCGTGGTGCGCGGTCCCCAGTGCCCGGCGAGCCGGGCGATGGGGACCGAGGCCGCGACGGCCAGGGCGCCGCCGATGGTCAGGCCGGTGCCGACGGAGGCAGTGCTGAGGTGGACCACCTTGACGAAGTAGATGGTCGAGACGGCCAGGAAGAGGCCGGTCCCGGTCCACTCGATCAGGGTGGCGGTCTGGACGAGCGGCAGGAACCGCGCGTACCTCCCGCCCCGCTCCCGCTGCTCGGGCGTCGTGGGCTCGGTCGTGCTCTCGGTCATGGGGTGTGGTGCTCCTGGTACTGCCGGATCGAGAAGCGCAGGCCGTCGCGGCGCAGCCGGTCCGTGGCGCGGGTCAGGTCGGTGAGGATGCCGTGCCGGCTCGCCCAGGTGTCCGAGAAGACGGTGTCGCGGTACTTGCGTCCGCCGTCGGCGGCCAGGCAGACCGGCAGTCCCGGATCGAGGCGGCCCTGGGCCATGTCGGCCAGGAGGGCGGCCAGTACGCAGCCGCTGGACCCGCCGAGTTCGTGGCCGAGGTCCTCGGCGAGGATCCGGCACACGGCCATGGCTTCCACGTCGTCGACGTGCACGCTGCGGTGGGTGTGCGGCGCGGGCAGGAAGGCGGAGGGGCGGCTGGCCCCTATCCCGGGTATCAGGCGGCGGCCCGCGCTGCCGCCGAGGGCCAGGGAGCCGCGCAGGTCCACGGCCACGGGGGTGACGTCGGGGCGGTGGGTGCGCAGGTGGGCCGCGACGCCGGCGAAGGTGCCGCCGGTCGAGACGGGCACGTAGACGGCCGACAGGTCCGGGCCGGCCTGCTCGGTGAGTTCGGGTCCGGTGGTGGCACGGTGCACGGCCGGCGAGGCGGGGTTGGCGTACTGGTCGGGCCAGCGGTATTCCGGATGGCGCTCGCACAGCCGCTGGACGGTGCGCAGCCGGCTGAGGAGGTAACCGCCCTGGCCGTCGGGCTCGTCCACGACGACCACGCGGGCGCCGCTGTCCTCGAGGGTGCGGCGGGTGGTCAGGGGGGTCTTGAGGTCGACGACGGCGATGAAGGAGCAGTCCATGGCGGCCAGCAGGTTCGCCATGGCCAGGCCCAGGTTGCCGGAAGTCGACTCCACGACCACGGTGCCGGGTGTGAGGGGTCGTTCCTCGTGCAGGGCGCGCAGCAGCCCGACGGCGGTGCGGTCCTTGATGGACCCGGTGGCGCCGTGCTCCTCGAGTTTGAGCCCGACGCGCTGGACACGTCCCTGGTAGGCGAGTTGGAGGTGGCGGAGAGGTGTGGTGCGTAAGGCCTTGGTCAAGACGGCGTCGACGAGTGACATGTGCTTCCCCCGTTCGCCGGCGATGGGCCGCCGGTTGGTGCACGAGCCCATCCCCGGCTCAGAGCTTCGTCCGGTTCATTCCCGCCTGCGCACCATAAGCATGGGCCGATCCGGGCTGCATCCGCCTTAATGTCCCGTAAGCGGGCGCGTTGGCCGGTTCGGACCGCTCTGGGAACGGCGCGCGACGCCGGACGACCCCGTCCAATCCGTGGACAGAGGGCGTTTCGGGGGTGGGCGGAGAAAGTCACGCCGGAAAAAAGAAATGACCAATTCCCACCACATGGTTACGTTCGCCCGCAGGCGGGGTGTAAGGGGGTGCATGTCCGGTCACCGGCCCGGGGTGCGGGGGCGGGTGCGGGCGCAGGATCAACCGATGAGTTGACGACGCCGGGGCGCCCGGGGACTACCCTCCTGCGGGTGCGGGCGATGGGGAGGTTACGGCGGCCGGGACCGGTCGCCATGCGGCGCGCGGTCGACGGCGGGATCGTCCTCGTCGTCGGGGCGAGCGGCTGTGTGGCCGGGCACCAGTACCACCCGGCCGGGTGGGTGCCCTTCGACGCCTGGGCCTACCTGCTCACGTGCCTGACGGCGCTGCCCCTGGCGTTCCGCCGCAGCGCGCCCGCGACCGTGCTGCTCGCCTCCGGGACGGCGTACACGACGTATCTCGCGGTCGGCTACCAGCCGTCGGTGAACTGGTGGGGTCCCGCGCTCGCACTGGTCGGCGTGGTCGCGCTGCGCCCGCCCCGGGTGTCCGCGGGCGCGGTCGCGCTGACCATGGCGATGGTCGTGCACAGCGGCATCGCCGGGCGGCTGCCCGCGGCCCTGGTGGCGGCACAGGCCGCCCTGGTGCCGGGCCTCGCCGTCGTGGTCGGCTACACCCAGCGCAGGCTCGCCCAGCAGAACGCCGAACTGCGCCGGCTGAGCGCGCAGCTGGCGCACGAACAGGCGGAACGGGCCCGGCGCGCGGTGGTCGACGAGCGGGTGCGGATAGCGCGCGAACTGCACGACGTGGTCGCGCACCACATGTCGGTCGTCTCCGTACAGGCGGGCCTCGCCTCGTACGTGTTCGTCTCCGACGCCGCCACCGCCCGCTCGGCCCTCGGCGCGGCGACCGCCGCCAGCCGGGAGGCCCTGGAGGAGATGCGCCGGATGCTGGGCGTGCTGCGCGTGGACGGGCCCGGGGAGCACGGGGAGGGCGACGGGGACCGCGACCCGCCGCCGACCGCCCCGTTGCCGGGTCTGGGCAGCCTCGGCCGGCTGATCGAGCGGATGCCCGCGGCCGACGTCACGGTGGAGTTCAGGACGTCCGGCCGGCAGCGCCGGCTCGCGCCGGGGCTGGATCTGTGCGCCTACCGGGTCATCCAGGAGGCGCTCACGAACGTGGTCAGACACGCGGCCCCCACCCGGGCCGAGGTCGAACTGACCTACCTGCCGGACGCCTTGCACGTGACGGTGCGGGACGCGGGGCGGGCGGCCGGCAGCCCTCCCGGTCCGGCCGTGCCCGTGCCGGGGTCGGGGTACGGGCTGATCGGTATGCGGGAGCGGGCCACGCTCTGCGGGGGTTCCCTGACCGCCGGGGCACGGCGCGAGGGGGGATTCGAGGTCCGGCTGACGTTACCGACGCGCACCGTGGGGCCGCCGGACCCGCGAGGGTGAGCGCGTCCGGTGGCCACCGGGACCGTCCGGGAAGGGACCCCGGCGCCGGCCCGCCCCCGGTGCGGGGCGGCGGGCGGGACGGCCTCCGGGGCCGGAGCGGGCGGGGCGGGCGGTGCGGGCGGGGCGGCCTCACTTCCCCCGGGAGGTCCGCCAGGCCTGACCGAAGAGTTCGTGCAGCGGCAGCGTCGGGAGCAGACGCAGGTACGGGGCGTCGGGCTCTTTGCCGTAGGACGCCACCGCCAGCAACGGCTCCAGCTTGTCCGTCTCCAGGGGCAGGTGGGGGGCCTTGAACTCGGTCCACGGGCCGGGCACGAAGGCCGTACGGCCGGCCCGCGGGCGTCGGTCCGCCACCACCGCGCCCGAGGCGACCAGTTCGGCCTGGACCGCCTTGTGCCGGGCGGCCGTCCAGCCGTTCCACTCCCGCACGTGCCGGTCGGTGGGGCGCGGCAGGGCGAGCAGCTGCAGGTACAGCGCCGCCGCGTCCGCACCGACGGACAGGGCGGCGGCCACCTCGGCGACCAGGTCCGGGGCGCTCAGCCGCGGGTCGGCCTCGTACCGGCCCGCCGGGACGGGTGAGTGGGCGGCCCGGTGCACCATGCGCGCCACCCCGCCGTCGTACAGGGCCTTCAGACGGTTCAGCGTCCGTGCCAGGCCGGGCAGGCCGTGGTCGGCCGCGAGCCGTTCAGCCCGTGCGAGGCGCTCGGGGTCGCCCAGGGCCGCGGGCCGCAGGAAGATCTCGCCGTCCGGGACGGACAGGAGCAGCAGCCCGTCGTCGTGGACGACGGCCTCGGGGGCGTCCGCGTCGGCCGGCCGCCCGGGATGGTCCGCCACCGGGTACCGGCGCGGGCCGACGTACGCGTCGACGGCCCGCGGGTCGGCGCGGCGCCACCACGTTCCGGCCGGCACGATCAGCGCGGGGTCGCGCAGCCGCTCCCGCAGCCGCTCGTACAGGGCGGTGGCGCCCGCGACGGCGGGGTCGCCCACCGGCCGCTCGGTCAGGGCCCACACCACGGCGCTCGCGGCCGCGAGGTGCGGGCCGCGGTAGGAGCTTTCCCGCTCGCCGAGCGTGCCGTCCGCGGCCACGCGGTGCACGTCGACACCGGACCGCCCGCCACGGACCAGGGTCCAGCCGTGCCCGGCGGCGCCCTCGCCGGCGGGCTCGCCGGCGGGCCCGGACGCCAGCCGCCCGGCCCAGTCCCGGCCCAGGCCCAGCCCGGTTTCCAGGGCGTCCGCGAGTGCGTCGTCGACGTGATCGCGGGCACCGAGCCGCCGGACCCAGACCTCGGCCATCCGCTCGGCCGCCGCGACCATGGCCCCCGGCTCCTCCCACAGGCCGGCCGGATCCTCGGGGAGCCCGGCCGCGAGCACCTCGCGGCGGCCTTCCGCGCCCAGGGCGCGGAAGGCGGCCTCGTACTCGGCGGCGGCGTCCCCGGTGGCCTTGAAAGGCGCCGACGCGAGCTTCTTCGTGTGCGCGTCCAGCTCGGCGGCCCGGGGCAGGCCGCCCAGGGCGAGCGCGGCGACCGCGCGGCGCGCGCCGGTGCGCCGCGAGAACGCGGTGACGGCTTCGGCGGGCGCGGCGAGGGGTCCCCTGGCCGCCAGCAGGTCCAGCAGACGCGCCAGCCGCCCGGCGTCGTCCCGTGCGACCGTCACCGTCCGGCAGTCCTCGGCGCCCTCGGGCACGGGCTCCGCGGCCCGCTGCACGAAGCGGCGTACGGGCGCGCGGTGACGCCCGGGGGCCACCACGGCACCGCCCGCCGGGGTGGCCACCGGGCTGTCGGGGCCCACGCGGCCGGTGCGCCAGGTACCGCCGGCCTCGGCGAACGGCTGCCCGCTCCACACGGCCAGCAGGGCCTCCAGCGCCGCCCGGTCCGCCGCGTCCGTGGGGGCGGTGACGGCGCGCCAGGCGGCCGCGTCGATCGATCCGGTCAGCACCGTCCAGTCGGCCGGCGGCGCGGGCGGGGCGAGCCGGCGCCGCTCGTCGTCGAGGGCGCCGCGCAGGTGCAGGCCGTCGGCCGCGATCGCGGTGAGCGTCGCGGGATGCGGCAGCGACGGGGCCGCGGTGAAGCAGTCGGGGTCGTGGAGCAGCCCGTGCAGGGCGGCCGTCAGCGCGGTGTCGGAGGCCTCGCGGGGCAGGGTGACGGCGGGATCCTCGCGCAGCAGAGCCACCTTCCGGGACAGCTCCTCGCGCCGGCGCAGGACGGCGGCGGCCCGCCGGGCGGCACGCAGCACCGCCGCGGCCACGACGGGCTCGCGCACCCCGGGCAGCACCTGCCCGCGCACGGCGGCCGGTTCGGGCCCCTCCCGCCCGGCCTCGCGCACGGCGGCGGCGAGCAGGTGCGCGGCCGCCCCGTCCCCGGCGGCGCGCAGCGCGGCGGAGGTGGCCGCGTCGCGCGGGGCGAGCAGGTGCCAGAAGGCCGGCGGCGGGAAGAGCAGCGGGTTCGCCGCGGCGGGGGTGTGCCCGCGGCGGTCGTGCTTGACGTCGGGGAAGCCGCGCACCTCCCACAGCAGGGATCCGTCGGTGGCGGAGTGGCAGCGGATGCTCTGCACGCAGCCCTCCAGGACGCCCCGCTCGGCCCCTTCGGCGACCTCGGCGATGCCCCAGGGCCGCAGTCCGGGCCGGGCGCCCCGGAAGGTGGCCTTCCGGCCGTCGATGCCTTCCAGGAGGAACTCCCGCGGTGACGGGCCGCGCTGCCCCGTCCGGTTCAGCACCCGGCAGCCCACCAGCGCGTCGCGCTGTCCGAGCGGCGACCAGGTCCGGCCGGCGGGCAGGGGTGCCAGGGTCAGCCACTCCGTGAACAGCTCCATGCCCCGCTCGTCTCCGTCGCCGTCGGGGCCGTCGGCGGCGGCCGGGCGGCCGGGGAAGTCCGGCAGCGGCGCGGCGGCCAGCCGCTCGCCGGTGCGCGGGTCGACCGGCCGCCACCCGTCGCGGCGGAAGACCCCGGCGCTCCAGATGCGGGCGCCGTCGCCGAGCTGGAGTTCGGCGTCGGCGATCCCGTGGCGGTCGCCGGGCCGCAGCACCCGCTCGCCGTCGTGCCGGCCGCCGCCGTCCGCGCTCTCGAACTGGAAGCCGAGCGCGCCGTCGATGATCCCGCCGTACGGCACCAGCCCGGAGGTGTCCTGCGGGGTGAAGACCTCGTGCGGGGCGTGCGCCCAGAACGCGCTGTCGCAGGAGTGCGGGTCGGCGGCGCGCGTGAAGCCGACGAGGAAGGCGCCGCCGGCGTAGTGCACGGTGTGCATCGTCGTATCGTCCGGCACCGTGAAGGAACACTCCGCGCGCCGTCCCGAGGGCCCGACGGCCACGGCGCGGTCGGTGCCGAAGACCGTCAGCACCGGCCAGGTGCAGGTCACTCCGCTGACTCCGGCCGGGCCGAACCCGGCGACCGCCTCGTCCAGCGCGGGCCAGCCCAGCTCCTCCGGGAGTCCGCCGCGCAGGGCGCGCGCCAGCGGCCCGACGAGGTCGAGGCCGGCGAGCGCCTCCTCGATCCCGTCCAGGGCCCGGGCGGTCGGCCGGTCCAGCAGCGTGAACAGCTCCTCCGTGGCCTCCTCGGCGGCCCGCAGGCCGCCGCCGGCGAGGGTGTCGAGCAGAGCGCCGATCCGGGTGTGCACCCCGGCCTCGATGCCGGTGTTGCCCGGCAGCAGGCTGATGGCCGAGCCGGGCCGCCGGACCCGGCTGAGATGGTCGCGCAGGCCCGCGTGCACGGTGCCTTCGAGGCGGGGGCCGAACACCGGGTCCTGCGCGAGCGCGGCCAGGTCGCGCCGCGACCGCTCGCCCCAGAACACCAGGTCGACCTGGTCCCCGGGGTCGGCCACCGGCACCCCGTGCGCGAGGCACGCGTCCAGCAGGTCGGCGTCGAGACCGGTGCGCCGGTGGTGCCGCTCGTGGATCCGCGCGGCGACGCCCGCGGCCGCCAGCGCGGGGGCGAGCTCGGCCACGACCTCGAACAGGTGCGGCGCCATCGGCCGGACCGAGACCCCGCCGCCCGCGTGGTGCTGGTACGAGTACAGGAAGGCGAACCGGCCGAGCCAGGCCGCGAGTCCGCCGTCGGGGACGATCCGGCCCGCAGCCGCGGCC
This sequence comes from Streptomyces sp. NPDC042102, assembly GCF_055582305.1. Classification (NCBI taxonomy): domain Bacteria; kingdom Bacillati; phylum Actinomycetota; class Actinomycetes; order Kitasatosporales; family Streptomycetaceae; genus Streptomyces; species Streptomyces sp. NPDC042102. Next base: position 119,539 of record NZ_JBVJDL010000004.1, read on the forward strand.
GTGACCGCCCCGGAGGCCCGCAGCAGCCTCAGCCAGGCGTCCGCGTCGCCGTACGTGGCGGGGAACATCTCCAGCAGGCCGGTGCGGACCGCGTCGGTGGGCGGGTGTGCCTCGAACAGCGGGGTGGCCGCGTCCAGGACCCGGTCCGGTACGGCCTTGCCGCGGGCCCCGGCCAGGACCTCGCCGAGCACCCGTGCCTCGTCGGCGCCGCCGAGTCCCGCGCCGCGGGCGGAGGAGCGGATCCGGCGGACCAGATCGGCCGGCAGGTCGGCGGGCGAGGCCGCCCAGGCCGTCAGGAAGGTCATGAACTCCCGGTGCGCGGCCGCCGGTTCCAAGGTAGCCGACAACCACGCCTGGTGGTCGCCCAGTTCCTTGGCGGGCAGCGCGCCCCGGGCGGCGAACAGCAGGGCGTTGGCCCGCCGGTAGCCGGCGTCGACCGGCAGGCGGTGCTCCTGCTCGGCCTGCCGGGCCAGTGCGTACGCCCGGCCCGCGTACCGGGCGGAGAGGCCGGTCAGCCGGTGTCCCACCGTGTCCCAGAACCACGGCAGGTGGTGGTGCGGCAGCCGCCGGGCCCGGCGGCGGAGCGCGTCGACGCATCGGCCGGGCTTCTGCCACGCGCCGTGCACCTCGTCGCGCACCGCGTCGAGTTCCGCCACGGCGACGGCCTCGGCGCCGGGGTCGTGGGCCCGCGCCCAGGCGACGTAGGTGGTCGAGGAATGCGGGTCGGCGGGCAGCAGACTGATCATGCGGACGATCCTCGCACCCGCCGCCGACAGGCGTCGGTGGCGGGTGCGGGTGCGGGGGAGGTACGACGGTGCCGTCGCCAGGGGCCACGGCGCGCCGGGCTCAGAGCATCTGGTCGCTCTTGTCGTTGCACAGCGCCCAGATGATGAACACGCCGATCGCGATGGCGACGATCGACCACAGCGGCGCCCAGGGCAGCCACATGAAGTGCAGGATCATCGACAGGGCGGTCAGGCCGATGCCCACCACCCGGCCCCATTCCTTGCCGGTGAGGATGGCGATACCGGTGACGAGGACGAGGATGCCCAGGATCAGGTGGATCCAGCCCCAGGTGGTGAGGTCGAACTTGAACACGTAGGAGCCCAGACGCTGGTACACCTCGTCGGAGGCGATGCCGCTGATCCCCTCGAAGATGCCGAACAGGCCGACGACGATCATGAGGACACCGGCGAACGTCGTGCCGCCGGCGGCCCATGCGTTGTGCGAGGAACTGGCGCCCTGACCGGACCGGTGGCCCGATCCGGGTGTGGATGCGTTTCCCGGTGCGGTCGTCATGACAAACCTCCGTCTCGGGTACGGACTGGTCCTCCGTCCGTACGGACTGAGCGTCCGCCCGGCGGCCCGGATCAGCGACCCACAGAGGGCCGAACGGGTGAATTCTCCTCAGGAGCCGCAGGTCAGCGGCGCGGCCCGGACTCCGGCCCGGCCACCGGACGCCCCCTCGGACCCGGCGGGGCGGACCGGGGCGCGGGACCGTCCGGCAGCCGGCTCGGCCATCCGTGGACCCGTTCCCCCTCCGTTCACCCGTACGACGAGCCGACCGGCGCAACGTGCTCACCTGGCTGGCGCACGTCACGGCCCTGTCGGCCCGCGCGGCGGCGCGGGCGGCTGTGGGATCTGCTCCGTGCGGATCCCCGCACCCCACGCTGTCCCCTCTGTCCGCCCCCGCGCGGCGTCCGCCGCCGGTGGGGCAGGAAGGCACGAACGTGAGCCATCAGGTCCCTCGCACACCACGGTCCCGGGGTCGCTCCCGGGTCCTCCTCGTCTGTCTGGCGGCCGCCACGGCCGTCACCGGCCAGCTGCTGGCCGGTCCGGCCGCCTCCGCGGACGACACCCCCAGGAACCCCCCGCCCCCGAAGAAGGCGGCCAAGCAGTTCCCGCACGGCCTGCGGCAGTTCACCGCGGACGGCACCTTCACCCCGCCCAAGGGCGTCAAGTCCGTGTTCGTCCAGATCTGGGGCGCCGCGGGCGGCGGCGGCGGTGGCGGCGGGGGCGGCAGCGAGCCGAACGGCAGTGACGGCGGCGCGGGCGGTGGCGGCGGCGCCGGCGGCTTCGCCTGGTGCGAGGTCTCGGTCAAGCCGCACAACGAGTACCGGGTGGACATCGGCACCGGCGGCGACAACGGCACCGGCGGACCCGCCGGCTCGGGCGGTGCGCCCGGCACGGCCGGCACCGACGGCCTCGCCGGCGGTACGACGACCCTGACCGCGCCCGACGACGCGCAGCTGGTCTCCGCGAGCGGCGGTGGCGGCGGCGGTGGTGGCGGTGGCGGCGGCGCCACGGCCGGCGCGCCCGGTACGGCCGGCGAGGGCGGCACCGGGTTCTGTGCCAAGCCCGGTGTCCTGCGGACCGGCGCGGACGGCACCACCAGCGCCGACCGCACGGTCGGCGGAGCGGGCGGCGCAGCCGTCGACGGCATCGTCGAGCTGCCGCCGGGCGCCTCGGTCGGCGGCAACGGCGGCGCGGGCGGCGCGGGCGGCGTCGCCGTCGGCGCACCCGGCTCCCCCGGCACGGACGGTGGCAACGGGTACGCCGTCATCTGGTGGTGACGGACTGACCCCGCCCCCGTCCCCGGGCCCCGCTGCGGGCCCGGGGGCGGGGGATACCCCCACCCCGGGCCGACCGGGCCGCCGGATGGGGCCGCGCGCCATGGTCAACAAGGCTTGCCCCATGACGACTTACGCGAACAGCACGAAGAAGACCCTGCTCCTCGCCGCCTCCGTCGCCGCCGTCGCGGCCACCCTCTCCCCCGTCGCCGCCACCGCGGCCGCCGCCCCCACCGTCGCGGCGAGCGCCCAGGTCCCCCCGCTCGTCTGGCACCCCTGCGCCAAGCCCGACGGTCCCGCCGCGCAGGAGTGCGCGGACCTGCCCGTACCGCTCGACTACAGCGACCCCGGCGGCCCGCAGATCAGCATCGCCGTCACCCGGATCCGCAGCGACCGGCCGGAGGCCCGGCGCGGCACGCTGATCGTGCTCCCGGGCGGTCCCGGCGGCTCGGGCGTGCAGCGGCTGGCGCAGAAGGGTACGGCCCTCCAGCGGGAGCTGGCCGGCGCGTACGACCTCGTCGCCTTCGACCCGCGGGGCGTGGGCGGCAGCACGACGGCGAGCTGCCGGCTGGCGCCCGAGGACCGGTACCTGACGAGCCTTCGCTCCTGGCCCGGCCCGGACGGCGACATCACCGGGAACGTGGAGCGCTCGCGCCGTATCGCCGAGGCGTGCGCCACGCACGGCGGGCCCGTGCTGCGCAGCTTCACCACCGCCAACCAGGTCCGCGACATGGACCGGTTCCGCCAGGCCCTGGGCGAGCGGAAGCTCTCGGCGTGGGGGTCGTCGTACGGGGCGTACGTGGCGGCGGCCTACGCGCAGAAGTTCCCCGCGCGCACGGACCGCTGGGTGCTCGACAGCACCGGCGACCCCGACCCGCGCCGGATGGCCCGGGGCTGGCTGGCCAACATGGCGCGGGGCGCCGACGACCGGTTCCCCGACTTCGCGGCCTGGGCGGCGCACGCCGACCGCGACCGGGACGGGCTGCGGCTGGCGGACCGGGAGCAGGACGTACGGCCGATGGTGCTGGCGCTCGCGGCGGAGCTGGACCGGGCCCCCAAGCCGTCGACGACACCGGGGACCCCGCTGACCGGCAACGGCCTGCGCCAGGCCCTGCAGAACGCGCTGTACTCCGACAGTGCCTTCCCCGCCTTCGCCCGGCTGGTCGCCGCCGCCCGGGACCCGCGTCAGACCCCGGTCCTGCCGCCGGAGCTGACGCAGCCCGTCCGGGACGAGGACGCGGCGCTCATGGTCGGCGTGATCTGCAACGACGTGGCGTGGCCGGCCGCTTCCGCGGACGACTACCGGCGGGCGGTGGCCGCGGACCGCGCCGCGCACCCGCTCACCGCGGGCATGCCGGTCAACGTCCTGCCGTGCTCGTTCTGGAAGGACGCCCCGGCGGAAAAGCCGGTCCGGATCACGGCGGACGGCCCCTCGAACGTGCTGATGCTCCAGAGCCGCCGCGACCCCGCCACCCCGTACGCCGGCGCCCTGAAGATGCGCACGGCCCTCGGTCCCCGCGCCCGGATGGTCACGGTCGAACAGGGCGGCCACGGCCTCTACGTGGGCAACGGCAACGCCTGCGGCAACCGCGCGGTCACGACGTTCCTGACGACGGGCGAGCGGCCCGCCCGGGACACGTCCTGCCCGAACTGACGGTCCAAGGGCCCCTGAACGACCTCGACGACCAGGACCACGGCTCGACGACCCGGACCACGGCCGGAGCCGGGGGGGCGCGGCGCGCCGGGGGGCCGCGCCCCCCCCCCCCCCCCCGGCCGCCCCCCCCCCCCCCGGGCGAGGGCGCCGGGGGC